>CAMYKW010000019.1 GCA_947259175.1 uncultured Gammaproteobacteria bacterium | reverse complement strand
CCCGGGTACAAAGTGTTACTTAAGCACTCTAACGAATTAGCTATATCAATCATATTGTTGACGCTGAATTTCGCCGCCTTGGTGCAATATTCGGGCTAGCAGGGGGCATAAGATTTTGGTACGGCTTGCCAAGAATAGTAGCTGGGTTAGGCAATCCGGCCGGAGATCCCAGCGAGAAACGTCGGCGCGCCCAGGATGTAGCCCAAGCCCGCCACAGCCGCCACCAGCAATGGCGCGGTGACCGGTAATGTCAGTTCACGTCCTCCGATGGTAGTGGCCAGCAGACCCTTCACCGCGGTGTTCACCGACACAGCTATCAGGATGCTGTCGCGGGCGATATTAATGGACAGATCGTCCAGACTCATCCTCGCCAGTGACAGATTAACGGCATCGACATCCGCGATTCCCGAAGTGGCCGCCAACAAATAGATTCCCGCATCGCCCATGGTCATCCGTAAGCCCTCGGCGAGCAACATGATTACCGCAAGCAGCACACCGAAGCGTAGCGTGGCGGCAAGGTCCAGGGGATTTTTGATCCGCGCCGATTCATGCTGCACCATCAATCCCTCCCGCCAGCGCAGCAGGGTCGGCAGCAACACAATGGTAAACATCAAAATGCCGGGAACCAACAGCTCATAAAATAACCCTGTATTGATTACCGCAGTGATCAACAGCATACGAGGAAATAGCGTGGCGCACGCGATCAGGATTCCGGGCACTAACGCCGACCTGATCTCGGGCCGCGCCCGGGCCAGCCGCGAAAAGTGCAGCGTGAGGGCGGTGGATGACGCAAGACCGGCAAACAACCCGGTGAGTATGGCGCCTTTGCCGGGCCCGGCGATTTTCATCGCGAAATACCCGCTGAACGAGATGCCGGCAATCAACACCACCATCCACCACAGTTCGTATGGATTGAGTGCCTGCCACGGCCCGAACCCCTGGTCCGGCAATACCGGAAGCAGGACCACCGAGATGAGCAACAGCTTGAGCGCGGCGCGCAACTCCTGTTGTTCCAGCCGCAGCAGCCAGCGATGCAAAACCGGTTTGACACCCAGGATTGTCGTGGTGATTACCGCAGCCGCAGCCGCCGGCACCGCATAACCCAATATCACCAGGGCGCCGAGGTTGAACGACAGCAACCCGGCCACCAGGCTGGTGATGCCGGAATCTTCGCCGCGCCGAAGGTTCACCACGTAAACCGTCACCAGCACCACCGACACCCCCAGGAACATGACGCCCAATACCGCCCATCCCAGCTGCTTCCCGATCAACGCCGCCAGACCGCCGAGAAGGCTGATCAAACCGTAAGTACGCACCCCCGCAACACGAGTGCCCTCTTCCGCCTCGCGCTCCTGCCAACCTCTTTCCGTGCCGATCAGCAGGCCGAGGGACAAAGACACCACCAGCAACAAGATCTCGCTGTGATTATCCATGACAAAAAGTGTGGCAGGTCCGCGACCCAATACCACTGATCCAGATCAATCAGGGACTCCGACTCAGCAGTGTGTCTTTCGCCTGATTGATCTTCGCGGCAAGATAGGTTGAGCCGCCGCGATCCGGGTGGATCTTCTGCATCAACCGGCGGTGGGCTTCGATAATCTGCTCGCGGGTCGCGGCCTCGGCAACTCCGAGCACCTCCCGCGCCTCTTGGTCGGACATCTGGCTGCTGGTCGGTCCATAGTCCGTTTGCGTCCCACCCGCGGCAACGTGTTCACGCCACTCCTCGCCCCGGGTACGATCCAGATAAGCCTCCATTAAGGCCGCGGATTCCGCATCTTCCCGCCGGTATTCAACAAACAGCGTGATGAGCTGCTCCCAGGAGAGTTCGGACAGTGGCTTGCCGACGAACCGGCCTTCCAGCACCACGCCGTCCAACTCACCGCTGTCGTGATCCAGGCTCATGCGCAGAAAGCGTGACTCCACCTGCGACTTACCTCCGCTCCCTGCCGTCCCGGCCCCGGTAGATGCGGCGCGCGCGGCGCGCGTGTTCTGTATCAATGTATATATTTGGCTAACAATGGGAACATAACGGAGCAAGGACAGCAGGCGGCCGAGGAACGGAACTGTTGAGGCCAACAGAGCGAACAGCCAGTGCAGACGGCCCGTTGCCGCCAGCAGCAACACCGCTATCACCGCGGCCCAAAGCGCGCCACGCCGCAGGTATCGGGCTACTTTCTGCGGATCCTCCTTGAGAAACCAATGGACCAGCAATGCCGCACCCACCACCGCGAAAAACAATAACAACAAGCGAAGAATCACGTTTCAGTTCCGTTTGCCGAGCTCGTGCACCAGACGGCGTACCGGACCCCCTTTGTCCTTGCTGAAGTCCTGGAGGGCGCGACGCCCGCCCGCAGCATACACCGCTACCGCGCTCAACAGTTCCTTGAGCTGCTGCGGACTGTCGGCGTCGAATGGACAATAGGCTCCATTGCTCAAACGCGCGATGTGCTCGAAGGCCCGGGCGGCACGGCTTTCATGTCCTTCGTGAAACACAAATACCGGCACGCCGAGCAATCCCAGGTCACCGGCAAGTTGGCTCAGTTGATCCACGTCTTCCTCGACGCAGTCCCCGACGAATACCAAAGCTTGCACCTTTTGCTTCTTGGATTCCTTGATCGCATGTTTGAGAACCTTACGGATCTGGGTCAGGCCGCCCAGGCAAAACACCGCAGTCATCCGCTTGAGTAAATCCCGTGACCGTTCGTACCAGGGACTGTAGTTGAATTCCCCATAACCACGATAAAAGCATAGTTGTATCTCCAGCCCACCCAGGCTCGAGGTCTTCGTAAACATCTGGGTCTGGATATGTGTTGCGCGATCCCATGTCGGTTGCCGGCTCGCGGTGGCGTCCAGCGCGAAAATCAGCCGGCCGCGTTGACCCGCGGGCTTGACCACCGGTGCGGATGCCACTTTGTCGAGGAATGCGGCAACCTTAGTCGCCGAGGATCGAGTCGGCAGACGTTTATCTTTCGTCATCGTCGATAACCAGAGATCGAAATTGGCGATTGATATCATTCACCCGGCGCAATACGCGCTCACGCTGCTTAGGCGTCAATGAACCGTCGACCATTACTATCATGTCACTAATGACGTCCCATGTTTTCCGTATCTTTGTATCTAGTTGGGGACTAACGCCGTTCTGCTCAACCCACCAATCATTAAGAATTTGCGCCAACTGATCCGCGGAGGCCGGCCGCCGCAACATATCCAGTATCTGCTGCTGCCGCCGAACCCGGTATTCGTACCAATCGTCATAGGTATCGGGAATACTGTCGCTCAGCCCCGTCACCAGGCGCTCCTGGGCGTCGGTTAGTGGACCGGTCCAACGCTGCAGCCGGCGGATTATTCGTTTCCCCCGCCGCGATTTTCGGTTTTCCTTACTGAACACCAAATACTCGGCGCGGTAACGCTGATTCGCGGCATCCAGCTTGCGCGACAAGTGCATAATCTGTGCCGCGTTCAACTGCGCCAAAACCGGCGCGACGACAAGCACCGTCTTGCGTGTGGCCGCCCTGTACAGCCGCCTGATCGAATCGAGAATCTCCCGGATTTCTGCTTCGTTGAGTTCGTCCTGCCCATGTTCGTGCACCAAGTCTAACAGTCGAATGAAGTGTGGCAATTCCTCGCGCCGGTGCTCATCGAGACGCAGCTTCAGTTCGGGTTTCAAAAATTCCTTCTGCGTGGTAGTTAGATCCAGGTATTCATCCATGTAGCGGAACAAAATCCGATCGGCTTTTGTATATGCGACTTTGATGGTGCCGCACGCCACCAGTATCGCGGCTCCCAATATAATCAGCCACAGGCGAATACTGTGGAATACTGAGCGATGCACTTCGGTCCGACACATGGTATTACTCGACGCTACGATACAACAATTTTA
Organism: uncultured Gammaproteobacteria bacterium; assembly: GCA_947259175.1. Taxonomy (GTDB): domain Bacteria; phylum Pseudomonadota; class Gammaproteobacteria; order Arenicellales; family JAANXG01; genus CALZGZ01. Next base: position 74,163 of record CAMYKW010000019.1, on the reverse strand, counting down.
GCCAGCGAACGTATGTAAATACCACGCACTACCGCCGAGCATTGAATCATGTTATCGCTTATTTGGCTTGGATTTTTCGTGATCGCGTTTATAAGTACGCTGTATCAGTGGCTTATGTTCGGCGATTCTCACGTATTTGCCGAGGTGGTCGGCGCGAGCTTCGACATGGCCAAACTCGGCGTGGAAATCGCGATCGGTCTCGTCGGCGTGTTGTGCCTGTGGTTGGGTTTTTTCCAGATAGCGGAACGCGCCGGCTTGATTCAGTTGTTTGCGCGTTGGCTGGGCCCCTTGTTTCGCCATTTGATGCCAGAGGTTCCGGCAGGACACCCCGCGGTGGGTTCGGTGACCATGAATCTGGCAGCCAACGTCCTGGGGCTCGACAATGCCGCCACGCCAATGGGCCTCAAGGCTATGCAGGACCTGCAGTCATTAAACGCGTCGCCGGAAACTGCCACCAATGCACAGATCCTGTTCCTGGTGCTCAATACGTCGTCGGTGACATTGCTGCCGGTGACGATATTTTTGTACCGCACCCAGCAGGGTGCTGCCGATCCCACTGCGGTATTCATTCCCATTTTATTGGCGACATCGGCATCCTCGCTCGCCGGCCTGCTGTTGGTGGCATGGTTCCAGAAACTTAAGTTGTGGCACCCGGTGGTGCTCGCATATTTCGGCGCGTTCGCGGCGTTCATGGCGTTGTTCATAACCTATCTCGGCGGACTCAGCACGGCGTCCCTGAGCGCGCAATCCAGCCTAATCGGTAACCTCGCACTATTCGGCGTCATGATCGCGTTCCTGATCACAGGCTGGTACCGGCGCGTCAATGTGTACGAGGCATTCATAGACGGGGCCAAACAGGGATTCGACGTTTGCATCAAGCTCATTCCCTTTCTCGTCGGTATGTTGGTCGCCATCGGTGTGTTACGGGCGAGCGGTGCGTTGGACTTGCTGTTGTCGGTATTGCGGGTGACAGTCGAGTGGCTGGGAATCAACACCGATTTCGTACCCGCGCTGCCCACCGCATTCATGAAACCGCTGAGCGGCAGCGGCGCGCGCGCGATGATGTTGGAGACCATGGACACCTATGGCGTGGACTCGTTTCCCGCCACCGTGGCGGCTATTGTGCAGGGCAGCACCGAGACGACATTCTACGTGCTGGCGGTGTACTTCGGCAGCGTCGGCATCCGCCGGGTTCGACACGCAGTGACCTGTGGCTTGATTGCGGACCTCATCGGCATAATTACCGCAATCACAGTGGGTTACTGGTTCTTCCATTGAATCCGGTTCGCGCTACCCGGAGGAATCAGCCTCCCCCGATTGCTCCGGAGTTACCTTGGGAATGAAGTATTCATCCCCGGCATCGATGCTGATCGTGTTACCGCCTGCGTCAACCAGCCCCTGCTCGTAGTCATTCCAACCGCGCAAGCCGGTCTTGAGCGACCAAACGTTCTTGTAGCCCATCTGCTTCATGGTGTGGGCGGCGAGCAAGCTGCGATTCCCCGATCGGCATACCACGACAATTTCCCGTTCGCGGGCTGTTACCAGTTCCGGAACGGTTTCTTCATACCCATACTCGCATGCGGTCTCGAGTACTCCGCGAGGCACGAGCAGGGACCCATCGATATGCATCGCATCGAACTCATAAGGTTCACGCACATCGAGGATAAGCGGTTGCGGAGTTCTATCAAGTTTGTCGGCGAGATCCCAAGGGTAGAGTTCTTTAACTTCGTCCTGTACCGCTCTTAGTAAATCGTTGAATCGTTTCATCGTCGGATTTCGACCTATTCACAATGCATCAGGTTCGCGTTTCTGCGCCGGCTGTTGAATAATACGCATTATATGTTCTAACCCTAAGCACAGGTAGCAATGGCGGAGCAACACATCAAAGTCGGCGTCATCGGCGCCGGCGCCAACACCCGCAAGATGCATATCCCAGGGCTGCAGGCCCTAGACAGCGTCGAGATAGTAAGCGTTTGTAACCGCAGCATGGAGTCGGGAAAACAAGTCGCGGACGAGTTCGGCATCCCCAAAGTGCACGACACGTGGCGAGAGGTAATCGATAACCCCGAATTGGATGCCATTGTCATCGGCACCTGGCCAAATATGCACAAGAGATTGAGCTGTGCGGCATTGGACGCGGGTAAACATGTGTTGTGTGAAGCGCGGATGGCCGTGAATGCCGCCGAAGCCCGCGCCATGCTCGAGACCAGCGAGGCGCATCCGTCCCTGGTTGCGCAGATCGTACCGTCGCCGTTCACCCTGCAGTTTGACCGGACGATTCAGGAGATCGTACGCGACGGGCATTTGGGCGAGCTCATCGCGATTGAGATGCGCCACGCCACCGGCGAGTTTCCGGATTTCGAGTCACCGATGACATGGCGGCAGGATATTCGGTTCAGCGGACTCAATATCATGATGATGGGCATCTGGTATGAAGCGTTGGCGCGCTGGATTGGACATGCGCGCAGCGTATTCGCCCGCTGCCGTCAGGTAGTAAAGCTGCGTACGACATCCGACGGTGAACGTGCGGTGGGGGTCCGGGTGCCGGATCACGTCGATATCATTGCCGAGATGGACTGTGGCGCCCAAGCGCGAATGCAGTTCAGCGCGGTCCTCGGCCTGGCGCAGCCTACTGCAGACATCTGGCTGTTCGGCACCCAGGGGACGTTGCGCTTGGATGCGGTCACTCGAACACTCTACCGCGGCAGCCGGGGCGATCAGGCATTGACTGAAGTCGATATCCCCGAGAAGTCACAGGGCCAATGGCGAGTTGAACAGGAATTTATCAATGCCATCCGCGGAATCGAAACCGTCAAGCTGACGACATTCCAGGAAGGCGTGCGCTATATGGAGTTCACCGAGGCGGTGTCGGCGAGTGCTGCGTCCGGCAAGACCATCGTCTGCGGCTAACCGGGCACGTCGCCTCAATCAGCGGCTCGTAAAGCGTGGGTGAACGAGGATAGATCGTGAGTTCTGAGCAGTTCCTGCACGGAGACCGCCGTATCCGGGGGGCACAAGCCGAGCGAAGCCGCGAATTGCCCGACCAGCTTCGCCGGTTTTCCGCCACGGGCGCGAAACTCCATGACCGACGCCGAACCATCGCGCTTGGACATGCGTTTTCCTTCTTCGTCCACCATCAGCGATACATGCCAGTAGCGCGGCGTTGGCAAGTTCAGCGCACGGAACAGGGCTACTTGCCGCGGCGTGGACTCGCAAAGGTCGACACCACGAACAACGTCGGTGACGCCCATTAGCGCATCGTCGACCACCACGGCGAGCTGATAGGCGAATACTCCGTCTGCCCGCCGAACGACGAAATCGCCAACATCGCGGCTGAGGTCCTGGACGATGGGACCCGCGACCACATCCTCGACCCTTATCTGTCCGGCACTGACCCGATAACGCAACGCCGCCGAACGACCGCGTTGTGTGTCATCATCTGACCCACGTTCGCGGCAGGTTCCCGGATAAATGGGACCGTCACGCCCGTGGGGCGCGCTGGCCGCCTGCCGAATATCCTTGCGGGAACAATAACAGGCAAACAACCGGCGGGAATTGCATAACCGGGACAATGCCATGGCATAGATTCCATCACGGGCCGATTGCTCGTAGGGACCTGTTCCACCGCCGACGTCCGGACCTTCATCCCAATCCAGGCCAATCCAACGCAGATCATCGACAATTTGCCTGGCGCTGCCCGGTCGCACCCTGGCCCGATCGAGGTCCTCCATGCGCATGATGAATCGACCACCGTTGAGACGCGCCTGCAGCCAGGCCAGCATCGCGGTGCGCGCATTTCCCAGGTGCAAGGGTCCGGATGGGCTGGGCGCGTAGCGGCCGCAAGGGGGCCGGTCTCGCTGGCGCTGAGCCAGATCAAACAGCCGCTGGTACTCAGGGTTCATTCAACGACGATTAAACGGTAGCCAATTTCCACGTATTGCTGCGCCTGTGCCGGGCCCACCTCGGCTAGCCCGCATTTCTCACCACAGGAAATTAAGCTGTCTCTTCATAGAATTGACGTCACGAGTCATCCCGGGGGGTGCCAGGAATAGTAGCTGGGCGCCTGGTGAGAAATGCGGGCTAGGGACATAACCTCTTCCACTTCATCGCGCAGGTCCCCGTTTGCAACCCCCGCGGCGAACGGCAACGCCCAGAAGAACGCCAGTTTGTTAGGAATCAACATAATATTCACCCCGCGAGATGTACCGGTTCCGGGGTATAGCGGGTGAATCAAAGCAGCCGGCACGCACCGCGGCAAAATCGGGCATCCCGCCGAACCGCGTTTACGACAAATTTTCCCATGGTTCGCGCACACGCAAAAAAGGCGCGGGACATCGATGTCCCGCGCCTCATGCATTCGTCAAATCGACGGACTATTTGGAATTCTCGACCATATATTCAACGGCCGCTTTGACTTCGTCGTCGCTGAGATTGGCAAAGCCTCCCTTGGGCGGCATGTAGCCGGCCTTGCCTTGATATCCCTTGACCGCATGCTCCACCAGGACATCCATACCTTGGCCGACACGGTCTTTCCAAGCACCGCTGTCGCCGGTCTTGGGTGCACCGGCCACGCCCGCCGCATGACAGGCGGCACATGATGCATCGTAGGTGGCCTTACCGTCGGCGATAACATTTGACGACGAAAGCGCAATGGTCAGCGCGCTTCCCACAAACAGCAATTTACGCATATGATTTTCCTCTTGGTAGTCGGTTAAGGAAAGGGTTTATTTCTTCTCAGGCCTGGGCGCTATCTCTTGCATCCGCTGCATCCACTGGTCCATGAAATTTTTCTGCGACTCAGGCGCAGGCTGATTGCCGTATGGCATCGCCGCGCCCGGCGGGGTCATGCCCGGATTGACCATCCCCAGTGGATTGGTCATCGATGTCATTGGATTCATCATGCCGGTCATCGGCATCATCATCGGGGCCGCCATCGGTCCCATCATCATGGGAAACATCATTGGCGCCATCATCATGGGATTCATCATCATCGGCGCCAGCATCATCGGATTGAACATAGCACCCATCGGGTTCATCATCGACCCGCCCATCGCCATCGGGTTCATCATCGATCCGCCCATCGCCATCGGGTTCATCATCGATCCGCCCATCGCCATCGGGTTCATCATCGACCCACCCATCGCCATCGGGTTCATCATCGATGTTCATCATCGATCCGCCCATCGCCATCGGGTTCATCATCGATCCGCCCATCGCCATCGGGTTCATCATCGATCCGCCCATCGCCATCGGGTTCATCATTGGCCCGCTGGTCGACATGGGATTGCCCGGCACCGGGGCCATCAGGGGGGCTTGACCGGTGGTCGCGCCACCCATCATCTGGGACATCATGTTGGGATACGCCGTCACGGGATTGTCGGTGCCTGCGTCCGCCTGCACGCCCGTGACGATAGACAGCGCCGTTACCAGCAGCCACAGCGTCGAAAGTTGCTTTATCGAGTGCATCAGTTTAACTCGTGCTCGTTTTGAATCATTGTACAGTTTTCCCTCAGAGTAGGGGGGCATAAAGATTAAAATTATTTAACCCAACTGTCACGTTGGGAAAATACAAATCCACGCTGCTCGCCAAGCTCCGAATCCCACCGTTAAGCGGCTGCCTGCCCGCTGCCTCTCGATTCTACGGTTGTCTTCGCCCGGTTGAAACAGGCGGTATTTATGCGCCCATAAGAATCACCAGTTAATGTTCACGGGTGGCTCGAAATTCAACGTCCGGCCAGCGCTCGGTGGTGAGTCGCAGATTGACCATATTCGGCGCTATGTAAGCCAGGCTGCCGGTCCCGTCAACCGCGAGGTGATTTTCGACCTTGTGGCGAAACTCCTCTTCTCGTTTCGGATCATCACAATGAACCCAGCGCGCCGTGGCCACGCCAATCGGCTCAAAGGTGCATTCGACACCGTACTCGTGGCGTAGTCGATGCGCAACCACGTCAAATTGTAGCGCGCCGACCGCGCCTAGAATCAAGTCATTGTTGGTCAGTGGCCGAAACAATTGAGTTGCCCCCTCCTCGCTCAACTGTTCCACACCCTTGTGCAACGCCTTGGCCCGCAATGGATCCCGCAGTTGGACGCGTCGAAACAACTCCGGAGCAAAGTTGGGAATTCCCGAAAATTTCAAGTTCTCACCCTCAGTGAAGGTGTCTCCGATTTGAATGGTGCCGTGATTGTGCAGCCCGATAATGTCCCCGGGATAGGCTTCGTCCGCTTGACCGCGTTTAGACGCCATAAAAGTGACCGCGTTGTGGACGGTAAGATCGCGGCCCACGCGCACATGGTGCAGTTTCATGCCTTTTATAAATCGGCCCGAAGTAATCCGCACAAAGGCAATGCGATCATGATGGGCCGGATCCATGTTCGCTTGAATCTTGAATACGAAACCGGAGAACTCAACCTCCTCCGGGGATACGTCACGATTCGCGGACTGGCGGGCTGTCGGTGATGGTGCATGCGCTACAAAATGATTGAGCAACTCCCGGACACCATGGTCATGCAACGCGGAACCAAAAAATACCGGGGTCAATCTTCCTTGCAGATAGGCGTCTTCATCAAACGCATGACTTGCCCCCCGCACCAGCGCTACCTGTTCCCGCAACTCCGCAGCCTCGACTCCAAGCTGTTGATCCAGGTCTGCGTTGTGCAATCCATCGATTACCGTGTCCTGCGGCGGATTCTCGCCACGGCCGCCGAACAGCAACACGCTGTCGTCGGTAAAACGGTAGATGCCCCTGAACCGGGCGCCGGTGCCGATGGGCCAGGTCATGGGAGCACAGTCGATCTTCAATACCGATTCGACCTCATCCAGCAGATCGATGGAATCACGGCTATCGCGGTCCATCTTGTTTACAAAGCTCATTATCGGCGTATCGCGTAGACGGCACACCTCCATCAATTTTATGGTGCGCTCCTCCACACCCTTCGCGGCGTCTATGACCATAAGCGCCGAATCAACTGCGGTAAGCGTGCGATACGTGTCTTCCGAAAAGTCCGCGTGTCCGGGCGTATCCAATAAATTAATGATATGGTCGCGGTAGGCGAACTGCATCACCGAGGACGTAACTGAAATGCCGCGCTGCTTTTCCAGCTCCATCCAGTCCGACGTTGCGTAGCGACCCGCTTTTCTCGCTTTCACCGTGCCGGCAAGCTGCACTGCGCCGCCGTACACCAATAGCCTTTCGGTCATTGTGGTTTTACCGGCGTCCGGGTGCGAGATGATGGCGAAGGTTCGCCGCCTGGAGACTTCGTCAATAAATACAGACATCGGGCACTCAATCAACAACGGGGCGGCGGATTATACCGTGCCGCACCGGCCAGACAAGCCTTGGCGCCGCGCCGGCAACGCAATTGATTACGTTGCGGCGACCGCCGCTGCCGTCCTTAAGGTTCGCGACCAAAAACTGCTATCAACAACTTCCGCTACGGGCTGGGCCGGGCGGAAATTCCCGGGACCGTTGTCCAGCTACTATTCCTGGTAAGCGATAACAATACTCGTAACGTCAAACTCCGAGCAGGAGGCATGACATCTTGGTGCGGCTTGCCAAGAATAGTAGCTGGGCACCGAGCCTACATGGATGTATTCACGGCGTGTCCCGGGCGTTTACCCTCGCTTCGGCCCCAGGGCAGTATTGTTCCGTTCGCGGCTGCTCGTGCTGCACGTGGTCTGCAGTGAAAGCCACCCCCACACGGCATGCGCCTACAGCTCATATAGGGTTTCGTCGACCTTGGGCGGCAGATACTTGCGGCGTAAATCACTCAAGCGCGGCCGCGACTTGGCCGCGAATGGATCTTCCGCCTCCAACACATCGCCCAAATCTTGCTCAATCGCATCCGGATCTTCACCCGCCTCCATGCGCCGTATCGCCTCGTCCATGCCATCACCGACCTTCATGCCGCTGGCATCAAACAGCTTGCGCATCAGCCGCGCGGCCTGCTTGGGGTCGTCCTCATCCATGCCCTCCATCTCACCCGCTAACGACATCATTGCGCGCTCGAGTTTGGCTTCATCGATGTCGCCAAGAATCTCGTTCTCGGAATCCTGCTCGAGTCCCCTGGAAACGGAAAACAAGGACACCTGCCGTTGCAGTTGAGGTAATTGGCACTTGGGGCAGCTCGGGGTCGTTTCGGTATCGATACGCCGCGAGAAAAAATTAAAGATGGTATGGCAGTCGCGGCAGTAAAACTCGTAGATCGGCATGGACGTCAAAGATTCCGTGTGTGAAAAAACGGGGGATTATAAATCACATGACTATCGCACCGGGACATATTGCGACACACGGGGGAAATGAAATTCATACCAGATCCCGCCTAAGCCCCGCCATATGAATAATAGTGGTCGCAAGCTCCTCAATGGATTTAGCGGTGGCATCGACGAAGGGGATCTTCTCCTTGCGGAACAGCGCCTCCGCTCGGCTTACCTCGTATTGACACTGCCTTAGCTGTGCGTAGCTCCCTTCGGCAAATCGCTCTTGACGAATCTGCGCCAGACGCTGCGGATCAATACTGAGCCCAAACAATTTATCGCGATACTTTTCGATCGCCCTCGGCACTCGACCGGTGTCCAGGTCGGCGGGCGTGAGCGGATAATTCGCAACACGGATACCGAATTGCAGCGACAGGTACAGGCTGGTTGGAGTCTTGCCGGTACGCGATACTCCGACGATGACCACCGATGCTTGGTCATAACTGCCGATGTGAACCCCATCATCCGTGCGGATTGCGAAGTTCACCGCCGCGATCCGGCTCGTGTATTTCTCCGGATCAATTACGCCATGCGAACTGCCGATGGTATGGGACGACTCGACGCCCAATTCCTTCTCCAGGGGTTCGATAAACTGACCAATCATGTCGAAAAACACACCGTTGCTGCGGGAAATGATTTGACGTATCGTATCGTCGATCAAGGTCGCAAACACCAGCGGGGTTGCTGCACTCTCACCCACGGCCGAGTCTATTTGAACCACGGCTTGTTGCGCCTTTTCAACGGTATCCGTGAACGGCAAGGACACCGTCTTGAACTTGATCGGCGGAAATTGGCTGAGCAACATCTGCCCCATGGTTTGCGCCGTGATCCCGGTGCGGTCGGAAACTATAAACGCGTAGCGTTCCTTCATTGCATTCGTTTGCGGCGCCCTACAGCGGCGCGCCCAAAGAGGATTGGATCATTGATTGTCACACAAAATTACCTCTGAAGTAGTGCGCATGGGCGATTACATCTTGTGGTTCGACTCCCTGGGCATGCGGGACGTCGCCCGGGTCGGCGGCAAGAACGCGTCTTTGGGCGAGATGATATGTCATCTGACACACCGCGGGATCACAGTACCGAACGGATTCGCCACCACGGCCGACGCCTATCGGGATTTTCTACGCCAGGACGGACTTGACAAACGCATTACCGACGTATTGCGTGACCTCGACGCCGATGACATCGACGCGCTGACCGCGACCGCAAGTGAAATTCGTCGGTGGATCGAGGACACACCGTTTCCGCAACCTCTGCGTGACGCGATTCTGGGCGCCTACGACAAGTTGGCGCGACAAACACGAACCGGGGGATCGGTCGCGGTGCGTTCGTCCGCCACCGCCGAGGATTTACCCGAAGCATCTTTTGCCGGCCAGCAGGAGACCTTTCTCAACGTCATGGGGCACGACGCGCTGATGGACGCGATCAAGGCGGTATATGCGTCCCTGTACAACGACCGCGCAATTTCCTATCGCGTGCATCATGGATTCAACCATGGCCGGGTGGCCCTTTCCGCGGGCGTTCAACAAATGGTGCGCAGCGATCTTGGCGCGAGCGGTGTGATGTTCAGTATCGATACCGAATCCGGATTTCCGGATGTCGTTTTTATCAACGCGTCCTACGGTTTGGGCGAAAGCGTAGTGCAGGGATCAGTGAATCCGGATGAGTTTTATGTACACAAACCTACTTTGCAGGCGCACCGCCCCGCAATTCTACGGCGGACTCTGGGCAGCAAGACGACTAAGATGGTTTATGCACAGGCGGACGGTCGGTCGGTAGACACCGTGACCGTTGAGGACGCCGACCGTCTGGTTTTTTCTCTGGATGACGAAGATGTGCACGCGCTGGCGCGAATGGCGATATCCATCGAAGAACACTACGGGCGGCCGATGGATATCGAGTGGGGAAAGGATGGTAGAGACGGTCGCCTGTACATCCTGCAGGCGCGCCCGGAGACGGTGGAGAGCCGCGGCAACAAAGGGATACTGAAACGTTACCGCCTCACGCAGGATGGAGAGGTGCTGGTCACCGGCCGCAGCATTGGAAAGCGCATCGGCGCCGGAATCGTTCGTGTCGTACCCACTGTTGATGAACTGTCCATGGTGCGGGAAGGCGATGTTTTGGTCACCGACATGACCGACCCGGATTGGGAACCGGTGATGAAGCGCGCGGCCGCCATAGTCACCAACCGAGGCGGACGCACGTGTCACGCCGCCATTGTCGCGCGCGAACTCGGTTCACCGGCCGTCGTCGGCTGCAGTGACGCCACCGGGATATTATCCACCGGGATGCAGGTCACGGTATCGTGTGCGGAGGGCGACACCGGGAAGATATACAACGGCATCCTCGACTTCGAAGTGCGCGAAATCAGCCTCGAAAAGATGCCGGAACTGCCGTTCAAAATCAGCATGAACATCGGCAACCCGGAACGGGCGTTCGACTTCCAGTGGCTTCCGAACGCCGGCATCGGGCTTGCGCGTCTGGAGTTCATCATTAACAACACGATCGGTATACACCCCAAGGCGTTGCTGGATTACAGGCAACAAGACCTCGCCGTCAGAGAAGAAATTGACCGCCGCAGCGCCGGATACGAGGGACCGGTCGACTTTTATGTGCAAAAACTAATCGAGGGAATCTCGACGTTGGCCGCGGCGTTTACCCCGCAAGCGGTGATCGTACGATTGTCCGACTTCAAGTCCAACGAATACGCAAACATGCTGGGCGGGGAGCGATACGAACCCCGTGAAGAAAACCCGATGCTGGGTTTTCGCGGTGCGGCGCGGTATGTGAGCGAATCGTTTCGCGATTGCTTCGAGTTGGAATGTCGCGCCCTCAAGTTTGTGCGTGACGAAATGGGTTTGACGAATGTGTGGATCATGATTCCTTTCGTCCGCACCGTCGCGGAAGCAGACCGGGTACTTGCCTTGCTCGCGGATAACGGATTGCAGCGGGGCGGCAACGACCTCAAGATCATCATGATGTGCGAGATTCCTTCCAATGCCCTGTTGGCGGAGCAATTTCTCGAGCGTTTCGACGGTTTCTCCATCGGCTCCAACGACCTCACACAGTTGACACTCGGCCTGGACCGCGACTCCGCCGTCATAGCTCACCTATTCGACGAACGCGATCCGGCAGTGAAGGAGTTGTTGCGCCGAGCGATTCAGGCCTGTAACCGTGCGAACAAGTATATCGGCATCTGCGGTCAAGGACCGTCGGATCACCCAGATCTGGCGCGCTGGTTAATGGATCAGGGTATAAGCAGTATTTCCCTCAACCCGGATACGGTTGTGGAGACCTGGTTGTACCTCGCGGGTCAGGACAAGATCTAACCCGCATTTCTCACCAGACGCCCAGCTACTATTCCTGGCACCCCCCGGGATGACTCGTGACGTCAATTCTAAACCCATAGCTACGGCTATGGGTTTCGTTCCAGCGCGGCGTCCAGTCGCCCGGTCTCTTCGCCAGCATCCGGGATCCTGGTGAGAAATGCGGGCTAAGAAGCCAAACTTCGCGGCGTGTTGCAATCGTTGGCGACGAACAACTCCGAGAGAACCTTGACCAGTTCAACCACGGGGCACTCGTCGGCGATGCGGTAGTATATTTTTTGTGCCCGGCGGGTACCGGTCACCACGCCGCTGTCACGAAGACGAGACAAATGCTGCGACGCGGTGGAAGCCGAGACCCCAAGGCTGTGCGCCAACTCGCCCACCGACCGTTCTCTGCGCAGCATGTCCAGCGTCATGCAAAGACGCTGTGGATGGCTCAGCACTTTCAGAAACTGTATGATATTACACGTCATTTGTTGTCCCCACCCGGGGGCGATGTGCATGCTCGCAAACCGTCGCGACACGGATCGTCGATCAGCTTGCCGCAAATCCGGAACGCCGCAGTTGCAGCGCGTGTTGCGGTCTACCGCCGGCGGTGTCACCGCGTCGAAGCAGCGATCGAGCAACAATCATGCTGCCCGAACAGAGTTTAATTAATTGATTTACCCCCACCCGTGAAGCGAATTATACCATGTTGCATGCGTAACTATGTGAAAAATCGCAACACGGTAAGATTATGGCATGGCGAGAAATTCTCGTCCCTGGAAACTCAATATGGCGCCCTCGGGTTTGATTTCAACCACCGTGAGGCGGCCGTTTACGCTCTGACCCTGGCGATAGATATTTTGATTTATCATCACGAACCGGCGACTGGGCTGCTCGGAATAAGATACGACGTTGACGACGATATCGGACAAGCTTTGGCGCACGTCGCCATCCAGATCGTTGATGGTGGGATAGCGCTTCGGCGTCCGCGCAGTGGCCACCGGGAGGGTGGTTGAGCGCCGGACCGGTTCGGCGCCCTTGGCCTCGACGCTCTTGGTTTTCGTGGCGGTTGGCCGAGGATCGGCAACCGGGTTGGCGATGGGTTTTTGCGGATCGACGGGGCGACTCACGGCGGAGGTCGAGGTGTCCGCTCTCCGGTCCGCGGATCGCAAGGCTTCGCCGTGCCCCCAAAACATAACACCGTATATCGTCACCCCGATGAGCGCCAGAATGATCAACAGCGCCAACGCCAACCATAAACCACGGCGATTGATAGACGACGTTGGATAGCTGTGCACGGTATTCAGCGTCGGAACATGACCTAGAGACCGCTCACGTTCCGATTTCTTCAAAGCATCAAGTATGTACGACATTTCAACCCGTCGGCGTTGCGGTCAACAATGGTAATTCGTCACCTCTTAGCACGGTGTTCAGACGCATCAGTGTCTCGATGCCCACCACACCATCGGCGCCGAGTGAATTGCGCCTCTGGAATTCGATCACCCGCTCCAGGAGTAGCGTATCAAATACCGCTCCAGTCTCTTCGAGCCGTATATTGTCTCCTTGCGAGAAAGCCACGCGATTGAGCGCTTGACGCAGCCACAGGACATCCGCGCCGGCATCATGCAGCGACAGCTGCAGACTGCGCAGAGGCGGCGGCCGCCACAACAACCAGTATTCGCCGAACCAGTATGGATCTAACTCGGAAATCGTGTATGTGACTTGTTCGCCGGCGAAGTCCAGGCTGACGCGTCCATCCGTCACCCGGGTTATGACGACGTGATGAGCAATATCCGCCGGAGACTTTAACACCAGTATCGCGGCGCGATTGTGGCTGCGCAAATTGTTCCAGGTACCGCGGCTCTTGAAACAGCGCAGTCCTGTTCGCTCAATCTCCCGGCACACGCGGTTATTGTCGAGCACATCCAGGCGCGCGCCCCAAAGCGAGGTCAATCGGGCGAACGCCTCCGCCTTGCCGTTGAGCGCCGCGTATTCGCGGAGCAAATCCGCGATCGAGGGCGGGTCTAATTTTGCCATGGCAGCGACGTGCGACGCCTCGATCATCGGCTGCGGCCCGACGGAGGTGATCAAAGTAGGCGCAGTCGGAAGCGGTGTCAGCGATTGTCCAGACTCCACGTCGACTGTACCCGAAAGCGTACGCGGCGCGGCGCCGGCTGTCGCATCCGACTCGGTCCCCGTCGATGATTCCGCCACTTCAGCGGCCGCGGCCACTACCGACGGCGACCCTGCGTCAACTGCCATCTCCTCGCCCGGCTCCACCGATATCTGCTGATTACGCTTGAACAGCGCGGCCTGAAAGTCTTCCACCACGCGCAATCCGGATGTCCAGTCCATCACTCGATCACCCGCCATGGTGAACACCAACAACGCCGCCAATGACGCCGCCGCCGGCAACCACAGCCAATGTCTCGCGCCGGTTTTTTCCTGCTCCTCACCCAGAACCTCGATCGCCGCGTGTCGAGCGATGGATCGTGTCACTTGGGGTTTGTCCTGGGAGTAGGCCCCCATGAGGGCACGATCACAAATCACATTGACCAGGCGCGGCACTCCTTCCGAATTCCAATACACCTGTTGCACCGCGGCATCGGTGAACAGCGGTTTCCCGCAGCCGGCGACCTCCAAACGATAACGAATGTATTCGGAGGTCTCTTGGCTGGATAACGGCTCGAGGTGATAACGCGCGGTGATGCGCTGATTGAGCTGGCGCAGGTCATCCCGGCGCAGGACCTTGGCCAACTCGGGTTGACCAATGAGAATAATCTGTAACAGCTTCCGGGTAGTTGTCTCGAGGTTGGTGAGCAACCGAATCTGTTCCAATACTCCCCGGGACAGGAGCTGCGCCTCGTCGAAAATCAGCACCGTATGCCGGCCCTCGGCGAATCGCTGCAATAGATAATCATTGAGCAGGCCCAACAGCTGTTTCGGCGTCGCCTGCGCCGAATACTCTATCTTCAACTCATCACAAATAGCCGCGAGAAGCTCGTTCTCGTCCAGATTTGGATTGAGCAGCATGGCGACGTCTACGTTGTCCGGCAATTGCGACAACAAACACCGGCACAGCGTGGTCTTGCCGGTTCCCACCTCTCCGGTGAGCTGCAGAAAGCCCCCGGATTGCTGGACGCCGTACAGCAGGTGCGCCATCGCCTCCCGGTGCCGCGTACTCATATACAGATAGCGAGGATCCGGGGATATCGAAAAAGGCGGCTCGGAAAGCCCGAAATAGGCGGCGTACATCATCGCACCAGTCGTTTACCTGGGCCGGAATTATATAATGGGCGCCGGCGAAGCGGGGGCCTGATCCCACCTTGCACCACCATTGGACAGATGTCGCGTTTAGACATTGGATTCACCGCCCCATCCCCGCAGTCCGCCGTTACGGCGTCGGCAATACCGCCCTGATTCTGTCTAGATATCCATCCCCGCGCGTCATCCATTTGACGAGATCGGCCAGGATTTGCTCATCGCGCGCCTCCATTCGGAGCGTATCCGCGCCCACGGCCAACGGTGCATCCAAGGCAACGGTGGCCAAGGTGCGCGACATAAACACCTGTTCCCGGTTACGTTGCAGATTTTCCGCAATACGGCCCGCCCCGCGGATCGCAAGTTGCGGTATGTGTTCCAGATTAGCATACAGCGCGTCCAGATCGGGATACACGCGCAATAAACGAACCGCGGTTTTAGGTCCCACACCGGGTACGCCGGGAATATTATCCACCGCGTCGCCTACCAACGCCAGGTAATCGTGAATCTGCTCACTGCGAACCCCGAAGTGCCGTTCGACGCCGTCCACATCGAGGGTGCGATTCCGCGCATAGTCCCACCACAGGTCCGAGCCTCTCAACACCTGGGTCAAATCCTTATCGGCGCTGACTACGATATTACGGAAACCCTGACCTCGCATTTGATGGGCGATGGTCGCGATCAGATCATCGGCCTCAAACCTTTGGTGACAGAAACTGCGCAAACCCAATGCGCGGGTAAACCGCCGACAAGCCTCGAATTGCCTTTCCAACTCCGGCGGCGGTAAATCCCGGTTCGCCTTGTACTCGGGATATATTTCGTTGCGAAACGACGTGGTCAGGCTCTCATCGAAAGCGACCGCGACATACTCCGGTGTCGTCTTTTCCAGAAATTCAGTCAAGAATCGCAAGTAGCCGTATACCGCATTCACCGGAGCGCCATCATCGGCGTTCAACGTGTCCGGGAGCGAAAACCAGGCCCGGAACACGTAGATACTGGCATCGATCAGATAAAGATCTTTGAATCTCCGCGTCGTCACCTGTCAGCCCAAAGTGTAAACATGCACTGAATCGGACAATCACGCGCTGCAACCCGCCAGCAACGGTATCCGCGTAGCAGGGACAGCATCGATAAAATTATATGCATCATAAACAATTGCGCCGCATACAATCCATGAATGTTTGGTCAATGTGGATTAAGCTGACTATAGTTAGGAACCATATCAAATCGCTCACCGAGTTCTCTGCACAGGAGTAGCTTAATGCGCAAGCTGAAAATGATAATCGGGCCTGTCGAACTGACCGCTGAACTATATGATACCCCCACCGCCGACGCCATCTACAACTCGCTTCCCATCGAGTCCGAGGCGCGCACCTGGGGCGAGGAAGTCTATTTCGCAACACCGATCAAGGTGATCCGGGAATCCGATGCCAGGGATGTGGTTGAGGCCGGTGATCTGGCATTCTGGGTCGAAGGCAACAGTATCGCCATCGGGTACGGCAGGACTCCGATTTCCGTGGGCGATGAAATTCGACTCGCCGCCAAGACCAATATATGGGGCCGCGCCGTCGAGCCGGTAGATGCCTTACGCGCAGCCCGGGACGGGGACCCGATCAGATTGGAGAGTCTCGACTAAGGCGAGTCGGCAGCGGCGTCCGGCCCGTCATCGCCGTCATCCCCCTGGGGACCCGGCTTCGATTTTCGACGCGCCAAGCGTTTGTCCCGTGCATCCGGCTTGACCGGAATGCTTTGCTCTCCAAACAGCACTTGTTTCAGAAAACGCAATGCAAATTCCAGCAGCTGATCCTCGTCGTCGATCAGTGTTTTCTTGGTTGCCTCATCGATATCAAAGACCTCGTTAAATCCCTGGGTCTGGATGAATTCGCGGAAACTATCGACGTCGTAGCTGCACATATCGAAAAGCTGCAGCGATCTCTCCGAGGGCGCCCCCACGGTGGGGCCGCTGGAGCGCTTTTTGAGAATCACGTCCCGCCATGCGCGGTTGTGCTCGTCGTATTCGTCGCATCCCTGTTCGCTGCGGTATTGGCGCACCGTCAGTGTGCGAGGCTCCTGATGACCGAGGCAGTGGTCCTCCTTGACCACGAAAAATATATCCTCCACAGCAGCGCTGTCCTTCTTGCGCACACCCATGCTACCCAGCGCGTAGTAACGGCACGCCGCCGGTCGGTCTTCGTATACGCCGCAACCCTCCTCTTTGAGAAACACACACTCGCTGGTGCCGGGCTTGGTGTTCAGCTTGAGCCCCGGCATATTATGAAAATCCATCGCGAACGGCGTGGTGTAGCGAGCGACAAATTCGGAGGATTTCAACCCCAGGCGCCGCTTTAGGCGCAAAATGTCGTAAGGCGTGATCTGTATATCGATGTTCTTACAGCACGCATTGAAGCATGCGACGCCTTTATGGCAATTAAATTGAATTTCATCATCCAGTCCCAATTCCACCGGTTGCACGGGACTGGCATACGGGAGCTCGGTTTTGATTTTGTCTGAATCGTCGGCGACCATGGGATAACCTCTCAAGTAATTGCGTGCGGTAGACGGTGTCCGCTGCACCCGCATATCTTACCAATAACTGCTGCCGGCCGGCTGCACGGAGTCGACTTAGTCAGAAAAAAAAGCCGGGCATACAAGATGCCCGGCTTTTTGAAACGGCGTGATGGTCGAGTCTAGACCGGACTTCCGTCGCGCGCCAGACCCTCCGGTTCGCCTTCACCGTGCTTGACCAGTTGTTTGTACGGAACCTTCTTCAAGTTCCATTCGCCGGTGTCACGGTTGTAGGTTGAATTCACAAAGCATTTCCAGTTGTCGTCGTCCAGGTCCAGAAAATCCATGCGGTAGTAGTACCCCGGATACCGGGTTTCCTCACGGAACTGGATGTGCCGCATGTGTGCTTCCGCGGCGAGGATGCGGTGGTAGTTCTCCCAGGCCCGCAACAGCTCGTGCAGGTCCTTGGCGCGCATCTTCTGTGCGTCCTCGCGGATCATCACCAGCTTTTTCTCCGCGATTTCCAGCATCTTGGCATTGGTCTGGTACCACGTCGCGATTCCCGCTACGTATTCGTCCATGATCTTCTGCAGCCTGAACTGCAGCATCTTCGGTGTGATGTAGTGCGGATTCACGTCAATTGCGGTGGTGTAGTCCTTGTGCTCGAGGTAGGTCTTAACCGGCCGATAGATCTCTTCCACCAGCTCGTCGACGGTGCGCGACATTTCAGGTTTCCAATCCTTATTGTCAAGGGAGTACTGAATCATCGCCTTGGCGGCTATGCGGCCTTCCGAATGCGAACCGGACGAGAATTTGTGGCCTGACGCCCCTACTCCGTCACCCGCGGTAAACAAACCCTTCACCGTGGTCATGCGGTTGTATCCCCAATGGTAGTGGTCCGGGGTTCCCGGGATATCATCGGGACCGGAGCACCAGATGCCTGCGCATCCGGCATGGGAACCGAGCAGATACGGCTCGGTGGGCATCAATTCCGACATTTCCTTGTCGGGCTCGATGTTTTCTCCAGCCCACACACCACACTGCCCGATGGTCATGTCCAGAAAGTCTTCCCAGGCCTCGGCCTCGAGGTGCTTCACTTCCTTGGGGGTCATGGTCTCGGCGAGCTTGGCCATGGCGGTTGGCGTATCCATCAGGATCGGGCCGCGTCCCTCGCGCATTTCCTTCATCATCAGGTGGTTACGCAAGCAGGTGCCCATCTTCATGCCGTCCGCATAGGCGTCGTACTTGTTGTCCGCCAGAATGTCGTAGTTCTTGGTTTGATAGTCTTCCCCGAAGGCGTTCATCGCTTGCGCCTTGAACAGCAGGAACCACGCACCCACGGGACCGTAGCCGTCCTTGAATCGAGCCGGGACGAAGCGGTTTTCCATCAGGGTCAGCTCGGCGCCGCATTCGGCGGCCATCGCGTAGGTGGACCCCGCATTCCAAACCGGGTACCAGGCACGGCCGGTGCCCTCACCTACAGACCGGGGACGGAACACGTTCACGGCGCCACCGGCCACCAGCAGGCAGGCCTTGAATTTGTAGATGAACAACTTGTCTTCGCGCACGCTGAACCCAGCGGCGCCGGCGACTCGCGACGGGTCGTTCTTGTCGGTCACGAGACGGACGATGAAGATCCGCTCCTGAATACGATCAATGCCCAGGGCTTTCTTGGCGGCCTCGGCAACGATCCATTTGTAGGATTCCCCGTTGATCATGATCTGCCAGCGGCCGGAGCGCACCGGCTTGCCGCCCTCGGTGAGTTTCTTGCTCTCGTCTCCCTTCTGCTTCCAGATGGGCAAGCCCCACTCCTCGAAATTATGCACCGAATCATCCACATGACGGCCAACGTCATACACCAGATCTTCACGCACGATGCCCATGAGGTCGCCGCGCACATAGCGAACGTAGTCGGCGGGATCGTTCTCACCCATATAGGTGTTGATCGCGGACAAACCTTGCGCCACCGCGCCGGATCGGTCCAGCGCCGCCTTATCGACCAGCTTCACTTTAAGGTCGGGCACTTTCTCCAACCAGCGGCCGATTTCAAAAGCGGCGCCACAAGCCGCCATCCCACCTCCGATGATTAGGATATCGACCTCTTCTTCGATGATTTCCGGATTACCGAAACCGTATTCTTCAGCCATTAGCTGTTCCTCAATATTAGATTAGTAGAGCACACTCTCACGCCGCTAACCCAGAGCGTTTTGCGTGGGAGGGCTTTTCAATCAGCTCGCTATTACGCTGCGGCGAACTGACTCATGTCGCAGGAATGCGTTTCCTTGGTAAACAAGGTCGAGTGATCAGTCAGCTCGTCAAGAATCGCTTCTGGTTTTGTGCCGTATGGATCAACCGAACCTTCCGCGGTGGTGCGAATGGGAAATTTAAACCGCTTCATCGTGCCATTGCGGAATTTGATCGTCCACATGATTGACTCGGAGCCACGCAGAGGCTGCACAGAGGCGCCAAGCGGAACCACGTCTGCGTAATGGCGGCACTCAATAGCCTGCTGGGGACAAATCTTCACGCAGCTGTAGCACTCCCAACATTGTTCGGGCTCCTGGTTATACGCCTTCATCGCATGGCCAGTCTCCGATCCGTCTTTGTCCAAACGCATAAGATCATGGGGGCAGATATACATACACGCGGTCTTGTCCTGACCTTTGCAGCCATCGCATTTATCAGTTCGTACAAATGTCGGCATTATTGCTCTCCGTCTAACCGTTGATTATGAATTGCTCAAGTTTCAAGACGTGGTCTCTTCGACCTTATCCCCATGTGGGCAGGATCCCAGCGCGTAGGGACGCACCAGCCTCAGGCTCGGGGGCTTTGGAAGGGTAATGAGTTCCGCAACGTAAAACTAATCATTTTTGCGGAAGCCGGTATAAGAATCCTTTATTCACGTACCGTTAGTGAGGAAATGGCCCGCAATGCCGGGCGGGACGGAGCTCGGCGGACGCGCTCTACGGCGCTCTACGGCGCTTTACGGCGCTTTACGATGTGCCGATACCGATCCAGATCGCTATTGTAACGCGAAACGACCCGTTCGCGCTGGCGCAACCGGGCATCGATCGCCGCTTCGTACTCCTGGATCTGGGTGCGCAGCGCAGCGATGTCTTTTTTCAATGTTTCGTCCGCTGAGGCCGGAGTCGCGAGTTTTTCCAGGTCGCTCAGATTGTCTTGCAGTTGGGCCTTGTAATACTCGTCGCTCTTCAACATCCGGTCTATCGAAGCCAGGCGCTCGTCGCGGGCGCGAATTATGCTCTGTTCGCTGTCATAGATTGACAGTAAGTGGTCCTCGCGACGGCGTTGCTCTTCGGTGCGCACCTGGTCTTGCTTGCGCATGGCCTCAGCCGCTCGCGCCGCCTCCAGTTCCTCCCGGGTCGGCGGCGCTTCGTGCTCGTCCACCTTGAGACCGCGTTTATCGATCTCGGTGATGCGTGCACGGGCACATTCCTCGGCGGCGATATCGCCGTAGTGCCATTTTCCAGAGGCGTCCTTACACTTCTTGATCGTCGGCGTCTCCGCAATCGTCAGCGGCGCCAACATCACCGTTAAAACTGATATCGCTATGATTCGATGCACGAACATGATGGGTTTACGCCTTAAGGCCCTGATTTTTAAAAATAAGCCCCACGTGGAAAAAGTCAAGGCTTGCGGGGAATGCGCACATTCACCACGCCGTGCAGACCCTGCGGACGGCGGCGGCCCGCGATCGAATCTGTGCGTGTTGATGTTGCCAAGGTCGACGTCGCGACGCGCCACCTGAGCCGACGGCCTCAAGTGCGCTTGACGTCCCCTGGCCCCATGGGCGCCGGATTATCAAGACCCTCGGGGAGATCTTCAGCGGGATTTTCCACCTCGATCGCCAGGAACTCCGCCTTGCTCTCCTCGGATTCGAAGTAAATCTTCAAGTCTCCGTCGACCACGTAAGGCGCATTCTCGAGATCCGTCACGTCGTTGCCGGTGATCGGGTCTGTGGTTTCTACGATCATCACTCACCTCCAACTCGTCGAAAATTTGGGAATGTGAACACGCTTGACTGATCAATAAGTTTAATACAGCGACTTCACGGCGAACAATCCATGATCTCACCTACGGGGCGGATCCGGCCGTCTCACGGGAACCCGGCGTTCTGAGCAGCAGCCACAGGCCGGCCACAATCATCGGTACGCTCAGCAATTGACCGACAGTAACCCAGTCGAAT
The DNA here is from genome assembly GCA_947259175.1 of uncultured Gammaproteobacteria bacterium. Taxonomy (GTDB): domain Bacteria; phylum Pseudomonadota; class Gammaproteobacteria; order Arenicellales; family JAANXG01; genus CALZGZ01. The sequence continues at coordinate 52,625 of CAMYKW010000019.1, read as the reverse complement.
GCCAGGTAACCGATATGGGCATCGGGTGAACGCACGAACTCAACCAGGAAACGGAACGCCCCATAGCACACCAGGAATAAACCGGATACCGCGCCGGTGGCCCGCGGCCGCGCTGAGTAAATCCACAACACCGCAAACAACACCAAGCCTTCGAGGAACGCCTCGTACAGCATCGACGGATGACGGGGTTGTGAACTCGGATCGGTGGCGGGAAACCGCATCGCCCACGGCACCGTAGTGACCTTACCCCAGAGTTCCTGATTGATGAAATTCCCCATTCGACCCGCGCCCAGGCCCACCGGCACCAAAGGCGCCAGGAAATCGGTCACCGCCAGAAACGACCGCTGCGTGTGGCGGCCATACAACCACATTGCGGTCAACACGCCCAACAACCCGCCGTGAAAGGACATTCCGCCGGTCCACAGGTAGAGCACTTCCAGCGGGTGCTGCAAGTAATAGCCGGGGTTGTAGAAAAGGATGTAGCCCAATCTGCCGCCGGCGATGACGCCCAAGGCAACGTAGAACAGCAGGTCGGCGATCTCCGCTTTTCGCCACCCGGAACCCGGTCGCCCGGCGCGGTAGACACCGAGCCAATAGCCGCCCAGAAAACCGACCAGGTACATCAAACCGTACCAGTGCACCTTGATCGGGCCGAGACTGAACGCAACCGGATCGATATTTGGATTAGTCAGCATGGAAGATTGATTACCGGCAGTCCGTGGGTGTGTTGCAGTGAGAATACTATAGCGCAAACCGGGTTGGCGGGACCTTACCGATGCGCAAACTCGCCATCGCGCCGATGAGGGCACAGCCGGCGGCAGCCGCACTTGCGGACGTGCGGTATTTCGTTTCTAATGCTTGACTCTTTTGCTCGGGTATTAATCTGAAGTGGCGCCAATGAATCCAAACGCACCGGCCAATCGCCTGATCGACGAAACCAGCCCGTATCTGCTGCAACACGCCCACAACCCGGTGGACTGGTATCCCTGGGGCGAAGAAGCGCTTGCCAAGGCGCGAGCGGCGGACCGGCCGATCCTGGTTTCCATCGGCTACTCCGCTTGTCACTGGTGCCATGTGATGGAGCATGAATCGTTTGAAGACGAGCAAGTGGCCCATTACATGAACCAGCATTATGTCTGCGTCAAGGTGGATCGCGAGGAACGGCCGGACCTCGACAAGATCTATCAAACCGCGCATCAACTGTTGACCCAAAGACCCGGCGGGTGGCCGCTCAATGTCGTCATCAGCCCGCATGATTTCGTACCGTTTTTCGCCGGGACCTATTTCCCGAAACAAGCGCGACACGGCCTGCCGGGATTCGTCGAAGTGCTCGAGCGCGTAACCGATTACTACACAAACCACAAACACCGATTGAGCGAGCACGGTATCGCAGTCAAAAACGCGTTTTCACAAATCGAAGCCGGCTCCAGAAGCCACGGTGACGTTGGCAGCGAAGCGCTGGATCACGCGTTTGGCCAATTGAGCGGACAGTACGACCCGGTTCACGGCGGTTTCGGTTCCGCCCCCAAGTTTCCTCATCCCACAAATCTGGAGGTATGCCTGCGGCATTGGGCGCGATGCCGCGGCAGCGATCCCAGGGGCTTACAAATCGTGCGGCACACATTGAAGTCGATGGCCGAAGGCGGTATCTATGACCAATTGGGTGGTGGATTTTGCCGCTATTCGGTGGATGATCGATGGACGATCCCGCATTTCGAAAAGATGCTGTATGACAATGCGCAGCTGTTACCGTTGCTCGCAGACACCTGGCTCGCCAGCGGCGACGACATTTTTCGCGAGATCGCCGTTGCCACCGGAGAGTGGGTGTTGCGCGACATGCAGTCCCCGGACGGCGGCTACTATTCGACGCTCGACGCGGATTCCGAAGGGGAGGAAGGTAAATTTTACGCCTGGTCAATAGAGGAACTCAAAGCCGAACTGTCGCGGGACGAATGGTCGGCGGTGGAAATTCGATACGGGCTTCGCGGGACGCCAAACTTTGAAGGCAAATGGCATCTCAATATCAATGCGCCGCTCGAAACGGTTGCCGAGCGTTGCGGAACCGATCTCGGCCGCGCCGCGGCATTGCTGGATACCGCCAAGGAAAAGCTACTGCAAGTGCGCAACCGGCGGGCGTGGCCGGCCCGGGATGAGAAAATACTGAGCTCCTGGAACGGCCTGATGATCAAGGGTATGGCTCACGCCGGCCGGCTGCTGGAGCGCAACGATTTCGTGCAATCCGCCGAGCGGGCATTTGACTTCGTTCGCGATACGCTGTGGCGAGATAAGCGCCTGAGCGCCACAACCAGGAATGGGACCACCCATCTCAACGCATACTTGGACGACTATGTATTCATGATCGATGCAGCCATGGAACTGGCGCAAGCACGCTGGCGCGACGGCGACCTTGAATTTGCTATCGAGCTCGCGGATATCGTACTGCGGCGTTTTGGCGACGATGAATACGGCGGCTTCTATTTTACTTCCGACGACCACGAAAAACTTCTGCACCGGCATAAACCAACCCAAGACGACGCCATACCTTCCGGTAACGGCGTGGCGGCGCTGGCAATATCACGTCTGGGTCATCTGTTGAGCAATCCGGAGTATCTGGGTGTCGCAGAGAGGACACTGAGCGCTCTGTCCGCGAGCCTGAACCAGTATCCTGCCGCGCACGGCGCGCTGTTGCTGGCCGCTGAGGAGTATTTGCATCCTCCGGAGATCTTCATACTGCGCGGGGATGGCTCGGAGGCCGCTGACGCGACCCGATTGTGTACACAGCACTACGCCCCGCGACGCGTGGTGTTGACGATTCCAGGCAACGCCGGCCCGTTACCGGGTATACTCGATGAGCGCGCGAAACGCGCGCCGATGACCGCGTATGTGTGCAGCGGTTACCAATGCTCGGCCCCGATGCTGTCATTGGACGAGTTGCGCTCATACCTGGAATCCGATACACCTCAGGCAACCGGATGATTGGGTAACCCTATCGACACTTTGCAACTTTAAGGAGCGTGCATGAACAACCTGCATCAAACCCTGACACTGGCCATGATATTTTTCGGCGCCGCAGTGAGCGCGGATACCACGATCGAGTTCTCGGTCTCCGACTCGAGCTCACCGCAAACCAGATCGCAAACTGCATACGTCAAGGACGGGACAATTTTCGTAAAGGCCGCGGGGGGTGATCCGCAAATAGATTTATTATTCAACCGTAATCAATCCGCGATTACGATCATCAATCATGGCGATCGAACTCATATGAGCTTTGATGAGGCAAAAATTACCCAGCTCAGTGATCAAGCCCAGGGCATGATGTCGATGGTGCAAAAACAATTGGCCGAAAGTCTGGCCAATCTGCCGCCCGAACAGGCTGCGCGCATGAAGGAGATGATGGGTGGCTTTGGAGCGCCGTCCGGCAATCAACCGCCCCCGCCGCCGAAGCAAATGGTCAAGCGGGGAATGCTGACGATCAACGACATGAAGTGCCGGCAGATCGACATGATGAGCGGCAACGAAAAAGTCGCCCAGCTTTGCGTCGCCGATGCGTCCTCCCTGGGTCTCGCCGGAGACGATTTTGAAACGATCAAGGCGTTCCAGGCCTTCGGGGAGCGGCTCTCGGAAAAGGCCAGCAAGGTCAGCGCACAGTTCGGTGGTACGGTTCCCGATTTCGGCGGGATACAGATTGACGGGGTACCGGTGGAAATGCGTAATTTTTCGGGTCCGGTTAGCTCGGTGATGACCGTAACCAAGCTCGCTTCCGGCGTCGGCGATGTCTCGATGGCGATACCCCAGGGCTATGTGCCCCGGCAACTTCCTTCGTTACCCACGATGTGAACGCTGGAGCTCCATCCCCGTCTTTGGGGTGGCGGCGCGCGGGTAACCTCATATCACTAGCGTAGTCACGCCCCCCCGCCGGGGATCGCCCTGGCCCTGCAATCGCCCGTGGGCGTCTCGCACTACCGTGTGCGCACCGCCAAAGAAAAGATTCAGATCTTCGAACACCCGATGGTGGCTAAACTCGGTGGTCAATTGCGACACGACGCGGGGATCCATGCCGCCTTCTATGTTCAACACTTCGCCTTCGATGTGAACGCGCGGATGGCGCACGGCGGCGACCAATTCCATGTCATGATCGATCAGATTGATCAGCACTTGCAGCAGCGCGGTGCGGATACGATTCGAGCCACCCGATCCCGTGGCGATAATGCGGCCATCGGGGAACAACGCAATGGTAGGCGACATCATCGAGCTCATGCGTTGATTGGCTTGCCACAGATGGAAACCTCCAGGATTTACATCCTCCTCACCGAGCATATTGTTCAGCATGATTCCTGAGCCGGGAATGATGATGCCGCAGCCCTCGCCGTTGGAAACCGTCATCGTCGCGACATTGCCGTCGCTGTCCATTACGCTGATCTGGGTTGTGCCGCGAAACGCGCGCCGGCGGTTCCGCAGCTGATCTCTGTAGGCATGCAGAAACGGCTCACTCAGCAGCCGGCCGGCAAAAGTTTCGTTGGGTTCCAGGTCCTCGGATTCCAGGCATGCGACCCTCGCGAACGAAGTCTGCAGCATGATCTCCGCCAGCAACCGCTGGTAGACATATCCACCGGCCGGAAGCCGGGCCACGTCGGCATCCTCCAACAGGCGGAGTCCGAATCCGATCAAAGCGCCGCCGGCGCTTGGCGGTGGATTCAGCAACAAATCGGCGTTCCGATAGCGAATGCGCAGCGGCTGACGCATTGCGACTCGATATTCCTCGAAATCGCGACGCGTCAGATGCCCTCCGCCGGCGGCGCACATGCTCGCGGCGTGTTGGGCGATCTCGCCACGATAAAACAGACCATCGCCCTCGAGGGCCAGCATCTCCATCGAATCGGCGAGTTCCGGGAACTTCAGTGTCTCTCCCTCAAGAGCGATGTGGCCGGATTGCTTGCGGCTCTCAAACAACGGCTTGGCCGAAGCCGTCATGTAAATAGGATGTACCAGGGTGAAGATGTAGGCCTGAAAACCATTGGCGGTAATTCCATTACGGGCCGCCTCCACCGCGGGTTGTACCAGCTCGCGCATCGGCAGTCGGCCCAGTTGCCGATGGACATCGAACACGCCGCGCACGCTACCCGGCACCGCACACGCCCCCAATCCCACGTGAAATTCCTGCTGCGCGCTGCCGAAATCAACCACCACCGGGTAAAAGTCGAGATCCGAGGTGGATCGCCGCCGCCCCGGGGTCTGGGTAAAGAAATCGAACACCCTGGCGCCACCGCGCGCATCCCGGGCGAGCACAAAACCTCCGCCACCCAGCGATGCCAGCACCGGCTCCGCCACGCAGGCCATAAAAAATGCAGCGATGGCGGCGTCGAACGCATTTCCGCCCGCACGCAACACCTCCGCCGCGGCCTCCGCGGTGCGGGGATGCCCGGCCGCCACCACGCCCCTCGGACTCACCAGAGGACTCCCGGAGGGCTGCTCATCGCCCCCGCGAATGTCGCGCCGAGCCGGTGAACAAAGAACTTAACGTTTTGTTTGGCATGGGCTTTTTGATTCATACGTGGCATTGCTTGCAGGCTCGGGCATGCGCCTGACGGCGCCGGCTCGACCGCCGGGCCCCGCGCCTGCGCCGTGACCCGCCGGCGGCGACGGCATCGGATTTGCGTCCCGCGCGGCATTCGCACTCGTATTCGGTTCGCCATCGCCGGGGTGCCGCGGCGCAATATGCGAGCTAAAAGCGTTCTTATGCTTAGATTAATCGATATAATAGGGGGCCTGCTTACTTTCATCATCTTATTCACTATCAAGACCCGAAGAAAAATCAACCATGTCATATCAACATATCAAGATTCCAGATACCGGTGAAAGAATCACCATCAAAAACGGAAAACTTCACGTCCCCGATCAACCGATCGTGGGCTACGTGGAGGGAGACGGCATCGGCCCGGACATTACCAACGCCAGCCTTCGGGTCTGGGACGCCGCGGTGGAGAAGGCGTATGGCGGTAAACGCAGGATTCACTGGTGCGAAATGTATTTGGGCGAAAAGGCCGCCTCCATCTATGGCGGGGATTATTTTCCAGCTGAAACCCTGGAGGCGATACGCGATGTAATAGTGGCGATCAAGGGTCCACTCACCACGCCGGTGGGCGGTGGTTTCCGTTCTCTCAATGTGTCGCTGCGCCAGGAACTGGATCTATATGCGTGCGTGCGGCCGGTTCGCTATTATCAGAGCGTGCCCTCGCCGATGAAGGCGCCGGACCAGGTCGACGTGATTATTTTTCGGGAGAACACCGAGGACGTATACGCCGGCATCGAGTACCAAAGCGGCACCGCGGAAAACGAAAAGCTGGCCAAGTTCCTGCGCGAGGAAATGGGGGCGAACTTTTTCGAAGCCGCGGGAATCGGCGTCAAACCGATCAGCCCGTTTGGCTCGAAACGCCTCATTCGTAAAGCCATCCAGTATGCGATCGACAACAACCGCGAAAGCGTGACCTTGGTGCACAAAGGTAACATCATGAAGTTCACGGAAGGCGCATTTCGCAATTGGGGCTATGAGTTGGCGAAGGAGGAATTCGCCGACGAAGTGATCACCGAGGAGGAGTTGTACAACGTTTACGGAGGAAAACGCCCCCGTAACAAGATCGTCATCAAAGACCGGATCGCGGATATCATTTTCCAGCTTCTGCAGCTGCGGCCGGCCGAATTCGACGTTCTCGCAACCATGAATCTCAACGGCGACTACCTGTCCGACGCGGTAGCTGCTGAAGTGGGCGGCGTCGGCATCGCCCCAGGCGCCAACATTGGAGATGATGCGGCGGTGTTTGAGGCCACGCACGGCACCGCACCGAAATACGCCAACCAGAACAAAGTCAATCCGAGTTCATTGTTGCTGTCGGGAGTGATGATGCTCGAATACATGGGCTGGAAGGAGGCGGCGGATCTCATCAATGCCGCTTATCCCCAGGTCATCGGGGAAAAGTTCGTTACCTATGACTTCGCCCGTCAGATGGAGGGGTCGCATACGGTTTCGACGAGCACCTTCGGGGACGCCCTGATCGCAAAAATCACCGGTGACGCCGAGGATCTCGCGCGGTTTGAACGCGAGCGTCGCGAGGCCCTTGAAGAAGAACGCAGAGTGCGCGAAGAACGGCGGGTCGCCAATCCATTGGAAGCGATGAAAGAATCCGGCCGCCATCCCAGTACCGCCGCCGGCGTCATGTCACCGGTTATCAGCGTCACCGCGGATACCACCGTCGACGATGCCATGCACAAGATGCGTGACACGGATATCAGCTACGTGCTGGTACAACCCAAAGGCGATGGCCAATGGGGCATCATGACGAAGCGCGATGTGGTCACGAAGATCGTCGGCGGCAACAAGTCCACCACCAACGTTCTAGTCGACACGATCGCCAGCCGGCCGTTATTAACGGTCCCTGCCGACGCAAATCTAACGACGGTGTCTACGGTTATGTCCCAGCATAACATCCGGCGGGTGGTCGTCGAGGCCAAGGACATTCCGGTCGGCGTGGTTTCGGATACGGATCTATTCGAGATCGTCCAGGAGTTCGGCTGGGGATTGGAAGAATAGGCTAGGGTTTGGAGGCTTGGAGCCTCACCCTGCCGGAACCGGTCCCGGCGGACGCGGTTGCAGCGTCCCAGGCAATGCCCTCATCAGGGATGTCTTGTCGTGTGCTGCGCAGGGCCATGGCCCCCGCGATCGCCACCATCACCGCACCGCCCATGGCAACCAGATCCCACCATTCGTCCCAGAAAAGCCAGCCCAGGGTGGCGCCGAAGAAAACCGACGAATAAGTGAAGATCCCCACGCGGGAAGCGGGGGCCGAGGCATATCCACGGGTCATGAATAACTGCGCGAGCGTCGCCAGTGGCCCGATGGCCAACAGCAGACCCCACTGCGTGAGCGTGGGTGTCTGCCAGCCCCATAGCAGCGGCACCGCGGATACCCCGGCGGCTATTACCGCAAAGTAAAAGACGACGCGCACCGCGGGTTCGGTGCGCGACAGGCGCCGAATCGCCACCTTGGCCACCGCCGCCATGACGCTGCCCATCAGCGCGATCAACATCACCCAGTGGAGATCAAAGCCGGGCCTGATGATCAGGCATATCCCCGCAAACCCCACCATTAATGCGTAACCGGCCAACCGCGAGAGTCGTTCGTTCAGCCAAAAAAACGCCACCACCGGAATCAGTATCGGAGTGGTCAGCTTCAACAACATCGCATCGGCGAGCCGGATATGAGCAATGGCGTAAAAGAAACAATACATCGCCGCCACGCCCGCCAGCCCGCGCACGAGGTGCAGATGAAATACGCGCGTCCTGAGGCCGGGCATACCGGCACGCGCGAGTAATGGCGCCAAAGCCAGTAATCCGAAAAGGTTGCGGAAGAAAACGATCATCTCGTTGGGCAAGCCTTCGGCCACCAGTTTAATGATCGCCCCCATCGAAGCGATGAGCAACTCCGACGCGATGATGAACAGAGCGCCGCGTGCAATGCTTTGCGAATAGATCACAACCTGTGATACTACACTACAGCACGCTGCCCATACTCATGCTACCCGCTTTGCGCAATCGAGGTTGCAAGCCGGTGCCGAAGGGGTTTGGTGGGAGATTTCACGGCGGGTCCCGGAGACTTGCCCTCGCTTCGGCTCTCTCCGCGGCGACCGATTCAGTTCGCGGTTACGTGTGCCGCGCTCTGTTTGCGGTGAAAACCGCCCCCACAACACGCGCCTGCAGGCTGGAGCGCTTGTTCTCCGGACGGAGTTTCCGCCGGTCAATCGCTCTCCTTGTTCTGATACTTGTTCACCATATCCTTTTGGATTCCGGCTGGAGTCTGTTCGTAGTGGCTGAACTCCATGGTATAGGAACCCTCGCCACCGGTCATCGACTTCAAGCGCGATTGATAGTCGCCCAACTCCGCCAACGGCACCTGCCCCTTCACGGTCACCATGCCGCCGGACAATACGTCGGTACTGGAAACCCGCCCCCTTCTCGAGGACAGATCACCGGTGATATCACCCATATGATCATTGGCGATGGTGATCTCAATGTCGACGATCGGCTCCAATACAATCGGCCGGGCCTTCGACATCGCATCAATAAACGCCTTACGGCCTGCGGTAACAAATGAGATCTCGTTGGAATCCACCGAGTGGTACTTGCCGTCATAGAGCGTAACCCTGACGTCCTGAATGGGAAAACCGGCAATGGCGCCGGTATTCAGCACCTGCCGCACTCCTTTCTCCACCGACGGTATAAAACCCGAGGGAATCACTCCGCCGACGACTTTATCGACGAACTCAAATCCACTTCCTTTCTCCAGCGGCTCCACATTCAGATACACCTCTCCGAACTGGCCGGCGCCACCGGTCTGTTTCTTATGGCGATGATGCCCCTCAGACTTTTTAGTGATCGTTTCACGATACGGTACCGTGGGCGGATGGGTCTTGACCGGGACATTGTAGAGTTCCTCCATGCGCTCGATCGCAGTACGCAGATGCAAATCACCCAGACCGCGCAACACGGTTTCATTGACCGACGAATCACGTTCAATCTGGATGCACGGATCCTCCTCGGACAGTTTTTCCAGGGCCTCTGACAATTTTTGTTCATCGCCCCGCTTCTCGGCCAACACCGCCAGCCCGGCCAGAGGCATCGGAAACTTCATCGGTTTGAGGTGAACATCGTCCTCGTCGTGGAAGTTGTGCAGTATGCTGTCGAACCTGATATCGGGCACCTTGGCGACGGCACAGATGTCTCCGGGGATGCCTTTGCCGATCTCATCGTTCGTCTTGCCTTGCAGTTTGAACAGGTGGCCAACCTTGAATGACTTACGCCCATCGTTAACAAACAACTCGCTGTCCTTGTCGACCGTACCCTGATAGATACGAAAGATGCCGAGTTTCCCCACATAGGGGTCGAAGGTTACTTTGAAGACGTGCGCCAGAATGTGGCCCTCCGGATCCGGTTTCAATTCGATGGCTGCCTCATCGGAACCGTTCTGTTTGACTAACGGAGGCGGATTTCCCTCGGCGGGATTGGGCATGAGTTTTACCAGAACATCCAGCAATTCCTTGACCCCGGTTCCGGTCTCCGCGGACACAAAACAAATCGGAACCAGGTGACCTTCCCGCAGCGCCTTTTCAAACGCATCATGCAGCTGTTCGGGAGACACCTCTCCTTGTTCGAGATACGCCTCCATCAATTCCTCATCCACCTCCACCGTCTGATCAATTACCGCGGTGTGCGCCTCGCTGACCGAATAGAAATCGGAATCCCCAGAGGGATTAAAGAAACAATCGACCACTTCAGTGGCGCCGTTGGCCGGCAGATTAATCGCCAGGCATTCGTTTCCGAACGCCTCCTGGATCGACCGGAACACGGCTTGAAGATCGACACCCTCCGCGTCGATCTTATTGACGACAATCATGCGGCAAATATTCTGCTCGCTCGCCCAGTCCATCAGCCGCCGCGTCAGCATCTCGATACCGTTCTGGGCGTTTATTACGATGGCCACGGTTTCCACCGCCGGCAGTACGCTCAATGTCTGCCCAAGAAAATCCGGATACCCGGGGGTATCGATGATATTGACATGCTTGTCGCCGTAATTCAGGTTAACCAAGGACGAACGCAGGGAATGCTGGTGTTTTTGCTCGAGCGTATCGAAGTCGGAAATCGTCGTGCCACGGGCAACGCTTCCCGTGGCGTTGATCGCACCCGCGTACTTCAGCAGAGCTTCGGTGAGTGAGGTTTTTCCTGAGCCGGCGTGGCCAACAAGCGCCACATTCCGGATATCTTGGGTGGTATAGCCGGACATAAGCATCTCCATCCGTTATCGTTTTCGTGTTGTCGGCTCTGTGGCCGTTTCATGCCTAGGCGCTACCTGGCGAGAAATGCGGCCTAGGAACCTGTCCGAGTAATTTGCCCGTAGCGAGAATGTGGGAGAGCGAGACCAGTTGGTCGAAGATTCGAAGAGAATAGCCAGCTATTCGACGAGAAGCTTCGGTAAAGTGGGCCGCTGTCCCGCGTTCGCAGTAGGCGCACGAATACTTGGACAGGCTCCTAGCCTAAACCAAGCGTCCATCGCTATCAATCGGCTGGATCAGGAACGGCGGCGCACAGCCGGGCGCGCAAGCGATTAATTCGGGTTTATGGCCGGATTCTCAGGTATCCGCGACCGGTTCCCACAATTCGATCTTGTTCCCTTCCGGATCCATGACCCACGCGAAAATCCCCTCGGGATGCTCCTTGGGTCCGGTCACCTCAAGACCCGCTCCGCGGAGATCATCGATGAGTTCCTGCAAGTTGTGCACCCGATAGTTGATCATGAATGGAGCGCTACTGGGCTTGAAATACTCCGTATCCCTGGGGAACGGCCCCCAAATGGTGTATTCGGTTTTTTCCGGGTCATCGGCGTCGCGCCATTCGAAAATAGCGCCCGCCTCGTCACTGGCTTCGATACCTAGATGCGCCTCGTACCAGGCTTTGAGCTTATCCGGGTCCCTGGCCTTAAAGAAAATACCCCCAATACCACTTATCTTTTTCATCATCACACCTACTTAAGTATCGTCGCGTTTATAGTCGAGAACATAGCAGAGTCGCGCCATTTTGCAACGTAATCATGCGTCAAAAGACGTTGTAACCGAAACTTTCCTGGAAACGGTCGGCGAATTCATCGATGGTGAAGCTGTGATTTTGCGTGCCGTGATATTCCACATTTATCGCACCCATCAACGATGCAATTCTTCCGCTGTCTTCCCAAGTTTTGCCGTTCGTGATTCCATACAGCAAGCCCGCGCGAAACGCGTCGCCGCAACCGGTGGGATCTACGGGCCTGGAGGCGCGTCCGATTGGTATCTCTATCCGCGTACCGTTGGTAAGAATCTCGGAACCCTTACCGCCCTTGGTGACGATCAACGCGTCCACCCGACTCGCGATTTGCTGCAAGCTGGCGCCAGTGCGCTCCTGAATTAACTGGCTCTCGTAGTCGTTGACAGTGACATACGTAGCTTGGTCAATAAACGTATCCAGTTCTTGCTTGTCGAACATAGGCAATCCCTGCCCCGGATCGAACACGAAAGGAATATCCAGACTCACGAACTGCTCCGCATGTTCAACCATCGCCTGCCTGCCATCGGGGGATACGATCCCCAACTCCACGTCATGCGATTCCTCGATTCTATTTTGATGCGCCGCCGACATCGCCCCGGGATGAAACGCAGTGATCTGATTGTCGTCCATGTCGGTGGTAATATAGGCTTGCGCCGTGTACGTGTCGTCGATCTGCACCACATGGGTTCGCGGAATGTCACACTGATTCATCCACGCCTCATAAGGGCCAAAGTCATGCCCCACCGCGCCCATGGGCAGCGGCTCACAACCCAGCAGTTTGAGGTTATAGGAAATATTTCCGGCGCACCCGCCGAATTCACGGCGCATCTCCGGAACTACAAAGCACACATTAAGAATGTGCACGTTTTCCGGAAGGATATGATTCCTGAACCGGTCCGGAAACACCATGATGTTGTCATAAGCAAACGAACCACAGATCAATATCGCCATGACAGAGTTTCGTATTGAGTAAGTGTTACACCGAGTGAAGTGAGAACGATCAAGGCCTAATCGATCACCCGTCGTTCCATACGACATCCAACTCCCGTGCGGCCTTCACCTCGTCAAGCCGCTTGACCGGCGTTGTATGTGGTGCAGACTGCACCAGTTGCGGATCGCGCCGCGCCTCCTCAATTATTCCCAACAAGGCATCGGCAAATCCGTCCAATTCTTGTTTACTTTCGGTTTCGGTAGGTTCTACAAGAAAACACTCCGGCACCAACAATGGGAAATAGACGGTGGGGGCGTGGTATCCCTTGTCGAGCAGGCGTTTGGCCACGTCCATGGCAATAACGCCGGTTTCGTCCTTCAACGCCTTGAGAGTCACTATGAATTCATGGGCCGCACGCCGTTTTGGATACGCCATATCGACGCCGCGGCTTCGCAATAGAGCCATCAGGTAATTGGCGTTTAACGTGGCATACTCCGCTACACGATTCATACCTTCCTTTCCCAGCAATCGCGCGTATATGTAAGCGCGCAGTAACACGCCGGCGTTACCCATCCCAGCGGAAAGACGGCCGATGGATTGAGGTAAGTCGTGCTCCGTCAACCAGCGGTACTCGCCGCCGTCCCGGGCAACCATCGGGATGGGCAAGAACGGCAACAAGCGATCGTTGACACCCACCGGGCCGGCGCCGGGGCCACCACCGCCGTGGGGCGTGGAAAACGTTTTATGCAGATTCATGTGAATTACGTCGAAACCCATATCCCCCGGTTTCACCTTACCGACTATGGCGTTGAGATTAGCGCCGTCGTAGTACAACAAACCCCCGGCCTGGTGAACGATATCGGCGATTTCCGAGATGTGCCCCTCGAATATTCCCAGCGTTGATGGATTCGTCAGCATGAGTCCCGCGGTGTGCGGCCCAACGGCCGCGCGCAGCGCCTCAACATCCACGTCACCGTTGTCGTCGGTGGGTATTTCCCGCACCTTGAATCCACACATCGTCGCAGTCGCCGGATTGGTGCCGTGCGCCGCATCAGGAACCAGAATTTCACTACGATTGTGATCATTCCGGGAGTCATGATAAGCGCGAATCATCGCCACTCCAGCGAATTCTCCCTGAGCGCCGGCGAGGGGCGTCAGCGAGACACCTTTCATGCCGGTTACATCTTTTAGAATCTCCTGCAACTCATACAGACACTGCATGAATCCTTGACCCGTGGTCACCGCAGATTGCGGGTGACGCATGAGGAACCCCGGGAGCATGGCGTACTTGTTACATGCCCTGGGGTTATACTTCATGGTGCATGAACCGAGCGGATAGAAATGGGTGTCGATGGAGAAATTGCGCTGCGACAAACGCGTGTAGTGACGCACCACCTGAAGTTCTGACACTTCGGGGAGTGAAGCCGGCTCGTTGCGCAAAAATTCCTGCGGTATGTCCGCGACCGCGGCGTCCTCCAGCGGCGCTTGCGAAGAATTCCTTCGCGTCGGTTCAGATAACTCGAAGATAAGCATCTTCCGATCTAGCCGAGCGCCTGCACGGCCTTGTCGTAATCCGGTTCTTGGGTGATCTCCGGCACCAATTCGGTGTATAGCACCTTGCCGTTATCGTCGAGCACCACCACGGCGCGCGCGGTGATACCGGATAACGGGCCGTCGACAATCAGCACGCCATAGTCCTTCGCAAAGTTACGGTTGCGCATCATCGACAGGGTTTTGACATCACGTGTCGATTCCGCCTCGCAAAAACGGCCCTGCGCGAAAGGCAGATCGCTGGATACGATCAACACTGCCAGATCGTCCCGGCCCTTGGCCTGCTCGTTGAACCGCTTCGTGGAGATCGCGCACACCGGCGTGTCCAGGCTCGGGACGATGTTGAGAAGCTTCTTCTTACCACGAAAATCGGCCAGCGAAACTTCGTTGAGGTCGCCGTCAACCAACACGAATTCAGGGGCGTCGCTCCCCACACTTGGAAGATCCCCACTGGTATTGATTGGATTACCTTTCAGTGTCACCTGAGCCATACGTCTATCCTCCTGGTCATAAAAGTTGATTTGTCGTTTACGCGACTACGCCGCATTGCGTAGCTCGCCTCGTCTATGCCGCAGCGCCACGTGCGTCGCCGCAGTGAAACTGTCCATCGCCCCAAACCGGTTACACATTGCCTGCGACCTTCTGCGCGCATGGCGGATCGAGCCGCCGGCGCGACATAATGCGCTCCAGGTGCGTCCGGTAGCTGTCTATGTCGGCGTCGGTTCGCGTCTCGGTGGCACACACCAGCAACGTGTGGCCCATTTGCGGATAATCACCGCTGAGATCAATACCCCCGACGATGCCCTGCGCCTCCAGCGCTCGTAAAACGGCCACCGGCTCCTGCGTTAATCTTAATACTCCCTCGTGGAAAAACGGGCGGTCGAAGAGTTTTTCGACACCCTCTATTTGACCCAGCGCATCCAACAATTGCCGCGTATTGGCGTGACATTGCGCGGCTACACGGCGCAGTCCGTCGGGCCCCAGAAGCGCCATGTAAATGGTCGCCGCGGTGACCATCAAACCCTGGTTGGTGCAGATATTGGAAGTCGCTTTGGAGCGGCGGATATGTTGCTCCCGCGCTTGCAGGGTGAGCGTATATCCGGGTGTTCCTTCGGTATCCACGGTGCGCCCGACAATGCGCCCGGGCATTTGCCTGATCAGTGACTGATTACAACACATGAAACCGAAATAGGGCCCACCCGAGGACAACGGCACACCGAGCGCCTGGCCTTCGCCGACAGCGATGTCCGCGCCCTGTGTTCCCCATGACCCGGGCGGTTCGAGCAACGCCATCGCCATGGGATTTACCAGTCCAATGACCAGCAATCCGCGGTCATGCGCCCAATCGGTCAGTGCACCGACATCCTCCAGGACACCAAAAAAATTTGGCTGGGGGACAACCAACGCGGCGACGTCGTCCGTCGCTTGTTGCGACACCATCTCCAACGGCGTATGGCCCCCGCTTTCCGAAAACGGCAGTTCTATGAGTTCGATGCCCTGATTTCTGACAATGGTGTTTACCACTTGCCGGTACACGGGCGAGATCGTGCGCGGCATCAAGATCTTGGTTGCTTTCTTCTTTGCCCGCACCGCGGCGAGGACCGCCTCCGCCAGAGCGGACGCACCGTCATAGAGAGAGGCGTTGGACACGGGCAAGCCGGTCAGGCTCGCCATCATGCTTTGAAATTCATACAACAGCTGCAGGGTGCCTTGACTGGCCTCCGCCTGATACGGCGTGTAGGCCGAGTAGAACTCACCGCGTGTCGTCAACTCCCAAACCGCAGCGGGTATGTGGTGCTCGTAAGCGCCGCCGCCGATGAAGTTCACGTAAACACCGTCGCTGCCGGCGCGCTCCATCATTACCCGGCCGATGTCCATTTCATTCAATCCTTGCGGTACAGCGGACAACGCCTGCGCACGCAGCTTTTCCGGTATTTCCTCAAACAGGTCGTCAATGGAGTCGACGCCGATGACCTCGACCATTTCTCTCACTTCTGACTCGGTATGCGGAATAAAGGGCATAATTGATTCGCCTGATGGTGTTAGCGCGGACTAGGACTCCGCGGCAACGGCTTGCTCATAACCCGCCGCATCGAGAAGCTTGTCGGCGTCTTGTTGATTACCGGGACGAAGGCGAAACATCCAACCTTGGTGATAGGGGTCCTGGTTGATTGTCTCCGGTGCGTCGGCAAGCTCGCTGTTGACCTCTACAACCTCTCCCGCCACCGGCGCGTAAACGTCGGATGCGGCCTTCACTGATTCCACTACGGCACAATCTTCTCCGGCGTTGACATTGCTCCCGACTTCCGGAAGCTCCACGAACACCATGTCCCCCATCATGTCCTGTGCATGCTCGGTAATGCCGATTTCAAAATGACCGTCTTCCATGACCCGCAACCATTCATGAGTCTTGGTATATTTCAAATCCTCGGGTATTTCGCTCATCTGCCTCTCCTTCAATCGAATGCTGCGTTTCGTACAATCAAAGATCCGGTAAACAGCTTTTTCCGTGACGCACGAAGGGATATTTGACGACCTTGGCATCCAAGCGCTTGCCGCGGATTTCGACCCGGCACGAGTCGCCGGTCTGCACCGACGCGGGTACACGAGCCAGGGCAATAGCACGGCCCAAGGTCGGGGAATAAGTGCCGCTGGTAACCTCGCCCCTCAGATCATCCGCGCACATCACCGGTTGATGACCGCGCAACACGCCCCTATCCAGTAACACCAACCCCACCAGCTTGCGCCTCACTCCCTGTTTGCGCTGCTCCTCCAAGGCCTCGCGTCCTATAAAGTCCCGGTCATCGGGCTCCCAGGCCACAGTCCACGCCAGACCCGACTCCAAAGGCGTCGTATGATCGTCCATATCGGTACCATATAGATTCAATCCAGCTTCGAGCCGCAGCGTATCGCGAGCGCCCAGACCGCAGGGCGCGACCCCGGACTGTTGCAAGGCGCGCCACAAACCCGGCGCCTGGTCATTCGACATTATAATCTCGAATCCGTCTTCACCGGTGTAACCCGTTCTGGCGACAAAATAGCCGTCGACCTCGGTGGCGAAAAACGGTTTGAGAGCGGCGCACGCCGCGTTTGCGGCATCACCCAGGGCGACACACGCCTTGTCACGACCGTTGGGACCCTGCACCGCAATCATCGCCAGATCCGGCCGCGGCTCGATCTTCACTTCCGGCGCGCGACCGGCTTGATCCTCGATCCACGCCAGATCTTTATCACGGGTGGCGGCGTTCACGACGATGCGAAACCAGTCTTCGCGCAGGAAATACACGATCAGATCGTCAATCACCCCACCTTGGTCGTTCAACATGCAGGTATACAACGCTTTACCGGGCACCGTGAGCTTGCCGATATCATTGGCAATCAAACGCTGCAGAAATCGGCGCACCCCGTTCCCGTGAAGGTCCACACGAGCCATGTGCGACACGTCGAACATACCGGCGTCTTGGCGTACCGCATGATGCTCTTCGACCTGGGACCCATAATGAAGCGGCATCTCCCACCCCCCGAAGGAAACCATTTTTGCGCCGGTCTTCTGGTGTAATTCAAACAGCGGTGTTCGTTGATTCATTCTCGTTCGTTGGTTTGAACCCGATATATTCAGCCACAAAGGACGCCGACCGGGCCGGTGTCTCCGGCGCGCGGGCCGCTCCGTTCCCGGAAGCCCGGCGCACCGCCGAACATAGCACTTTCGCGAACAGTGCCATATACCCTGTGCGCTGGATCGCCGTCTTCGATGCGAACACTGGGTGACTTTCCGGATCCGGCGATTCCGCGCGCCCCTGACTGACTCGCACAGCAGCGGCGTTTTCCCGTCAAACCCGGTCGTGTCGACCGCAACTCATCAAATTGATCGGGATCAACGCATTTATTTCTGGTGCCGGTCGAAAATCGACGGATTTCGCACGCGCACTGCTGCGCCGGGGGTAAGACTATACTGACCGTGGATACGCGTGCCAAGATGTTCCTAATAAGAATAATAATAATTCTTGTTTGTATTCGTGTTATTATGCTACAATACAAGGACCGCACGTTACAGTTTCATGAGGATCCAATGGTATGAAAATCGTTACATTACTATGCCTGGCGCTCGGGCTCATGGCACCGGCCATCAGCGCCGCCGAAACGCAAGAGGTCAACCTCTACTCCGCACGCAAGGAGGCCCTTATCAAACCATTGCTGGACCAATTCAGCGCCGACACCGGCATCCGCGTAAATCTGGTCACCGGCAAGGCGGATGCGCTGCTGAAGCGCCTGGAAACCGAAGGGGAAAATACTCCGGCCGATGTCCTGATCACGGTGGACGCCGGGCGTTTACACCGCGCCAAAGCCGCGGGTTTACTGCAGCCGGTCGACTCCACGGTGCTGCAGGAGTCGGTGCCCGCCAGCTACCGCGATCCGCAGCACCACTGGGTCGGGTTGTCACTACGGGCACGGCCGATCATGTACGTGGTGGGAAAACTGGACCCGAGCGCCCTGAAAAGCTACGAGGATTTGGCGCAGCCCAAATGGAAGGGAAAGATCTGCGTGCGTTCATCCAATAACATCTACAACCAGTCGCTGGTAGCGTCGATGATCATCGCCAACGGTGAGCAACAAACCGAACAGTGGGCGCGGAGTCTGGTCGCCAACCTGGCGCGTCCGCCCAAAGGTGGAGACCGCGACCAGATCCGCGCAGCCGCAGCCGGTCAGTGTGTCATTGCGATCGCCAACACGTATTACCTGGCGCGCATGACGACTTCCCAGAAGGACCAGCGTGAACGTGAAGCAGCCGGAAAGATCGGCATCATATGGCCAAACCAAGACAATAGGGGCGCGCACATTAATGTCAGCGGCGCCGGAGTCACAAGATTCTCCAAGCACAAAAACAATGCGGTCAAGTTGCTTGAGTTCCTGGTCAGCGATACAGCGCAACGTTTCTATGCGGACATAAATCATGAATACCCGGTACGGGCTGATATGGAGCCCAGCGACACACTGAAGCAATGGGGACGCTTCAAGGGCGATGCAGTGAACCTGTCGCTGCTTGGCGAAAACAACAGTGCCGCTGTAAAACTGATGGATCGCGCCGGCTGGAGATAGAGGATCCGGTGTCACTATCAGCGTATTCAGACGCTGCATCCGGGGCGAAACCAACATCGCTGACCTGGTGGCGCCGTCACGGCTGGAGTCTGGGGGTGGCGGCGGTGTCGGCGTTGCTGGCCTTACCGATCCTGGTGGTGTTGAGTTTTGTGCTGCAGCCCGCGGGCGAAGTTTGGCGGCACCTGTTAGATACCGTATTAGCGGACTATATCGTGAATTCGCTGCTGCTGATGGTGGGCGTGGGGGTCGGCACCCTGTTGCTCGGTGTAGGTTCGGCGTGGTTGACGACGCAATACCAGTTTCCAGGCAGGGACACACTCATCTGGGCCTTGCTGCTACCCTTGTCCATGCCGGCTTACATAACCGCCTACACCTATACCGGCATGCTCGACTATGCGGGACCGCTGCAGTACCAGTTACGCGATTGGTTCGAGTGGTCCTATGGAGACTACTGGTTCCCCGAGATTCGATCGCTGCCCGGCGCCATGGCCGTGCTTTCGTTCGTGCTTTACCCCTACGTGTATCTTTTGTCACGCGCCGCGTTTCTCGAACAATCCGTATCCGTGACCGACGCCAGCCGCTTATTGGGCTGCACAGCGTGGCAGAGTTTTCATCGCGTGGGACTGCCGATGGCGCGGCCGGCGATCATTGCCGGCCTGTCCCTGGCGCTGATGGAAACCCTCGCCGATTACGGCACGGTGCAGTATTTCGGTGTCGATACCTTTACCACGGGCATCTTCCGTACTTGGTTCGGGCTCGGCGACGGCGCCGCGGCGGCGCAGCTGTCCTCGGTCTTGCTGGGTTTCGTATTCTTGCTTATCGTCCTCGAGCGCTGGTCGCGCAAGCGTGCCCAGTATCACCATGTGGGCATCCGATCCCAACCGATGAACGTCCAATTTCTGAGGGGATGGCGAGCGACCTTGGCGATCTGCGCCTGCGCACTGCCGCTGATGTTGGGTTTCGTGCTCCCGACGGGGCAATTACTGGTGTGGGCATACCGCGCCGCCGACCAGATCGTCGGCCCGGAGTTTTACCAACTGATCCTCAACAGCATCGCGTTGGCCGCGGGCGCCGCACTGCTGGCGGTGATTATCGCGGTACTGATCGCTTACGGTAAGCGCCTCTCACCGAGCAAAATAGTCGTCTCCGCGGCACGCGTAGCGGGCATGGGTTATGCAATACCCGGCACCGTGATCGCAGTCGGCGTAATGCTGTCCCTCGCCTGGTTGGATAACCATATAGACTTTTGGTTTCGGCGAAACCTCGGCATATCCACCGGATTGTTGTTCAGTGGCACATTGTTCGCGCTGGTATTTGCTTATATGGTGCGTTTCCTTGCGGTGTCGCTGCAAACCGTCGAGTCCGGACTTGCCAAGATAAAGCAATCGATGGATGACGCCGCCAGGTCGTTGGGGTACCGACCCAAGGAGGTGCTGCGCCGTGTGCATATCCCGATCATGCGCGGCAGTCTGCTCACCGCGGGCCTGATCGTGTTCGTGGACATCCTCAAAGAGCTGCCCGCCACATTGATACTGCGTCCGTTCAATTTCAATACCTTAGCGGTGCGCGCCTTCGAATTGGCCTCCGATGAGCGCCTGGCGGATTCCGCGATCCCGGCGATCACGATCGTATTGGTGGGCCTTTTGCCGGTGATACTGCTCAGCCGCGCCATTGCGCGCAGCCGCACTACAACTTACGTCGAAAGGACCAACGCCGATAATTAACCACGATGTCTCACCGCCGCTTGCCGGGGGCGAGGATACTCGGAAGTTTTTTCTTATTGATGGAGCACTTTCCGTTCTTCCGCATCCCTTCGCAGACGCCATACATATACAGGGAGTGGTTATCGAGCACGAAGCCGGACTCCTCCGCAACTTTGTTCTGCCGCTCCTCGATCGCCTTGTCATAAAACTCGAATACTTCACCGCATTCCATGCAAACCAGATGATCGTGATGGCCTTCATCGTTGAGCTCAAACACCGAACGACCACCTTCGAAATTATGGCGTATTACGAGACCGGCGCCCTCGAACTGCGTCAGCACCCGGTATACCGTTGCCAGACCTATCTCTTCGCCGGAGTCCAACAGACTCTTGTAAACGTCCTCGGCCGTCATGTGCCGAACATCGGTGGTTTCAAGCATGCTCAATATCTTCAGCCGTGGCAGCGTGGTCTTGAGACCGGCCTTCTTCAAGTCGGCGCTGGAGGACATTGACGGGCTCCTGAGGCATGGATCGGTTTTTTAAACCTTAACGTTAGTAACAATTATTAGCAATAACGCGCTCATTAACAGATTGAATATCAAACGACTTCGTGCCTATGATTGCGCGCATCAATCCCACCACAGCTTATACTGACCCTGTTGAAATTCGCAGCCGCAATCGCGATCGTACTTGGACTGAGCTGGTCTCAGATCTGCGTAGCGGATTCTTACGTATTCGCCGCGCCTCCCAGTGAGTCCGCCGGGGTTGCGAAAAAATTGTTCAACCCTATTGCCGATCACCTCACCAAGGCGACCGGCAGACGCTTCACCTACCGTCACTCACCCAACTGGCTTTCCTATATGAGGGATATGCGCGCTGGACGGTTCGACCTGGTGTTTGATGGTCCGCACTTCGTCAGTTGGAGAATATCGGAGTTGGGACACACTCCTTTGGTCAGGCTGCAGGGCACGCTGGAATTCGTGATCGTCGCCCGTGACAACGACGAGATCGTATTCGACGTCAAAGACCTCGCGGGACACAAAGTGTGCACTCACGCGCCACCGGACCTGGGTACCGTGATCATGCAAAGCGAATTCAAAAATCCGGTACGGCAGCCGCAAATCTTCGAGGTCAACGGTTTTGACAATATATTCGCAGCGCTGGTCCTCGGCCGCTGTCGTGGCGCGGTTATACCGTTCGCATCGTACGCGGCGTTCAACTCCGGCGACGTCAAGGGTAGTACACGTATCCTCTATCTCAGCGAACCCCTGCCCCGGGAGGCGATAAGCGCCGGTCCGCGAATACCGTTAGATATTCAGGGCGTAATTCGCGCCACCCTGCTGTCTCCGCTCGGTTTGATCGCGACCCAAGGACTTCGTGAAGGCTATGCCGACGGCGGGCAGCTGGTCGCGACGGACAAGGCGGAGTATCAGGGATTTGCGAGCTTATTGAACAATGTGTATGGATTCAGCCGCTGAGTCTTCTCAATACCGGGGCGAGAGTGAGACCCTGCACCAGTATCGAGAAAACGACGATAATGTAGGTCATGGCTAAAAATATGTCCCGCGTCTCCCCCGCCGGCAGCGACAGGGCCAAGGCAACCGAGATGCCGCCGCGCAGACCGCCCCACACCAGAATCTTGACTACGTGGGGGCTGTATTCCTTTTTCAACCGCAGCAGTCCAACAGGTATACCCACACTGAATAGACGCGACACCAGAACCAAGGGTATGGCGAGCAGGCCGGCGATGATGTAGCCCGCCGAGAAATCCAATATCAACATCTCCAGCCCGATTAGAACGAACAGGATCGCATTCAAGATCTCGTCAATCAGTTCCCAAAATGTATCCAGGTGTTCGCGGGTTTTGTCAGACATCATCAATACCCTGCCGCGATTGCCGATCATCAAACCCGCCACCACGATGGCAATCGGGCCCGATGTATGCAGCGCCAGCGCCAGGGAATAGCCACCCATCACCAGCGCCAGGGTGAGAAGTATCTCCACTTGGTAATTATCAACGGTGCGCAGCAAATAAAAACCGAGATAACCAAGCATTGCGCCGAAGATCACACCGCCAACCGCTTCCTGCAGGAACAGAATCGCGGCTTCCCCGGTAGAAACATCCTCCGGGCTGTATGCCATGCTCAACAACACCAAAAATATCACTACACCGATGCCGTCATTGAACAGTGATTCACCGGTGATTTTTGTCTCCAGACTTTTTGCGATGCCGACCGTTTTCAATGTCGCCATAACCGCTATCGGGTCGGTGGGGGATATCAGCGCGCCGAACACCAGGCAATAGATATAGGCGATATTGAAATCGAGAAGTTTCAATAATAGCCAAATCAGCGTGCCGACGATGAACGTCGACAGCATCACGCCCATTGTCGCCAAACTGGATATTATCCATTTGAATTTAGCCAGATCTTCGAAGTTGACATGCAGTGCGCCGGCAAACAGCAGGAAGCTGAGCATTCCGTGCATCAACACCTTGCTGAAATCGATTTGAGACAACATCGATTCGGCCCGCGCTTCGAATTGGCCGATCCCCAAAGCATTCAAACCGATCAATGCCAGGGAGAAGATCAACGCGATGAGCATGACCCCGATGGTGGTCGGCACGCCTATGAAACGATGATTGAGGTAGCTGAAAACAGCGGAAAGGGTAATGAGTATCGCGAGTAGATTCAGAAATTCCATGGGGATTCGGTTTACAGGTCGGTATTCCCGCTCAAGCATCTGGCGAGCTGCGGAAGATCGCCGCTGATCCCCATGGCGCGCCGGATTATCAGTTCTTTCACCGGGCCCGATGCATCCGTCAGGCGCAGTCCCAGGCCCCGAATTTGGCGTATCGGTTGCAACTGAAACTGGAACAGTCTCTGCAGTCCATGCACCGCATTCATCATCAACATGTTTTCGCCCCGGCGCCAGCGCTCGTAACGCCGTAACACGGATCGAACCCCGACATCTCCACCCGCGGCGCCGGTGATTGCCTCGGCAAGAACGGCGGCATCCGCGATACCCAGGTTGGCGCCCTGACCCGCAAGTGGATGCACCGTGTGCGCGGCGTCGCCAATGAGCGCGCAGCGAACGGCGATATAATCCTCCGCGTGCGAACGCGCCAAGGGAAACCACCCGCGTTCACCGATCCCGCTGATTTTTCCCAGCTTGAACTCAAACGCCTCTCCCAATCTGTACCTGAAAGCCTCGTCCGTGAGCCCCATCAACTGTTCAGCCAATGACCGGTCGCAACTCCAAACAATTGAACAACTGCCGTCCGCCAATGGCAGGAAAGCCAGCGGGCCGGTCGGCAAGAAGCGCTGCCAGGCGGTGTATTCGTGCGGCTGTTCGGTACGCACCTGGGCAACAATGGCGCGCTGACCGTAGTCCGTTCCCCGCGTGCCGATGCCGAGGTGCTTGCGCACCCAGGAGCCGGCGCCATCGGCGCCAACGACCAGCGCCGCCTTAAACTCACCGCCCTGATGCTCAATCGTCACCGCGTCGCGGTGCGGCACGATTTTTGTTACTTCGGTCGCCCAGAAAACTTCGACGCCGGGATAATCGCTCAGCCGTCGGTGCAGCGCTTGCACCACCAGGCTATTCTCTACGATATGGCCCAGCTGTGGTTCACCGACGTCCGCCGCGTCGAAGGTGATCGAACCCCCACTGCCGGCATCCCATACCCGCATCTTACGGAAAGGTGATACGCGTTGAGCGCTGATCGCCGGCCAGGCATCCAGATTACGGAAAACACACTCCGCCGCGCGGCCCAGGGCGCTGACGCGAAGATCATATGCGTCGGGGTCAACAGCGGGCGGATTACCGCTGTCGATCAGGGCTACCCGGTATTTGCGCTGCGCCAGCGCATTCGCCAAAGTCGCGCCGACCATGCCGGCGCCGATAATTACTACGTCATGCTCGCCCATGGCCTATCCGAGCGGTACCCCGCGGCCGAGTTGCGGTACACGTCCCGCCAAGCCCATGGTTCGTCGCAGCAGGGACCGCTTGAGAGAAGGGAATATGTCCACCGCGATCATGCCTACACCGCGCAGCGCAGCAAGGGGCAATGATTCATTGCAAAATAGTTTTATCAGCCCATCGGTGAAGGTGATCGTTGCGCGGGTATCGTCGCGCCGCCAATCGGCGTAGCGGCCCAATGTCGAGTCACTGCCGATATCATCATCGTTCCCCACCGCGTCGTTCAGCACTTCAGCCAGCACGGCCACGTCACGCAAACCCAGATTGAATCCCTGTCCGGACACCGGGTGAATAGTGTGTGCGGCATTACCGATCACCACCGCCCGGCGCGCTACCGGATGCGGAACGCGAACCAATGACAGAGGATACGCCGTTCGTTCGCCTAGCTCACCCAGCTTGCCGGCACGATACCCGAACCGCGCCTGCAACTTGGCGAGAAACTCGTTGTCGGAAAGGGCCATGAGTTCCGGGGCGAGCTTGGATGTTGTAGTCCATACCACCGCGTAACGGTTGTTGCTAGTCGGCAACATAGCCAACGGCCCGGTGGAGGTGAAACGCTCATAGGCCTGGTGTTCGTGGTTTTGCTCCGGCGTGACCGTCGTCAGTATGGCGGTCTGCCGATAATCTCGGCTGACGGCCTCGATCCCCAACCATTCGCGGGCGCGTGATCGGCCACCGTCCGCCAACACCGTCAACTTGCTGGTTATGTTGATCTCACCATCTTCGGTTTTCACCGCGAGGCGCGTATGGTCTTCGTCGCAGTCGATTGCAGCAACCTCCCCGGGACAGATCACCTCAGCGTCGGTGCCGCTCACGCGCGCCATCAGCGCCTGCCCCAGCACCCTGGCCGGAACGATATATCCCAGCGCGTCAACGCCGGCATCCGCATGGCTGAGACGGGTGAAACCAGAGTGGCCGCGGTCGGAAATATGAATGCTCTTGATGGCCGTCGCGTCACGCGCCGTTACTTCGGGCCAAACGTCGATGGCGGACAAGATCCGTGTGGTTCCGTGGGAAAGCGCGAGCATGCGTTCAGTGTAACTGGGTTGCGCGTCGGATTTGAACGGCACCGCCTCAATCAACGCTACACGCAACGGTGTCGATGCCAACGCGCAGGTCAGGCTTGCGCCCACCAAACCGCCGCCGACGATGGCTATGTCGAAGTGTTCGTGACGTTCTTTATCCATATTCAATCAAGCCTGCACCATCATTTACGAACTCATCAACGCCTCGATTTCCGCGACGGTTTTCGGCACATCTTTCGTCAGGACTGAATTGCCGTTGCGGTGAATGAGCACATCGTCCTCGATACGAACGCCTATCTCGCGCCATCTCGGATCGATATCATCTTCACCGGGAACATACAAACCGGGCTCAATGGTAAACGTCATCCCGGGTTCCAACTCGCGCCATGCCCCGTCAACTTTATAGTCGCCCACGTCGTGAACATCCATGCCCAGCCAATGCCCCGTGCGGTGCATATAAAAGCGGCGGTAAGATTTTTTCTCAATCAGGCCATCGACACCGCCTTGTAACAGACCCACGTCAACAAGACCCTGAACCAAAACCCGCACCGCCGCGTCATGGGGCTCATTCCAGTGGCGGCCCGCTTTGGCTTTTTCGATTGCCGCCGCCTGCGCGGCGAGAACAATCTCGTATATGATTTTCTGCTCGGGAGAGAACTTTCCGTTTACCGGAAACGTGCGCGTGATATCAGATGCGTAACAGTCGATCTCGGCTCCAGCATCGATCAGCACCAATTTGCCGTCCACGAGTTCGTCGCTATTGTCGATATAATGTAACACGCAGGCGTTGGCGCCTCCGGCCACTATCGGCGGATATGCCGGATATGCACTCCCTCCTGTGCGGAATACATATTCCAGTTCCGCATGCAGCTCGTACTCCATCATTCCCGGCCTGCAAGCCTGCATGGCGCGTCGATGAGCAGCGGTGGATACCTTAGCGGCTTGCTTCATCACCTTTACTTCGTCGGTCTGCTTGATTAACCGCAGTTCGTGAAGAATGTGCGTCAGGTCAACCAATTCATTGGGCGCATTGATCCCGGCACGGTTCTTTGCCTTGACCTCGTTAACCCAACCGAGCAGTTTCATGTCGAAATCGGGGTAACTGCCCACGTTACAGAACACCTTGCTGCGATTCTCCAGCAACCCAGGCAGGATCTCGCCCAGATCGGCGAACGGAAACGCATCGTCAGCATCGTATAAATCCACCGCCCCCTGCAAGCCGGCTCGCCTGCCGTCCCACGTCTCGCGTTCCGGGTCGCGCTCGCGACAAAACAAGATGAATTCTCCTTGCTCGCGACCGGGGCACAACACGGCTACCGCCTCCGGCTCGGGGAAATGCGTTAGATAGAAGAAATCGCTGTCCGGTCGATACCGATAATGGACGTCCCGGTTGCGAATCCTTTCCGGCGCAGTGGCAATAACGGCCACCCCATCGCCCATCAGTTGCATCACATCCTGTCGTCTGCGTTCAAATACTTTCCTATCGATCATGTCAGCACCAACTATTGAACACGAGCACTATCGGCATCGGATTGCAGCTCTTCGTAGATCAGTTGCACGCCCACGCGAACGTACTCCTCTATGTCCGCCAGCGCCCACTCGTCCTGCTGCGTATCTTCGCCCGGCTCCGCCTGAGAGATGGCAATGAAATCCCGCGTGATCTCCGCCGCATGCCCGGGTAATCTATCCATGTTGTCGCTTTGGTTGTACAAAAATCCAAAAACAAAGCCCCGGCACCACAGCGCCACGGACTCGGTACGCTCCGCCAAATCACGCTCATCGCTCGGCAACATTAATGAAAACGAGGAATCACGATCTTCCAGGCTCTGCTGACTGCTTTCATACAATGAATCGATGGACGCCTCAAGCGCATGTTTCGATTCGGCATCGACTCCGGCTACGGTGCTCACCAGACTGTTTACATCCAGACGCCTTCCGCAGTTAAGCTGATTACAGATAGCGCCGCAAATGATACCGTGTACTTCGGATGCGTTCTGGTCGGTATTCGCAACCGATAGGGCGGCGCGCAACCGGTCGTAATCGGAATTGGAAAAAACGGGATTCATGCTACGCTTTAATGGTGAACAAATCGAGACATGGGAAAGCAGACGCAGGCTTCGGTCACTCCGATTAATTGACAGAATTATACAATGAACCAGGCAACCTCAGGGTGACATAAAAGGTTCCCATATTTGCGGGAAAGCTTCAACACTTAAAAGGCGTTGACCGACATTGACCAGAGGCCTATAGTTCAGACCGTCATGAATCTCAACGAACAAGAACAAGACTTGACTCGTTTGGAACAACGGGTGGATGAGCTGATCAGTACATGCCGCCGCTTGCGTGATGAGAATCTGTCGCTTCGCTCCAGCCGCGACTCTTTGCTCGAAGAAAAAACTAAACTTTCGGAGAAGAACAAAATTGCGCGCAATCGGCTGGAAACAATTGTTGACCGTCTTCGCACCCTGGAAAACGTCAAATGAAACCGGCCTCACAGGGCGTGAATGTGAATATCATGGGGCGAGAATTCACCGTGGCGTGTCCCGAAAATGAGCGTGCCGCGCTGACTCGGGCCGCCGCGCACCTGGACAGCAGGATGCGCGAAATTCAGAAAAGCGGCAAGGTCGTGAGCCTGGAACGCTGTGCGGTTATCGCCGCCCTAAACGTCGTGAATGAGTTGTTATCCATTCACGATGAAGCCCGGAAGAAAGAGGATTTGAGTGACCGCATGAGAGCGCTACACGATAAACTGGACTCGGCAATGCAGGAGCAGCTTAATCTATAATTTAAGGACTATACTCCAGGAAGGGCGCAATGGAAGGAATAGAAGTTTTGGCGTCGCCTACGGTGTTCGAGCCGTTCTGAACACCCTTAGAACCTAAATCATATTTCGGGAGCCACATAGAGAACGTTGTTGTGCATGTCCTGTAAACGGAAAGCCTGATACGTCTCCGAGGCCCCCACTTGGACTTTTTTGGTTCAAGGAATTAAGAGCGACACGGCACAGGTGGGTGACGCCACTTCTATCTTCTCATGCCGGTTTTGCCCCTATCGAGCGCATAACATTGGATGCAGACAAACGCCGCTTACGTGCCCGGATGCGTAACAGGCGGCGTCAACTATCACCGCAAGAACAAAGCTCGGCAGCCGATGGCCTGCGGACGCAATTATCCCGATCATCCTCGTTTCTGAATGCCCGCCGTGTCGCTTTTTATTATCCAAATGACGGCGAAATAGACCCCCGTGTCGCTATCAAGCTCGCCTGGCGTATGGGGAAACAGTGCTTCCTGCCGGTGATCAATCACCCGAGTCTACCCTTGCGTTTTGCGCGGTACCTGCATTGTCAACCCACGCGCCTCAACCGCTTCGGTATTCCGGAACCGGCGGTGCGCAGGAGCGACCTCCTGCAGGCACATAACCTCCAATTGATTATCGTGCCTTTGGTCGCGTTCGACGCGCAAGGCGGCCGGCTCGGTATGGGAGCCGGTTTTTACGACCGCACGTTCGCGTTTTTGAACAGCAGAAAATACTGGCACTCACCGAGCGTTATCGGCGCCGCTCATTCTTTTCAGCAAATCGATCGCGTGCCGCAGGATTCATGGGATGTGCGATTAGGCGGTGTGGTTACGGAAAAAGCTTTCCTCGCCGTGTGAAACCTTTTATCTTCGCAGTCATCACACGCGTCAGCACACAGAGAGACTTACATGCGGTATTGGTTGATGAAAAGCGAGCCGAATGTGTACAGTATCGACGATCTTGCCCGACAACAGGGGAAAACGGACCATTGGGACGGTATACGCAACTACCAAGCACGTAACTTCATACGTGACGACATGCGAAAGGGAGATCTGGCGTTTTTTTACCACTCCAACTGCCAGCAACCCGGAATAGCAGGGATTATGAAGATCGCACGTGAAGCCTACCCCGACTTCACCGCCTTCGACTCCAAGCACAAATACCATGACCCGAAGAGTGATCCCGAACAGCCTCGCTGGTTCATGGTTGACGTTGAACTGGTGCGGAGGTTCGACGAGACGATTTCTTTGCAACAACTCAAGGAGCACGAAAAACTCAAAGACATGCCGTTATTACAACGCGGTAGCCGGCTGTCGATAATGCCAGTCACAAAACCGCAATGGGACTACATACTCAAGCTCGAAAACAGTTGAAAAGGAGCATATGTTATGCGCTGGCCAGGCCAAATATGTACTGCGGCACTTGCGACCCTGATGTTGAGTTCGTCATTTGCCCAACCAGTAACTAAGGAAAACACCATGGTGAGATTTACCACAAACTACGGCGCCATCGATCTTGCGGTTTTCGATGAACAAGCGCCCGTTACCGCTAAGAACTTCGTTACGTACGTCAGGGAAGGTTTCTATGATGGATTGATTATGCATCGCGTAATTCCCGGATTCGTGATTCAAGGTGGTGGTTTCGAGCCCGGCATGAAGGAACGGGCGACGCGGGACCCGATTAAGAACGAAGCGGACAACGGGCTGAAAAACGATCGCGGTACGCTATCCATGGCGCGCACCAACGATCCAGACAGCGCAAGTTCCCAGTTTTTTATCAATCTCAAGGACAACGCCTTCTTGAATCACACCGGCAAAAATCCCAGGGGTTGGGGTTATGCGGTGTTTGCCAAAGTGGTACAGGGCATGGACGTGGTGGACAAAATCGCCGGTGTCGAAACCGCCAGCGTCGGTATTCATGACGACGTCCCGAAACAGGACGTGATCATCACCAAGGCGGAGATTCTACCCGACTGATGCCGTACTTCCTGCAGTTTCGATGGATGTAATCGCCCTTTCGAAGATCGTCCCGCTGTTCCTGTATCCGTTGACGATCGCGATCGGGCTGGGTCTGATCGCGCTGTTGTGCCTGGTGTTGCGCAAACCTGCTGCGGCGACGGTCGCGCTGATACTGTTGATCGCCACCTTGGGTGTGGCAGGAAACTCCAGGATCGCGGGTTATCTGGCCGCCGACATGGAACAGGCGCACCCACCGCTGACGCCCGAGAACACCCCCCGCGCAGACGCCATCGTGATGTTGGCGGGGGTGGTGGGACTGCCGGCGCCACCCAGGGTGGCGCCGGATCTGTCAGCTTCCGCCGACCGTATCCTGCATGCGGCGCGCCTTTATCATGCGGCAAAGGCCCCCTTAATTATCGTTGCCGGCGGTAATGTATTTCCTCGGCCGGGAGTCAGGCCTGAGTCATTTTATATCGCGCAGTTGCTGCATGAATGGGGAGTGCCGGAACAGGCGATCATCGCCGAGGGCAAGAGCAAAAATACCTATCAAAACGCCGTCGAGAGCAAACACATACTCGATGAACGGAACATCGACAAGATACTACTGGTGACGTCCGCACTTCACATGCGCAGAGCCTTGGCTGTATTTCGATCGCTGGGGATCGATGCGATACCCGCGGTAACCGACGTCATGATCGCGCGATATGGCACACCGGAGACCGGTCCGGCGATTCTGTCCTGGATGCCCAACGTACAATCGCTGTTGCTGACAACGCTGGTTATCAAAGAGCATTTGGGCTTGTGGGCGTATCGTTGGCTCGGCTGGATCGATCCCAAGGTCGTGTCGGGTCAAAAACTGAAATACCTTAACTCACGTTTTGCGCCGGCATAAACGATGGCGGCGACGAAATCGCTGGAAGGATGAAGCTGCTGCAAAGTCCAATATCCGCCATGTTCGCCCAGGGCGTCGTCAGCGATGATCATCGCGGAGGAATGCTGATCGCTGCACAATTCGACGCTATCCAGCGGGTAGCAGATTCCGAAACCCTTCGCCTTGCCGTATGCCTCTTTACGCGTCCAGCAAGCGAGAAACGCTTGCTTGCCCTGAGGATCCGAAATTGACAATAAGGTTTCAGCTTCCCGCCGGGTAAACTTACGCGTCGCAATACGCTGGTACTGTATCTTACGAGCAAGACCCTCGAGGTCGATCCCCAATTCACAGTCACGAGCGAACGCATACAACGCCATACCCTGTGAGTCGGTGTAATTGAAACAGATCTGCTTACCGTCAACCCGATTCGGCAGCGACGGCTTCCCGTAAGGCCCAATGGCAAAGCGGATCGTGGCTGGGGAGCCGCCGATATAATGGCTCAGCAGTTCGCGCGCTATGCCCCGGCCGGCGATATATCGTTCGCGCTGGCGGTCGATGCGCAAACGCGCCGCCCGATCACGCTCCCGCGCCGACAGTGTCGATTCGAGTTCGCGCCGCTTTCTCGCGTCGACCTGCAGACACGCCCACCACAAATGAATCTCCGCCGATTTCAGCGGCGGCCGCGGGTTGGCTGCGAGCCACTCGATGTTTGATTCTTCAACCAGCAGCATGACGCCTCACAGTTGCTCAAGAAAACACAGTTGCTCAAGAAAACTCATAGCGGCATTTCGCCGTCCAGCGCGCGGCCCCGCGCCGGGGTCGCCAGCTTCACATGGTAATTCAAAAAGGCGCTAGTGGAGGATTTTTGTCGGCCGCATTCCAAGCGGCCGACGGTCCTTCGGTCCAGCCTGCCCCAAGGGTCCCGCCGCTGCCCGCAACCCCATTCGCGTGGCGACCCGCAGAGTCCAACTCCGCAATCTTACTGACGTCGATGCCTCTGATTATTCTGGCGAAAACGAGCGCCGGGCAGCCCATACACCGGTACACATCCGTTCGTCGCCGAATTCTTGAAAAGCCGAAGTCGTCAACTACGCTTATGCGAAATCAGCACTGACAGCGTGAGTTCAAATTTTCGTGAAGTACCTTGCTCCCCCTGAGCCGGGTATATTTCTCCCTAGCCCGTGTGGCCGTCTTTGGGGCGGCGCGCGGGTTTTTTTCGTCTAACTCGGGATGACGGGCATGGCCCAACGCGACGGAAAACGTAAACAGAGGACCGACAAACACCGGAAAAGCAGGCCGGTGAGAGGGAATAACGAGGCCTCGGAGACCGGTGAAACCACGGAAGACGTGGTGTTGTCATCGGACGATGGTTACACGCCGGCCGCGGTAGTCATCGAAGTCATGGAAAAGGGAGAACTGACCGAGTCGTTCGACCCCAAGGCGGAAGGCCAGCCCGAGAAAAAAGACCTTTTGTCCTTCGCCCCCCTGCTGGACGCGCTGCGTAAACCCGAGGCGTGGTTGATTGAGGCCTATAAGAAAAGCGGAATTCGCAAAAATCTAGTGCAGAAAGTCGAATGGTACAAGGACTTCGAGGAAAATCGGATTATTGGGCACAAACTCGAGGCCGCATACGGGAGCGTCGCCAGCCATCGCTACCAGTTACACAAATTCGTCGGCAACAATTTGCTTTTCAGTCTGCTGTTGTGTGTGGGATTGATATACTCCGGTCGCATCGCGGTCACCCACATCATACAACTGGACTCCCAGCCCGATGCCGCGAAAAAAATTCAAAACATTCCCATCACCGGGCCTGGACCCAAGAGTCCGGCAATACCGGTGAACCGGCGCCTCGATGAATCACGCAAGAATATCGAGGTAACACTCGCACATTGCTCCGTGAATCCGGCGGTGCGCAAGGCTCTGCTGTCCACACTCGGGAATGACCCCGACTTCACGAATAATGACCTCAAGCAAGCGTTGCGTGAACTTCGCCGATTCCAGAGTCGTTTTAAGGCCTCCGGCGTGGTCCAATGGTATGAACAGGCGCGGCTGAAAAACCGATTGACCGCAGCCGCACTGAAAAGCGCGTTGCCGCAAGCACACGATTTCCTGTCGTCGAAAAAATCCGAGCGCCGCAAGACCCAACAACTATTGGAGAATCAGAAGCTTCAACTCAGACACATCGACGATGCCGGTCCGCTGCGGGGTGTGCATCGCATCAATGAAAGAATTCAGGCGCGCAATCTGCTCAATCAACTGCAGGAACAACTGGATCAAGGCCCCACTCCAACCGACCTGTTGTCGCTCGAGGATCAACTCGTATCATCCCAGGAAGTATTGAACGCGCCGGTCGCGGACAAATTCACTTGGAACCCTATAGCACCCGCGGTGCTCGAGTTTCAGAATATGGACATAGAGGCCACTCGAACATTCGTGCACGAGATCACGCGAGTCATCGACTCTTTGACCGCCGCCGACAGCAAAGTGACCGCCAAGTTGAACGCCTACCGGGTGCGTAACTTACGGGATCAGCTACACCAGTTGACGATTGCGCTGGAAGTAAACAGGCGCACCCCGACGACGCTCATCCACGCCATCGAACACAGCCAGAAAACATTGAATGAGCGCTTGGACCCGTTGCTTTCGGAACATGCGAGCGCTATCAGTGGGCCGATTGACTACAATCCCTGCCTGGATCCTGCGACATAAGACATTCATTGCCCGCAAGCGGACAATGCATGCCCGCGCACATCGGCTAATCCCACCCGTCATCCCAGAAACAGCCGGTAAGCCGGATTGTCGGTTTCATTCTTATACGGATAGCCGAGAGCCGTTAGAAACTCGCGAAAAGCCCGTTTCTCTTGTTCAGGGATCTGCATGCCGCACAACACCCGCCCGAAATCCGCGCCGTGGTTTCGGTAATGAAACAGCGTGATGTTCCAGTTATGCCCCATTTTCTGCAGAAACTCACGCAGCGCTCCGGGGCGTTCGGGAAATTCGAAACGGTACACGATCTCGTGCTTGGCCTGGGGCGCCCGGCCTCCCACCAGATGGCGGATATGGACCTTAGCCATCTCATTGTCGGTCAGATCCAAGGTCGGATAGTCGTTACGCTCCAATTTCTTTATTAAAGTATCGATCTCAGAAGAACTTTGGATCTGCACTCCGACATACACGTGCGCTTCCTGCGCATCCGCATAGCGGTAGTCGAACTCGGTGATCGCCCGATTGCTGATTACCGAGCATAACTTGCGAAAACTGCCTGGACGCTCGGGGATCGTCACCGCCAGAATCGCCTCGCGCCTCTCACCCAGTTCGGCGCGCTCGGACACGTGTCGCAGGCGATCGAAGTTCATGTTGGCGCCGGAAGTGATCGCGATCAGGTTCTCCCCCTGTACTGCGGTGCGCTCGGCATACTCCTTGAGCCCCGCCACTGCCAGCGCCCCGGCAGGCTCCATAACCGACCGGGTATCCTCGAAAATGTCCTTGATTGCAGCGCAAGTTTGATCGGTACTGACACACAAAACCTGATCGACAAACTTCCGCACCACGCGAAACGTCTCCTTACCCACCTGCCGCACCGCCACACCATCCGCGAACATCCCAACTTCCTTGAGCCTTATTCTGCGTCCGGCACGCAGCGACCGACACATGGCATCGGCATCATCGGGTTCGACGCCGATCACCTTAACCTCGGGATGAATCTGCTTGATATAGCTGGCAATACCGGAGATCAAACCACCGCCTCCAACCGGCACGAACACGGCATGAATCGACTCGGTAAACTGTTTCAGAATCTCGAACGCGATGGTGCCCTGACCGGCAATGACTTCCGGATCGTCATAGGGGTGAACGAAAGTCAGCCGCTTCTTGGCGGCAAGCTGTTGCGCGCAATCGTAGGCGTCGTCGTAATTGTCACCATGAAGTATCACCTCCGCGCCCAAACGGCCGACCGCATCCACCTTTATCCTGGGCGTGGTGTTGGGCATCACGATAATCGCCTTGCCGTGCAGGTGCCGCGCCCCCAGCGCGACGCCCTGGGCATGGTTACCGGCGGATGCCGTGATCACGCCCTTTCTAAGCAGGGCAGCGTCCAGCTGCACCATTTTGTTGTAAGCGCCCCGGCATTTGAATGAAAACACCGGCTGCTCGTCCTCCCGCTTCAGCCACACACGGTTATTAAGACGCACGGAGAGACTTGGGGCGTAGTCCAGCGGGGTTTCTTGAGCCACGTCGTAAACACGCGCCTTGAGTATCTTCTTGAGATAGGTCTCCGGCATGTTAACTTCCAGGTTCGGGGTACTTTCTTAATAGCGACCGTGTGAGTATGCTGTATGTTTTCTAAACATCCGACCGTATATGCTACCGGGACGCCTCGGTGCACTATACGGCCTTAGCCTAACAGGTTGTATCAATATGACGCGAGAAGATCAAAAAAAGGCGGCGGCGGAAGCCGCACTCGAATTCATCGATTGGGACATGGTCATTGGAGTCGGCACCGGATCGACCGCCGACTATTTCATTGACGCCCTGGTCAAGGTCAAGAACAAGCTCGATGGCGCAGTGGCGAGTTCGGTAGCCTCGGCGGAACGCCTCAAGCAGCACAACATACCGGTGCTCGAGTTGAGCGATACCGGGGACCTTCCGCTGTATGTCGATGGCGCGGATGAAGCAACCCGTCATCTGCACCTGGTCAAAGGCGGCGGCGGCGCGCTAACGCGGGAGAAGATCGTGGCGGCGGCGAGCGAAAAATTCATCTGCATCGCCGATGACAGCAAACTCGTCGATGTGCTTGGCGCGTTCCCGCTGCCCGTCGAGGTCATTCCGATGGCGCGCAGCTTTGTTGGACGCCAGCTGGTCAAACTCGGCGGCCAGCCGGAACTGCGGCCCGGTTTTACCACCGACAACGGCAATCTGATTCTGGACGTCCACAACCTGAACATCATCAATCCGGTGGAATTGGAGGAAAGTCTCGACCATATCGCCGGTGTGGTGACCAACGGCATCTTCGCCCGCCGTCCCGCGGATGTGTTATTGCTCGGCACCGAGTCCGGATTGGAGAAAATTACCGCGTAGCCTTCTCGCCTAGCAAAGCATCGCGCATGATACAGGCGACGTGCGTCGCGTGGCGCCCGGTAAGATCGGCGATTTGATGCCGGCAACTGGTTCCGTCGGCCACAATCCGCGTGCCGGGATCCAGTTCGCGAATCGCGGGAATCAACCCGAGCGCCGCGATCCTGGTCGAAACATCGTAGGTCTCGGCATTGTAGCCAAAACTGCCCGCCATACCGCAACATCCGGATTGAATCGTTTCCACATCCGCCCCCGGCACCAATGCCAAAACTTCGACTACCGCATCCATCACGTCAAAGGCCTTTTGATGACAATGTCCGTGCACGGCAACCTGGGTTGGCCCATCAGCACGCATCGCCAATTGCAGCGATCCGTCGCGGTGCCGCTCGGCGAGAAACTCTTCAAACAGCTTGGCGCCGGCGGCCAGCCGCTCGACCTGTGTACCCGGAAGTATGCTGCGATACTCGTCACGAAAGGTCAGCAGGCACGATGGTTCGAGGCCGACCACCGGGATGCCGCGTTCAATATACGGCGTGAGCGCCGCCAGCGTGCGGCGCGCCTCGCCAGCCGCCTCCTCCACCAGCCCCGCGGCGAGAAACGTGCGACCGCAGCATAGCGGGCGCCGGGTGCCGTCCACCGCTTCAGGGATGTGAATGCGGAAGCCCGCCGCGCGCAGCACCGCAGCCGCGGCTGTCAGGTTGTGCGGCTCAAAATAACGGTTGAAGGTGTCCGCAAACAACGCAACTCCCCCGGCCTTGCCGTCCCCCGACGCCAGGCCGTTGCCATTCAAAAACGGCGTGGGATGCCATTGGGGCAGCGACCGCTCGGCGCTGATACCCAGAAATCGCTCGCCCAGACGCGCTGCGAGGCGGTTGCGATTGCGCAGATTGGCGAGCGCGTGGATGCGGGACACCCAGGGGGCGTATCTCGGCAGATAAGCGATCAGGCGTTCGCGCATGCCCAATCCGTGGCGGCGATGATAGTGATGAAGAAACTCGATTTTCATCTTGGCCATATCAACGCCGGTAGGACATTCACGCCGGCACCCCTTGCAGCTCACACACAGGCTCATGGTCGCGTGCATCTCGGGTGAGGTGAACGCGTCGCGATCCAATTGGCCCGACAGCGCGAGACGCAAGGAATTGGCGCGCCCCCGCGTAAGATGCTGTTCCGCGTTTGTGGCGCGATACGAAGGGCACATGACCCCCGCATCGAACTTACGGCAGGCGCCATTGTTGTTACACATCTCTACGGCGGCAGCGAATCCCCCCCACGCGGACCAATCCAGGGCGGTGTCCGGCGCCGCGGTTTGATAGCCGGGTTTGTAGCGAAACAGGCTGCGGTCATCCATTCGCGGTGGATCGACTATCTTGCCGGGATTCATCAATCCTGCAGGATCGAAGAGCTGCTTGACGTGTGTAAAATTCTTCACCATCCGTGGACCGAACATGGACTGGTGAAACTCGGAACGCACCAATCCGTCACCATGCTCACCGGAGTGCGAACCCTTGTATTCGCGGACCATCGCGAAAGCCTCTTCGGCAATGGCGCGCATTTTTTTGGCCTCGATTTCCAGCTTCAAGTTCAATACCGGCCGCACGTGGAGACAGCCGACCGAGGCGTGGGCGTACCAGGTGCCGGTGGTCCCATGTTTACGAAACACCTCGGTCAGCCGATCCGTGTACTCGGCGAGGTCTTCCAGGCGCACCGCACAGTCCTCAACAAACGACACCGGTTTGCCATCGCCCTTCATCGACATCATGATGTTGAGTCCGGCCTTGCGCACCTCCCATATCGCTTTCTGAAAACCGGGCTCGACGGCCTTGATTACCGCGCGGTCAAATCCGAGATCCGCCATGCACTGAACCAGCTCATCCAGTTTATCGCCCACCGCGCCTGGGTCATCGCCGCAAAACTCGACCAGTAACAGCGCCTCCGGCTCGCCTTCGACGAAACGATCCACCGTCGCGCGAAACATGGGGATATCCCGCGCCAGGTCGATCATGGTGCGGTCGACCAGTTCCACCGCGCTCGGACCCAGTTTGACCAGATGTTGCGCCGCATCCATGGCTGCGTAGAAATTCGGAAAATGGCACACGCCGAGGGTTTTGTGCGCCGGAATCTCCTGCAAATCGAGATGAATCCGTTCGGAAAACGCCAGGGTTCCCTCGGAGCCCACCAGAATATGCGCCAGATTGACATCCGGCGCGCGGCCACCGGAAACCAGCGCATCGACGTTATAACCACCCACGCGTCGCTGAAGTTGCGGAAAACGTTTTCCTATCTCCTCCTGCTCGCGTTGCCCCAATGCCAATAACGACCGCACCAGCGGCGATTGATCTCCGGTTGCGGACAATGGGCCGAAAGTCATGCGCCCGCCGTTGACGAGTATTGCATCGATAGCGCGCACATTGTTACGCATCGTGCCGTAGAGGATGGAACGCGCGCCGCAACTGTTGTTGCCGGTCATGCCACCCAGCGTGGCACGGCTGGCGGTGGATACATCAACCGGAAACATCAGCCCGTGCGGCGCCAGCAGCGCGTTCAGTCGATCGAGCACGATGCCCGGCTCCACGACCGCGCGCCGGGCGGCCGTATCAAGCTCCAGCACGCTTCGCAAGTGGACACTGACATCGATGACAATCGCCTTGCCCACCGTCTGGCCGCATTGCGAGGTTCCCCCGCCCCGCGGCAGGATCGGCACCCCCTCTTCGGCGGCAACCTGAATCGTGCTGACCACATCCTGCCAGGTCTTCGGCACCACCACACCCACCGGCTCGATCTGATAGATCGATGCGTCGGTGCTGTAACGGCCGCGGCTGAATTTGTCGAACAACACCTCCCCCTCCACCTCGCGCGACAGACGCGCCGCCAGCCGTGGATCGCCCGGGGCTGCGCGCTGCGCCCGCTGCGCGGCACCCGCCGCAGATGCGCGCTCCGGGGTAGCCGCGGCGGATGCATTAGCCGGGTCTGTAGTCTTGCGTGGATCGTTCACAGCGTGCGTGCGATAGTTTCGTTCGCGCATGGAACTCGATAGCGGGAAACAATTTTCCAGATCTTACGAGCGCCCGCGCGTATCAAGGGTCGGGTTCGGTGCCTTGACATTACGCCAAAATAACATTCAGAATGCAATTCACTACCAAGGGCACACTATCATGAGGGCCGAATGAGCGGGCGTCATTTTCTGCAGATACCCGGACCCACCAACGTTCCCGATCGTATACTCCGCGCTATAGATTCCGCCACCATCGATCATCGTGGCGCCGATTTCTCGCGTCTCGGCCTGGAAGTACTCGACGGTCTACGGGCGGTATTCAAAACCCGTCACCCGGTGGTGATATACCCCGCTTCCGGCACCGGCGCCTGGGAGGCCGCGCTGGTCAACTGCCTGTCGCCCGGGGACACCGTATTGATGTGCGAGACCGGGCATTTCGCCGCCACCTGGTACAACCTGGCCCGCCGCTATGACCTGGAAACCATTTATCTGCCGGGTGATTGGCGACACGGCGCGGACCCTCTGGCCATCGAGCTGCAGTTGGTCGGTGACAAGGCGCACAAGATCAAAGCGGTGTGTATTGTGCACAACGAGACCTCCACCGGCGTGGCGTCGCGCATCGCCGAAATTCGCGCCGCCATGAACCGCGCCGGGCACCCGGCATTGCTGATAGTGGACACCATCTCGTCCCTCGCTTCCATCGACTACCGGCACGACGAGTGGGGTGTGGACGTCACCGTGGCCGGTTCCCAAAAGGGACTGATGTTGCCGCCGGGGCTGAGTTTCAATGCGGTGAGCGATAAGGCATTGAGCGCCGCCAAAACCGCCACGCTGCCCAATTCCTATTGGAACTGGGAGGCGATGTTGGCGGCGAACAAGAACGGCTTGTTCCCCTATACCCCGGCCACCAACCTGCTCTACGGTTTGCGCGAGGCCATCGCCATGTTGCTCGACGAGGGCCTGGACGCGGTGTTCGCCCGCCACGCACGGCTGGCGGAGGCCACCCGCCGCGCGGTGCGCGGTTGGGGACTTGACATTGTCTGCCTGGAGCCCAGCGAATACAGCAACTCGTTAACCGCCGTGATGATGCCCGACGGACACGATGCCGATGCGTACCGGGAGGTGGTGCTGGCGAACTTCAACATGTCCCTGGGCAACGGTCTGGGCAAATTGGCGGGCAAGGTGTTCCGCATCGGACACCTGGGTGATTTCAACGAGTTGATGCTGGCCGGGACCTTGAGCGGTGTGGAAATGGGGTTGGAACTGGCGAACATTCCGCATCAGAAACGCGGCGTGCAGGCGGCGCTGGACTATCTGGCGGGGTCCGCCGGCGAGGACAATGACGTAGCGGCAGCTTAAATTAAAACTAAATTCAGGCATAACAGAACGGCGTATCTGCACGTGGGACTGGTTACCCAGCCCGCAGATTTTTGTACCAAGGGCGCTTACGGGCGCTGAGTAAAACCAGAGGAGACAATATCATGAGACTACTACGTTCTATCGTAGCGGCTGCTCTCGCGCTGCTACTGGTCCCCGCCGGTCAGGCGGATAACATTGAACTCAAATTCGGGCATGTGGGCGCACCGGGATCGCTGTTCGCCATGTCCGCGGAGGAATTCGCGAAACGGGCCAATGCCAAACTGGCGGGAAAGGCAAAGGTTACGGTTTTCGGCGCCAGCCAGCTGGGCAAGGACAAGGAGTTGTTGCAAAAGCTCAAGCTCGGCACCGTGGACTTCGCGTTGCCGTCGACGGTGATGTCAACGGTCGCGGATGAATTCGGCCTGTTCGAAATGCCGTACCTGGTCAAGGACCGCGACCATATGGCGCGCATCGAAAAAGAGATCTTCTGGAGCAAGCTCGCCCCCGCGGTCGGGCCCAAGGGCTACAAGATCCTCGCAGTGTGGGAAAACGGCTTTCGTCACATCACCAACAATAGTCGGCCGGTCAATGTTCCCGCCGACCTCAAGGGGCTCAAACTGCGCACCCCCAAGGGGACATGGCGGGTAAAGATGTTCAAGACCTACGGCGCCAATCCAACCCCGATGTCGTTTTCCGAGGTGTTCGCCGCGCTGCAAACGGGGACCATGGACGGCCAGGAAAATCCCTATGCGCAGATTTACAGCGCCAAACTTCACGAGGTGCAGAAATACCTGTCCATCACCGGGCATGTATACACCCCTGCCTACGTGACCGTCGGCGCCAAGAAATGGGCCAAGCTCCCGGCGGATGTCCGCGCGACGCTCGAGCAGGTGGCCAAAGAAACTCAGGCCTACGTTTACGAACAAGCGGCGAAGCTGGAAATCGATCTATTGAACAAGATCAAGGCCGGTGGCGTGCAGGTGAATAACGCCGACAAACAGGCGTTCATCAAGGCCAGCGATTCCATCTACAAGGAGTTCAGCACCTCGGTTCCCGGCGGGGGTGATCTGGTTTCCAAAGCGCAATCACTCGGCGGTTAACGCCTTGCACCGATCGGCGCCCCCTCTGAACAGGGGGGGCGTCGATTTGTTGCCTGGGACTGAAGCGATGTGGTCGCGATTTCGCAACGGCTTCGAACGCCTGCTGGAAATCATCGTTGCGCTGATCATGGTGGCGTTGGTGGTGGTGGTGGTGCTCGGCGTGGTGTACCGCAAGGCGGGCCATTCCTTGTCGTGGTACGACGAGATCGCCTCCATCCTGCTGGCGTGGCTGACTTATTACGGCGCTGCGCTCGCCGCTTATAAGCGCGCGCACATTGGGTTTTCCGGTCTGGTTGACGCAACACCGCCGCCCTGGCGGCTGGCGATTGTGATCGTCGCCGAACTATGCATCATCTCATTCTTCGCGCTGCTGGCGTGGATGGGATACATCGTCCTGGAGGCGCTGGTCGGCGATACCCTGGTCAGCCTGCCGCAGATCGAGGTCCAGTATACCCAGTCGGTGATACCGATCGGCGCGGTGTTGTTCATCATCGGCCAGTTATTGAGCCTGCCGGAGGTGTTGCGCGAGGCGCGCGCGCTGACCCCCCACCACCCGAAGATGCAGGAACCATGATTCTACTGTCGATGCTCGTGGGATTGTTCATGCTGGTACTCTTCGGCGTACCTATCGCCGTGGCGTTGGGACTGGTCGGCGTCATGGCCATGGTGTGGACCCAGGGCCCCGACATCCTGCCCAATCTTGCCCTGGTGATGTATGACGGATCGACGAAGTTTCCGTTGATCGCCATACCGCTTTTTATACTCGCCGGTGCGATCATGAACTCCACCGGCATATCGCGGCGCCTGATCGCCTTCGCTTCGGCCATATTGGGATTCATACGCGGCGGCCTGGCAATGGTGAATATCGGTGCATCGATGTTTTTCGCCGAAATCTCCGGCTCCGCCGTCGCCGATGTCGCCGCACTGGGTTCGATCCTCATTCCGGCGATGAAGAAAAAGGGTTATCCAGGGCCGTTCGCAGCGGCGATCACCTCGTCGTCCGCGTCCATCGCCATCATCATCCCACCGTCCATTCCAATGATCCTGTACGCGGTGATGGCGGACACATCAGTGGTTCAACTGTTTGTTGCCGGCATCGTCCCCGGCGTGTTGGGAGGCGTGATGATGATGGGGCTCGCCTACTGGTTTGCGGTCCGTTACGACTACCCGGTGGAAGAGGTGTTCCGGCTCAAGCGGGTGGCGCAAACCTTCAAGGACGCGGCGTGGGCGTTTCTGCTGCCGTTTATCATTCTCGGCGGGATCTTCGGCGGATTCGTCACCGCCACCGAGGGCGCGGGTTTGGCGGTGGTCGCGGCGTTGTTCATCGGTGGTGTGATCTACCGTGAGCTGGATTGGAAGCACCTGAAAACGGCGGTAATAGACGGCGCAGTGCAGACCGCAGTGGTGATGCTGCTGGTTGCGGCGTCGGCCCTGGTCGGCGTTTATCTCACCGAGGCCCAAGTACCGCAGGACCTGGCGCGCGCGATAAACGAATTCACCAGCAACAAATTTGCGGTGCTGGCTATTCTGAATCTGTTCTTCCTGGCGATCGGCATGTTCCTGCACTCCGCGGCGGCGATCATCCTGGTCGTGCCCATCGTGATTCCTCTGGTGAATCAGGTCGGCATCGACCCGGTGCATTTCGGCATCATTGTGACCTTGAACCTCGCCATAGGACAGCAGACGCCGCCGGTGGCCAGTGTGCTGGTAACCGCGTGCTCGGTGGCCAAGGCCGACATCTGGGACGTCACCAAGGTGAACGTGTATTTCATCGTCCTGCTGTTGGTGTTGCTGATGCTGGTCACCTACGTCCCGGTCGTCCCCATGGGGCTGGTCGAATTTTTCTACCGTTAACACCGTTCAAACAACACCGTTCCAGGAGCAGCCCATGTCCGAGTTGATACGAATCGAACGTGACGGATTCGTCGCCACCGTGGTTCTCAACCGGCCCGAGAAATTGAATGCGCTGACCAAGTCCATGTGGGAGCGCCTCGGCGAGGTGATCGAGTCGTTGTCGCACGACACCGAGGTGCGCTGCGTCGTGCTGCGGGGCGCCGGCGACAAGGCCTTTTCACCGGGCAACGACATCGGCGAGTTCGAGACCGAGCGCTCCAACGTGGAACAGGCCCGCGCCTATGGGGCGAAGATGAATCGCACCCTGGAGGCGTTTCGCGATTGCCCGCTGCCGTTGGTGGCCATGATCCAGGGCATCTGCGTCGGCGGCGGGTTGGAAATCGCGGCGCTTTGCGACGTCCGCATCTGCGGCAACTCGAGTCGCTTCGGCGTGCCGATCAAACGCCTGGGTCTGGTGATGGCGTTGACGGAATTGCAGGCATTGGTCGAGCTGGTGGGCAGGGCCACGGCGCTCGAGATCCTACTCGAGGGCCGGGTGTTCGGCGCCCAAGAAGCGCTCGCCAAGGGTCTGGTGCACCGGGTGGTCGCGGACGACGCGGTGGAGCAGGAATCCTACGCCACTGCGCAGCGTATCGCCGAGGGCGCCCCGCTAGTCGCCCGCTGGCACAAGCAGTTCATCAACCGGCTCGCCGATCCTGCGCCGCCGACCGCGGCAGAGATCGATGAAGGATACGCATGCTACGACACCGAGGATTTCCAAATCGGCTACCAATCCTTCCTGAACAAAACCAAGCCCAAGTTTGTCGGCCGCTGATATGGGGCCGCTCAAAGATCTGAAGGTCATCGAACTGGCCCACATCATGGCCGGTCCCACCTGCGGCATGATGCTGGCCGACATGGGTGCGGACGTAATCAAAGTTGAGAAAGTCCCGGACGGAG
The DNA here is from genome assembly GCA_947259175.1 of uncultured Gammaproteobacteria bacterium. Classification (GTDB taxonomy): domain Bacteria; phylum Pseudomonadota; class Gammaproteobacteria; order Arenicellales; family JAANXG01; genus CALZGZ01. The sequence goes on along the minus strand of CAMYKW010000019.1, from coordinate 7,768 downwards.
ACGACGCGCGCCGCATGATCCCGCCGCAAATCGCCGCGGAGTCGGCGGCGTTCATGATGATGAACCGCAATAAACGGGGCATCGCGATCAACCTTAAAACCACCGCCGGACGCGATGTGCTGCGCCGCCTGATCAAAGACGCCGATGTCCTGATCGAGAACTACCGCAAAGGCACGATGGAGAAGCTCGGCCTCGGTTACGACACGCTGCGCGAACTCAATCCCGGATTGATCTACTGTGAGATTTCCGGCTTCGGCCGCACCGGTCCCTACGCGGAACACGGCGGTTTCGACCTCATCGCCCAGGGCATGTCGGGGTTGATGAGCATCACCGGCGAGGGCCCGGGGCGGGCGCCGGTGAAGTGCGGCGCGCCGATGACCGATATCACCGCCGGCATACTCGGCGCCATGGGAGTGCTCGGTGCCTACATACACCGGCTGCGGACCGGCGACGGGCAATGCGTCGACACGTCTTTATTCGAGGCCGGCATCGTGCATACCTACTGGCAGTCCGCGATCGCCTTCGCCACCGGCGCGGCCCCCGCGGCGATGGGCTCGGCGCATCCCCTGAACGCCCCCTATCAGGCGTTTGAAACCCGGGACGGGTGGATCACGGTGGGCGCCGCCAATCAGAACAATTGGCTGAAACTGCTCGCCGCGCTGAACGCCGATACACTCGAGGACGATCCGCGCTTTAGCAGCAATGACGCGCGCATGGCCAATCTCGAGGCGCTGCAGCAGGCGCTGGCGAAGATATTCCGCACCCGCAGCAGCGACGATTGGCTGGACCGCCTGCAACACGCCGGCGTGCCGGCCGGCCCGATCCTGGACGTGATACAAATGCACCACGATCCGCAGACCGTGGCGCGGGAGATGGTGCAGACCGTGGATCACCGGCGCGCCGGCAGCGTACACACCCTGGGGCACCCGGTGAGGTATTCACACACGCCGGCCGAACTGCAGCGCGGCGCCCCGGTGTACGGCGAGCACACCCGGGCGATACTCGATGAGCACGGTTATTCCCGGGGGCAGGTGCAACAATTGATTGACGACGGCGTGGTCGTGTCCGGCGATTGACCGGCTTTACCGGCGATCGACAGGCGGCTCATACAGACCACCGTTGATAATCTCCTTGAAGGCAAAGTACGCGGGATGGCGACGCAGGGTTCCCCCGCGGTGGTCCACCAAGCCGTACCCCGGATTAATGAGCTGCCACCAGTAGACCTTCTCCACCCAACCCGTTTGATAGGCGATCCGGAAATATTGTTTCAGATATTCAGCCTGGGTGGGTTCATCCACCGTGGAACGCGGATGACCGGAGTTCGGCGTGTAGGGCTTGGTATGCAGCAACGGCCAGTTCATCTCGGTGATCCACAGGCGCCTGGCGTTGCGATTGCCCACCGACATCATGGCATGGATCAACCGCAGTTTATTGCGCAGGTCAAAGACTCCGAACTGCCGCCCGAAAGGAGAACCGCGCCGATTCACATACAGCAGCGACGACACCACATCGAGATGATATCGATAACGGTTTCGCAGCGTGCGCAGCGTAACCAGCGGCTCGAAGTCGATGACCGACGAGCCCACCAATTTTAGATGCGGAAAACCGGCCCGCACTTCTTCGGCGGCTTCCAGTAAGCGCAAGTATTCCCCTGCATGCGCACATCCCCACTTGGAGCGGTTGACGGCATTGCCGATTTGAAAATATGACGCAAACGGACTCAGGCTGGAAAAAATTTTCGCCAATTGCTCGCGCCAGCGCAGCGGATCATGGACGCTGTCCCGGCTTTGCAGAACGTTGATCAGGAAGCGCTTGCCGGGATAGCGTTGCACGTAGCGCGCGTATTCATCGACGCGATCCACCTCCCAGGTGGGCACGCGCAACAACAGCTCCTCGACCCCAAGATCCTCCACCATCTCCTGTACCTGCGCGTCATACCGGGTATCCGGGCTCACGCTCAGGCCGACAAATGACCGAGCCTCCGTCCGACTCGATCGCGCCCGCAGGCCCCAATAGCGCCACAGCACCGCCGGCGCCATACCCAGCGCGGTGGCGAGAATCTTCAGGTACTCCTGAATCAACGGCCGGCCGCTGCGCGTTTTGTCCTCGGCGCTCAGTTTGTACGGTTGGTTGGAGTATGGATCCCACCAGGACGGGCTTTTTTCAGACATAACGGGGTCCATTAAACCATGCTTCGTGACACGCTGCCGTTAAACCAAGTCAATGTTGACCGGTATCGCGGCCTTTGCGGTTTGCTGCGACATACTCTAACGTTAGACAGTATGGACGCGTCCAATGCCATCATTCCGGTTTCGGTTCAATGCCCCTATTGCGGCGAGTCGTTCGACACTTCGGTTGATCTGTCCGCGGGTGCGCAATGCTATACCGAGGACTGCCACGTATGCTGCCAACCCATCGAGTGCTCGGTCAGCATCGATGTAGCGGGTGAGCTGAACGCGTTTTCGGTGCGGCGCGAGAACGAATAACCCAGCGAAAAAGCTACCGGTCACTCCGCCCGCTCGAACAGCAGATCCCACACCCGGTGACCGAGAACCTGTCCCCGGGATTCAAACTTGGTCACAGGTCGATAGCCGGGCCGCGGCACGAAGCCGTTGTCCGGGTCCAGATTGCGCAATCCCGGCGTGAGGCGCAGCACATCCAGGATATGCAACGCATAGTCCTCCCAGTCGGTGGCGACGTGCAGCGTGCCGCCGGTAATGAGCCGGTCACGGGCCAGCCGCGCAAACGCCGGCTGAATCAGGCGTCGTTTGTGATGCCGGCTCTTCGGCCAGGGGTCCGGGAAAAAGATCAACAACTTGGTCAGCGATTTTCTCGAGATCCGGTCCGTCAACACGTCGACGGCGTCATCGCAAAACACCCGCACATTCAGCAAACCCAGTTCCCGCACCCGCCTGAGCAGCCGGCCGACACCGGGACGGTACACCTCGACACCGAGGAAGTCGCACTGCGGTTCCGCCGCCGCTAATTGCACCAGGGTCTCGCCGTTGCCGAAGCCGAGTTCCATCACCACCGGCGCCTCGCGCCCGAACAGCCGGCTCAGGTCGAGTGGCTCGATATCGCTGGCGATTCCATAGATGGGCCACAATTCAGCGAGCGCCTGTTCCTGGGCGCGGGTGATACGGCCTTCACGACGCACAAAGCTGCGCACCGGACGCGGCCGGCGGGAAGCATCATCTTGATTGAACACCACGCCGAAGGTGGGAAGGATCGCCCGTAAGGCTTTTCAGCCGATGGTTCCGTCCACAGGTGACGACGCGCTGCCGTAGCGTTTCCTCGGCATGCGTCCGGCGAGAAACGCCTCGCGCCCGGCTTCGACGCCTTTTTTCATAGCCGACGCCATCAACACCGGGTTCTTCGCGTGGGCGATCGCGGTGTTCATCAATACCCCATCGCAACCGAGTTCCATGGCCACACTGGCGTCGCTGGCCGTGCCCACCCCGGCATCGACGATGATCGGCACCGTTGCTTCCTCCAGGATGAACATGATGTTGTACGGATTGCGGATGCCCAAACCCGATCCGATGGGTGCGGCCAGCGGCATCACCGCCACACACCCCATGTCGGCCAGGTGTTTCGCCACGATGGGATCGTCGTTGGTATACACCATGACCTGGAAACCATCCTTGACCAGTTCCTCCGCCGCCTTGAGGGTCTCGGTGATCTCCGGAAACAGGGTTTTTTGATCACCGAGCACTTCGAGTTTCACCAGGGCGTGGCCATCCAACAATTCCCGCGCCAGCCGGCAGGTGCGCACCGCGTCTTTCGCCGTATAACAACCGGCGGTGTTGGGCAGTAGGGTGTATTTGGACGGGGGAATGACGCTCAACAGGTTCGGTTCATCCGGATTCTGGCCGATATTGGTGCGCCGGATGGCGACAGTCACGATCTGCGCACCGCTCGATTCAACGGCGCGGCGCGTCTCATCCAAATCCTTATACTTGCCGGTTCCGACCAGCAGGCGGGAGTGGTAGGCCACCCCGGCGATCATCAGCGGATCGTCCACACGTTCAGGGGCATGTTTTACCTGGGACATCGGGTTTTTACACTAATAGTGATATATGAGTTTCAGCCCCCGCCGATGGCGGTGACCACTTCCACGCGGTCGCCGGCATGCAGCGCATGCGCGGCATACAGACTGCGGGGCACAATCTCCTGGTTGACCTCGACGGCGATCCTGCCGTCGCCCAGCGCCAGCTGGTCGACCAACGCCGCCACGGTCTGACCCGCCGGCACCTGCCGGACCTGGCCGTTCACTGAGATGTCGATATACATGGCTACAGACTACCTAGCGACCCGCCGCCGCGTCAATCCAGGCGATATCCACTATTTTACCAACGCAGCCACAACCCGGGCTAACGGTTTGTTTGCGATAATGAATTCGGCATCAATTTGCGGTGGCGTAACCGGGACCGGACCGACTAGCGGGCTGCGCCGGACCGATAGCGGAACTTTACCGGCCCCGGGATTTGCTCCAAAATCCCGCTGTACTCGGGATGACCCGATACCACCCGCGGGTGTAGTTCAATGGTAGAACCTCAGCTTCCCAAGCTGATGATGTGGGTTCGATTCCCATCACCCGCTCCATTTCCCCGAGCGCGCCGCGCGGCTTGGGCCCGAGCAACGGCCGCACATCGGGCTGCGCGGAGCCGCGCTGCAAGACCGTGCATCCGGAAAGGCGTATATTGGTGCGACCTTCGACCTGAAGCTGGAGCAAGCAAACCATGGCGGAAGAAAAAATCGGTGTCGTGATCCACTACTGGACGAAAATCGGCGTGGCGGGCGTCAGGCTCACCAGCGGCGAAGTGAACGTCGGTGACATGATCCACATACTGGGCCACACCAGCGATTTCACGCAAAAGGTGGAGTCCATACACGTCGGCGATGACACCGTCGATACTGCGCGGACGGGTGATGAAATCGGGATCAAGGTCTCCGAGCACGCGCGCGAGCACGACGAAGTGTACAAGGTAACCCCGGACTGAGCCCGGCCGCACAGTGCTTTGCGCAGCTACATGTGCGGCGCGTGTTGCATGGCGAGTTCGGAACCTCGAGCCGGCGGAGAGACGCAGCGGTACCCCCACTCCGGTCTGAGACCGGTTAAGCGGCGATGACCGGACTGTCCTCCCGCCTACTGCGTTGGTACGACGACAACGGCCGCAAAGACCTGCCGTGGCGCGAGGACAATGAGCCTTACCGGATCTGGGTGTCGGAAATCATGCTGCAGCAAACCCAGGTGGCCACGGTGATCCCCTACTATAAACGCTTTATCGCCCGGTTTCCGACGGTGCACGCCCTGGCCGCGGCGCCACTGGATGAAGTGCTGCATTTGTGGACCGGTTTGGGTTACTACGCCCGCGGGCGTAATGTCCACAAGACGGCGCGAATCCTGGTCGAAGATTACCAGGGGGCGTTTCCGCGCGATATCGAACGGCTGTGCGCGCTGCCCGGTATCGGCCGGACCACGGCCGGGGCCATTCTGGCGTTCGCCCATGGACAACGGCATGCCATCCTCGACGGCAACGTGAAGCGGGTGCTCGCCCGCTATCACCGGCTGCACGGCTGGCCTGGCCGGTCGGCGGTGGCACGGCGATTGTGGGCGTTGGCCGAGCGCCACACGCCGCACGCGCGGATCGCGGATTACACCCAGGCGGTGATGGACCTGGGGGCAACGGTGTGCCGCAGAGCAGCGCCGAGGTGCGATGTGTGTCCGCTGCGCAGAACATGCGCCGCCCGTCTCCACGGAGACCCCCTCGCCTTCCCGACGCCCGCCCCGCGGCGGGACAAACCAGAGAAGGCGGTTTGCGTAGTGATGATCCGCGACGCCGGGCGCATCTTGCTGGAGCGCCGGCCGGCCGCCGGCGTCTGGGGAGGACTGTGGGGATTCCCCGAGTGCGCGCCGGAGGCGGATGTCGCCGCGTTCATCAAGGGCCGCTACCGCATGGAGGTGGCGCCGGAACCGCACTGGGACCCGATCCGGCACAGTTTTACCCACTTTCATCTGCGGATCACTCCCGTTCCCGCGCGTTTGATCACAAACGGGGGCGGCATCATGGAGGCCGGCGACTTAGTCTGGTATAACCTGCTCTACCCGGACGAACGCGGCCTGGCCGCACCGGTGAAATCCTTACTAAAGAACTTAAGTAAAACCTATGGCTCGCACTGTTCAATGTATCAAGCTAGGCCGTGAGGCGGAGGGTCTGGATTTTCCGCCGTGGCCCGGTGAACTGGGAAAACGCATCTTCGACAACGTGTCCAAGGATGCCTGGCAGCAATGGCTCCAGCACCAGACCATGCTCATCAACGAAAACCGTCTGAATCCGATGAATCCACAGCACAAGGACTTCATCACCAAAGAAATGGAAAACTATTTTTTTGGCACCGGTTCAGAAAAACCCGCGGGTTTCGTCAAACCCAAGTAAGCTTCATCCGCTGCAACCCCGGTCCCGGGTCCGGCCGCTTACCAGGACAAGGCCTCGGAGACGATCCTGGCCAGTAAGGCGTTCACTTTCGCGAACGCCGCCTTGGATGCCGCGTTGCCGGTCACGGGAATCGGCCGGTAACCGACAAAAACCTTGCCCGGCTGCTCGGGTATCGCGTATACGTGTACGGTATACGGACAGTACACGATGTTTGAATGATCGCCCTCCATCATTTCGCGGGAGAGCGCGGCGCTGCAAAACTCGAATACATCGCCGTGCACATAGACCTGACGCGTCGCACCCAGGTCCTTGCCGGTGCGCTCCAGCATCTCACCCACGGTGGCGACGTTATTGATCACCAGGCCTTGATCGGTAATCGCCAGCTCCAGGTTGCTCTTCACCTCGGCGAACGTCCCGTCGGTTACGTACAGCACCTGGTTGGGCGTATCATGAATCTTCTCCGCGGCAAAAGCACCGGCGCTCAAGGCGACGCCCAGCAATAGCGCCTGCAATTTTTTCATGACGATCTCCTTTGGACGGGAGTTGATGGGACGCTTGAACCGCCCCGCCCCATGGGTCTCGGCTTACAGGCGGCCAACGCACAGTCGTTAGCGAGGCATCTGATAGTGATACTATAAGTCCGGTTGTTCAACAGAGATAGATTGAAATTTGAGGAGAAAATGATGCGCCTGTTGCCCCTTTTATTGACGAGTCTGTTATTTACCGCCCCCGCGGGCGCCCAGTCGACCGAGGTGACGGTCTACAAGAGCGCCACCTGCGGCTGTTGCAAGAACTGGAGCCAGCATATGGCGCAGAACGGCTTCGATGTCACCAATCACGATGTCAAGGACCTCATATCCGTCAAGAGACAACATGGTGTGCAGCCGCGCCTGTCTTCGTGCCACACCGCGGTGGTCGAAGGCTACGTCATCGAGGGACATGTCCCCGCCGCAGACGTCAAGCGCCTGCTGCGCGAGCGTCCCGACGCCTGGGGGCTGGCAGTCGCCGGCATGCCGATCGGCTCCCCGGGCATGGAGCAAGGCAACGTCAAACAGCGTTATGATGTGCTGCTCATCGACAAACAGGGCAACACCAGCGTTTACGCCAGCCACTAGCCCGCATATTGCACCAGTCGGCCACCGGCCTTAAGGAAACTGACCGTAAAATCAATGGTATATATCGAATCTTGCCCTTCTCGCCCGGGTTACGTTTTGCAAACGGCCGGTGTCCTATCCGGGCTCCGGCTGGTCCAGGCACGCCTGCACTTGGACTTCACTCAAGCCATAGCTACGGCTATGACTTTCGTTCCAGTCCGGCGTTCAGCCGCC
>CAMYKW010000018.1:46593-49928 GCA_947259175.1 uncultured Gammaproteobacteria bacterium | reverse complement strand
TCGCGACGGGTTTCAGTACGCCTATGCATCGTTCTATGCCATTACTATTCCGTTTACCGGGGTCATGTTTCTGAAGCGCCAGTGGATGCTGGGTAAACGCTTCGGGTTCGTCACGCCGGGTGAGATGCTTTCACACTACTTCAAGTCGGACATGATCCGCTTGCTGGTGGTGCTGGTGGCGTTATGTTTTTCCGTGCCTTATCTTGGATTGCAGTTACGTGCCTCCGGCTTCTTGTTCAACGTATTGACCGATGGTCTGTTGGGCGTTGAGGTCGGCATGTGGTTGTTGTCCGCGGTGGTGTTCATCTACGTTGCGTCCGGCGGTTTGCGGGCGGTGGCGTATGTGGATACGGTGCAGTGCATCCTGCTGGCGGGCGGTATTATCGCCCTCGGTATTATCGCCATCAGCTTTGTTCCCGGCGGTTGGGAAGGGCTGAACAAGGGCATCGCGCAACTGGCGCTGGATGACACCAAGAAGACTGCGGACGGCTACAGCCACTACATCGCCATACCCGGGGTAATCCAGTTCGTCGCGGGACTGGGTGTCGAAAATCCGGTCGGCGGCGCCTGGACCGGTATTATGATCCTCACCTACATGTTCGCGCTGATGGGTATTCACTCCGCCCCGGCGTTCACTATGTGGGCGTTCGCCAATGCCGACCCGCGTCCGTTCGCGCCGCAGCAGGTGTGGGCGTCCAGCTTCGGCATCGGCATCATCCTGTTCATATTCACCGCCATGCAGGGCCTTGGCGGGCATTTGTTGGGTGCTGACGTTGCTTTCGCGACGGCCCATCCCGAGCTTGTCAACAACGTCATGGCCGAGGGTCTGCAGGGCAAGGATTTGATGGAATCCGCAGGTAAGCAAGGCATGTTGGTACCGCAGCTCATCCATCTGATGGGCGACACGGCCCCCTGGCTGGTGGGCCTGTTGTCGGTGTGTGCTCTGGCGGCGATGCAGTCCACTGGTGCGGCCTATATGTCCACCGCCGGTGGCATGCTGACCCGCGACCTGCTCAAGCACTTCATCATGCCGCAGGCGAGTCACGGCCAGCAGAAGTTCTTCGGCCGTGTCGGCGTGCTGGTGATCGTGCTGGCGGCGCTGGTGGTGGCCACCACCGCAACCGACGCCCTGGTGTTGCTGGGCGGCCTGGCGGTGGCCTACGGCTTCCAGATGTGGCCGTCGTTGATGTCGGTGTGCTACTTCCCGTGGTTTACCCGTGCGGGGATCACCATCGGTCTGGCGGCCGGGCTTATCGCGGTGACCGTTACCGAGAAGATCGGTGCGCAGTTCTTCCCGTGGGGCCGCTGGCCGTGGACCATCCACTCCGCCGGTTGGGGCATCTTCTTCAACCTGGGACTGGCGGTCATCATCTCGGCCATGACTCAGAACAAGGAAGACTTCGACCATCGGATGAAATTCCACAACTTCCTGCGTGAACACGCGTCTCTGCCCGAATCCAAACGCGGGTTGATACCGATCGCGTGGATCATCACGCTGGTGTGGTTCTTCTTCGGCATCGGCCCGGGCGCGGTCATCGGTAACACCATTTTCGGTAACCCGAATGACTACGCCACCTGGATCTTCGGCATGCCGTCGATCTGGGCGTGGCAACTGCTGTGGTGGGCACTGGGTGTGTTCATGATGTGGTTCCTGGCCTACAAGATGGAGATGTCCACAGTACCCGACAAAGAAATCGAGGTGCTGTACGAGGATATCGGCGACTACCACGAAGCTACCGAAGAACTCTAATCACTTCGGTACTGTAAGAAGTTGTGGGGGAGGGGCAACCCTCCCCCTTTTTATTGGTGACGCCGGGCGATGGATCAAGTCCGACGCAGCGGTGCGCGCGTGATCCGGGTTTTCTCCAACGGGTGGTAAGGGGATACAATTCCAATTATGTTGATGTTCTGGTTTTGGGTGATTCTGCTGACCGCGCTGTTGTTTTATCCTGTGACGCAATTGGTCTGGGTGGTCAGCGTGCGACGCATGCAGAGAAAACTGAAAAAAGAGCTGAACGAGCAGGAGCTGGCGGCGGAAAAGCAACGCGCGCGCTTCATCTCTGTAGTCATGTGTTTTTTCTTTTCCGTGTTGTACAACGTCGCACGATTGGGTTTCCCCACCGGTGGATGAAACTCTCTATCGATTCCTGAAATACGCCGCAATTGCAGTTGCGGTCGTGGTGGTTGGCGTGATGGTCTGGGAATCGTTCTTTGTCGAGAAGATCCCGGGAAACACCGCGTACCAACAGGGCAACACCTTTTTCGAAGATGGTGACTATGCGCAGGCGCTGCGCGAGTATGAAAGCGCGTTGGCGCAACAACCGGAAGCGCCGCATTACGTACGCGCGAAAGCCAGGGCCCTGATGCAACTTGGACGTAACGACGAGGCGCTTGCGTGGTTCGATCGCGCGGTGACGTTACAACCCTATTTTGGAGGGGCTTACGCGAATCGCGGTATCCTTCATGATCGTATGGCTCGCTACGAGCTGGCGATCGCGGATTACGAGAAGGCGTTGCAGCTCGATGAAGAGGTCGCCGAAGGGCCGCACTGGTTGACGCGGTTTTTGCGCAATCAACCTGAAAAACCACCGACCATCAAACAACGCGCCGAATATCTCAAGCAGGAACTGAAAAAACCCGCCGACCAGCGCGTGTTGCGGGTCCCCGACATAGACGCCAAACAAAGGACCTATAAGCAATGACGCTGACTCTAACTGCGCATCACGTCCGCGGGGCGGTTCCGGCGGCAGCAAACGAGAATGTGCATCTATGGAAGACATAGACACGCTGAAAAACCTCGTATTGGTCGCGGTGACCGGATTTGTCGCCTATCACGGCATCACCTACCGTGACGAGAATGGCGAGAGCGACATCGGTCATCTGTTGTTCGGCTGCATCGCGCTGATTTTCTGCATGCGGTTTTTTTTCGTGGACCTGCTTAAGGTCTTTGGTGAGTAACGCTCTTTGGCGCCGTTGCGGGAGCGGTGGATAACCGCGAACAAAGTCGATTTACCCGAAGTGCTGAACCGAGGAAAAGTTCCCGGGACCCGCCGTGAATACTTCCCCGTAGCTCGACAACTCACCAAGTGTCATCCTGAGGCCCGAAGGGCCGAAGGATCTTACCTCTTTGAAGCCGGTCGCCCGATTCAAGCGGGGCAAGATTCTTCGTTGCACTCAGAATGACATCGAGCGACTGTGGGTAGAGAAGCGGGACACTGCCTGCACCCGGCTCTTACCTAGCCCGCATATTACATCAGTATCCGGGAAGCTGGCGCAGGACAGGGGCGGCTGAACGCCGGACTGGAACGAAAGTCATAGCCGTAGCTATGGCTTGA
>CAMYKW010000018.1:0-46552 GCA_947259175.1 uncultured Gammaproteobacteria bacterium | reverse complement strand
CGGAGCTCACAACGTCATTTCCATGAATACTCAGCCGAACATCGTTTTGATCGCTTGCCGGGAATAGTAGCTGGGCGACTGGTGCAATATGCGGGCTAGTGCTCAATAACACGGCGGGAAGTAACACTGGCGGAACACCGCCATGACTTCTTCCGGAAGCGAATACACCGACAGGGTGATGGCGATAAAGATGATTATGAGCGCCGCCGTATACGCCTTGGCGAAGAACCTCATGCGGGTGCTGGGGAGGCGTTGCCAGATTCCGAAGGATTTGGGATCCAAGCGTCCATTGGCGTGCAGACGTAGGATCTTGCGCGCGAAGCTGCGCACCCAGCTGGGGATGCGTTCGGCAAACATGTACGCCGCGAAATATTTTTCGATGATCTGCTCGTTCGCCTTGCGGCCGTGCCAGTCACGATAGGCGAGTTCGAAGAACTGGAATTCCGTAACCTCGAGTACCGATGAGGCGTCGAGGATGGCGACGATGTCCACATCGACGTGCCGATTGAAATATTCAATCGCTTTTCTTGATCTGGAAGCGGTATTCGATTTCGATCTCGTACGCATGGTGCTGCATCAAGAGCGCCGGTTGACGGTGGCGGAGCCGGCGGGCGCAGACGCCGTTCCGGCGGGAAAGCCGTAACCGTAGCTGCGGACTGCCGGGTGCGCAAGTCGGCGCTGCTGGGTTCGCACCGGTGTTTGCCGGCTTGTCCGCACATCGCGGTGCATCTTTTCGCGGTGTGGCGCCTATCCGCCCAGGTCCCGGAACGTATTCATTGGGACCGTGGGAACGGGCCCTGGTTCCGTTCGAGCGATTTTGTGCGCGGTGTCGCTGCGTCGCCCGCGGACTTCGGCGCCGGGAATTGACAGCCGGCCGTCACCCTTTAAAATCAACGCCTTTGCGGCGAAGCAGCATCGCCAGCTGCTGGTGTCGACCAACAGCCCGGCGGAAGCCCAGGGGTTGTATCGTCGCAGCGAAGATAACAATCACCGTAGCCTGGGTCCAAGCCGCCCCAGTCAGCGATACCCGACTTCACCGAAGGAGAAAGTCATGTCTGAAAATAAAGTGTATCCGGTCCCTTCCGAAGTGGCCAAACGCGCCTATATCGACGAGCCGAAATACAACGAAATGTACAAGCGTTCGGTGGAGGATCCTGAGGGATTCTGGGCCGAACAGGCGGAAGAGTTCGTCGATTGGTTCAAGAAATGGGATCGGGTCATGGATTACGACTTCCACAAGGCCCAAATTCGCTGGTTTGAGGGTGGCAAGCTGAACGTCTCATATAACTGCCTGGATCGGCACTTGGAAACCCGTGGTGATCAAGTGGCGATCATATGGGAAGGGGATGATCCCGCTGTGGATAAAAAAATCACTTATCGTGAATTGCACGAACAGGTGTGTAAGTTTGGTAACGCCTTAAAAAACCAGGGCGTCACCAAGGGTGATCGGGTTTGCATTTACATGCCGATGATCCCGGAGGTGGCGGTGGCAATGCTGGCGTGCACCCGCATCGGCGCGATTCACTCCGTGGTGTTCGGCGGATTCTCCCCGGATTCACTGCGCGACCGCATCAACGATTCCGAATGCAAAGTGTTGATCACCGCCGATCAGGGATTGCGTGGTGGAAAACCGGTGGCGCTCAAGGCCAATGGTGACAAGGCCCTTGAAAATGCACCCAGCATCGAGACCGTCGTGGTGGTGAAGCACGGAGGCATGGATATCGAATGGAATGACGGCCGTGACGTGTGGTATCACGAAATTTGCGATGCGGCGTCTGCGGATTGCCCGCCGGAGGAAATGGACGCCGAGGACCCGCTTTTTATTCTGTATACCTCCGGGTCCACGGGCAAACCCAAGGGCGTGTGTCACACCACCGGCGGTTACAACGTTTATACCGCAATCACTCACAAGTACGTGTTCGACTATCACGAAGGCGACATCTATTGGTGCACCGCCGATGTCGGATGGGTCACCGGTCATTCGTATATCGTCTATGGTCCTTTGAGCAACGGCGCCACGACGTTGATGTTTGAGGGGGTCCCCACCTATCCGGATGCCGGACGTTTTTGGGACGTCGTCGACAAGCATCAGGTCAATATCTTCTATACCGCGCCAACCGCCATTCGCGCGTTGATGGCGCAGGGCGATGATTTCGTCACCCGCACCGGCCGCAAAAGCATCCGATTGCTCGGTACCGTGGGTGAACCGATCAACCCCGAGGCGTGGGAATGGTATTACCGCGTGGTCGGAGAAGAGCGCTGTCCGATTGTGGATACCTGGTGGCAGACGGAAACCGGAGGCATACTCATTACCCCGCTGCCGGGCGCGATTGCGCTGAAACCCGGATCAGCGACCAAACCGTTTTTCGGCATTCAGCCGGCGCTGCTGGACGAACAGGGCAATATCCTCGAAGGCGCGACCTCCGGCAATCTGGTGATTACCCGTCCGTGGCCGGGAATGATGCGCACCGTGTACGGCGATCACCAACGCTTTTTTGACACCTACTTCAAGATGTACCCGGGGTATTACTTCACCGGCGATGGCTGCCGGCGCGATGAGGAGGGGTACTACTGGATTACCGGCCGCGTAGACGACGTTATCAACGTCTCGGGTCACCGCATGGGCACCGCGGAAGTCGAGAGCGCGCTGGTACTGCATGACGCGGTGGCGGAAGCCGCGGTGGTCGGGTGCCCCCACGACATCAAGGGGCAGGGGATCTATGCCTACGTGACCCTGATGGTCGGAGTGGAGCCATCCGAGGAGCTGCGCAAGGCGCTGGCGCAACACGTGCGCAAGGAAATCGGTCCCATTGCCACCCCGGACTTCATTCAATGGGCACCGGGTTTGCCGAAAACACGATCCGGTAAGATCATGCGCCGCATCCTGCGTAAGGTCGCCGAAAACGAAATCGGTAATCTCGGTGATACCAGTACCCTTGCAGATCCATCGGTGGTTAACGATTTGATAGAAAATCGCATGAACACCTGACGCAACAGGCCCGGCTTGGAACCGCTTGCGGGCATGATCGGCGCCTCGGGTCTTGCGTTGAAGCGATCGTTGGATTACCGGTTGTTACGCCGCTCCAGCCAGACGCGCAATCCCTGGGCATTGAGTTTGGTGTCCATCGCCAGGTGGCGGCGTATCTGTTCGTCTGTGAGCGATGCCCCATGTCGTTTGGCCTCCTCGAACAGGTACGCGCCGATCAACTGAACCAGTCGCGATTCTAGACGGGGTTGGGCGACCACGCTCAGGGCCATGTCGACCATCGCGTCGAGGCGCCGATGTAGGTCGTCGATTAGGCCCGCACTGGGCGCAATGCGACCGAAGTGGGTGAGAAAGATCGCCCGCGGCCCTGATCGCATAATTCGATCAATAGACCGGTGCAGGGCGTCGGGCTCACACTGTACCGGCGAAGTGGTCGGAAACAAGAATGGTCCCCGGTGGGAGTCGAATGCGCGGTAGGAGATACCCATGGTGTCGCCGGTGAATACATTCGCGTATTGCGCGTCCAGCATTGAAAAATGATGCCGCGCGTGTCCGGGGGTATCCAAAAACCGCAGCCGCCGGCCATGGAAATCCAACTCGAATTCGTCTTCGGCGACAATCACGCGGGAGGCTTCGATGGGGACGATATCACCGTAGAGTTGCCGCGCCTTATCGGCTCCGTACACGTCAATGGTGCCTGCGATCAACCGGCTCGGCTCGATCATGTGTCGGGCTCCGAGCGGATGGACCACGAGATTTGCACGCGGAAACGCCCGCATCATGGCGCCGGCGCCTCCGGCATGATCCAGATGCACATGGGTGACGATCACATAGGCGACCTGATACGCTGAGATCCGTTTGGCGCGCATCACTTCGCGAACCGCTGGCAACGAATGGGTCGTACCGGTGTCGACAAATGCGAACTGACCGTCTTGCTCGATAAGATGTATTGACGCGATGCCCGGTTCGATGAACTGGGCGTCGATGGTAGTGACGCCGTCGTCATAGTCGATGAATTGCACGGTCATGGGAGATGTGATCAACGCACACCGGTCAGCGGTTTTGTGCGTGCAGCTGGGTTGTGGGACTATACCTCAAGCTCCGGCGAACGAGGAAAACGACCCGCGCAGCGGCGCGCCGTGTCCGCATTGCGCGGCACCTGATTCCGGACGTTGCCATCGCGGCGCAAATCTTGCGTATGACGATTATCTTGTATAATGTATACCAAATTCCTCGGTTACCGGAGGCCGGGCGTATACCATGAGTCGCGCTAAATCAGCTGCGCCACGCGGACATCCGGGTGCACGGCGAACCAGCACCAGAAGCGCCCCCAAAGGCCGGCAATCGGATCCCCGGGCGGTGACGGAGATTCGCCGGCTGCTCAAGGATCAACCGCGGCGGCGAGATCTGCTCATCGAATGCCTGCACCTGATTCAGGACCGCTTCGGTTACCTGTCCGCGCCGCATCTGCTGGCTCTGGCAGAGGAGATGCGCCTGGCGCCGGCAGAGGTCTATGAGGTGGCGACGTTTTACGCGCATTTCGACGTGGTCAAGGAGGACGCAACACCGCCGCCCGAGTTGACCGTGCGCGTGTGTGACGGTATCGCCTGTGAGCTCGCGGGTTCGCAAGCCTTGTCGAGCGCATTGACGGAACATTCCGGGGCTCAGTTTCGTGTGGTGCGCGCGCCGTGCATGGGACGTTGCGACACTGCCCCGATCGCCGCGGTGGGTCATTACTCTGTAGACCGGGCCAGCACGACGTCGGTGCTCGGTGCGATCAATGAAGGCTGCACGCAGGCGGTGTGGCCGCAGTTTAAGACCTATGACCAGTACGTTCGCGACGGCGGATACACGCTGTTGCGGGATTGCCTCTCCGGTAAACGCGAACCGCAAGCCGTGATCACCACGTTGGAGGCGGCGCAACTGCGCGGCATGGGCGGGGCGGGTTTCGCCGCCGGCCGCAAGTGGCGTATCGTACGCACCCAGACCGCACCTCGCCTGATGGCGGTGAACGCCGATGAGGGAGAACCCGGCACCTTCAAAGACCGTTATTATCTCGAACGGGATCCGCATCGATTCCTGGAAGGTATGTTGATCGCGATGTGGGCGGTGGACGCCGGGCGGTGTTACGTGTATCTGCGAGACGAGTATCCGGCTATCCGCGAGATACTGTTGCAGGAGTTGCCCCGGCTCGTGAACGAAGGGCTTGTGCACAGCGACTCGGTTGTAATACGACGCGGCGCCGGCGCCTATATCTGCGGAGAAGAATCCGCCATGATTGAATCGATCGAGGGGAAACGCGGGTTGCCGCGCAACCGCCCCCCGTATGTGGCGGAACTCGGTTTATTCGGGCGACCGACGCTGGTAAATAATGTGGAGACCCTTTATTGGATTCGCGATATCCTGGAGAAGGGCGCCGACTGGTTCGCCGGCGCCGGTCGGAACGGACGCAAGGGGTGGCGCAGTTATTCGGTCTCGGGGCGGGTCAACGCGCCCGGCGTCAAGTTTGCGCCGGCGGGTATTACCGTTCGTGAATTGATAGACGAATACTGCGGCGGTATGCAGGCCGGTCACGCGTTCAAGGCTTATCTGCCCGGGGGCGCGTCGGGCGGCATCCTGCCGGCATCCCTGGGCGACGTACCTTTGGACTTCGGCACCTTGGAGGAATACGGTTGTCTGATCGGTTCCGCAGCCGTGGTGGTGTTCAGCGAACACGATAATATGCGCGACGTGGCATTGAATTTGATGCGTTTCTTCGCGGACGAAAGCTGTGGCCAATGTACTCCGTGCCGGGTGGGGACCGAAAAAGCCGTCCGGCTGATGGTCGAACCCGAGTGGGACGAGGAATTGGTATCGCAGGTGTGTCAGACCATGACGGACGCATCGATCTGCGGCCTCGGCCAGGCGGCGGGCAATCCGCTGCAGTGCGTGTTCAGATTTTTTCCCGAGGACCTTCGTGGTTAGTCCTGGCCCGATACAGTTTGTGCTCGACGGCCGCGAGGTCGAGGCCCTGCCGGACGAAACGATTTGGCAAGCCGCGAAGCGTTGCGGCGTGGATATTCCCCATCTGTGTTATTCGCCGGCGCCCGGGTATCGCGCCGACGGCAATTGCCGGGCCTGCGTTGTCGAGATCGAAGGCGAACGAACGCTCGCGGCGTCGTGTTTGCGCACGCCGACCCCCGGAATGGTTGTGCATACCGATAACGCGCGCGCCGGCGCTGCACAGCGCATGGTGATGGAACTGTTGCTGGCGGATCAACCGCCGCGCAGTCTCGCGCACGACAGGGATTCCCGGTTGTGGCAATGGGCGCAGCGCCTGGGCGTAGAGCGCAGCCGCCTGCCGTCGCGCGCTGCGCCGGCCGCGGACATCAGTCACGCTGCGATGCACGTCGCTTTGGATGCGTGCATACACTGCAATCTGTGTGTTCGCGCGTGCCGCGAAGTGCAGGTCAATGATGTTATCGGCATGGCGAATCGTGGTCATGACGCAAAAATCGTGTTCGATTTCGATGATCCGATGGGGCAAAGCAGTTGCGTGGGATGCGGTGAGTGCGTGCAGGCCTGTCCCACAGGGGCATTGATGGAGGCGTCACTCGTTGATGACGACGGGATCGGTAAAACGGACCCATTGCAGGCGGTAGATAGTGTCTGTCCGTACTGCGGGGTTGGATGTCAGATTACCTATCAGGTCGACCACGATCGGATCGTGGCGGTCCAGGGCCGGGAGGGACCGGCAAACGAGAATCGCTTGTGTATCAAGGGGCGCTTTGGATTCGATTACGTGCGCCACCCCCACCGTCTCGAGACGCCGTTGATCCGCCGCGAAGATGCGCCTAAACACGGCGATCTGGATCTCGATCCCGCAAGGCCGCTGACCCATTTTCGCGAAGCAAGCTGGGAGGAGGCGTTGCGTATCGCGGCCGGAGGTCTCAAGGCGATCCGGGACCGCGACGGTCACCAGGCGTTGGCCGGACTGGGTTCCGCGAAGTGTTCCAACGAAGAGGCGTACTTATTTCAGAAACTGGTGCGCACCGGCTTCGGCACCAATAATGTCGATCACTGCACCCGCCTGTGCCACGCCTCTTCGGTCGCGGCATTGCTGGAGGGTATCGGCTCCGGCGCGGTCACCGCGCCGTTTACGGCGGTCAAGGACGCCGATGTGATCATCGTGATCGGCGCCAACCCGACGGAAAATCACCCGGTCGCGGCCACGTATTTCAAACAAGCGGCCAGGCGCGCGACCTTGATCGTAATGGATCCCAGGGGGCAGGCGCTCAAGCGCCATGCCCGGCACATGCTGCAGTTCAACCCGGGCACGGATGTCGCCCTGCTCAATGCCTTGCTGAACGTCATCATCTCAGAGCAACTCTATGACCGGAAATATGTCGACGCGCACACCGAAGGATTTGACGCCTTACGGCGGCACATTACCGCCTATACGCCCGAAGCGATGGCGTCGATTTGCGGCGTCGACGCCGAGACCATCCGCACCGTGGCGCGTACCTACGCCCAGGCGGATGCGGCGATCATCTTTTGGGGCATGGGTATATCGCAGCACGTGCACGGCACGGACAACGCGCGTTGCTTGATTGCACTGGCGCTGGTTACCGGACAGGTGGGCCGGCCGGGCACCGGGCTCCACCCGCTGCGCGGTCAGAACAACGTGCAAGGCGCCTCCGACGCCGGCCTGATACCCATGATGTATCCCGACTATCAACCCGTCGAATCGGCCGATGCCCGTGTTCGTTTCGAAGGCCTGTGGCGCAATGCGCTCGATCCGAAAAAAGGCCTGACGGTGGTGGAAATCGTGTCCGCGATCCACGCCGGCGAGGTCAAGGGCATGTATATCATGGGCGAGAACCCGGCGATGTCCGATCCTGATGTCAGCCATGCACGCCACGCGCTCGCAAAGCTGGAACTCCTCGTCGTCCAGGACCTGTTTGTGACCGAAACCGCGTTTTTCGCCGACGTGATACTCCCGGCTTCGGCATGGCCGGAAAAAGACGGAACCGTCACCAACACCAACCGCCAGGTGCAACTTGGCAGGCGCGCGCTGCAAACGCCGGGGGGCGCGCGACAGGATTGGTGGATCATTCAGGAGATGGCGCGGGGTATCGGATTGGCGTGGAATTACAGTCATCCGCGTGACGTGTTCGCCGAGATGGCTCAAGTCATGCCGTCTTTGAGCCATATCACCTGGGAACGGCTGGAAGTGCAAAATGCCGTCACTTACCCGTGCGGTGGGCCGGATACCCCGGGTGAGGACATCGTGTTCTCAGACCGGTTTCCCACCACCAGCGGTCGCGGTAGGCTGGTTCCGACAACAATATCCCCCCCCGACGAGACTCCGGACGATGAGTACCCGATGATTCTCACCACCGGACGGCAACTCGAACACTGGCATACCGGCGCCATGACGCGACGCGCCAGCGTTCTGGACGCGATCGAGCCCGAGGCGGTGGCCAGCCTGTCACCCGACGATCTGCACCGTCTGGGTATTCCGGCGGGCGGAACGGTCAAAGTTTCGACCCGGCGGGGCGGCATCGAGCTCAAGGCGCGTGCGGATACCGCCGTGCCGTCCGGTGTGATATTCATCCCGTTCTGTTACGCCGAAGCGGCGGCGAACGTGCTGACCAATCCGGCGCTTGACCCTTACGGCAAGATTCCTGAATTTAAATTCTGCGCGGCTCGTGTAGACTCGGCGACTCCCCCGTGACGGGTGCGCCGGCAGCAGCCTGGTAATTGGTCAACCACAACGTGATTGTTGATGTGCATATAATATGAAAGCGGTGTTACTCCAGAATTTCGGCGGTCCCGAAGTCCTTTACCTCGGTGATGCGGAAACACCCAGGCCCGGGTCGGAGCAGGTACTCATCCGGGTGATGGCCACATCGGTCAATCGGCCCGATGTCGTCCAACGCCAAGGACATTACCCGGCGCCTCCCGGCGAATCGGACATATTGGGGCTCGAAGTTGCCGGCGTAGTGGAGGAAGTCGGTGAGCGCGTCGGCGAATGGCAAGTGGGTGATCGGGTCATGGCCCTGGTTGGCGGCGGAGGGTACGCGGAGTTCGCGGTGGCCCATGCCGGCCACACGATGCGCATACCGGAGACCATGGACTTCCACGAGGCGGCTTGCGTTTGTGAGACTTACCTCACCGCTTTTCTCAACATATTCTTGATTGGAAGCCTGGAAGACGGCGCGCCGGTTTTGCTGCACGGCGGCGGCGGTGGCGTCAATACGGCCGCCATTCATCTGTGCAAGGCGTTGACGCCGGCAGCCAGGGTCATAGTTACGGCATCCTCAAAAAAGATCGCGGGCGTAACAGGACTCGGCGCGGATCTGGTAATTGATTACACTACCCAGGACTTCGCCGATGAGGTCAAACGCTTTACCGATAAGCAGGGTGCCGACGTCATTCTGGATCACATAGGCGCGGCCTATCTCGCGTCCAACATGAAAGCCCTTGCGGTGGGAGGCACGTTGGTGATCATCGGGGTCATGGGCGGAGCGAAGGCTGAGCTGAACCTGGCCCTGATGATGGTAAAGCGGCAACGGGTCGTTGGATCCGTACTCCGTTCACGCCCGGTGCAGGAGAAGGCAGCGATCATCTCGGAGTTCGAGCGACGCGTTGTACCGCATTTGGCCGATCGCTCGATTGTGCCGCTGGTGGATAGGGTGTACCGTCTGGACGAGGCGGAAGCAGCGCATCGGACGATGGAGAAGAGCGCGCATTTTGGGAAGTTGGTGTTGGCGGTCGCCGACGCGGCCTGACACCGCTTCAGTTTTTAGAGGAAAACCATGCATATTCACGAATATCAAGCCAAACAACTCCTGGCCAAATACGGGGTGCCGGTACCCGATGGCGGTGTTGCCTCGACCGTTGATGAAGCGACACGTATCGCGCGGGACATGGGCGGCGGCGCGTGGATGATCAAGGCCCAGATCCACGCGGGCGGGCGCCGCTCCGGACACTTCGACGGTGCCCCCCAGGGCGAAGGCGGCGTGCGACTCGCGAATTCCATCACCGATGTGGAAAAACACGCCGGTGAGATGCTGGGTCACGCACTGATTACTTCCCAAACCCGGCCCTCGGGGAGTGACGTGGAACGGGTGTACGTTGAACGGGCCTGTGACGTCGCCAGTGAGCTTTACCTGGGCATGCTGGTAGACCGTCACACGAGCCGGGTCACATTGGTTGCATCGGCGGCGGGTGGCGTCAACATCGAGTCGATCGCAAAGGAGCATCCGGAGTCGGTCATTAAACGCGCGATCGACCCCAACGAAGGCCTTGCAACAGATACTGCTCAGGAGTTGGCGTCCGAACTGGCGCTAAAAGGGGGGCAGGCGGAAGCCGCCGTCGGCGTTATACAGACCTTGTATCAGATATTCACCGAGCTGGACGCTTCACTGATCGAAATCAACCCGCTAGCGGTGACCGCCACGGGTGAGGTGATGGCGTTGGACGCAACCTTGACGTTCGACGATAACGCCCTGTTCCGGCATCCGGATATACAAGCGTTGCGCGACGACGCGGAACTACAGCTCGGGGAACTCGAGGCGGCGCAACATGGGATCAATTACGTCAAGTTGGACGGAAACATCGGCTGCCTGGCCAGTGGCGCGGGTACCGCGCTCGCGACCCTCGACGCAGTTCATCTATTTGGCGGCGAGCCGGCGAACTTTCTCGATGTGCCGCCGGTCGCGCAGGTGGGACGGGTCAAAGATGCGTTGCGGCTGTTGTTGTCGGATCCGGGTGTGGCGAGCATTTTGGTGAATGTGTTCGGTGGCGGCATCATGCGCTGTGACACGATCGCAGATGCAATAATCATGGCCAATCGCGAAACCCCCCTCAAGGTGCCGCTGATTGCCAGGCTAGCCGGCACCAATGCGACTTTCGCAATCCGCCGGCTCAAGGACGCCGGGCCGGACATTGTTTTTGCCTCTGATCTTGCCGACGCGGCGGACAAAGCCGTTACAGCCGCCAAACAGGTCAAGGCGATACAACGTCGTTCGTGGTGGCAGCGGGTGCGCAAGGCAGGAGGCGTGAATTGATTGGAAGACGTGATTATTGAGGTGACAGTAACATGGCGGTGTTAGTTGACGCGAATACCAAAGTAATCTGCCAGGGTATAACCGGGCAGCAGGGCACTTTTTATACCGAACAGGCGCTGGCTTCGGGTACCAAAATGGTCGGCGGTGTCAGGCCGGGGAAGGGCGGCGCCAGGCACCTGGGATTGCCGGTTTTCAATACGGTCCAGGAGGCGGTCGACGCCACCGGCGCTGACGCCAGCGTAATTTTCGTGCCGCCGATCCATGCGGCGGAGGCGATCCACGAAGCGATTGACGCCGGTGTACCGTTGATTGTGTGCGTGACCGAGCGCATTCCGGTGTTGGACATCGTCGGCGTGAAACGGGCCCTGGAAACAAGCAATTCCCGCTTGATCGGACCGAATTGTCCTGGAATCATCACGCCCAATGAGTGCCGCATCGGCATCATGCCGCAGGAAATTTTCCGCCGCGGACGGATCGGCATCGTTTCCCGCACCGGGACGCTCACCTATGAGGCGGTGGAGCAGACCACCCGCGCCAACCTCGGTCAGACCACTTGTATCGGTATCGGCGCCGATCCGGTACAGGGGATGAGCTTCTGCGATTGTCTGGCGTTGTTTATGGACGACGACGAGACCGAAGGGGTGATCCTCATCGGGGAGATCGGCGGCGAGGCGGAGGAACAAGCGGCCGATTACCTGCGCGCCAATCCCGGTGGAAAACCGGTGGTCGCGTACGTCGCCGGCCGCTTTGCGCCGCCGGGACGGCGCATGGGTCATGCAGGGGCGATCATTCAGCACGGCACCGGCGGCGCCGAGGTCAAGGTGGACGCACTGCGCAATGCCGGGGTCCATATTGCCGAGTCGCCGGTGACTATTGGCGCCACCATGGCGGAAGTGCTCGCCCGCAGTTAGAACCCGCCGCATTCCTCGCACGCGGCGTATTGCGGGGCACATCGACATTGGTATACGATATACCAAGCATCGCGATCATGAATTCGACAATCCCCGCGTTGCACCCCAACTCGGGTGCGGGGCACAAATAACCCGTATGGGTCATAATCGGGTTACCGATAACACCTTTAGGAGGAGATCAATGAAGACACTGTGTAAAACGGCAGTCTTGCCTGCCGTGCTGGCGGCAATCGCGGCATGGGCTTTTTCGGGCGCGGCGTTGGCCGCTTGGGAGCCGAAGAAACCCGTGGATTTTGTCATTATGGCCGGTAAAGGCGGTGGCGCCGACAAGATGGCGCGGTTGATGCAAAGCATCATCGAAAAGCACAAGCTTGCTTCCAAACCGTTTATTCCCATCAACAAGCCGGGTGGCTCCGGCGCCGAAGCCCTGGTGCATCTGAAGCAGAAAGCCGGCGACGACCATACGATCATGGTCACCCTGAACAGTTTCTACACGACGCCGCTGCGTCAACCCGGTTTGGGTGTAGACGTCATGACCTTCTCGCCGATCGGCCGCATGGCTGAGGACACGTTCCTGCTGTGGGTTCACAAGGACTCGGGGATCAAGAATGTGGAAGATTTCGTTAAGGCGGCCAAGTCCGCCGGTAATAACTGGATCATGGCCGGTACCGGTAAGGGGCAAGAGGATCAGTTGCTCACCAATTTTCTCAACAAGGCCTATGGCCTGGACATGAAATACATCCCGTTCAAGGGTGGTGGCCGTGTCGCAAAGGAGCTGGCCGGGAAGCACGCCAATTCGACGGTCAACAATCCTTCGGAACAACTCGGTTTTTATGAGGCGGGGAACACCGTGCCGTTGGCGGCCTTTACCCCTGACCGTCTGCCGCTGTTCAAAAATGCACCGACTTTCCGCGAGTTGGGTAAGGACTTTGTGTACTTCATGCAACGCAGCGTGGTAGGTGCGCCGGGAATGAGCAAAGAGGCCGAAGACTACTACCGCAACGTGTTCAAGAAGGTCTACCAAACCGATGAGTGGCAGGGTTATATGAAAAAGAAGAGCCTGCAGGGCGAATTCCTCACCGGGGGTGACCTGAAGTCCTACTGGCAACGTGAGAAGGACAACCATCAAAAGATGTTGAAGGATATCGGCGAGATTTAACCGTCAACGGTTACAGCTCGTCGAGCAACCTATTGATCGGGCGCCATGCGCAAAGCCGAATTGGTGATGGCGGTGGTGATGGGGCTGTTCTCGGCCTATTTGATGTGGAAAAGCGCAGAACTCCCCATCGGCTGGATCCCTGAAGAAGGGCCGGGCGGTGGGGCGTTCCCGTTCTGGTTGTCCGCCGGAATGCTGGTGTGCTGCGTTTGGATCCTGGTGCGCTGGTTCCGGCGCTCCAGCACGGTATCGGTATCCACTGATCCATACATGGACCACCAGACCTTGCGCATGTTTTTGCTGGTGGCCGGTTCGCTGACGGTGATGATCGGGCTGATGCACATCGTCGGGGTCTATGTTTCCATCCCCCTGTTCATGGTTTTCTATATGCGCTACATGGGGGGGCATCAGTGGCTGACCACCGGTGTGATCGCCGTGGCGACGCCGATCGTAGCGTTTTTCTTCTTTGAGATTGCCCTGAAGATCACCCTCCCCAAGGGATTTACCGAACCACTTTTCTATCCCCTCTACGACATCTTTCTATAGCCCTGACCATGGAAGTACTCGATCACCTCATCCAGGGATTCGCCATTGCGTTGCAGCCGATGAATCTGGGACTGGTGATTTTCGGGTGCGCCTTGGGCTTGTTCATCGGCGCCATGCCGGGTCTTGGCTCGGTAAACGGCGTGGCGATCCTGCTGCCGATGACGTTCCTGGTGCCGCCCACCGGCGCGATCATTTTCCTCGCCGCCATCTATTACGGGGCGATGTACGGCGGCGCCATCAGCTCCATCATGCTCGGTATACCTGGTGCGTCCACCGCCGTTGCCACCACCTTTGACGGACGACCGATGGCGATGCAGGGCCTGGCCGATAAAGCGCTGATTACTGCGGCGACCGCGTCGTTCATCGGCGGAACGATTTCGGTGATTCTGTTTACCCTGTTTGCACCGCCGTTGGCGGCGGTGGCGCTGGCGTTTGGAGCCGCGGAGGAATTCGCGCTGATGATGTTGGCTTTTGCCACGTTCATTGGCTTGGGTGGCGATGATATCCCGAAGACCCTGTTTTCGATATTTATCGGCTTGGTGTTCAGCGCCGTGGGTCTCGACATCATCAGCGGCCAACCGAGGTTGATCTTTGGAGACATACCGGGGTTCTTGCATGGCATTAATTTCCTGGTTTTGGCGATTGGCATTTACGGCATCGGCGAGATGTTGTGGACCATCGAGAGCAGCAAGGGAGATGTGCAGATTTCCCAAGCCACGGTGACGGTGCGCAGGATCATCGATGATCTGCGCACGCTCAAAGAGACGTTCAAATCGGTGATAGTGGGTTCTTTTCTCGGATACTTCGTGGGTATTCTCCCCGCCGCCGGCGCTACCCCCGGATCACTGATGGCCTACGGTGTGGCGAAGACATTATCCAAAGACCCGGACTCCTTTGGTAAAGGCAATCCGGAAGGTGTGGCGGCGCCGGAGTCGGCGAATAATGCCGCCAGTACCGGTTCCATGCTGCCGATGCTGACCTTGGGGATTCCGGGTTCCCCCACCACCGCCATTTTGTTGGGCGGTATGGTGATCTGGGGGCTGGAGCCCGGACCGATGCTGTTTGTCGAGCACCAGGAATTCGTGTGGGGACTGATCGCCAGCTTGTACGCAGCCAACCTATTTTCCTTGTTGATTAATGTGGCGTTTATTCCCGCATTTATCTGGGTGCTACGGCTGCCGTTCACCGTGCTGGCGCCGATCATTTTCGTGTTGTGCATCGTGGGCGGCTACGCGCCGACCCAGGACATGCACGACGTATGGTTGATCCTGATATTTGGCGTCGTCGGTTATCTGATGCGCAAGCTCGAGTATCCCCTGGCGCCGGCGGTGTTGGCCATTGTGCTCGGTCCGCTGGCCGAGACCTCGTTGCGCCAGGCTTTGTTGATATCCAATGGCAGCCTCATGGTGTTTTTCGAACGGCCGATCTCCGCGCCGATCATGGTGGTGGCGCTGGTGTTATTCGTATTGCCGCTGCTGAAATTGATCAAAGACCGAGTCGGCGCTCGCGGGGCGGCGTGATAATCCATCGGCACGTTGGCGTGCGGAAACGTCGACAATGAAGCAACCGCGGCATCGATTCGGTTGGTTGCACCAAAGCAAATGGTATAATGTATACCAACTGACATCCCAAGGTCTGAGGATGCACGCCAAATGTCGACGCTGAAGATTCCCCTGCGGCCGATGGACGTCCAATACGTACTAAAGGACAGGGTTTATGGCGCCCTGAAACAGGCGATCACCTCCACGGACATCTATGCCGCACCCGAGCCGCCCCGGCTTGACGAACGCAAATTGGCGGAGGAGCTTGGCGTCAGCCGTACGCCGGTGCGCGAGGCCATATCGCGCTTGGAGCAGGAAGGGCTGGTGCAGTCCATTCCGCGCCGGGGTGCTTTTGTGGTGCGTAAGACCAAACGGGAAATCCTCGAAATGATTTGCGTGTGGGCCGCGCTTGAAGGCATGGCGGCGCGCCTGGCCACCAAGCAAGCCACCGACGAGGAACTGGCCAGTTTGCGCAAGTTGTTCACCACCTTCGATGACGCCAACGAGCCCGGGGCGAAGATCGACGAGTATTCGCAGACCAATATTGAATTTCATCAGGCGATCATGCGTCTGAGTAAGTGTGAATTACTCATACAGATCGCGGATGGTCTGTTTATCCACATGCGTTCGATACGTTCGCAAACCATTAAAGAACGTAATCGCGCGTCGCAATCAATTATTGATCACACGAGGATTATCGAAGCCCTGGAAAACAGAAATACCGATTTAGCCGAGCAGCTGGTGCGTGAGCACGCCTTGAATCTGGCCGAGCACGTCAAGCAGTACGCCGATTATCTGGACTCCTGATCAGGCCACGTTGAAGGCTGGGGGCTGAATTGAAATCACCACCTGAGGAGAACGCATCATGTCGACACGAGCAAGAGACTTAAACGTATCCGATACGGCGACCGATACCCTGGCCAGGAAGAATCGCGCCGGCGACGTAATATCCGGTGGGCATCTGGTGGCCAAAGCGCTGAAACACGAGGGCATCGACACCATATTTACGCTATGCGGCGGTCATATCATCGATATCTATGACGGCTGCGTCGATGAGGACATCCGCATCATCGATGTTCGACACGAGCAGACGGCGGCTCATGCCGCCGACGGTTACGCGCGCCAGACCGGGCGGCTCGGTTGCGTGGTCACTACCGCCGGCCCCGGTTTCACCAACGCCATAACCGGCGTTGCCACCGCATTCCGTTCGGAAAGCCCGGTGTTGCATATCGGAGGCCAAGGCGCACTCACGCAGCACAAGATGGGTTCCCTGCAAGACCTGCCCCACGTAGACATCCTGTCGCCGATCACGAAGTTTGCCGCCAGCGTGCGCTCCACCGAGCGTGTGGCGGATATGATCTCCATGGCCGCGCGCGAGTGTTTCGCCGGCGCCCCGGGCCCTTCATATCTGGAAATCCCACGTGACATTCTCGACCGTGAAGTCGAAGTCGGTAACGCGACGATACCCAAGGTCGGCGCCTATCGGGCGTCGACCAAGTCTACGGGGGATCCGGACAATATCGAGGCGTTGGCGGATCTGCTGGTCAATTCCGAGCGTCCCGCCATTCTGCTCGGCAGTCAGGTATGGGCTTGCCGCGGTCACCAGCAGGCAATCGACCTGGTGCGTGGTTTGAACATCCCCGCTTACTTCAATGGCGCCGGACGCGGCATCCTGCCGCCGGGCGATCCCCACCACTTTCACCGCACGCGAAGGGATGCGTTCAACAAGGCCGACGTAATCGTTATCGTAGGGACGCCGTTCGATTTCCGCATGGGATACGGCAAGCGGCTGCGGGCAGATGCGACGGTGGTGCAGATCGATCTCGATTACCGCACCGTGGGCAAGAACCGTGACGTGTCTTTGGGTCTGGTCGGTGATCCGGGGGCGGTACTGCAGGCGGTGCACGATGCCGCATCCGCAGCGACGGATAACGGTGCGGCGAGACGCGAATCCTGGCTCGCGGAGCTGCGCGCAGTGGAAACCCAAAAGACCGAAAAGCTGATGCCTTTGTTCCAATCGGATAAAGATCCGATTCACCCTTACCGGGTGGCCTGGGAGCTCAATGAATTCCTCACCGAAGACACCATTTATATTGGCGACGGCGGCGACGTCGTTACGATTAGCGCCCAGGCGGTACAACCCCGGGCGCCGGGGAACTGGATGGACCCCGGGGCATTGGGGTCTCTCGGTGTGGGTACCGGATTCGCGATGGCGTCGAAACTCGTTCACCCGCAGAAAGAAGTATTGTGTTACTACGGGGACGGTTCGTTCGGCATGACCGCATTCGATATGGAGACCGCCAACCGCTTCGGCGCCCCCTACATCGCGGTAATCGGTAACAACTCCGCCATGAACCAGATCCGCTACGGCCAGATTACCAAGTACGGAAACGAGCGCGGAGATGTCGGTAACCTGCTGGGCGATGTCCCGTTCTCGAAATTCGCCGAGATGCTCGGCGGCTATGGGGAAGAGGTCAGGCAACCGGGTGAAATCGCCCACGCGCTGCAGCGGGCGCGTGAAGCAGTGCGGAGCACCGGGAAGTCTGCGGTGATCAATATCTGGGTCGATCCCAACGAATACGCGCCGGGCACCAAGGCGCAGACAATGTACAAATAACTGTAGGAGATAGTCGTGGAAAAAGCACTTTCTGGAATCCGGGTACTGGACATGACCCATGTACAGGCCGGTCCCACCTGCAGCCAGCTGATGGCTTTTCTTGGAGCGGATGTGATCAAGCTCGAACCCCCGACCGGAGACGTCACGCGTAAGCAATTGCAGGACGTCCCGGATGCGGACAGCTTGTACTTTACAATGCTCAACTGCAATAAGCGCTCAATCACCGTGAACCTGAAGAATCCAATGGGTAAAGAGGTGTTCAGTGACCTGCTCAAGTCATGTGACGTGGTCATGGAAAACTTCGGTCCCGGTGTGCTCGATCGCCTCGGATTCGGCTGGGAGCGTGTGCACGAGATCAATCCCAGGATCGTGATGGCGTCGATAAAAGGTTTCGGCAACGAGGGCCCGTATGCGAATTTCAAGGCCTATGAGAATGTCGCGCAAGCCATGGGCGGGTCGATGAGCACCACCGGCGCATTCGACGCGCCGCCGATGGCAACCGGTGCGCAGATAGGCGACTCCGGCACCGGGGTCCACCTGATGGCGGGGATATTGGCGGCCTTGATTCAGCGCGAGCGCACCGACAAGGGGCAATTTGTCGAGTGCGCGATGATGGATTGCGTGATGAACCTGTGCCGCGTGAAATTCCGCGATCATCAGCGTATCGAACGCGGCCCGTTGCCGGAATACTCAATCCAGAAATTTGAAGACTTCGCGCCCCGTGCCGGCAATGATTCCGGTGGCGGACAGCTTGGGAATGCGGTGCCGTGCAAACCCGGCGGCCCAAACGACTACCTGTATGTGGTGGTGCAGGAACATGTATGGAAGGCGCTCGCCAAGCGCATGGGTGGCGATGAACTTGCCGAGGACCCGCGCTTTATCGACATCAACGTAAGGCGAAAGAATCAGCCGGAAATGTGGCGAATTATCGGCGAGTTCGCAAGCAAGCACACTAAATGGGAACTGATGGAGATACTCAATGAAATTGATGTGCCCTGCGGCCCGATTATGAGCACCGACGATCTGGTGCGTGATACTCATGTTGCGCTGCGCGAGATGGTTGTCCAGGTGCCGCACCCGGAACGCGGGGAATTCCTGAACGTCGGTTGTCCGATCAAACTCTCGGATTCTCCGGTGGAGGTGGAGCGGTCCCCGTTGCTTGGCGAGCACACAGACGACATTCTCAAGGAGGTTCTCGGGTACGAGAACGAACACATCCAGCATTTGCGTGAGTCAGGCGCATTTGCCAAGCAGCCGCCCAAGATCGAGAAATACCATGAGCTACGTGCTTGACGTGGCGACTTTCAATAAAAACCGGTAAGTGCATGAATTCGATGAGGGCACGAATCGGCTGCCTAAAATACAAAGGAGACCTGGCGTGACGTACCGAAGAGAAGATGTCAGCGTGGTATTGGAGCAGGTCAAGAGCGAAGGACGCCGTTCGCTCACCGCTCCAGAGTGTAAAAAAGTATGTGACGCTTATGATATACCGCTTCCGGAGGAAGGTATGGCCAGCTCATCGGACGAGGCGGTGCAGATCGCACAACAGATAGGTTTTCCGGTGGTCATGAAAATCGTGTCGCCCGACATTCAGCACAAGACGGAGGCCGGTGGCGTGCTAGTGGGCATTGCCAACGCCGACGAGGCGCGGTCGGGGTATGACACGATCATCGGCAATACGCGCGCCTACAAACCGGATGCCTCGGTGACCGGAGTCCAGATTCAACAAATGCTGACCGGCGATTCCCAGGAAGTGATCGTCGGCGCGGTAACCGACCCGAGCTTCGGGAAATTGGTTGCGTTTGGTCTCGGGGGGATTCTCGTGGAGGTGCTAAAGGACATCACGTTCCGCCTGGCGCCGACGTCCTCGCAGGACGCGCGGTCGATGCTGGACGGCATCCAGGCGGCGGAAGTCTTGCAGGGAGTTCGCGGTGCGCAGCCGGTGAACCGCGACGCGCTGGTGTCGATCATCGTGAATGTATCCAATCTGGTAAACGATTTTCCTGAAATCGAGGAAGTCGATTTGAATCCCATCATGGCGCGAACGGATGGCGCCACGGCGGTGGATGCGCTGATATCGGTCAACTTTGATCCGCCGCAGGAGCTGTATCGGCCGAGCCGCGAGGAAATCGTCGCCGCAATGAATCCGATCATGAACCCAAGGTCGGTGGCGGTGATTGGCGCCTCGGACGCGGAGGGCAAGATCGGCAACTCGGTGATGAAGAATCTCATTAATGGAGGCTACCGCGGCGAAATTTATCCCATTAACCCCAAAGCCGATGAGATCCTGGGGAAGAAGGCATACAAGAGCGTTCTGGATATTCCCGGCGAAGTCGACCTGGCGGTATTCGCAGTGCCGGCGAAGTTCTGCGCGTCGGCAATGGAGGAGGTGGGTCAGAAGGGTATTCCCGGGACGGTGATGATTCCATCGGGATTTGCCGAGGTGGGAGAAAAAGCTCTGCAGGATGAATTATTGGCGGTGGCTCGCAAGCACAATGTGCGCATTATGGGTCCGAATATCTACGGGTTTTATTACACTCCCGCCAATTTGTGCGCGACATTCTGCACGCCCTATGACGTCAAGGGCAAGGTTGCGTTGTCGTCGCAAAGCGGCGGCGTCGGCATGTCGATCATCGGGTTCAGCCGCTCCACCAAGATGGGTGTCTCCGCAATCGTCGGGCTCGGCAACAAGTCCGATCTGGACGAAGACGATCTGCTGACTTATTTCGAGCAGGATGACAATACCCAGGTCATGGCGATGCATGCCGAGGATCTCAAGGACGGCCGAAGTTTCGCCGAAGTCGCCCAACGGGTGTCCAAGACGAAACCGGTGGTGATGCTCAAGGCCGGCCGCACGCAACTGGGCGCGCGGGCCGCCGCGTCGCACACCGGCGCGCTGGCGGGTAACGACAAGATTTATGACGATGTGCTGCGCCAAAGCGGCGTCATTCGCGCGAAGAGCCTGAATGACTTGCTGCAATTCGCACGCGGACTGCCGATATTGCCGACCCCCAAAGGCGAAGATATCGTCATCATTACCGGCGCCGGAGGGTCCGGCGTGCTTTTATCCGACGCGTGCGTGGACAACGATTTGTCGTTGATGAAGTTCCCTGATGATCTGGATACGGCGTTCAAGAAGTACATTCCGCCGTTCGGCGCCTCGGGAAACCCGGTGGACATCACCGGCGGCGAACCGCCGACCACTTACGAAAACACGATTCGCCTCGGCCTCGAGGACGATCGCATCCACGCGTTGATTCTCGGCTATTGGCACACGATCATCACGCCGCCGATGGTCTTCGCGGAGTTGACGGCGCGGGTGGTGGAGGAGGCGCGCGGCAAAGGTATTCACAAACCCATTGTCGCCTCCCTGGTCGGTGATGTAGAGGTCGAACAGGCCTCCGAGTATCTGTATGAACGCGGAATTGTGGCCTACCCATACACAACAGAGCTGCCGGTAGCGGTGCTGGGTGCCAAATATCAGTGGGCGCGAGGGGCCGGTTTGTTATGACGGCGAACGGGCATGAACGCAAAAGATACCGGTGGGAAATGGTGATGAAATGACAATAAGAACGATCCTGGTTCCTTTGGATAGCAGTGAAGCGAGCGTGGAAGCGTTGGATGCGGCGTTCGTGGTCGCCGAACGGTTCGCCGCCCATATCGTTGCATTGCATGCCTTAGCTCGGCCGACGGACGTCGCGCCGTTCATGTTCGATCGGCTTTCGGCGAAGATGAAGCATACCTTCGAAGACGAGATCACCGAGCATGCTGAGGATAAGGCGGCTGCGATTCGCGAAATTTTTGAGCAGCACTGCAAACGATACGATGTCACGGTCACTGACAAACCCGTAGCGAATGCGGGTGTCACCGCCGCCTGGCGCGAGGGGCATGGCCGCCCCAGTGAGGTCCTGGTCCACCATGCCCGCCTGGCGGACATGATTGTAGTTGCCAG
The DNA here is from genome assembly GCA_947259175.1 of uncultured Gammaproteobacteria bacterium. GTDB lineage: Bacteria > Pseudomonadota > Gammaproteobacteria > Arenicellales > JAANXG01 > CALZGZ01. The sequence goes on along the minus strand of CAMYKW010000018.1, from coordinate 24,789 downwards.
ACCCCACCTCAGCCCGTCCCGGTTGCGCCTGTCACCGGCGGGAGATACGCTGCAAGCAGTGATGCTCGACGCCGGACGCCCGATCATGTTTGTTCCACCGCAGTGGCAGTCCAAACAGGTAGAACACGCGGCGTTCGGCTGGAATGACAGCCTGGAGGCAGCCCGCGCCCTGGGGACGATGGTGTCGTGTTTGCCCGTGATGAAAACGGTCACGGTTCTAACATCTAAGAAAAGACAGGAGAGTGCGGACTTGCTGCTGGATTATCTGGCGTGGCATGGGATTGATGCCGATATTCACTGGTTGCAGAAACATGGTGCGTCCGTCGGCCCCGAGATACTCGAGCAATGTTCGCGGGCGGGAACGGACTTGCTGGTCGTCGGCGGATTCAGCCATACCCGCGCCCGGGAGATGTTGTTTGGCGGCGTGACTCGTCACTTGCTCGCCGAGTCTACGATCGTGACGGTCATGGTTCATTAGGCGGAGGGACGCAGGGTAATTGATAACGGACAGTTGTCTTCGGATCGAGGTCATTAGGTACCGAGGTCGTGTTGAAGTAGATTGATCTCAAAGGAGGTGAGCGTGACGATTCTGAGGAGTCTTCTCTTCGTGCCCGGCAACAAGCCCAACATGCTGCAAAAGGCGTTGGGATTCCATCCGGACGCGTACGTGCCCGACATGGAGGATTCGGTACCGGAGTCCGAGAAACAAAACGCACGCCAAGTTATTGCGTCGCACCTCGCGAAGTTGCAAACAGCCGGTCCGTGGGTCATTCCACGGGTCAATTCGCTGCAGTCGGGATTGATGGAGCAGGACCTCGCGGCGGTGATCGGAAAGTCCATCGACGCTATTTCAGTTGGTAAGCTTCGCACCGCGCAGGACATTCGCGACATCTGTGAACTGATCTCGGCGCTCGAGTCCAAACACGATTTAGCGGCGGGAGAAATCCCGCTGATTCCCTGGATCGAGACCGCGCAGGCGGTCGTTCACTGTCATGAAATCTGCACCGCCAGCGCGAGAATAGTCGCTATCGCCTTTGGCGCAGAGGACTTCACCCATGACATGGGGATTGAACGCGTGGGCGATGAGTCGGAGGCGGATTTGGCGTTCGCGCGCAATACGGTGTGTATCGCCGCAAGGGCGGCCGGCGTACTGGCGTTGGACACGCCGTATTTTAAATTCAAAGACGACGCCGGCCTCGAGAGGAATGCCGCGGGCGCCAAACGCTGCGGGTTCAAGGGCAAATTCGCCATCCATCCCGCTCAGGTCGCGTCCATCAATCGGGCATTTTCACCATCCCAAGCAGACGTCGAGCACGCACGGCGCGTGGTAGCCACGTTCGAAAAGGCCGAACGTTTGGGCCGGGGCTCCACATCATTGGACGGCAACGTTATTGACGTTCCGGTGGTAAAGCGCGCCCGGGCGGTGCTGGAAATCGCTGCAACCGGATCGGAATAGCGATATCGGTCGCTCGTGCGCTCAGCGCCTGAATTCGGCCGTGGATTCCGGAAGTTCGGGAGAGATGGCCTGTAACCGAGGTTGCTCCACCGTTGCGGTGGGCAAGCCCCGCGACCGCGGTCGGTTCATGCGCGCTTGAAACAAACGAACTCGTTGCCGCGCTCCCGCTGTACCGACTGGTACTGCAAACGAAAGGGTCCGACGTGGCGGCACACAGATCCATCGTGCGACATACGGATCGGGTGCGCCGTGCAAATCAATTTTTAGATCGACTTTCCTCTTTGACAATTTTCCAGCGCTCGTCCTCCCATCGCAACACGAGTGTCTTCAGCACTTGGTCGTTGTACAGATTCGAGCGGTATACCTGGTTGAACGTGAGTTGTGCGCTTGCTGCGCCGGTGGATTGTCTACGAATATTCTTGATTTCCACGTCGATGAATGACGGCTTGAGAAGGCTGTTGCGTCGCTGATCACGCCATGCGGCTAGATTGAGGTTCCCGGGCGGTTCGAAGTCACGGGAGTAATGGGCCAGATAGGCCTCGAGGTCCTTGCGCTCCCAGTCCTCGATCCAGGCCTGCAGAAACGGATCGAGCGCGTCAAAGTCGGACATGATGTTGAGATCCCGATTCGCCTGGATGGCGGCGGCGCTGGCGAGTTGTGAAACGCCGGGCGGCGGTTCGGATCCAACCGGCAGGTCGATGGCGCCGATGATGTCCGGCGGTCTGCCGGTGTCATTTCCGCCGCTGGATATTTCACCCGGAGTTGGACTGGGGTTTGACACCCCGCCACCGGCGGCGCCGGGAGGCAGACGCGTAATAGTCCCTGACGCTCGATGGGTGTATTTCCGGTCAGAGCCTTCGGGCGCCGGCGTAATCTTCCATGTGCCGCCTGCCCCCGGCGACTGCGTGTTTCCGTCGATCCGTCGTTGATCGCCAGGCCGGGCGGCCGGTGACGTTGCCGCAACTACCTGACGTTGTTTCGTCTGTGCGCCGGCGCCGCCTTGACTGGTCTTTTTCGCAATCTGTCTGCCTGCGCTCCCGGTCCGGGTTCGCGTCGATTGGCTGCCCGCCCGGGCGTTCACATCTGTGCCTGACGCAAATTGTGCATTGAGGATGGCAACTTCGGCAGACAGCTCGTCGCGGTCGGCGCGCGCGACTCGTTCCGCTGCATCCAACGCGCTGAGCTGCTTGCGGATCGACGATAATTCGGACGCGAGGACACTGCGATCCGTGTCGGCCTGCCCGATTAGCTGGCGCTGTTGTTCTAATTGTTGAGTCATTTTTGCGACTACATCAGAGATCAGGTCTTGCGTCTCATCCGCTGTCGGCTGAAGTGATTTGGCTATGGTTGAGAGTTCCGCGTGAAGCGCACCGAGCTGTTGCCTGAGTTGCTGTTGTGATTGCGTGGTCTGCTGGATGGTGTTCTGCTGAGTTTGTTGCAAGGCTTTCGATTGATCGTTTATCGACGCGAGTTCGGCTCGTAGTGCCGCGTTCTCCGCTGCGGACTTGGCAGCGGCGTCGGCTTGTTTCTCGATCTGCTGTTGCACGGTAACCAGTTCGGCGGACAGCTTTTTCCGATCCGCCTGTTCTGCTTTGATTGTCTTGTCGGTGATGCTGATCTGATTGCGGAGGCTGGAGAGTTCATCAACAATCGCCTTGCGCGGCGCCGACGACTGGGCGTCGGCGCCGCGTTGGTTCGTGAGTCTTTGATTCAATTCATTCAGTTTGGATGTGAAGTTTTGATCCCCGGCCCGCAACGCATGCAGCGTTTCTTCGATAGATTGAAGTCGCATGTGCGTCGCAGCCTGTGCGTCGGTAACCTGTTGCTGCGCCGCCGCGATTGCTTCCACGCGAGTTTTCGGCGCAAGCTCGGCAACCAGGGCGTCACGCGCGGTATTCAACCGAGCGAGGGTTTGCCCCTGGCTATTGAGCTCGGCGCCCATCTCGTTCAGCTGCGAGGCGAGGCCCTGGCGGTCGGCCTGTAACGCCTGCAGGGATTCCTGGATGGATTGCAGCTGCGCCTGGGTGGCGGTCTGCGTATCGCCGACCTGTTGCTGCGCCGCCGCGATTTCGGCGACGCGGGTCTTTGTGGCGAGCTGGGCAACCAGCGCGTCGCGGGCGGCATTCGACTGGACGAGGGATTGCGCCTGGCTGCTGAGCTCGGCGCCCATCTCGTTCAGCTGCGAGGCGAGGCCCTGGCGGTCGGCCTGCAACGCCTGCAGGGATTCCTGGATGGACTGCAGCTGCGCCTGTGCGGCGGTCTGCGCCTCGCCGACCTGTTCCTGCGACGCGGCGATTTCGGCCACGCGGGTCTTTGCGGCGAGCTGGTCAACCAGGGCGTCGCGGGCGGCACTCGCCTCGGCGAAGGCTTGTGCTTGGGTTTTGACTTCAGCGCTTATCGCGCTCAGCTCCGTGGCATAGCGCTCGCCGTCCGCCTGCAACGCCTGCAGGGACTGTTCGATGGATCGCAGTTGCGCGTGGTCCGGAGCGGGATGCTCGCCCGGTTGCCGTTGCGCAGCGGGTACGCCGGCTAGAAGCTCCTGCTGCGCGCTGTGTAATTCGCCCACTTGGGTACCGATGGCGTCAAGTTTGGACTGAAATTCACTGACGTAGGAAGCGAGGCGTGCCGCGGTTTCACCTTGAGCGTCTAATTCCTCTCGCAGGTCCGTGAGTGAAGATTCCGGTGTCTGTTGGCTTGACCGGATTGTCTCCAACGATTTAGCCAGCGCCGACACCTTCTCGTCCATGGCTGCGAAGGAGGATACCAATGCATGCCGCGCAGACTGAGTTTGCGATGTCGTTTGCCGCTGACGCTTCAACGCGTCTTCGAGCTCGGTCAGTTTGGCCATCAGTTCCTGTTGGTTGGTCGCCAACTGTTGCACTGTATTGGTCGTTGCCCGCAGCCTCGTGTCGCCGCGTTCGGCAACTTTGTCCGGCTCGGCGATGATCGGTTTCGATTCGGGCAGCGCGCGCGGTTGAACCGGCAGGCCGCGAAATTCCCGGTCGAACTCGATGACAAGTCCGGCCGCGGGGGGTGAGAAGTTCGCTACCGAACCGCGCGACTCGATCCGAGTTGCGAGTGTTCGGCTTTCGTCATCGGCGAAGAGTGCTTGGGGTGCGGCGGGAAACCGCTGCTTGAGACCCGCGATGAAACGTGGATTCCCCGCGCACCTCGCAAGATTCGCATCTTGACACGCCAATTCACGTACTTGCCACGCGTCACCCCGTTGTTCGAGTAATACCGTGACGTCGCCGTAGGGTCGCCTGCCGTCACTGGATTGCGCGAAGGCGTTGAGCCACGCCCACCCGTCCGATACCTTTAGGCTGCGCACGACGAATACGACGTCACGCCCTTGGCGCCGCTTGATCTCGTCACGCAGGGCGTCAAGCAGCGTCTTTCTTTGCGGGTTGCCCGGCTCTGGTGTCGCCACCGGTGCCGCCCGAGGTTCGGCTCTGGTCTCCGCCGCGCCGGACAGAATCGGCGCAACTAAGGCAACAAGACACAAAACTAACTTTGTCATGACTCGCGACATCTATTTTTTTCAGTTCCTGAGTACCCTGGTCCCGGGCGTATACCATGCGTAAGGTCGATCATCGTCCCCGATGATCCCCGAATGCGGCGGCCAGGGCAGCCGTTAGAGTACCATTTTATCTTTTCAATGACCGCGATTACAGACTCCAATTGACCCTTGGAACCCCCCCAGGTATGCGAATCTTCACGTTCATCAGTTCACGCCGATGATTGCTGGCCTGGGGAGTGCGAAGCGGCGGGCGAGGCGCGTCCGGAAACTTACTCGACGAATTCCCTCAGCTTGTGCAGTCGCGCATCATGCGTTTGGAAGTGTTGCGAAAACCAGTCGTACAGACGTTTGGTCGTCGCCTCGCTGTTGACCCCGGAGTTGCCTTCCCAGTCGCACATGATGGTCGTTATCTCGTCGAGCAGGCTCTGGTGATCCGCCTGGTGTACCTCGTATTGATCATAATTGCGCGACCGCATGATCGCCTCTTCATGGGCGAAGTGCTTGGTCACGTGACTGTACAGCTCTGCAAAGCGATTGATAATCCCCGTCCGCGGTGCGCTGTGCTTCAGCTGCTCATGAAGCTCATTTATCAGTTCGACCAACACGCGATGATCCGCGTCTATTTTGTCGACACCGACCAAAAAAGCTTGATCCCATTGTAGCAGCGGCATGTCCAACCTCGCATGGTAATATGGTTATTCAATATATCAAATTTCGGCAGATTTCCAGGCAGCTTAAGCCGTTATTTCAAAATCTTGGCGCGATTCATGCTTGACGACGGTCGCAATCTGCGTCGCAGGGCCACGGCGCGACTGTGGGGGGAGTCCCCGCTGTTGCCGGCGAGAGTATGCGGTTGGGAGTCGATCGATCATCTCAATGCGTAGAGAGTATGCGTGTCGTCGGCCCACTTCGCGGGATCGACATGGATGCGGCTGAATCCTTCCCTTCGAAGTATCTCCTCGACGCGGGAGCGGCGGCTTGGAAGGTGGACTTCCATGACGACCTGTTGAATTCGGCGCCAGATGGCCGTATCGATCCCGTTCAGAACAACCAACTGGCATCTTCCACATCGATCTTCAACAGATCCACTCGCTGAATGTCGAATTCGGCGCAGGCTTGACTCAGCGTCGTAAGCTTGCACCGGATACGCGGGTTCTTCGCAAAACCTCGTTGCCTGAATTGAACCCAGGGCCCCTGCAATAGCTGGAGGATGGTCCCGCGCCGTTGAAACCATCGCTGCGCACGTTCCGTCAGACGCCGGGCCTTCTCGTCCGGCCGGCACGTGGAACCTCCCGGATTTTTTGGCATGTACATGAATTCCGCTTCTTGTGGACCGTCAAGAGATGTCAACCCTGCCTCCATCACCATGATGCGGCTTCCGATCGCGAGCCGATCAACGTTTTTCCGCAGACATTCTGCTGTTTCTGGAATAGGCTCGAAGCAAAATACGGAGCAGTCACCGTGGCAGACTTGATCGCAGTATCGATCTTGGAGACACCCACTGAATAATCTGCACTCCACTCAAGAAGCGTCACAGCAATTCCCACAGGCCTGGTGCGTAGTATTCAGTATATCAAAATCACAAAGATGTCCAGGGGAACCGAATCTATATTTTTCTTTGAATCTTCTTCGCTTACGGACGAGCGGTGAATGTGTTTGCCGACCCCTGCCAGCGCAATCCGCAGCGCGTCCGCGATGGCCTCCGATCGCAAACCGATCGTCACTGCCGGGAGAAATTTGCGTTCCGGATTACTAAAACCCCAAATTTTGTACTATATATTTATTAAGCGACGTTAAAAACACACGCAAAAATCGACTGTCGCGAATGCATACGTATACAGAGGAGGGTAGAAACATAGCCTAAATATAACGTGCGGGGGTGCGTGCATGTTGATATCGGGGGTGTACTCGCGGCCGGCAACTAGCCGCCTTGCAAAGCAATGTAAATACGACCGTACGAAACGGTCCTGGTCGGTCACGATTTTGAGCATCATCCTTGTGACATCGATGCATATTTCTTTGCCAGCCCTGGCCCAGGTTTTCGATGCCGCGGTCGCGTATCCCATTGTGCAGTCGGCCGGCCGGGTAGATTGGTCGGGGACGAACAAGTTGATCGCGTATGATAAGAAGGGTGCTGACGGATACTACGACGTGTATGTCATGCACCCCGACGGCGGCAACGAACGTTGCATCACCTGCGGCAATCCATGGGTGATCCCGCAGAGGCACAACGGCAATCCAGCCTGGCATCCGTCCGGAGAATTCCTTGTGTTTCAAGCCGAAAAAAGATCACACCCGGGTTTTTCGTTCGAGGCCCAGCCGGGATTTGGCCGCCACAGTGATCTGTGGTTGGCGAGCGAAGACGGACAAGTCTTTTATCAACTAACCGACGGTCCCGCCAGCCTGGCGCACGGCGTGCTGCATCCCCAATTTTCGCAGGATGGCACACTGCTGACCTGGAGCGAGATGTACGAACTGCCGAATCCCTTTGTAGACAAGAAGTTTTTTGGTTTCTGGAAGCTCAAAGTAGCCGACTTCTCCATGGGTCCGAACGGACCACAGTTGAGCAACATCCGTGAGTACCAACCCGGCGGACCAGCCTTTTACGAAAATCACGGTTTGTCGAAGGACAACCGCAAGATTCTATTTACGAGCAACCTGCACACCAACGTGCGCCAACTGTTCGACAATGACATCTATGCCGCGGATCTCCACGGCGGAGAACCAGTACGGCTGGCTTCCGAAAGATACAATGAACACGCCCATCACTCGCCCAATGGAAAGAAGATTGTCTGGATGACTAACGCCGGGAACTGGAGCGGGGGTACCGATCTGTGGATGATGAATACTGACGGATCAAACAAGATACGCCTCACAGATTTCAATAATCCCGGCAACCGGGCTTACCCTGGCCAACGCCTGGTAGTTGCTGATAGCGCTTGGAATGCGGACGGTACCTGCATTGTCGCCTATGTACAGACCGACTTGTTCAATCAAAACGGAATGATCGTAATGATTGAGCTCGCGCCCAGCATCGCCCGGGCCGCGGGCGAATGAGTTCCAGTTGAGCGGCAACGTGATAAGCGTTACCCAGAGTTTGACCGCACGCCTGCCGCTGAAGTCCCATTCAGCCCGATAACGACGCTAAGAATTCAGGCCAGCGGTGTCCGTATCAGGCGGGTGGCTCGCGGTGCCGTACACGAGTTAGGCCATGGGTCATCTCCTTGTCTGCAATAGTTCCAAGACGCGCAGGGGCGCATCGTTTCGATCCGGCTTAACGGTCTTTGTTGATCATTTCTGACGCGATAAACCAAACGCCACCCTGGGAGCCTGTCCGAGAATTCGTGCACCTGCTTGGATAGCGGGACGACGGACCGTGTGACCGAAGCTGGTCGTCAAATAGCCCGCTATTTTCCTCGAACCTTCCACCAATTGCTCTGGATGTCCCACTTTGTCACTACGGTTGGAATACCCGGACAGGCTCCTAGATGGTAGACTGACAGGCCCTGCGACGCATTGACCCTGGGAGCCATGTGCAAGCCGCCGCGCGCGACCACATGGGAAGACTGGATTGGCGAGATTCCTATTTGCAGTATGGCCGTTACACAGCCACTTCCATGGTCTCGTTCCCATCGCCCACGCATTGAGCCGAAACGGCCATGAAGTGGCTTTCTACACCGGTTTCAAGTCCTGCGCCACGTTATCGACGGAGGGCTTGCACTGCATACCCTTCGTGCGCATCGATGAAGACTGGATTGATGATCTTTTCTATCGCCGGCAGACCTTTGCGTCCTGGAGAGACGCGCTCAGGACCAAGAGGCTTTTTAAGGACTGGCTGCTGGGCACGATTCCCGCGCAGATTGAGGATTTGACCGAGGTCATAGAATCGTGGCGGCCGGACGTCATCGTATCCGAAACCTCGATGCTGGGGCCGATGATCGTATTGCATGACAAGCTGAAACTGCCCATCGCCGTGTATTCCACGGTGATTGCGTGTTTGTTGCCTGGTCCTGACATTCCCCCCTACGGACTCGGATTGCCGCGTCGGCGCTGGTGGTCGCGGCCGGTTATCTGGATGGCCGAGCGCATGCGGCCGCTGGTGGTGGCCGACTTCCAACGTACCGCAAACGCGATCCGGGGCCAATACGGGTTGGCGCCGTTGGACACCACGGTTACGGAATACACCGGCCGCATGCCTCTGTATCTGATTCCCGGGGTTCGTGAATTTGATTACCAGCGCCTAGACCTTCCGGCCTCGGTGCATTATGTCGGACCGTGCCGGTGGGATCAGTCCCGGGACTCAGTGCCGCCAGAGTGGCTCCAAGAACTGTCCGAGGGCACGCCGTTGGTGCACGTCACCGAGGGGACGATGCATGCGCAAAAACCCCTGCTGTTGCAAGCCGCCGCAAAGGGCCTGGCTGACCTGCCCCTGCAGGTGATCATGACTTCGGGCAGCCACCGAGATCCTGCAGCAATCGGCCTGAGCGACTTGGCGCCCAATATTCGTGTGGAAAGCTGGGTCGCGCACAGCGACCTGTTGCCGCGCACCGATGTAGTGGTGACCACCGGAGGCGCCGGCACCGTGAGCGCGATCCTTGCCGCAGGGATCCCGCTGGTCATCGTGCCCACGGAATGGGATAAACCGGAGAATGCGCGGCGGGTTGAGGAGGCTGGCGCCGGGTTGTGCCTCTCGCCGTCCCGTTGTACGCCTAAACGCCTGCGTGCCGCGGTGGAGCAAGTCCTGGGTAATCCGTCCTTCGGTGACAATGCGCACCGTCTCGCGGAGACCTGGGCGCGTTATAATGACGGACCGGCGCGTGCCGCCGGGTTACTTGAACAGCTTGCGCGAAGCCATGCCAAGCAAAGGGAACGCACGCTTTGCGCCTAACCAGGAGAAAGATTATGGGGGTACTCGTATCTGAGATGGTGAATCGATGCGTCGCTCGGCTCATCGCACTTGTGTTGTTATGCACGGCGCCGGGATTTGCCGTGTCACAGATGATCACTACCGACGACCTCGTCCCTGCGGCTGAGCAGGGTTTCGGTGATCGTTCCAACAGCTATCCATGGTCCGTGAAGTGGTTCAAAGGCAAGCTCTATGTGGGCACGGGCCGCGACTTTTACTGTGTGCAGCAGGCGACTATCGTTCGTTGGCTTCCTCAGTTCAGTTTTTTGTATCCACCGGCAAATCCGGACTTCCATTGCACGCCCAATCCGCAGGACCTGCCCCTGCAGGCGGAGATCTGGGGGTGGACGCCGGAGACCGACAGTTGGGAACGGGTCTACCAATCCCCTGCAGATGTCCCCAAACCCGGTAACCCCGGGGAACTCATGGCGCGGGATACCGCGTACCGCACCATGGCGGTGTTCACCGAGGCGGATGGGACCGAGGCACTGTATGTGGGTGCGGTTAGTTCAGAGAGCTTCAATCCGGGCGTGCCGCCGGCGAAAATCTTACGGACCACCGACGGTATCACATTCGAGGTGGTGCCGCAGGACCCGGGGACCTTGCTTGGTGACCTGATCATCAACGGCTTCCCGGGGAACGGCTTTCGTTCGATGACGGTGCACAACGGGCGATTGTACGCCGTCGCGTCCGAGGGATTTCTCGGCTTTGGGCGCCTCATCGAGGCGGAGAATCCGGCCGCCGGTAACGACGCGTGGCGGTTTGCCATGGCGGAAGGCTACAACATGTTCGACATGGCGAGTTACAACGGTGCGCTGTATTTGGGTCTGGCCAACGAGGAATATTTCTCGGTGGTCAAACTGGATACTTCGGGCGAGCCGCCCTACAACTTCACCACGGTGATAGCCGAGGGTGGGTACAATCCCAACCAGAAGAGCCTGTCTGTGGTCAGCATGTATGTGTCGGGTGGCGCGCTCCACGTGGGCACGGATCGGCCCGCGGAGATGTACCGAATCTTCCCGGACGATACCTGGGAACTGCTGGTAGGGGCGCCGCGTTTCACCCCGGACGGCATGAAGCGGCCGCTGTCCGGTATGAACGCCGGCTTCGACAATAACTATAACCTCCATGTTTGGAGAATGCAGGAGGCCTTCGGCGTGCTCCACGTGAGCACGTTCGATCAGACCACCAAGTGGTTGACCGGTTTGCCGCAGTTGACGCCGGTCGCGGGATTTGACCTGTACGGCACTACCGACGGATGGCATTACACCCAGGTCACGCGCAGCGCAATGGGTGACCCCCGTGATTCCGGGATACGCAACTTTGCGCTCACACCCCATGGTCTGTTCATTGGCGCATCGAATATTTACGATGGCCTGAATCTTTGGCGTGCGACACCGGACCCCGCAAGACTCTCGCCGCCGCAGCAATTTGACGCGGAACAGCTCCCCGGCTACGTGACGCTATCTTGGGAGGGCGTACCGTCCGCGGCTGCGTATCGCGTCTACCGATCGAAACTGAATAGCGCGAACACCGAATATCAACAGATCGCAACCACCGCGGATACGGTTTTCGTGGACCCCGGGTTCGTCAGTCCGCTGCAACCTTATCACTATTATGTGGTGGCCGAAACCGCGTCCGGCGAGTTGTCCGGACCCTCCAACATTGCCAGAATTCCGGATCTGGGCCCCCACGTTACGTTGTTCTCGGTGCGCACCGCACTGCAGGACTGGGGGGCCGATCCCGCATTGCGTGCCAGCCTCGATGCGTTGATACCGGTCCTGTTTTACTTTAGTGACTACGACACTGCGGTCAACGAGTTGTTGAGCATGCGGGCCGCAGTCGCGGGTAATCCAAACGTACTGAATGCCGACTGGCGTGCGAATGACCTTGTGGTCATGTTGTCGCGGCTTGCGCGGACGGTGGCTCTGGTGCAACAAAGCTATCTTCCGTTCTATAAGTTGTTTTAGGTGTGGGGGCCGCCCACTGCGATGCGCGTTGAATAGGAGAAACCGTGTCCCGCAGGACATCGGGGAAGTGGCGGGTACCATCGCTGGTGTGGTGCTTGTTGGCGCAGGCGTGTGCCGGCGCGGTATCGAGTCAGAATACGGCGGCAGACCCGGCATCGCCGGTGACGGATGTGAACGTGCTTCGCGAATCCGGAGGCCGAGTCGATTGGTCTGCGGCGCGCAACCTCATCGTCTACGATCGTGTCGGGAGGGATGGCTATTACGACGTTTACGTCATGGGCCCCGACGGCGGCAACGATCGATGTCTCACCTGTGATACACGAGGACGGGTCCCGCATAAACACAACGGCAATCCGGCGTGGCATCCGTCAGGCCGCTACATCGTATTTCAGGCGGAAAAAGTACACCATCCGGGCGCGTCCCGCGAGGCGCAGCCCGGCTTTGGTCGCCACAGCGATCTGTGGTTGGCGACCGCTGACGGTGAGCGTTTTTACCAATTGACCAACGGGCCGGCGACGACCCGGCATGGTGTGCTGCATCCGCAGTTCTCACATGACGGCAAGTATTTGACCTGGAGCGAGATGTACCAACCGCCGAACCCCTTGGTAAAGAGGAGGCTGTACGGATTCTGGAAACTCAAAATCGCTCAATTTGAGCTCGGCCCACAGGGCCCTGGGCTGGTCAATATCCGTGACTACCAGCCAGGCGGACCGGCTTTTTATGAGAATCACGGATTGTCTGTCGATGGGCGCACGCTTCTGTTCACCAGCAATTTCCATGCTGCCGCCTTGGAACTGCTGGAAAACGACATTTACATCATGGACCTTGAGCAAGGCATTCCGGTGCGACTGGCATCGGAACGGTATAACGAGCACGCTCACTACTCGCCGAACGGAGAAAAGATTGTATGGATGACCAGCGCGGGCAACACGAATCGCGGAACCGACCTGTGGATGATGAATGCCGACGGCACCGGAAAGATACGGCTGACGAATTTCAACGATTCCGGCAGTGCGGGTTATACCGGCCAACGCATGATTGCCGCCGACAGCGCCTGGAGCCCGGACGGCGCCCGCATTGTCGCCTACGTGCAAACCAGCCTGCTCAAGCAGACCGGGATGATCGTTGTCATCACCCTCGATCCCGCCATTGCCGGGACTACCGGCCCCTCGCCGGCACTGCGTTGATTATTTGAGTGTATCGGTGCGCCTGTGGGAATTTTTGTCGGTACAAGAAGAGTTTGGTGGTTTGGCGTGACCTGGTTTAACCTCGGTGCTGGCGACGGCCGCTATTTCTGTACTGCGATCCAACGGAGCGGTCGATATGTTTCATCACTGCCGTCCAATAAACGGCGGATAGAAGCGTCGACATGCACTGTTTTGTCGAGCGTTGGTGCGACGCCACACTGTAAGGGACATGGGTTTTTGAGTATGTGGAACAGCAATGATGTTATCTAGGAAATATGCGGACTTTCACCGCTGCCGTTCTGTACTCCTGGCGTTCGTGCTCACGGGGGTGCTCGCTACTGCGTGGATGTCCGCACGCGCGGCGACGGCTGTGTTCGAACTGGTGCCGCTGTCGCCGTCAGGACAGGTGGTAGGAAATACGATCACCTGGGTGGCTCGTTCGAGCGGCACGGGCTCAGATCCATGGCGATACCGATTCAGTGTGGGCTTGGCGGGTTCTCCTCTGAATGTGGTGCGCGATTTCAAGCAAGAAAACTTTTTCGAGTGGACGCCGCTCGAAGAAGGGATGTACGACATTGAGGTGACTGCCAGACAACTCGACACCGGTGAGACTTCCCAGGTCAAGACTACTTTCGAAATCCGTTCGCGTATCACGGGGTCCGCCGCACTGGTGACGGCAACCGACCACCCGCTGGTGTTTCTGTACAGCGCCCCTTCATGTTCTATCGGCCAGATGCGGGTCCGGTTCCGCTTGGTCGGTGCGGAGCCGTTTGCGCATACCGCGTGGAAACCCTGCCAGGCCGGAAAAAGTATGAACTTCTATGTGGGTGGACTGCGGGCGCATAGCCGTTACGAAATCGGGCATGAAATTCAAGACCGCTCGTCGCTCCGGTCGAGTGCGCTGCTGCGCAAGACGACCGGGTTTTCGCTGCTGCTGCGTCCCTTTACAGTGACCAATGGCGCGGACGCCCAGCCGAGTTTGTCGGAGGGCGTGCTGCTTCGCTCGATTTTTGGCGGCACGCAGCTCTCCATGGCGCCCATGGCCACCGACTTGTCGGGCCGCGTCATCTGGTATTACCGCTGGCGTGGTATCGAGAATCTGCGATTTCCCTGGGCCTTGGGCAACTACCTGGTACGGCCGTTGCCCGGCGGCACCATGTTGCTGTTTCTCAACTACCGTGGGGGATTCGATCAGCTCGTGAGAGAAATCGACCTGGTTGGCAATCCCTTGCGCGAAACCAACGTGGAGGAGTTGAACCGGCAGCTTGCACTGCGCGGTGAAGAACCCGTCGTGTTTTTCTCGCATGAAGCCCTGCGCCTGTCCAATGGGCACACGCTTATTCTCGGCACCGTGGAGCGCATCACCTGGGGCGTGCAAGGGCTGGGCAGGGTGGACATCTTGGGAGACATGATCCTGGATCTGGATGAAAACCTGCAGGTCGTGTGGACTTGGAATCCATTCGACCATCTGGACGTGACTCGCAAAGCGGTGCTCGATGAGAAATGCACCATCGTCACCGCCGGTTGCCCCCCGATCTCCCAGGCGCTCATCGCCAATGATTGGACCCACGCGAACGCTATCGATTACCTGCCGGAGGACGGAAACCTGTTGCTGACCCTGCGCCACCAAGACTGGGTGGTGAAGATAGACTATCGCGACGGGCTCGGCACGGGGCAGGTATTGTGGCGCCTCGGACCCGACGGTGATTTTGCACTGACGAACTCGAATGATCCGTATCCTTGGTTTTCCCATCCGCATGACGCGCATTTCGAGGGGAACCAACTGCTGGTTTTCGACAACGGAAATACCCGCTGCGACGGCCGGCCGTTCAGATGTAACAGCCGCGGACAGGTATACGAGCTCGATGAGCAAAACCTGATGGCGCGTCTCATCGTCAACGCGGACTTGGGTGTTTACTCTCCTGCCTTTGGCAGCGCGCAAGGCCTGTCGAACGGTAATTACCATTTTCAATCGGGATCGACTATTCCCTCCCTGAGTGCCAAGTCGATTGAGGTTACGCCGGATGGCGAACAGGTGCTGATGCTCGAGACGCCGCTGGTGCTGGAATACCGAGCCTTTCGCATGCGCGATCTTTATACTCCCTACAAGAGAAATTAGCAGCGGTAATGCTCGCGCACACAATCCCGCGCCGGACTTCGTCGCCGGATTCTGAGTTATCGTCGTGATGACGATCAACCGCTCAGCACGGTCGGTAGTCCTCGTTTTTTTTCTCATCGGTTTGATTGGCGATGTGCACGCTGGGTTCGTCCGCGCTGAAGGTGCGCAAATCGTCGATCGCGACAATAGGCCATTCAAGCTAAGGGGGGTACTGCTCGAAGGCTGGTTGTTCTGGCATGGGTTGCTCTGGGGCGGGGGATTCCAGTCCGAAACCGAAATGACAACGGCACTGGGCGACCTCGCCGGACGGGAACAAGCGCGCGACTTCAAACGACGCGTTCACGACAATTTCATTACTGAGCGCGACATTCGGCTGATTGCGCGCATGGGATTCAATGCGGTACGCGTGCCTTTCAACTTTCGCATGCTTGAGGACGATGACCGGCCGTATGTTTACAAGGAGGAAGGCTGGGAGATTTTGGACCGCCTACTCGCCTGGTGCGAGCGGCACGGGGTCTATGTCATACTCGATCTGCATTCAGCCCCCGGGGGTCAAGGGAGAATTTTTGTTGCCGATCCCGGCGAGACCCTGCTATGGGAATCGGAGGAGAAAAAGCGGCGCACGGTGGCCTTGTGGAAGGCGATAGCCGCACGCTATCGAAAGCGGGAAATTATCGCGGGCTTCGATCTTCTTAATGAGCCTCATCCGCCCAACGGCAGGGCGCTGGTTCGGCTCTACCGGAGAATCATTAGCGCAATCCGTGAAGTTGATCGTCACCATATGGTCATCCTCGAGGGCAGCAAGTTTTCGACGGAGTTTTCTTTTTTCCCCGGGCGGCTCACCAATAATCAGTCCTACTGCTTCCACACCTACACGTTTTTTCCGCTGCCCGACAAGCGCAAAGAGCATCTCGAAGCGATAAAGCGGATCGCCAAGAAACATGACGTGCCGATATGGAACTGTGAGTTCGGCGCGAATACCGCCGATTGGATCAAAGAGACGGTCGAGTTGTTTGAAGACCCGAAAAACCAGGTTAACGGCTGGATCTTCTGGCCCTGGAAACGAATTCCGGCAAGGAATCCCCGCGGGTATCGTCACCTGGTCGAGGTTAAACCGCCGCGTAATTGGGTGAAACTTGCGAAAAAGTTGAAACCGCCTGTTTGGAAGCGTAATCCGTTCAGAAGGAAGATGTCGAAGCAACAGGTCCTTCGTGGAATGGAGGATTTTCTCGACGCAATGCGTATTGAAAATACGCGTACAGACCGAGAAATCGCCAAGATCCTCACCGCCTTCAAAAAGAATGCTCCTGACCGGGATAGGCGGCGAGGCGGTCAAGCCCGACGCAAGAATATCGAGCGGCCGCATACGACGAGAAATCAGTAGGGGTGGCGCGGATCGGGCGAATGCACGAACAAGGGCAATCCTGCGAAAGTCGACGGAATCGTTGATGCTATCTTGAAATATCGTCTCCCTCGACCTCGGTAATAGCGGGGACGACCACGGGGCGGCAAGTCATCGCAACTCCACCCCACGATAAACCGGTGCCAAACCCGAGAAGAACCAGGCGCTGATAGCTGCTAGCAAGACGTTCGGCCAGTTTTCCTGCGAGGACCATGGGGATCGAAGCGGCGCTTGTGTTGCCATAATCTGCCAGATCTTCTATCACCTTTTCTTTTGGAATTTTCATTGTTTTCGCGAGGTAGTTAATAATAAACAGATTCGCCTGATGCATGACGACCGCGTCTACGTCTGTGAGGTCCCATCCCGCGTGTTCTAACACCTTTTGGGTGAGAGGCGGTACTTCACGCAGTGTAAAGGCGAAGATGTCAGTTCCACTCATGAAAAGGTCTTCGTCGCTACGGACGTTGCCGCCTTCTCTTTCCGTTCTGATTCGCGTTGCCGCGGTGGCTGGATGCCGAAATGCCCCGGCTTTTACCATTAAATGCTGTGCGCCACCCCCGTCCGTTCCCAACTCGAAGAACATGGGCGGAGCGCTGTTATCCCACTCCATTGCGGTAGCGGATCCGGCATCGCCAAAAATCGAGGCAACCGATCGATCACCGGGTGACACTAACCGGGTTACAGTATCGCCGACCAGCAATAGCGCTCTCTTAAGGGTTCCCGGACTAAGAAGGTGTGCGACCGTCCACAGGCCATAGATGTATCCAGTGCATGCGTGCGTGATATCAAAAGCGGCGCAGTGCTTGGCCAATTTCAGCCGATGTTGGAGCGTGCAAGCCGTTGCAGGTGCGACATAGTCCGGTGTTACGGACACAAATACCAGCAGGTCTATGGAGTGTCGATCCCAGGAGAGGTTCTCGAGTAGTTTTTCGGCGGCCGAGTAACACAAATCCGATGTGCAAATACCATCTGTGGCTACGCGGCGTTGGAAAACTCCGACATTCTTTGCGATTCGGTTGGCTTCCTTCTCTCCGAACACTTTCTGTTCGTGTGCCACTGTTTTCAGTGATTTCGGTACTGCGCACGCGATACCGGCAATCGCTGCATTCTCTACTTTGCCGCCGGCCATGGACTCCTCACGGATTCAATCTTTGAGTTGAAACTCTGCAACCTTAACGCATAGGAGGGAGATCGAGACGAGGTCAATGGACGTTAGCCTACGAGTTGTGCGTTATCTTACGGAACGTAAAAAGCCGGTAGCAAAGCAGACCTTGCTCCATTGCATGATACGTTTCAGAGCCCGGAGCGGCCAGAAAATCAGCCATGTATGAGCGTTCCGCAGAATCTGTGTAGACTGCCATTCTTCTTTCTGCGGTCTCGTCGCACGCGAGTAGCACATTAGACGTAATATCCGCGTCGCGCGTCTTGGTAAAACCGATCGCTTGGAGTAGTTGCGTATGCCGGTCAAAAGCACTAGGCGCCAAGAGGTCGGTATAGAGAAACCATCCCCCAGGTCGCAACACACGAAAACATTCGTGGAAAAATTTCCCTATACGCGGGTAATTATGGGACGATTCGATGTTAATCACCACATCTCGCGATTCGTTTGCCAGCTGCAGGGATTCCGCGTCCCCTTCCTCAAATTGAAAATTCGGCATCTGACGGTGTCCCCGGCAAAAAGCGATTGCTTCCGAAGAAAGGTCGATGCCAAGGTACGACTTAGGTCGAAAATGTCCCTGCACCGCGATAGAAACCGCGCCACGGCCGCAACTCACGTCAACCACATCGAGATCGTCGAGGGGGCAGTCGCCGATGACTTCATATACCAGCCGGCGCGAGTTGGCGTCGAAATCACTTTCACGCGGTGTCACCTTGGCGAAGCTCGGATTATCGTTTTGTACGTACCCGTAATTGAGGAAAAACGCATACTTTCCAAATTTCAACTCGCCCAGCTTCCGGTTGAACGCTTCGTATTCCCGTTTTCTTTGTATCTTGTCCGCTTCGGCAGTGTCAGGGAGAGTATCCTCATTCCCCTCTACTAAGCGTTCGAGCAATTTCCATTTACCACGAAGAACATTATTTTGTGCTCTGTCCGGATTATTCATGTCCGCTACAACTCCCGTACGCTTAACCCGTTGTATCAATATCTTGACGATTCGCAATCAATCATCGTCTGCACGACGCTGACCTTGCGCTGTTTTCGAATTATGAGTGGAGGTGGGCACTAGCTATCTCCTTCTGGCGAACAATTGAGCCGGTTCAGTGGGCGGTATATCCGCCGTCAACGATCAATACAGACCCGGTAATCCACCGGCCTGTCTCAGCGAGAAGAAAAGCCAAAGCGTGGGCCACATCCCGCGGTGCGCCAAAACCAAGCGGCTGCATGCGTTCGATTTCGGCGATCTGCGTAGCTGTGAGTAGGGACTGTGCTTCCTCCAGCATCTCCGTTCTTAGCGTTCCCGGGGCGACGCAGTTCACACGAATATTGTCTTTCGCCAACTCTAGGGCAAGAGATTTAGTCAGCGCGTGGAGTGCACTTTTGCTGGCACAATATACTGAACGACCGGGTGCTCCAACCTCGCCCATCACCGACGATACGAACACGATCGCCCCCCCGGCATCATTGACTCCCCTTTGACGAAAGCCCTTGGCAAGCATGATAGCGGATACGACGTTAGTTCTCAGCACCTCTTCCACCTGTTGGGATTTCAGCATCCTCACAGGAAGCATCAATTGCGTTCCCGCACAATGTGCGATGCCATAGATACTGCCACTTTTCTGCACAATAGATTTCATCCATTCGGGCAACGCGTCCGTATTGGCTAGATCGAATGCCTCAATTGTGTGTCGCGTACCCTGCAGCATGCCGAGTGTCTGCGAAAGCCGATCTTTGTTGCGCCCAACGAGAACTACGCGGGCTCCCAGCTGACTGAGAAGTACCGCCGTATCACGACCAATCCCGGACGAGGCCCCGGTGACCATCATTACTTTGCCCGTCATATCCATGGGATTCGTCATGATTCAGCGGTTGAGGCAACTAAGCGGCTAGCTTGTCGTCCAGCAGGTCGAGAAGGTCGTTAACCGTTTTACAGTTTATAATCTGTTCACCGCTAACAGTTATCCCCAGTTTCTCATCCGCCAACGCCATGTAAATGAGTGCCGACATCGAATCCCAACACTCCAGGTCTTCGAGCGTTTCGTTTCCTTCCAGTGTGCCCTGATCAACCTCAAAGGACTCTTCGAGGGCTTGTAAGAATTCCGCTCTAGTCATCGTTAATATTTCCTCTCGTATATCCTGAGTATCATCCTGGCTTAGTTGAGTATTCGGCCGACCGGACTTCTCCACGTTTCACATAGTGTGATGCTATTGATAAGTAATACGAAAACTTACAGCCATGTGCGTGCAATTAAACACAGCGATATTATGATGGTAAACAATAATTTCTAGAAAAGTTGGTCGTAGCATTCTTGCACTCAGTTCCAGTAAGGACGATGCGAACGGGTGAACGCCTGACCAGCTCACCGCTCCACAAGGTCGAATCAACATAGTCTACAATCTTTTTGCATTAGTGAATTAACGTTAAACGCCCGGCTGTAAGGTTTTCAAGATAAGATGGCGCGGAAATACTCAGGATATTGACACGTTCATCGCCGTGACTACCTGATCGCTTCTGCGGCGATGAAGGCGATTTCAGGCATGACCAAAGGTCCGCATGTCACTGCAGCTCCTCCCCAGGACAATCCACTACCAAACCCGAGAAGTACCAGACGCCGAGAACCGGTTGTCAACTGCGTGTTCAGCTTTCCGGTCAACGCCATCGGAATAGAGGCAACGCTGGTGTTGCCGTAATCCGCCAAGTCTTCGATCATCTTGTTTTTTGGGATTTGCATCTTCTTGGCTAAATGTCGGATGATAAACAGGTTTGCCTGGTGCATCACAACGGCATCCACGTCCTGGAGCATCCATCCCGCGCGCTCGAGAAGCCGCTTGTTGAGCCGAGGAACCTCCCGGAGTGTAAAGGCGAAGATTTCTGTGCCATTCATGTAAAGGTCTTCGTCGCTTCGGATGTTTCCGCCTTCTCTTTCGGTTCTAATGCTCGTGAGTTCGGTAGTTGGATGACGAAACGCTCCGGCTTTTACCATGAGATGCTTTGCGCCGGCACCGTCCGAACCCAGGTCGAAAAACAGAGGCTCGGCGGATCGGTCCCATTCCAGTGCGGTGGCGGACCCAGCATCACCGACAAGGGCGGCGACCGATCGATCCCGAGGCGACGCCAATCGGCTCACCGTATCACCCACCAGCAGCAATGCTCTTTTTATGGTACCACCAGTCAATAGATGTGCGATTGTCCAAAGACCATAAACGTATCCGGAGCAAGCGTGGGTAATGTCAAAAGCGGCACAGTGTTTGTCCAGTTTGAGTCGGTTTTGGAGTGTGCAAGCCGTTGCCGGCGCTACATAATCAGGGGTTACGGATACGAATATTAGGGCGTCTACCGATTTCCTCGTCCAGGAGAGGTTTTTAAGCAGATTTTCTGCGGCGGCAAAGCACAGGTCGGACGCACAAATTCCTCCCTTTGCCACGCGACGTTGCCTAATACCAAGATTCTTCGCGATTCGTTTGGCCTCTTTCTCGCCAAATACTCTTTGTTCGTCCTGCAGCGTTCTTACCGATGCCGGTACCGAACAGGCGATACCGGTGATCTTCACGTTCTCTACTCGTCCCCCGGCCATATTCTTCGCTTAAGTCGGCGTTTCTGTTGTTCGTTTCTTTTTGAATCTTTGGCTATGTTGCTTTTCCTGGAGGATATGAATCTTCACGGGTACTTTGTACTTCTCTAATTGTCTCTTGCAATAATATTTTATCCTCGACGAAAAATTCTTAGGGTCCTCCTGTTTGCGCATGCTAACCCTCGCGCAGGTAATGTTTCCCATAATTGCGTTCTTTTCCCCATATACAGTCACCTCCGCCACATTGTCCACCTCCTGTATCACGCTCTCAACCTCTGCGGGATAAACCTTTTCTCCTCCGACGTTAATGATCTCGGAGTCTCTACCGAGGAAACGGATGTACTCATCGCGTACTTCCACTCTGTCATTGGTGTTGAACCAGCCGTCCTCGGTGAAAGGACTTGGGGCGTTCAGGTAACCCAGCATGGCGGATCTGGCCTTGATATGCAAAATTCCGTCCACAACCCGGGTCTCATAATCTTCTCCGCCAATCTTCACCCACAGTGAATCCGAGGTCTCGGACTTTGATCGCATGATGCCGATTTCGGAAAGACCATAAGTCTGTTGGAGACGTAGATTAGGGAAAAGCTTGTGAAACCGCTTAAGGGTGCTCTCCGGCATCGGTTCCGTTCCATAGGTTATCATTTTTAAAGAGCTTAAGTCATAACGTTGATAAGCCTCGCTTATCAGGACCAGGTTGAGAAACGTTGGTGTAACGGGCAATAACTCAACCTTGTTTTTCTGGACTGCCTCCAGAACTTTGTCAGGATTTCTGTCGTTTACGGTAATCAGGCAGCCGCCATTTGACAGTACATACAACATGGTGTTGATTCCGCCGATATGGTCGAAAAGCAGGAACGAGATCGATCGGAGTGGGGGACGAGGAACTTTGAACTTGTCCAACAGGGGAGTCACGTCGTGTACGGCGGCTTTGCTTTTACCGGTTGAGCCCGACGAAAATAAAACCATTCCCGGATGCCGCCGTCTTTTGAGTTCATGGTACATTTTGTGATCGGCAAGGCGCGGTAGCCGGACGATCTCCGTTTCATCTTTGTTATCAACCCTGACAACGACCTCTCCTTGAGCGATTTCCAAAAACATGTCTCGCATTGCGGTCGCAGCAGATGTGAGGGGAACAACAATACACCGTTGCTTTAGCAAGACCAAGAACAGCGCGACTGAGATAGGCGAGAAATCCGCCTCGAGCACAACTACGGTGCCGTGTTTGATTTCCTTCTCGCGGATTTTGCGCTCCCATTCTTTCATCTGTTCCGTTAACCATGCGTACGTGTATCCGGCATGATCCCACACGATCGCTTCGCGATCAGCATTCTCTATGAATCGATGTTGTAGAAAATCGAGAGACATTAAACGCCTCCTAAATAGAGAACCTGGCCGGTGACGAACGCGCTTTCCGGCCGGATGAAGAAATCGATCACATTCACTACGTCGGCGAACCCCGCGAATTGTTTTATGGCCTGCCTGTCGAGTAAATCTCGCAATTTCTGGTCCGGAACAGATTTGGTCAGGTCCGTCTTGATCGGGCTGGGTCCCACAGCATTAACCGTGATGTTAAAGGAAGCCAGTTCTCTAGCAAGAATTTCCGTCATCTTGACGACCGCTGCCTTGGAAGAAGCGTAGATCGCCTCGCCGTCCAATTTCAAAGGATCTGCAACCGTAGTAAAGTTAATGATGCGACCATATTTTTTTCGCTGCATTAACCTCGCTGCCTCACGGCAGAACAAGAACGTCCCCAAAAAATTAGTGCTGAAGATTTTTTGCACCGTTTCCATTGGTGTCAGCAAAAGGGCATTCATCGACGCGATCCCGGCGTTATTTACAAGCACGTCGAGGCGTTTCGAGCGGCAACGCACCTCCCAGATCATTTTGCGCACATCAGATTCACAGGACACATCCACGCAGAAATGGGTGTAATTGGGGATGACCTCGGTAATCTCGTTTCGGCTGCAGCCATAAACGGTGTATCCGTTGTTGGCGTAATGTTCCGCTAAATTACGGCCGATGCCTTTGCGCGTACCCGTAATCACCATGACGGGGCGATCACTCTCCATCTGTTTCGCTTACTATGTCAAACACGTAATCGATCATCGAGCCAAGCGATTTAAACGGGCTGTGAGCCATCGAGAGGGCCTTTTCATTGGCGAGCGTTACGGCCACTCCGAACTCGTCTGAAATTCCCTCTTCTACAGCGACGATTAACGATACCAACGCCATCGAGTCAATCTTCGCGCCTTGCCCGAACAGTATCGTGTCGAGACTTTTGTTCAGCTTTGCATTGTCTTTGAGATCCTGGTTTATTTCGTCAACCGCATGGAACACAATTGTTTTGACCTGCTCTTGTATCCTGTCCATTAATCCTCCAGGACGATGACTAGTGAATGTCTTTGCATTATTCGTCTTTCAGCCCATGCCGGTGATTGCGGCACCCCGGGCCTACAATTGGCTGAGGACTGCGGGCGAGGTATGAGCAATCCCGGTAACCTCGGTATCGTAGCTGTCGAATTCCTGGAACGAATCCCCATTGAGCCGCAAGATTTCAACTGCGGCAGTCAAACGGACTGTTCCTGTCGTGCAAGCGACAATCCGATCCGTAGCCGCGGTGGTCGTAACTCCCCGCCTGTCAGCACTATGCAGACGAGCGCCGACGATGAATCCCAACACTCGCAGTGCCGAAGCGTTAGAGTGTTCAGTTGGTATCCGACGGTTGTCGTTCATTTTTCGGTCCATGTAAAAGGTATTAAGAACTTCGCATTAATCAATTCGCGTTGTCCGATACGATCCGGTTCGCAATATTAACACTTCGGCCCAGCCTGGCCATCCCAGGACAATTTCACTTCAGTGCATCCCCGGCGATGACTGAAGCAGCGGCCGTACTCAATGGCGCTGCTATGACAGGGGTTCACCAATTGCGTTTTGGAGTAGCATCAAGATCTCCTTTACGAGTCGTTCCGAAAACTGTTCGCATACATCAGCGCTCTGCATAGTAAGATTCATCCGCTGATGGATAACCACCGCTACAAGAACTAACGATGGGCCGCCGGAAGCGTTATTGGCCAATGTTGCGCATTCCTCTACGCTTAACGTGCCGTAGCGGTCGCGAAGTCCGACCACGCCATAGTTGCCAACGTGCAGTGTACCCCGTTTGTGCGTTTTCCCGGACTGGGGGGGTCTGTAAAATCGAATCAGGTTGTTAAACAGCGACGGCCCTCCTGCCTCAGTGAAGGCTTTGACATCGTGGTCCGCCTGACGGGCAAGGTCCCAAAAACGAGTATCTCCATCAACTGTATAGATATTCTCATACATACTTATGAAACATCCGAGGTCTTCCTTGGTTACTGGACCGTTGGGGCCTTCAAGCTTGTCCCGGATATCTATCGGAACCCGGCACTTAAATCGCGCGTTGTGCTCCGAAAGCAAGGCCATGAGGCTGAGCAAGGCCGACGCGAACAGCGCACCGTAGACCGTGGTGTGTTCCTT
>CAMYKW010000017.1 GCA_947259175.1 uncultured Gammaproteobacteria bacterium | reverse complement strand
CACTTAACTGTACCTTTACTCATTTCGAATTTCTCAATCTTAATGGTGAATAATAATTATAATTCCACATTCGAATTCACCTTTTCGAAGTAGAAGTAGTATTTTGCTACACAGCCACATAACGATCTAGCTCAGCGGCAAAGGCAAGCTGGCGTGGCTTTTGCGACAGCAAAAGACATGACAGATTGACTTTGTCCGTCTGCAGCGCTTTGTTAGGGTTCAACTCTCTTTGACCTTAAATAAAGTACGGCACAAGCAGCTAAACATAATGTTGCAAGTCCCGCCAAGGTGTTTAAGTATGATATTGCGCCGTAGCCAAGAAATGCTGAGGTAGCCGTGAATAAGGTGTTTTCTTTTCTCAACTCTCCAAAGATTGCCAACCCCAGTGCAACAACACTAAAAAGAACTGCCAAAAACAACATCCATCTAATTGCATTCTTTTCGGTGATTTCAAATAGCTCAGGTGGCGCCGCAGAAAGTTCCGGCTGAACGTTCTCAACTACATTTGAACGTTCTATCCAATCAAGTACAAACCAGTTATCCGGGTTGTAATTTTGTAATGCTGTCGTACCTGCGATCGATAAACATATGGCCAGCACGCCGAAAAATATCCCGTACCTCGATCTCATACCGCTCTACGTTTTAAACCCTAACGTCCGCGTTAACCGGCGCGCGCTTTTTGCGCGTCCGAGTTGAACGCGTTGTTAGAGTGCTTCTCAACCGATCTTTTGAAAAGCCAGCCAGCTAGGGCACCGATTACTATTAGTGCCCAACCAAACATAACAAAGCCGAATACCGTAAACGCAAACACAGTGCCCAATATCCCTTTAACACCCACAGGAAAATTGCCGCCAAATCCAGCTGGGCTGAGAAGACCAAGTACCAAAATAAATGTTAGGAATGCCAATAAACTAGCAAAAGCGCCGCGCATGGCGCCAAAATCCGGCACCAAGAGAACAAACGCCCAAAACCCCGACAGCAGGGCACCGACAAAGGGAAAAGTATAGAAGATCCAGCGTTCTCGAAAACCGAGGACCACGTATTGGTTGTCCGGTTCGGTGAGATTCCATAGGAATACAGTGGCCCCAAGACCTCCAATAAAACCTGCGAAAAGAAAGAAGTAAAAGACTTTTTGTTTAAGCGCCATTAGCACTCTAACGTTCTAGCTCAGCGGCAAAGTCAAGCTGGCGTGGCTTTTGCGCCAGCAAAAGACATGACAGATTGAGTTTGTCCGTCTGCAGCGTTTTGTTAGGGCCGTTCATGATCCTTGGGTAGATAGGACGTTCTCGAAGTCGTGTTGCGCAACGTCGCAGCTTTTACGCCCTTTACTATAGTATACGGACCCCCTGGCCTGCTGCTTGCGACTCAAGTTCATAGTAGAGCTCATCGAGACGCTGAAGTAGTACATCATCGTCGGTCTCTTTCATTGACCGAACGAGGTCGGCCAGTAGGTTCCCAAGATAGAAATCGTCAGTTGTTACCTCCTCCGTCCGCTCCGACTTCTCAAGGCCGCGAAGTTGGTTGGCGAGATCTTCAAACGGGTACCCGTATTCGGCAACCAGTTTTCGATCTTCCGATGTTAATTGCAGTTTAACTTCTGTGACCAATGTTTATGACTCTTCGGGCCTGGTAAAGAGAGCCCTAACTAAATGTATTGAGCCTAAATGATAGTATGTAATATCGACTTTTGGGCTTGTTTTTCTTTTGGTGGCCCTAAAATCAATTTGTTAGGCTCGTAAGTTGTAATAAATTCTTGAACATTATCTTGCATGGATGTGGCGGCGCGAAAGCGCCGTTCGATCGATCAGTTTCTCAATGAATGCCCACTTTCCGGTTTAATATCAAACGGCCGGAACGGGCCGATAACCACCAATCCACAAGAGGCGTGTGTTCTGCTCACGGAGAACATCCGCGATGTCTTTCTCCAGTCGAGCACTAATTACTAATTCAAAATCATCGGTGCTGCCGCGTATCAACCCGACTGGCGGCTTAGAAAGTCAAGCATCTTGGTATTGAATAGTCCACGCTGTTCTACGTTGGACAAATGGGCGGCGTTGGGAATAACCACTCGCTCCGATGCCGCGATCTGCTCGTGAATGGCATCGGCCGCGGCAACCGGTGTCGCCTGATCGTGTTCACCCACCATGACCAGGGTGGGTACGTTTACGTTGGTCAACATCGGCAGGTAGTTCAGACGCCTTATGGCTTCACAACACCCGACATAACCGGCGACCGGTGTGGCGACGAACTGCCGCCGAATACTAGCCACCGCCTGTTCATCGGCACTGCGAAAAACCGGTGTGAACCAGCGCTCCATAGTTGCATCCGCCAGCGCCTCCATGCCGGATTCGCGAGCGGTGTCAATGCGCTCCAACCACAATCCCTGCATGGCGTCCGGCACCACCGCCATGGTGTCACACAAAGCCAGGGTAAGGAGACGTTGCGGATGGCGCAATGCGATGCTCTGGCCGATCATACCGCCCATGGACAGCCCCACCCAGTGCACGCGGTCAATCTCGAGCGCGTCGAGCAAAGCCACCGCATCATCACCTAAAAGATCCAAATCATATGCACCGTCCGGCGCCTCCGAACCACCATGCCCCCTGGTATCGTAACGAAGAACTTGATATTCGCGTTCTAATTGTTCAATCTGCGGTTTCCACATCACGGTGCTTGAACCTAGAGAGTGACTCAGAACCACCACCGGCGCGTCGCGCTCGCCAGAGAGCTCATAGCTCATCTCAATGCCGTTCACGGTTCGATGCATGACTGTCTCCCAGTTATCTACTTTGATTAACCTCTATGGGTCACGGTTGGATTATAATACCAACGCGGTGTCCAAATTATTATGCCAATGCTGAACCGTAGTACATTAGTAGCTGCCGTAATAAGCCTCTTGCCACTGTCAGCGGCATCGGGAGATGATCCAAACTCCGGTGACACCAAACCGGAGAACGATCAACCCGGACTGTTGAAGGATATCGCGTCCGCTCCTTTTCCGTTGCCGATAACGAGGGTTATGGATCTTCTAGAGCGGCAGATCAGGTACATCGCCGATAGAGAACGTCTTATCATCGCCTTTGGCCGAGGAGATTACGAGGCTGCACTGAAGGGACTTCGGGGTCTGGCGGATCAAGGTGACGGCATCGCACAGCTTTACATGGGCGTGGTCAATGACCGTGGCTACGGCGTCAACCCGGATCCGACGAAAGCGGTTGCCTGGTATCGTAAGGCGGCGGAACAAGGTATTGTCGAGGCTCAGAACAACCTCGGCGTGCACTACACCAACGGACAGGGCGTACCCGCCGGGTATCTCCAGGCCTATAAATGGTTCTACCTCGCGGCCGCGCAGGGTAACGCGCAAGCCGCGATAAACCGCGATGTGCTGGCGCAACGAATGTCTGCAGCGGAGATCGCCGCGGCGCGGCAACTCGCTTTGAGCTGGATCGCAGACCACGGAAATGATCCCCGTTACCAAAGCGCTGACCGCAACCAGTAGCAATATGGCCAACACCCGCTAAGGCGTGACCCAAATCCGCGATGAGCAGCAAACACGAACGTATTCTGAGCTCGGTCTTTACCGAGCCGGTGAGCGGCAATATCCGCTGGCGGGATGTGGAGTCATTGTTGAACTGGCTGGGCGCCGACGTACAGCCCGGTCACGGAGCGCGCTTCCGGGTGTTTTTGAATGGTGTCGAAGGCACGCTGCATCGCCCGCACCGTAGCAGCGCCGCCAGCAAGCAAGATATTCGCCATCTGCGGGAATTTCTCATCGCGGCGGGCATCGGCGACCCCTCGTCCAAGCACTGACGGCGACCGCCTACTGAAAACGTTCGCCCGTGTGCCGGGCGGGCCATGCTGGTTATTCGTAGGTATTTCGCAACACGCCGATGCCATCAATAGAGATTTCGATGGTGCTGCCCGGCTTCATGGAGCCGACGCCAACATTGGTGCCGCAAGCTATCAGATCGCCGGGAAGCAGCGACATGTCCTGGGAAATCAAGCTCACCAGGCGATAGGGCGAGAAAAACATGTCGGAAACGGGATAACTTTGGCGTTCGCTTCCGTTCAACACCGCCTTCACAACCAAGTCCTGCGGATTCAGATCGGTGGCGATCACGGGACCGAACACGCCAAACGTGTCGAAGCTCTTGGCCCGGGTCCACTGGGTAAAACTGCTGTCCTTGTTCAACAACTCCACGGCGGTTACATCGTTCACACAGGTGTAGCCGAATATATACCCGGGCGCGTCCGCTTCCGATACGCGTCGGCACTCCTTACCGATCACCACGCCAAGCTCACCCTCGAAGATGACCTTGCCGTCGTAGGAACTGGGTTTGCTAATCCGTGCTTCCCCCGGCAGGTACGATGTGTCCGCTTTGATGAAGTACAGCGGCTCTTCAGGCATCGTCAGATCCAACTTCGAGGCCAGCATATGGAAATTGTTCCACAAACAGACCATCTTGCCCGGTCGTGTCGGGGTCAGCAGCCTGGTCGCTGCAAGTTCCACTTGCTCCCCGGTAGGTTTCGGTTCGGCAAACATATTGCCCTGATGCACCTGAACAATACCTGCCGAAAGAGTTCCGAACTTAACCTGTCCCTCGTGTTCAAATCGGATCCAAAGCGCCATCTATTTTTTCCTCGTTTTCATGAACAGCAAACGACGAACCGGTAGTTCGCACACATCAATTAGCACCGCAATGCCGCTGCCAATAACACGGTCCGCATCAATCGTAGAGTCAGTCGCCGGATACTGCCAGTCGCGGCCAACACGCATCGCCGCGAATCGTCACCGGAACAACCAGCACTGGCGCGATTTCATCGCGTCGCCAGGATGCCACACGGCTGCCGACGCGGCTTAACTTAACCAACGAACAGGTATAAGACCAGTAAGGCGATCGCCACCGCCACCGCATGGAAGGCGACACGTGCGAACATGAATTCGTGGCTGTGCTTGCTATCGTATTGACCGCCTCTACTCATGGAGATCAATCCCCATGCCAGAGAACCTACCGTTAATGCAAGCGCGAGCAGGACCAAAACAATTAGCGCCGTCCGCATATCTCTGAGCCTCCAACGTTGAACAACGTCATAAATTGGTCAGGAATTCTACTTGATCCAGTCAAGATGTTCACTGCCGCCGGGTTAGTCTCGCGGCCCACGGCCCAATCGCAGCCACTTGTGGCGATCCATACTGTGCAGCACAATCTTTCGGGTGGCCACACCGTCAAGGATGGTTATGGCTACCGGTACGCCGGCATTACCTAAAGCCCATACCCGGCGGTAGAATCCCTCCATCGAGCTGACCGGCTGATCGGCCACGGTCAATATAATGTCGCCACTTTCAACGCCGGCTCGCGCCGCCGGACCTTCGTCGGCGACGCGGACAACGCGCAATCGGCCCGCTATTTCCTCGCTATAGATGCCGAGCCAAGGTCGCGGCGGCGAAGACCGCCGGCCCGCGGACTTGAGCTCATCAATGATCGGTGTCAATGCCTCGATCGGCACGAACACATTACCCGGGAGCTGGGTGTCGGCCACGGCGTCCGACACCACCAGAGAGCCGATGCCAATCAGTTCACCTGCAGAATTGATCAGCGCCGCACCGCCAAACGAGGGATGCGGGGGAGAGGTGAAAATGGCGTTTTCCAAAAGATACTCCCAATAACCCGCGAACA
Organism: uncultured Gammaproteobacteria bacterium; assembly: GCA_947259175.1. Taxonomy (GTDB): domain Bacteria; phylum Pseudomonadota; class Gammaproteobacteria; order Arenicellales; family JAANXG01; genus CALZGZ01. The sequence goes on along the minus strand of CAMYKW010000017.1, from coordinate 42,382 downwards.
CCCGCCGCGACACGATCCTGACCGGCCGAACGTGAGCCAATCCGCCATAACTGGCGACCAGACCCGGCGCCATCACCTCAACCTGCGTTGAATCTCCCAGTGCAATCGGCGTTAAGTTCAACGGTTTGTCGGTGCGGATCAATCCAAATCCGCTGGCGTGATCATAGGCGAGTATCTTGGCCGGGACGACGTCACCCGCGGGAAGCACCACACTGACCTCGCGTGCCTCGAGAATCAGATAACCGATGGTCACAATCAGACCATCGGCGCCAATCACCACCCCCGATCCCTCGCGCTCGGTACCGAGTGTGCCCGCGGTGCGCGCATTGTCCGGCACAATGACATGCAACCCGACGACCGCGGCGATGACGTCCTCGAACAGGGGCTCTTTCGCGGTCACTCCGACCGGCGACGCCAACCAAACCAAGATTAAAGTTGTTCGCAAAGCGTTGACAAAGGTCATAGGTGCTCTCTCCACGCCGGCTTGCCTCTGATGACAGGGTCGGCTCAGATCCTCAACAATCGCCGAGGAAATTCAATACGTCCACGCCCATAAAACGCCGATACCCTTGGTCAGCGCCGATACCGAAGGCAGCCAGCCCGGAGGCGCGGCTCCCAGCAACCGCCACGTGTCCAACACCGCCGGTAGGGCCACGGCCAGCGCAAGCCGGTCGTTGGAGATACCGGTGGCCTGCGACATGCCCTCGATATCACCCTGGGCGTGGTCCTTGAGGAAGGTGAGATACGCGGCGGTGATTGCCAGATGACCCAAGATCACCCCGGCGGACGCGTTCGTCTTCGCCACGTCGCGGTCGTTTGCCAGGTAATGAAACGCGATTTCGGAAACCAGCCACTGCGCTTGAAATCCGGCTGACGCCACCAGCAGCCTGTCCTTTTCCGAAAGATCGGGTTCGGGGTACACGATGGACAAGCCGTCGAACTCGAAGTCTATTCCCCGCAACGTCGCCATCGATATGTGACCTAATTCGTGCGCGATCAGCCCACCGGCAATGCCGAGTAACACGCTTTTCCGGTCTTGTTTGAGATCGGCGACCGACCACCCACCAGCGTCCGCAGTCACGGGCCACGGGCAGGCGAACATCAATATCAAGCACAATGGCCTTGGAATAATCCTGTACACTTTACAGTCCTCAATTCACCGCAACCGGCCCTTCGGCCGCAGGCAATTCCGCCCCGGGACAAGTCGCACACGTCCCAGGCCGGCCTCGAGCATGATGCGTCCCGTATCGAGAAGATCCCGTTCGCGGCCTTGGCAAGATCGCCGATACGGGACTTCCGTACAAGTAACATCCGTCGCCGCGTCGGGGGACAACTGCATGCACCGACGGCCGAAGCCCACTTATACACCGTATACGGACGTGCGGGTACCGGTTCGGTCTCGCTGATTCCCGCACAGTCCGCTCGGCGGCGCCACTCCGGGAGGGTGATCCGGCGGTTTCGTTTCCGCTGCCCGGGCAATGGCCGAGACACAGCCGATGCGGAAGGAATGGCGGTCACGCGGGTCAGGACCTTAAAAGTCCAAACCGTGTCTTGACTCTTCGATCTCGAATCAAGTTACATAGCATGACACACACTTTGCCAACTACCCGCGATAAGAACAATTATCATGTCCGTATTTGCTGAAGCCGCCATTTTCCTTGCCGCAGCAGTCATCGCGGTCCCGGTGTTCCGGCGCCTGGGCCTGGGGTCGGTGTTGGGCTATCTGATCGCCGGGATCATCATCGGCCCATGGGGGCTGCGGCTGGTCATCGAGGTCGAGAGCATTCTGCATTTTGCGGAGTTCGGCGTAGTGCTGCTGCTGTTCATCATCGGCCTCGAATTGCAGCCCACGCGGTTGTGGGTGATGCGCAAGTCAGTATTCGGCCTGGGGACGCTGCAGGTGGGGGTTTCCACATTGGTACTCGCGACGGCGGCTTACGTCATGGGCGTACCGCTGCAGTCGGCGGTGATCATTGCCTTCGCTCTATCCCTGTCGTCAACGGCGTTTGCTCTGCAAATGTTGGCTGAGAAGCATCAACTCAATACACGTCACGGCCGCGCGTCGTTCTCCATCCTGCTGTTTCAGGACGTGGCAGTGATCCCGGTGCTTGCGCTCATCCCACTGTTCGCCGTGGACACGGGGCAGGCATCCGCCGGATCGCTCGCCACCGTGTGGGCGGTGTTAAAGGCACTGCTCGCGATCACCGCGGTAGTCGTTGGCGGTCACTTCCTGCTGCACCACGTGTTGCGGGTCATCGCCGCCACCGGCCTGCCGGAGGTGTTCACCGCGGTCGCCCTGCTCATTGTCGTGGGCACCGCGTTGATCATGGAGGCGGTGGGGCTGTCGATGGGGCTCGGTGCGTTCTTGGCGGGTGTGCTGGTCGCCGACTCCGAGTACCGTCACGCCCTGGAAGCGGATATCGAGCCGCTGAAAGGCTTGATGCTGGGTTTATTCTTCATCGCCGTCGGCATGTCGGTCAACATTGGGTTGATCGGCGCCGAATCGCTGCTGATCGTCGCATTGGTCATCGCACTGTTGATGGCGAAATTCACCATCATTGCCGGCGTGGGAAAATTGAGTGGGCTGTCGACGCGATCGGCGCTGAGTCTGGCGTCGACCATACCCCAGGGCGGCGAATTCGCCTTCGTCATCTTCGCCGTCGCCGTCGGCGCCGGACTGGTGGACGCCGGCTTGTCCGAGCTGCTCATTGTGGTGGTCACGCTGTCCATGGCGGCGACACCGTTGATCGTAGCCGTCAACGAGCGCCTGCAGGCAAGACGAAAACCGGCGGCCAAAGGTGAATACGAGTCACCGGTGGTGCAGGATAATCCGGTGATCATCGCCGGATTCGGCAGATTCGGCCAGATCGTCGCACGCATACTGCGAGCCAAGAAGATCGGGTTTACCGCGCTCGAATCGTGTCCGGAACAAGTTGATTTCGTCAAGCGCTACGGCAACAAGATCTACTATGGTGATGCCTCACGCATCGAGCTGTTGCGCGCCGCCAGCGCCGAGCGGGCAAAGATCTTCGTCGTCGCGATCGACGACGTCGAGGCCTCGATACGCACCGCGGAAATCGTGGGCCAATATTTTCCGCACCTGAAGATTTTCGCCCGTGCGCGCAATCGCAAGCACGCGTACCGGCTGATGGACCTGGGGGTCACGCTGATCTGGCGCGAGACCCTGCTGTCCAGCCTGGACATGACCAAGGGCATACTGCAGGCGCTGGGCCTGCCCAAGTTGGAGAGCGAACGCGCCATCGAGGCGTTCCGCGAGCACGACGAGAAACGCCTGGTCGAGCACCACGATATGCACAACGACGAACAGAAAATGATTTATCTGGCGCAGAAAACGGCGGAAGAGCTGGAGCAAATGTTCACCGAAGACGTCGCTGACGACGCGGCGGAACAGACGACATAGCCGGTGAAATAGAAACGAATCAAGCTCCGCGCATGCACATCACGCACTCATCGAGACGACGCCATCGCAACCGGTTATCAATCTGCGTTCGCGCACGATCGCGCGGCAATTCCAGCCGGCCTTCGGGAGGCCCGGCAGCGCGCCAACCGCGTTGAGCGGCTCGTCCCAGTGGGCACCGGCGCTTTGGTTCAGGCCTGCTGGTAGATCTCCACGCCGCGGTCCTTGAATTCCGCCGCCTTCTCCTTCATCCCCTCTTCCAGGGCCTGTTGTGCATCGCTGATGCCGTGCGCCTTGGCGTAATCCCTGACATCCTGGGTGATCTTCATCGAGCAGAAATGCGGCCCGCACATGGAGCAGAAGTGGGCCACCTTGTGCGCCTCTTTGGGCAGGGTCTCGTCGTGAAACTCCTGTGCCTTATCCGGATCCAGGGACAGGTTGAACTGGTCCTGCCAGCGAAACTCGAAGCGCGCCTTGGACAGCGCGTTGTCGCGTAGCTGGGCGCCGGGATGGCCCTTGGCGAGATCCGCCGCATGGGCGGCGATCTTGTAGGTAATGATGCCGTCGCGCACGTCCTGTTTGTTCGGCAGCCCGAGGTGTTCTTTGGGCGTGACATAGCAGAGCATCGCGGTGCCGTACCAGCCGATCTGGGCGGCGCCGATGGCGCTGGTGATGTGGTCGTAGCCGGGGGCGATGTCGGTGGTCAACGGACCCAGGGTGTAGAACGGTGCCTCGTGGCAATCCTCCAGTTCCTTGTCCATGTTCTCCTTGATGAGCTGCATCGGCACGTGGCCCGGGCCCTCGATCATCACCTGGCAGTCGTGCCGCCACGCGATCTGCGTTAGTTCCCCCAGGGTCTTGAGCTCCGCAAACTGGGCGTCGTCGTTGGCATCGGCAATGGAGCCGGGCCGCAATCCGTCGCCGAGGCTGAAGCTGACGTCATAGGCCTTCATCACCTCGCAGATCTCTTCGAAGTGGGTGTACAGAAAACTCTCCTGGTGGTGCGCCAGACACCACTTGGCAAGAATCGAGCCGCCGCGGGACACGATACCGGTCACCCGGCGGGCGGTAAGCGGTATGAACGGCAACCGCACACCGGCGTGGATGGTGAAATAATCGACGCCCTGCTCGGCCTGTTCGACCAGGGTATCGCGGAAGATCTCCCAGGTCAGCTCCTCGGCCTTTCCGTCCACCTTCTCCAACGCCTGATAGATCGGCACCGTGCCGATCGGCACCGGCGAATTGCGCAATATCCACTCCCGCGTTTCGTGAATATGTTTACCGGTAGACAGGTCCATCACCGTGTCGCTGCCCCAGCGCACCGCCCAGACCATCTTTTCGACTTCCTCCTCGATCGAGGACGTCACCGCCGAATTGCCGATGTTGGTGTTGATCTTCACCAGGAAGTTGCGTCCGATGACCATCGGCTCCAATTCCGGATGATTGATATTGGCGGGGATGATGGCGCGGCCGCGGGCCACTTCGTCGCGCACGAACTCAGGGGTGACCATCTGCGGGATGCGGGCACCGAAACTCTCCCCTTTGTGTTGCGGCAACAGCGCCTGGTAGCGGGCATCGGCCCGGATTTCCTGCAGACGCAGGTTTTCGCGTAAGGCGATGAATTCCATCTCCGGGGTGATGACGCCTCTTCTAGCGTAATGCATCTGGGTAACGTTGGCGTCCGAATGTGCGCGGCGCGGTTTGCGCGCATGCGCGAAGCGCAGCGGGGCCAGCTGCTCGTCGTTGAGACGCTGACGGCCGTACGCGGAACTCGGGCCATCCAGCGCCGAGCTGTCGCCGCGTTCTTCTATCCAGGCCTGCCGGAGCGGCGGCAAACCGCGCAGCAAATCAATGTGCGCCTGGGGATCGGTATACGGGCCAGAGGTATCGTAGACCGTGATCGGCGGGTTTTCTTCGGCGCCGAAACTGGCCGCGGTGGGCTGTTGTTCCACCACGCGCATCGGCACCCTGACATCGGGCCGTGATCCGGACAGGTAGATCTTCTCCGAGCCCGGGATGGGACGGGTTACCTCCGCCGACAACCGGGCGGTCTTGTTGAGAAATTCTTTCGGTATTGCACTCATGCTCTCGAACACCTGGTTAAATGGAGTTACACCTGAGAGCCGTTTACCGCGGTAGGTTAGATGCCGGCTTTTCCTACGCCGCAATTATACGGATCAGGTTCAAGGGTATCTCTCAGCCTGCACGCAGCCCGTGAACAAGCACCCCTAGCCAGCGCTCACCCTACTCCCAACCCCGAGACGGATCAAGTGTTACCCCCTATCCGGCATGCGCACGCGGCCGCTGACCGCCCGCAGTACACCTCCGGCACAGCGACCTTCGCGTCGGCACGACATCGATCGGGACCGAACCGCCCGGTCGCCGCGCTGCATCCGGGGAACTGGGGCGAATCCCCGCGTGGGGGACTCGATCAATAATATTTACTTATCTTCGCTGAGTAATAATTCGATGGACGATCGGGTGAGTTTGTTGTCTAAATAGGTACATTGAGAGCCATTTAAAAAAAGGAGGTGAACGGTATGAAATTCACCGTATATCGATGCGTAGACGACCCTGATCTTTTTGTGGTCACAGACGATGTTCACCGCAAGGATATCAGCGCGGCGGCCTGCCCCGGCGGCGGAGGGATCAAGGAGGTCGGCCGTTTCGACGAGATGGGCGAGGATCGCGCGGCGTTCAATGAGATGTTGGCGAAGGACGCTATCAAGACCCAAGGTTTTTATCGCTTCGAGGCCAAGACCTGGGACCCGGTGGCGCAAGCGCCGGCGGCGATGCCCGTTTGATACCCGCCCGTGAGCACATGCGAACGCCGGCATCGACCGGCGTTCTTTTCTTGTGGTGGGTACGTTCGCTTGATCCAGATCAAATCAAGTTTTACGCGTTACGAGGATAATATCCGGCATCTGGCAAGGAGGCTGGAAACATGCCTTGATCTCCTCCTAAATCGCGACTCACAAGGCATGAAAAACGCCGGCTTCGGCCGGCGTTTTCTTTACGGGTCCCACCACCGGCCAGCATGAGATCAAGCCGCGCGAACTCCGGTCGCTATGTCTCCCCAGGCCATGGTGCGCCGGCGTGGACCGCCGCCGGGAGCCGGGTTGTGCGGCGGGGCGAGCGAGCCATGGCGGCTTGCCACTCGCTGCCAAACTGCTTACCCTTTGCACTGTCAACCGCAAGTAGATAAAGGCCTTACCAATGGACGTCGAGCAAGCCCGTTTCAACATGATAGAGCAACAAATCCGAACGTGGGACGTGCTGGACCCCAAGGTCCTGAATCTCATCCACGAACTTCGACGTGAGGATTTCGTACCCGACGAATATAGAGCGCTGGCGTTTGTGGACATGAATATCCCGCTTGACCATGGGCAGCAGATGATGCAACCGAAGATGGAGGCGCGCCTTCTACAGGAACTCTCCTTGAGCGACCGCGACAAGATATTGGAAATCGGCACCGGCAGCGGCTACCTCACCGGACTCTTAGCCAGCCTCGGGAAAAGCGTCGACACCGTCGAAATCTTCACCGATTTCATCGACTCGGCGCGGGTCAAGCTCGACGCACACGGCTTGAGTAACATCAACTATTTTGAAGGCGACGCGGCACAAGGCTGGGATGGCGATGGACCCTATGACGCAATTATCATTACCGGTTCGATGCCGACGTTGCCGGAATCCTACAAATCCAACCTTGCGTTGAACGGACGGTTAATCGCAGTAATTGGCCAGTCACCGGTGATGGAGGCGATTCTGGTGCGCCGCCTGGAGGACAACAGTTGGCAGGAAGTGGCGTTGTTCGAAACCGACCTGCCGCCACTGGTCAACGCCGAACCGCCACCGCGGTTCGTGTTTTAGCGCGAACCGACAATCTCCATCATCCCGGTAAACACTCGCTGACGCGCCGTCGAGCTGTTGTGCGGTCGATCACCACCATATCCAAACCCACTGCGGATCAACCAGCCGCATCACCGGCCGTGTCAGGTGTCAGTAAGGTGACCAACAAACGGTGCTGCAATGAACTCGCCGGCGAAGCGGGACGACTGTTTATCAATGTCACTAACAAATCCCGCGTTAAATGGCTAAACTAAGCCGTATATTCCAGCGCGGCACCCGGCATCTATTTATAGTAAGCAATGAAACGAACCCCAAACTTATTTGTACGGAAAAACGATGTTAGATAAGCGATGGCGCTCGGCGGGTACAGGGACGGAGTCTTTGGCGCAGAAAAATGTGGCCCAGGCACACTACACCTGTGCGAGAAAACTACAATACGTTCCTGATCGAGGCACCGTAGCATGTTGACAAGGATACTATGCACCGTGATTTTTGCGCTGTTGCCGGTGCTGGCGACGACGGGACATGCCGCCGACTTAGCCCTCAACCTTCAATACAACACCATGATTGCGCAGGCCGGGTCACCGGCGAGGGAATCCGCGGCAAGCATGGGGCTGTGGGACGTGTATCTACTGGCGGTTGACAATGATCCGACGTTTCAGGCCGACGCGTTGAACTATCAGGCAGATCTGCAAAAGGTAAAACAAGCGCGCGCACCGCTGTTGCCAAGCCTGAGTGCAGATCTCGACTACGCACGAAATCGAGATGAGGTTCAGGCTCCAGGCCAGCCATTCATCATCCAGGGCTCCGGCAATTACACCTCTGACGGCTACGGCGTGTCGTTGCTGCAACCCGTGTATGATCGGGGAAAGATTTTGGGATATCGCCAGGCCCAATCCCAGGCCGGGGTGGCGGACCTCCAGTTCGCTATCGCCAAACAGTCCCTGATCGTTCGCGTTACCACGCGCTACCTGCTGGTACTGGCGGCGCACGACAATCTGGAAGTCGCCGTCGCTGAGCGTACCGCGCTGTCGCGTCAATTGGAGCTTGCCGACGAGCGGCTACAGGTTGGGCTGGGAACCACCACTGACCTGTACCAAGCGGAAGCACGGTTCCGCGTCGCAGAAGCCGCGGAAATAACCGCCCGCAGTGACCTCGCGGACGCCCATCAATCATTGGCGGAACTCATCGGCCTGGTGCCCGGCAAGTTGCGTATTCTCAAATCCGACGCACCGCTGACGGGACCCGAACCGGATGACGTCCAACATTGGATCGCCGCGGCGCTAAAGGGAAACCTGGAGCTCGCGGTCGGTCGGCAGAACGCGACAGTCGCCGAGTTTGAGATACGCCGACAGCGCGCTGGACATTATCCTAACCTAGACTTCATCGTGTCCCATGAGTTTGAGGACTCACATGGCAGCATCTCCGGACCCGGCCGCGAGACGACGTTTACCGATGCGCTCCTGCGGCTGAGTATCCCCCTGGTTCAAGGAGGTGCTGTTGTATCACGAACCCACGAGGCGCGGTTGCGCCACGACGCCGCCCAGCAACAAGTAGAGACTGCGCGCCGCGCTGCGGAACGCAACGTTCGCGCCGCTTTTCTCGATGTTACCGGCAGCATTAGGCAAGTGGGCGCACTCGATCGGGCGGTCACCGCCAGCGAGAGCGCGGTGGAGGGTAAACAGGAGGGATTTGCCGCTGGGCTCAATACCAACCTGGAGGTTCTCGATGCGCAACGCGACTTATTCGAGGCCAGGCGCGACTACCTCAAGGCACGCTACGATTACATCCTCAACTGGCTGCGGTTCAAGGAAGTGGTGGGCGAGCTTACCGAGGATGTCCTGAAAAGAGCGGGCACATGGCTGCAGTAGAGGCATCGCATCTGGCGAGTGCAGACCAGGCGGAGCGTGAATTTTACCGCGCATTTCAAGCCAACGACCTCCCGGCCATGATGGCGGTGTGGTCCGACGAAGACGACATCGTGTGCATACACCCCCAGGGTCCGCGCCTGGAGGGATACGAGCAGATACGCGAAAGCTGGACCCAGATACTCAAGAACTCGCCACCGCTTCGACTGCAGCTCACCGAGCAACGGCGCATTGACGGCGACTCGATCGCCATCCACTACGTCAACGAGAATATCTATCTCGCCGACGATCGCGAACCGCAGTTCACCGTCCATGCAACCAATGTGTATCGACGCACCAGCAACGGGTGGCGGATCATCCTGCACCACGCGTCGCCGACGCCGGAGACGCTCCTCAACCTTAAGCAGCGGCAATCCGCGGACGAGGAGACTGACGCTGACGCCGACGTGACCGTGCATTGACCGCCGCGGTCGTGGCTTCACGGCCACGGCTCAAGCCGGCGGTGGTTGCAGGATGCCGGCAACGAGCATACAGTGGCATCTAAATCGCGGGCTCGCGGCTCGATGCTCTGAAAATATTAAGCATGTTGTCCAAACCGGTCGAATAAGGAGGAGAATCATGTCCAGACCGCCGATACGCACGCTTGTTTCCATATTGTTCGTTGCTTTGACGATTGCGCCACTCGGCGCGAACGCCGAGGAGTGCAAGAGCCGCGGTGATCTCGACTCGCGCTATTGTGACGACAACGGCGATTTGGTCGCCGATACTCCCAGGGATTCGGGCCAGTGGCTCGACCCGGATGTGTTGATCTTCTCATATACGCCGGTGGAGGACCCGTCGGTGTATGAGAATGTGTTTACCGAATTCATGGACTACCTGTCGCAAAAAACCGGAAAGTCGGTCAAGTGGTATGGCGCCGAGTCCTATGCCGCACAGGTGGAGGCGATGCGCTCCGGCCGACTGCACGTAGCAGGAATCTCCACTGGTCCCACACCATTCGGCGTCAACCTCGCCGGCTACATACCGTTCGCAATCATGGATGGGCCTAAAGGATATGGCTATAAGCTACAACTGATTACTCATAAGAATAGCGACATCAAAGAAGTTAAAGATATGAAGGGGCGCAAGATCGCCCACGTCACGCCGTCATCCAACTCCGGTAATCAGGCGCCCCGAGCCTTATTCAAAGAATTGGGAGTGACCCCGGATGTAGACTACGAAGTAAGCTACTCCGGAAAGCATGACAACTCGATCATGGGTGTCGCTAACAAGGATTACGACGCGGCGCCAATCGCTTCCACGGTGCTCGACCGGATGGCGGAAAAGGATATCGTTAATCGTGAAGATCTTCGCATCATTTGGGAGTCTGACCCGTTCCCCACTACCTCTTATGGGATGGCCCATAACCTAAAACCCGAACTCCAAGAAAAAATACGAGACGCTTTTCTCAGCTTCAATTGGTCGGGCAGTGGCCTGGAGAAGGAATTCGGGCGTAGTAACGCGTGGGACAAGTTCAGCCCCATTAACTACAAAGAACATTGGAGTGTTATACGCACAATCCAAAAGCACAATGGTATCGTCTACAACCAAGAGAGCTTAAAGGCTCTTAAGGTCAAGAAAAAGAAGAAAAAGAAAAAGAGCGGCTGATTGTCGGGGCGGCGTCTCCGGGGACGCCGCCCTCATCATACTCATGCTTGCAATCACGGATCTGGTCAAGGTCTACCCTAGCGGCGAACAGGCGCTGGGCGGCGTCAATCTGCAAGTCGAGGAACCGCAAGTTGTCGCGGTGATCGGCTCGTCGGGCGCCGGCAAGAGCACCTTGATCCGCTGCATCAACCGTCTCGTCGAACCGACGTCGGGGCGCGTATTGCTCAAGGACACCGACGTCACCGCGCTGTCCCGCCGCGCCCTGCGCAGAGCCCGGCGCCGTATGGGGATGATCTTCCAGGAATACAACCTGGTGGAACGGCTCACGGTGATGGAAAACGTGCTGTCCGGGCGTCTTGGATATGTCAGTTTCTGGCAAGCCTACCGCCGCAAGTATCCTAGCCAGGACATCTCGCGGGCGTTTGAATTATTGAGACGTGTCGGCCTGGAGGGTTATCACAACACCCGGGCCGATGCGCTGTCCGGGGGTCAGCGCCAGCGCGTGGGCATTGCGCGGGCGCTGATGCAACAGCCGGATCTGCTGCTGGTGGACGAACCCACCGCCAGCCTCGACCCCAAAACCGCGCGGCAGATCATGCGCCTGTTGTGTGAGCTCGCCCACGAACAGGGCACCCCGGCCCTGGTCAATATTCACGACGTCAACCTCGCCCAGGAATTCGCCGACCGCGTCGTGGGCCTTGCCGGGGGCGTGATCGCATTCGACGGCGCCGCCCATGAGCTCACCCCGGCGGTATTGAACGAAATCTACGGCGAGGAGGACTGGAGCAAAACAATAAAAAAACCGACCGCGGAACGAAGCGCCGGCGAGGACCGTGGTTCAATGGAGCAGGAATCAGCCGCCGGATGAGCACACCGGTCTGGCAGCCGCCAAAATTGATCGCCAATCCATGGCTGCGCTATGGATTGTGGTTGCTGGTCGGTGTTTATCTCGTGTGCTCGCTCACCCCCGGGCTGGTGCCGCTGGTGTCATTGAACATCGACTGGGTCCGGGCCGGTCAGGGCCTGCCGCGGGCTGCGGATATGTTTTCGCGCATGTTTCCTCCGGATTTCAGCCGCTGGGAACTGCTCTACAAAGGGTTGCGGGAGAGCATCCAGATGGCGCTCGCCGCCAGCTTCTTCGGCATGCTGTTATCGATCCCGCTGGGCTTGATCGCCGCGCGAAACCTGGTTCCGCTGCCGGTGTACGTGGTGGGACGCGCCCTGCTCGGCATCAGTCGCACCTTTCACGAGGTGATTATCGCCATATTCTTCGTTAAGATTTTCGGCTTCGGACCATTGGCGGGGGTACTCACGCTGGTGGTTGCAAGCATGAGTTTCATCGGCAAGATGCTCGCCGAGGACATCGAGAACATGCCGCCCGGTCAGATGGAAGCGATCAAGGCGACCGGCGCCAGTTTTCCTAAGATGTTGTTATACGCGGTGCAACCACAAATGTTACCGCGCTATTTAGGCGTCTCCATCTATCGTCTCGATGCCAATATTCGCCACTCCACCGTGGTCGGCATCGTCGGCGCCGGAGGGGTCGGTCAGGTGCTGGCGGCGAGCTTCTCCCGTTACGACTACGATTTCAGCCTCGCGATCCTGACCACCATCGTGGCGTTGGTGTTCGTCGGTGAATTCTTCAGTAATTGGGTACGCGGGAGATTGCGGTGACGCCGGAGGAGCACGCGCGCAAGTATCCGCAGGTTTGGGAGCGTTTCACTCCCAGGGAGACCCTGGTTCGTTACGCCTGGTTCATCGGTATTGTTTTTGTCGCCGTATGGTCGCTCAACCGCCTGGAGATCCCGTGGTTCTATTTCCTCGATGCTCACGAGCAGGCAGCAGATCTCGTAGCCCGCATGGTGCCGCCCTATTGGGAGTTTTTTTACGATATCGCCGGCCCGCTCATCGAGACCATTCACATTGCCACCCTGGGAACGGTGATTACCGTCGTGTTCGCGCTGCCGATCGCGTTTCTCGCTGCGCGCAATACCACGCCCAATGCGGCGACTTGGTTTATAGGCCGGTTTATCCTGGTGGCATCACGCTCCGTCAACACCGTGGTATGGGGGTTGATTTTTGTCGCGGTGTTCGGCCCGGGGCCGATGGCGGGTATCTGGTCCATTGCTGCGCGATCCGTCGGCTTTGTGGGAAAGCTGACCGCCGAGTCTATCGAGGAGATAGATCGCGGCACTACCGAGGCCATCGAGGCCACCGGCGCTTCGCGGCTGCAGGTGCTGATGATCGGCGTAATACCCCAGGTGCTGCCGGTGATATACGGCACCATTGTCTACCGCTGGGATATCAACATCCGCGAGTCGACGGTGTTGGGATTCGTGGGAGCCGGAGGCATCGGCATCATGCTCTATTCGTCGATCAACCAATTCGCCTGGCACGAGGTGTCGGTGATGCTGATCGCAATTTTCGGCATCGTACTGGTCAGCGAACTGGTATCGGCGACGGTGCGCAAACGAATCACGTAGCCGGTGTATGGGCTAACCGCGGCCCGACAACAGCCTGTCCACGACTTCCACAAATCCGTCGCCGCAACGTTGCACGGTGATGAACGCCGGTCGCGGAGAAATGCGATCACCGAAATCCTTGACGTTCGCCACCCCAACACTGTGCGGGAAATAGGCGAACATCGGCACGTCGTTAGGCGAATCCCCCACGAAAACATATCGCTCCCGCTCGGCATCCAGGTCCACACCAAAACATTCGTGCATAAGAATGCGGGTCATCGCCAGCTTGTCATAATCGCCAAACCAGCCGTTTACGTGAATCGAGCTGACTTTGGCGTTGGCGCCGGTCTGTTGGAAAAGTTCCACAATGCGCTCAACGTCGGTGTCATCAAGCGGTGCGACGTCCTCGCAATAATCAATCGCCAGATCCGACTCCCGGTATGGCTGATCGGACGCGAGGGCGCTGCCGTGGACTTCGGACAAGATACGCGCCCCTATTTCGTTTAACCGTCTCCGCTGCTCGAGGCGTCGTTTTTCGTCGAAGTAAAAGCGTTTCTCGAGCTTCCCGTCGGCGCGGTTGTAACGAAAATAGAACGAGCCGTTTTCACCCACCACCGCATCCACCGGCCACGTCCGCGCAATATGGTCGCACCAACCGGCGGGCCGGCCGGTGATTGGTATCACCAGGAATCCCGCCTTGTGCAGCCGTTCCAAGGCGTCGTACGAATCCGCCGACAACTGACCGGCGCTGGTCAGTGTATCGTCGATGTCGAACAGCACCCCACGCACGCGACGGCGGACGGTTAGTGGTAACGAACTCAGTGTTTGCATGGCGTCGAATCCCTGTTTAGGCGCGCTGTGATTCACTGCCGGCCAGCACCGGAATGTAGTCCTCCAGCAGATGCAGTGTTTTCTGCAAAGCGCCGCGGTTTTCCGCGACGAATGCCTTGCCCGCTTCACCGGCCGTAAATCGCAAATTCGGGTCGGCGAGATAACGATCCACGGCCGCGGTTAATTCCCCTTGGTCGGCCACCCTGATACCGGCATCGTGCTCCAGGGTACGCTCGCCGATCTCTTCGAAATTGAACATGTGCGGACCGAATACAACCGGCAATCCGAGTGCACACGGCTCCAACACGTTGTGCCCCCCGACCGGCACCAGGCTGCCGCCGACAAAGGCGATATCGGAGGCCGCATAGAACAGAGTCAGCTCGCCCATCGAATCACCGATGAACACATCCACCTCGCGGCTCAGCTGACCGGCTGCCTGGCTGCGCAGCACCGCTTCGTACCCTGCACGGCGACAGGCGCGCGCCACCGCGTTGAACCGCTCCGGATGACGCGGCACCATGACGAGTAATAGATTGGGGTGGCGTTGTTTGAGTTCTGCGAACGACGCCAATACGATCTCGTCTTCACCCTCGTGGGTGCTGGCGGCGATCCAAACCGGGCGGTCGACTCCCCATTCACGACGCAGCACCTTGGCCACTTCTATCAGGCTTGCAGGCAATTTGACATCGAATTTAATACTGCCGGTGACACGCACCGATTCTTCGCGGGCTCCGAGCCGCTTTAAACGCTCGGCGTCGGCGTGGGTCTGCGCGGCAAACCCGGACGCCAAGCGCAGAATGGGGCCCATAAAGCCCACCACGCGCTGGTAACGGAAGAACGATTTTTCCGACAAGCGCACATTGGCGAACAATAGGGGTATAGCCCGCCGTGAACACAGGCGAATGATATTCGGCCACATCTCGGTCTCCATGAAAACGGCCAGGTTCGGCCGGGCCTTGTCGATGAAGCGGTTGACCGCGGCGGGGTAGTCGTAGGGCACGTAGCAGTGATGCACCCGGTCGCCAAAACATTGGCGGACCTGGGCTGAACCGGTGGGCGTCATCGTTGTGACCAGCAGATTGATCGACTCGGCTTTTTCGAGCAGCGTATTCACCAACGGTTCGGCGGCGCGTACTTCTCCCACCGAAACCGCATGCACCCAAACATCTACGGGATACGGCAGGCGCTCGACAAATCCGAATCGTTCCCGCCAACGGTGCCAGTAATCTGGATTTTTCAAGCCACGCCACAGCAACCGGGCCAATAGCACCGGTAGCAACAGATACAGCAGCGGTGTGTATAAAAAGGTCACGGTAACAGATTCCGGTCTACATTAATCAGCGGCGGGTTCGGTTTCCAACCAATCCCTCGCACCGAGAAAATTGGCGTAAAGATCGGCCTCGGGCGAACCGGGCTGCGGCGCGTAGTTGTATCGCCATGCCGCCACCGGGGGCAGCGACATCAGGATCGACTCCGTCCGCCCCCCGCTCTGCAATCCAAACAAGGTGCCGCGGTCATACACCAGGTTAAACTCCACGTAACGGCCGCGGCGATACAGTTGCCAGCTTCTCTCACGCTCACCGTATTCCATGGATCTTCGTCGCTCGACGATGGGTAGATACGCCGGTAAGAAGTGGTCTCCAACGCTGCGCACGAACGCGAAACAGTGTTCGAAATCCGGTGTATTGAGATCATCAAAGAACAGGCCGCCCACACCCCGCGTCTCACCGCGATGGCGAATAAAAAAGTATTCGTCACACCATTTCTTGTATCGGGGATAGACCTCGTCTCCGAATCCTTTGCATGCCGCGAACGCGGTCCGGTGCCAGTGGGCGGCGTCTTCGCGAAATCCGTAATAGGGGGTCAAATCGAAACCGCCTCCGAACCACCATACCGGATCCTCGCGATCAGTGCCGGCCACGAAGCAGCGTACGTTCATGTGCGCAGTCGGCACGTATGGATTCAAAGGATGAATCACCAATGATACTCCGAGGGCCTCAAAATTTAGGCCCGTGAGCTCCGGACGCTTTGCGGTGGCGGCCGGCGGTAGTCGCTCGCCTTTTACGTGCGAGAAGTTCACCCCGGCCTGCTCCAACACGTCAGCCGAGGACAATACGCGCGAGCGCCCACCCCCGCCGCGGGCATGTTCCCACGCATCCTCGACAAATTGCGTGTCCGTCTCCAGCTGCTCCAGCGCCCGACAAATACGATCCTGGAGACCGAGCATATAAGTTCTCACGCCTTGAATGTCAGGATAGTCCAGTGACATATCGTAAACGAGCGTCTAGTTGGCGTTGCCCCTAAGGCAAAGTTGGTCCCGGCGGATGATCACTGCTTTACCCCGTGCGAACGACATGATTAGTAATCGCATCTCTTATTTCAGTGGGATTGGCTTGACCGCCCAGCTTGCCCTCCAAAATAAAATCGACCTGGTCGCCGAATTCCCGGCGCACACCCGCGGCCGATCGCGCCGGCGCGCGATGGTGACGGTTGGCGCTGGTTGAAACGATGGCCCGTCTGGCATAACGGCATACCGCGGATGCGCCTGGATGCGCGGTGACGCGCACGGCAACGGTGGCATGTCGGCCACGAATCCACTGCGACACGCCGGGCCACGCCGGCATCAGCCAGGTATGGGGGCCGGGCCAGGTATCGGCCACACGGTCAAGAATCTCCGACGGCGACAAGTCGATGTAGGGACGCAACTGCTCCAGTCGCGCACCGATGACGATGAGCCCGAGTGTCCACGGCCGGTGCTTGAGGCGCAACAGGCGCTTCACCGAAGCATGCTGCCGTGGATCGCAGCCCAGCCCGTAACAAGACTCGGTTGGATAGGCAATCACTCCGCCCTCCACGATAACCTGCGCCGCCTGTCGTATTGAGTCAAGATTCACCCCGGGGACCTCACCGCTGCGTGGCTGTTCCCCCGCCGCCTCGTGTCGATACGCCGGCGGGGCATCCATCGATGCGGTGTTATTTTTTCAGCCGCTGCCGTAATTCCACGTCTTTGGCCTGTATCGCACGGGCGTTGTCGTCTCGATCTTCCGCCAGGTGCTTGGCGATTTCGGGAGCGGATAGCCCAATAATCTGCGCCGCCAGGTACGCGGCATTCTTCGCGCCTGCTTTTCCGATCGCCACACAAGCCACAGGTATGCCGCCCGGCATTTGCACCGTCGACAGCAACGAATCTTGGCCGTGCAACGGGCCGGCGTCGATCGGCACGCCAATGACCGGCTTGAGGGTCAGGCCGGCAACCGTACCGGCTAAATGCGCGGCAAGTCCGGCTGCAGCGATAAAGACCGCACAACCCCGGTTGTCCGCATCGCGCACATAAACATGCGTTGCATCCGGGGTACGATGGGCCGAGGTGATCTTCACTTCCCAGGGCACCTGCAACCGGTCCAGAGTATCCAAGGTCGCCTGCATGATCGGTAGATCGGAATCAGACCCCATTAACACCGCAACAAATACATTATTCATGACTAGTATCCTGGTTTACTGTTGATCACTGCGCTCTCTGATTACTGCGCGATAACCGATATCCGTGCGGTAGTACACGCCGTCCCAGCGGATCTGTCCGACCGCCTGGTACGCTCGTTCCTGCGCCTCGTAGACCGTGTCCCCGAGCGCGGTTGCGCACAATACGCGTCCGCCGTCGGTGAGTACGCGGCCTTGGTGTTCACGGGTACCGGCATGAAAAACCTTGCAGGTATCCGAGTCCACGCCCTCGAGACCCGCGATGACGTCACCCTTGCGGTAAGCTGCCGGATAACCACCGGCGGCCATCACCACGCCCAGCGCGGCGCGCGGATCCCATTGCGCCTGTACCTCATGCAGACGGCCGTTGAGCGCCGCTTCGCACAGGTCCACCAGATCCGATTGCAGGCGCATAAGTATCGGCTGAGTCTCCGGATCCCCAAAGCGGCAGTTGTACTCCAGCACCCGCGGGACGCCGTCCGCGTCGATCATCAGACCGGCGTAAAGGAATCCGACATAGGGCGCGCCGTCTTCGGCCAGACCGCGAACCGTCGGCACGATGATGTCCCGCATGATCCGCTGATGCATATCGTCGGTCACCACCGGCGCCGGCGAGTACGCGCCCATGCCGCCGGTGTTGGGACCGGTATCGCCATTATCCCGTGCTTTGTGGTCCTGGGAACTCGCCAGTGGCAGCACATTCTCCGCATCGACAATGCAGATGAAGCTCGCCTCCTCACCGGTAAGGCGATCCTCGACCACGATCCTGCCCCCCGCGTCCCCGAACTTGTTCTCCGCCAGGCACTCGGCGGCCGCAGCCAGCGCTTCGTCCACGGTGTGGGCAACGGTAACACCTTTGCCCGCAGCCAGCCCATCGGCCTTCACCACGATTGGCGCACCCCTGCTTTCGATATACTCGGTCGCCCGCGCCAAGTCGTCGAACGTCTCGTAAGCGGCGGTGGGTATACCGTGGCGCCGCAGAAAGTCCTTGGTGAACGACTTCGAACCCTCGAGCTGCGCCGCGTGCCGTGCGGGACCGAAACAAGCGAGGTTGCGCGCCTGGAATGCGTCGACCACTCCCGCCACCAGTGGCGCTTCCGGACCGATAATGGTGAGGGCCACCTTGTTTTCCGCGGCAAATTCCACCAGGCGCTCTATATCTTCGGCGCCGATGGCTACGTTTTCGACCTTGGGCTCGGCCTGGGTGCCGGCGTTCCCCGGCGCCACGTAGACCTTGTTTACGCGTCGTGACTGGGCAACCTTCCACGCCAGGGCGTGCTCACGCCCCCCTCCACCGACGATCAATACGTCCATCGCACTTCTTCTCTTGAACGAGTGTTACTGAAAGGGCGGCAATCTTACCCTGCTGTTTGAACAAAGTCTGCCCCACAATGATCGGCACAATGGTAGAATGCGCCCGCTATTAGGCCTCGTAACCCGAATCAACAACCATCCCAATCAATTCGCATGAGTTCCGCATCGCCCCACGTACGCCTGAGCCTGGCGCTGATTACCGCCTCGATCTTATTACTGCAACTCGCCCTGGTGCGGGTATTCGACGTCATACTCGCGCCAACGACGGGTTACATGGTTATTACGTCCGCCATGTTCGCGCTGGGTTTGGGCGGCATCTATCTGTATGTATTTCCGGTGCGCAGTAAGGAAATCCACCGGGTCGTGCAAGGCCTGCTGTTTGCGATGGCGGTAACCAGCCCCCTGGTGCTGCCGGTTCTGAACGCCTTGCCCTTCGAATTAAACTTGCTCCAGGGGTCACGAAAGGTTCAACTTTTATCGTGGGCCGCGATGTACGTGGTGTTGATTACGCCGTTCTTTATAGGCGGCCTGATTATCTCACTGCTGTTTACGCGATTTTCCGCCGCAATACATCAGTTGTACCTGTTCGATCTGGTGGGGGCCGCCATTGGCTGTCTGTTGCTTATCCCATTACTGCCGCACTTTGGTCCCGGCGGGATTTTGTTCGTCGTTAGCGCGCTGCTGATCCTCGCCGCAATGCTGTTGGGTGAACTATCCGTAGTTGCGAGAACGGTCATCGGCGCCGTTGCTGTGGCAGGCAGTTTATATCCGCTCACCCTGGACAACTATCTGGAATTCCGCGGGCACGCGAACAAGCGCGGCAATGATGCAATGATCGCCGAAGGTAAACGTGATTACGTGCGCTGGGACCCGGTGTCCAAGCTCGATGTGTTCAACGCCACGCCCAACGCCAAGTTATTTTCGCTGGATGGCGGTCAACAGGGATCATGGATGGTGCGTTCCGACCGGGACGTAGCCGACCGGATTCAGGAGACAAATGAAAAGATCGACCACATCTATCACGGCCGCTCGTCCCTGGTGCACTATTTGTACCATGGGCGCCAGTCCGAGGTACTGGTTATCGGCAGCGCGGTCGGGAACGAGACCTTGGCTGCCTTGATCTTCGGCGCCAAGCATGTGGACGCGGTGGAACTCGTGAGCGCCATGGTGGATGCCGCCCGCGGCCGCTATGCCGAATACAACGGAAATCTTTTCAACCATCCGCGGGTGTCCGCCATCGTCGGCGAAGGACGCACTTTTCTGCGTGGCACCGATAAAAAATACGACATCATTCAGATGTTCAGCAATCACACCAGTTCCAGCATCGCGTCAGGAACCAGCGCGGCATCGATCGCCTACCTGCAAACCATGGAGGCGTATCTCGAGTACTTCGCGCATTTGAAAGAAGACGGCATGCTGCAAATCAATCGGCACATTTATCCACGCATGCTGACCACCGCCGCCCAGGCATGGCACCGCAGCGGCCGGCGTGATTTCTGGCGGCACGTAATGGTCATCGAACGCTGGCACTCGGATACACTGCCGACGCTGCTGATCAAGATGACGCCGTGGACGCGAAGCGAGGTGGATCGCGCCCTGGCTTATATGAACCGGGAGCCCAATCGCGGCGCGGATGCGCCCACACCGGTGCGCCCCTCGGCACGCATATTTCGCGGTCATCCGTATAGGGCCGAGTTCACCGCGCGGGTTAAAAAACTCCGTGGTCTCGACGTGCTCGTCGGCACCTACGGTCAGAGCGGCCTTAAGTACGACGTGGACGCACAGCTGCTCGACGCAGACGGAAACGTCGCCGCCGAGATTAAGGTGCCCGGGCGGCACTTTGTCGATAACCGCCCGGTGCACATCGAGTTCCCGCCCCTGTCGGACAGCCTGGAGGCACGCTACACCCTGGTACTGCGTAGCGACAACGAAGACCACCAAACCGCGTTTTCGGTGTGGCTCACGGCAAACGGACAACCAACGCTCCAGACCGTGCCCAGACCGGTGCGACCCAGTTACCTGATCGCTTTCGACCCGGTAAACACCGCGGATAATCTGATCGGAAATGATTTCCTGTCCTATCCCTTTCCATACGACGAAGCGGGAAAACTGCCTTATCGCATTGACCCGGTCACCGACGACAGCCCGTATTTCGGAATGATTCGCAAGTCTGCCAGCCATATACAGCCGAGCAGGGAAAATCGTCTCGACCGCAACACGGCATTCATCCTCAACGAACAACTGCTGCCGTTTTTATCCGCAGACTGGTTACACCTCTTCGTCGTGGGCGTGGTATCCCTGAGCTTCGCGCTGCTGTTCGTATTCGCACCGTTGTTGGCGTCGCGCCTGGGACGCGCGCGATGGCCCGGCATGGGCAGCGACCTGATCTATTTCTCCTGTCTCGGCGCCGGCTTCATCATGGTCGAGCTGTCGATGATTCAAATATTCAAGAAATTGATCGGATTTCCCACCCACACCTTCACCACCGTGGTATTCGCCCTGCTGATCAGCGCCGGCCTGGGAAGCGCCCTGTCAAAACAATTACGGCTGCACGAAGGCCGGCGGTGGTTGGTCATATTCGCCGGAATTTTGATTTGCGGAGTGATATTCACCCTCGCCTATTCGACGGTATTTCAATTCGGATTGTCGCTATCTTTGGCAGGCCGCATCGGACTTTCCATCGCGTTTATATTTCCTTTGGGCCTGTTCATGGGCATGCCGTTCCCATTGGGTATCTTTCATCTCGGACGGCGGGAATCCGCGGGGATCCCGTGGGCTTGGGCAATGAATGGTTTTTTTACCGTGTTTGGCGGCTTCGCGGCGATCCTGCTGTCTATCCGGTTCAATTTCACCACGGTACTTTTCATCGCCCTCGCGGTGTATCTGGTCGCGCTACTCAACTTCGCACGGGTCACGAATCGGGTCGGCGAACTGCGAAGCGACGCCGGAGCTAGTGCCGAAAGTGCCGCATCCCCGTGAACACCATCGCCATGCCGTGCTCATTGGCGGCGTCGATCACCTCGTCGTCACGCATTGACCCTCCGGGCTCTATCACCGCCGTGATACCGGCATCGGCAGCGGCGTCGATGCCGTCGCGGAATGGGAAAAATGCATCGGAAGCCATCACCGAACCGGCAACGGAGAGATTTTCGTCGGCGGCTTTAATGGCGGCAATCTTGGCCGAATAGACCCGGCTCATCTGCCCGGCGCCGACTCCGATCGTCATTTGATCCTTGGCGTATACGATGGCGTTGGATTTGACGAACTTCACCACCTTCCAAGCGAACAGCAAGTCACGCATCTCGGCGTCCGTCGGTGCTCGCTCGGTCACCACCTTCAGGTCCGCCTCTCCCACCTCACCCACGTCATGGTCCTGGACCAGCAGACCGCCGATCACACGTTTGTAAAACCAGCCGGGCTCAAACGACTCGCGCAATGAACCCGCCTCGAGCACGCGCACATTCTTCTTCGACGACAACACCGCTCGAACCGGCTGTGGAATCTTCGGTGCAATGATCACCTCCACGAATTGCCTGTCTATGATCGCGGTCGCGGTATCGACGTCCAATTCACGGTTGAAGGCGATGATACCGCCAAATGCCGAGGTCGGGTCGGTCTTGAACGCGCGATCGTAGGCCTGCGCCAGGGTGTCGCCGATGGCCACGCCGCAGGGATTCGCGTGCTTTACGATCACACAAGTGGTATCGCGAAACGCGCGCACGCACTCCAATGCCGCATCGGTATCGGCGACGTTGTTGTAAGACATCGCCTTGCCCTGCAACAGCTCGCTGCTCGCCAGGCTTGGCCGCGCCGGCTCCGGCTCGGCGAAAAACGCCGCGTTCTGGTGTGGATTCTCTCCGTAGCGCATGTCCTGGATCTTGTGCAATTGCAGGTTGAGAACTTGCGGAAACCGTGCCTGGGGCCCGTCGGCTTCAATACGGCTCAAGTAGTTGGTGATTGCCCCGTCATAGGCGGCGGTGTGTGCAAACGCCTTGACCGCCAAACGGTACCGCGTGGACGACGTCACGCCCCCACGATCGGCCAGTTCCTGCAATACGGAATCGTAATCCTCACTGTCCACGATAACGGTAACCGCATCGTGATTTTTAGCCGCCGCCCGCAACATCGTTGGCCCCCCAACGTCGATATTCTCGATAGCAGTGTCCAGGTCGCAATTGGGATCCGCCGTCGTCCGCTCAAAAGGATACAGGTTCACCGCGACCAGATCGATGGGCGCGATACCATGCTCCTTCATCAGTTGATCGTCTTTGCCGCGCCGTCCCAGAATACCGCCGTGAATCAGCGGATGCAGTGTCTTCACCCGACCGTCCATGATTTCAGGGAACCCGGTGTGACTGGAAACCTCAACGACCTCGATTTGGTGTTGTTGCAGGAGGCTCGCGGTGCCGCCGGTGGATAAGATTTCCACGCCCTCGTCACGCAGCCGCTGCGCGAATTCAACGATGTTGGTTTTGTCAGACACGCTGATCAGTGCACGTCGGACCGGTGCAACTCCATTTCCGTTCATATTCGATGCACCGGCTTCGCACAACAATGCTTATCGAGGGAATTAATGTGCCGGACATCAACCACTGCGCTTACTCCAAACCATGGTGCTTCAGCTTTTTTCGTAAAGTGTTGCGATTTATACCCAACAGCCGGGCCGCTTTGGTCTGATTACTTTCCGCCTGTTCCATGACCACTTCCAGTAACGGTTTTTCGATCTCCCCCATGACCATAGAGTACAAATCGCATGCATCCTCGCCATTCAGATCTTTGAAGTACGCTTTCAGCGAACGTTGTACGCATTTAGCCAGTGTGGGGTCTTGCCTGGATTTACTCATGCCGCCAACCGTTGTCGTTCTATCAATGTGTCGAAAAATTGTTGTGCCTGCCTCAACTGCTGTTGGCTGTTTTCGATGCCATTGACTGTACTGCGGAACTCTCGCTGACCGGGTAATCGCTTTACGTACCAACCGATATGTTTGCGTGCGACGCGAACACCAACTGCCGCGCCGTAGAAATCATAGATGCGGCGCAAATGCTCGAGCAGCAAATCCCGTCTTTCAGCCAGAGTCGGATCGGGCAGCTGTTCACCGGTATCGAGGTAGTGATCGATTTGCCTGAACAACCACGGGTGGCCCTGGGCTGCGCGGCCGATCATCACCCCATCGGCGCCGGTGTAATCCAGAACCCGCTTGGCCTTGACCGGATCGTCGATATCGCCGTTGGCAATCACCGGGATGGAAACCGAACGCTTGATCGCCCGAATGGTGTCGTATTCGGCGCGCCCGTGATACCTGCAACAGCGGGTGCGGCCGTGCACCGCGATGGCTTGTACGCCCGACGCTTCGGCGATCCCGGCGATAATCACACCGTTACGCCGTTCCGGGCGGGGACCGGTGCGAATCTTGAGGGTTACCGGAACGCTGACCGCAGCGACCACCGCATCAAGAATCTTCGCCACTTGTCGCTCATCCTCCAGCAGCGCTGAACCCGCAGCTTGCCGTAACACCTTCTTCGCGGGACAACCCATGTTGATATCGATGATTTGCGCGCCGTGGTCCATGTTATAGCGCGCCGCATCCGCCATCGCCGCAGGCTCCGCACCCACAATCTGCACGGACTTGGGTTCTGTCTCTCCGCTGTGGTCCATACGTCTGCGGGTCTTGTATGTGTCCCTGAGTTTTACGTTCGCAGACATCATTTCCGAAACCGCAAGACCCGCCCCAAGACTCCGGCAGATTTGTCGAAAAGGCCTGTCGGTGACACCCGCCATAGGCGCAACGAACAGATTGTTTGGCAATGTATAAGGTCCGAGCTCCATCCTACGGCCAGCTTTATAGTTGTATCGAATTAGCAAGGCAGGGACATGGGATGATACTCCCGACCTTTTAGAGCGAAAAGACTTGACAGGTGAATTTCGCTGAAAAAATTTTTGCCGTAGTTCTGAAGTGTTTTAATCAGGTATTAGCTGTATCTCGTAACCGACTGCACTATCAGAGGGCGCAGCCAAATCGATGGTGACGTTGGACACCACGTTCGGCTCCAGAGTCGCGTCCAAGGTCGATGTCACATAGTCGCCCGGCGCATAGGTGCGCTGGCCCACCACCTGGCCGGTTCTATTGCTCAGCGTCACTTGCAGTAAAGGGGGTAATTGCGAGAACTCGGCGCGATTGATCAAGCTCACCACGACGCGCAGCGCGCCCGGGACAGCGGGATGGGTTTCAACATTAGTGCCCACCAGGTCGATACGTCGCGAGTCGCGGCGCGGCGGCACCTCACAAGCCGCGAAACGGCAGAACTCCGACAGTACCGGCCGCATCGCGGGGAACTGCGCCAGGTCATGGAGGTAAAATTTCTTAACCTGCCACAACGTGGTCAGCAAGATGAGCACGAAACCCAGAAACCACGCGATCACTCGCCATGCGACGGCTGAACTGGCGCTTTCCACCGCCGCGGTGCCGGTCTGCGAGCCGGAATTGACATCGGGCGCAGTCGACGCTTCGGTATTTCCGCTGGCGGAGTCGATACCGCCGTCCCCTAACGGGTCCAGCTCGGGAGGCATTTGGGTGCGCTGAAACACACGCTTTTTGGTCGGTTCCGCTTCCGTCGCCGGCTGCACGCCGTCTTCATCCCCGGTGTCCGGCTCTCGCTCGGCCACCGGATTGAGCATGGCGCGCATTTGGTCGACGGACGCGGAGATGCGCGCGTGCTGCCGCGCGCTCGGCCGGACCTGCGTATCCGGCCGAAGTCCTTGCCACGCTTCGGCCGGAGTCTCGAGCACGATCTCGTGGTCGGGGATTACTTTCTCGATGTCGCCGTGCTGTTCGTCTTCAGGCAGCCCGGCTTGGTCCTGCTGCGTCCGTTGATCGGCGACTTTTTTGCGTAACAGTGCATCGTCCAGACGCGCGACTTCCTCGACTATGCTTTCGGATTCGATTTCGATTACCTCGACCAGCCGGCCGGAATCGTCGACCTCAACCGCAGCCATATCCGCCTCGGCTTGTGCCGCAATCGACTCCGAGCCGGTGGCGGTGTCGACGGCGACCGACTCCACTTCGTAGGCGGGCTCGATCGTGGAAGACGGCGCCGCTTCGTCGGAAATTCCCGGTTCCGCCTGCGAGTGCGAGGACACTTCGTCGCCATGACCCGTGGCGGAATCCTGCCCGTCGGGCTCCGCGGCCGGCGGCGGCGCTAATTCGGCCGGCAGGTCGACGCCCGGAAGGCGGTCCAGCAGATTCCACGAGGCATTGAACGTGACCGCACAGATACCGCAGCGCACCATGCCGACGCGGGCGCTCAACACCTCATCGTCTACTTCAAAAATCGTCTGGCAACTGGGGCAGCGAGCGAACATCATGCGAACCGGGGAGTGGTGTCGCGCCGGTGATGCGCGTTATGCCCGGCGGGCGGGCGATGCTGTCGCAGCAGAATGAACTGGGCTGACATGTTGTTTGGTATGTGCAATTCTATCAATAGCGGCACGAACACCGGCTAACAGGACACGGAACGGCCGACAAGCAACGTCCAATCCTGGCGTCGGTGAGGCACAAATTCAAATTTCTCCGAGAACGCCGCGCGTACTCGTTCCACCTGGGAGTCCAGGATACCCGTTAGAAGTATAGTCCCTCCGGGTTGCACAAGGGCGGTCAAGTTGGGCGCCAGGCCCACGACCACATTCGCCAGAATATTGGCAATGACGACGTCGACGGGTTCCAAACCGATGTCCGCGGATTGGAGAACCGTGAGCTTGTCTGCGACATGGTTTCGCCGGGCGTTGTAGCGGGCCGCAGCCAGAGCATGGCGGTCGATATCGATCGCCCACGCATGGTCGGCACCCAGCATGAGCGCGGCGATCGCCAGGATGCCGGTGCCGCAGCCGTAGTCGACAACGCTTTTCCCGTCCACATCCGCAGTCGCCAGCCATTGCAAACACAATCTCGTAGTCGGGTGGGTTCCGGTGCCGAACGCCAGGCCGGGATCGATTATGATGTTCGCGGCATCGGCGACCGGCGGCTCGACTGAACTCGGACATATCCACAGGCGGTCGGTTATCCGCGTCGGCCGGCAGTCCTGTGACCAGGCCCGCACCCAATCCTGTTCCGCTAACTCGTCGATGCGCAACGGCTGTATGCACTTGTCGCCGCCGCTGTTGCCGATTACCGATGCGGCCACCGTTCCCGGATCAGTGCCCGGGGCAAATAATGCGCTGACATATACCTCGGACCACTCCGGATCTCCCGGATACCCGGCATCGAAAGATTCTTCCGCCCCGGCGTTCGTTACACTCACCGCAATGGCGCCACAAGCCTCCAGTCGCTCGCCGATTCTATCGCCGAGATCGCGTCCACAGCGGTAACTAATGCGGAGCCAAGACACCTACATCAGCGTACGAACGTTTGTTCCAGGTAATGGATGGTGACATCCCCGCGTTGAAATCCCCCATCGCTCAAAATTCTCCGGTGAAGCGGTATATTGGTTTTGATGCCGTCTACCACCATTTCATACAGCGCACTGCGCATGCGCGCGATCGCCTCGCTGCGCTGCGAGCCATGCACGATGAGCTTGGCGATAAGCGAGTCGTAATACGGTGGCACCACGTAATTATTGTAAACGTGTGAGTCGACTCTGACCCCCGGTCCACCCGGCTGATGGTACTGTACGATTCGTCCGGGCGAGGGCATGAAGTTATCCGGGTCCTCGGCATTGATCCGGCACTCGATGGCGTGACCGCGAGTCACGACTTCGTCCTGACTGAACGACAATGGCTCACCGAAGGAAATCGTCAGTTGTTCCTTCACCAGGTCGATACCGGTGACCATCTCCGTCACCGGGTGCTCCACTTGGATTCGGGTATTCATTTCCATGAAGTAAAACTCCCCGTCCTGGTACAGAAACTCGAAGGTGCCTGCGCCGCGATACTGGTATTTCTTACATGCCTCGACGCAACGCTTGCCAATTTGCCTGCGCTGATCTTCAGTGATCCCCGGGGCCGGCGCCTCCTCCACAACCTTCTGGTGCCGGCGCTGCATGGAGCAATCGCGATCCCCTACATACACCGCATTGCCGTGCTGGTCGGCCATAACTTGCACCTCGATGTGACGCGGCCTCTCCAGGTACTTCTCCATGTACACCGTGCTGTTGTTGAAAGAAGCGTCCGCCTCCGCGCGAGTCAGGGATATGGCGTTGCGCAGCGTTGCCTCGGTGTGCACCACGCGCATACCCTTGCCGCCCCCGCCCCCCGCGGCCTTGATGATCACCGGATAGCCGATATCGTTTGCGACCGCAAGATTCGCGCGATCGTCGTCGCCCAGGGGCCCATCGGAACCCGGCACACAGGGCACGCCGGCTTGCTTCATGGCGCGAATCGCCGCAATCTTGTCGCCCATGAGGCGGATAGTCTCCGCCCGTGGGCCTACAAAAATAAATCCACTTTGTTCAACGCGTTCCGCGAAATCGGCGTTCTCCGCTAAAAAACCGTAACCCGGGTGGATCGCCCCGGCATCAGTGACTTCCGCGGCGGCAATGACCGCGGGGATATTGAGATAACTCTCTGACGCCGCCGGAGGACCGATGCACACCGACTCATCGGCGAGGCGAACGTATTTGGCGTCGTGATCGGCTACCGAGTGCACGGCGACGGTGCGAATTCCCAGATCGCGACAGGCGCGTTGAATCCGCAGGGCGATCTCCCCGCGGTTTGCGATCACTAGCTTATCGATCATAGTCTGGAGATAAGGTGGGGGACGAAAACCAGGCCGCATGGCTCGCCCACGGCCCGAAGAAAAAACCAGGCCGCCGATCGAGAGTGGCGCGCGCCAATATCCGGTTCCGCAATCTGCGCTGAGCGGCTAGTTGAGGACGAACAGGGTTTCACCATACTCCACCGGGTCACCGTTCTCCTTGAGCACCGCGGCGACGGTGCCCGATTTGTCGGCCTCGATCTGATTGAAAATCTTCATCGCCTCAATGACGCAAAGCGTGTCTCCCACTTGAACTTTACTGCCTACTTGCACGAAGGCTTTTGCGCCGGGTTTGGGCGCGGCATAAAAAGTCCCTACCATCGGCGATTTGATCTGGTGACCCTCCGGGATGTCGGAGACTGCCGGAGTCGCGGGCTCAGTCGGCGGTGGCGGCCCGGGGTGCAAAACCGGCACCGGCGCCATGGTCACCACGCCGGTGTGCGGAACCGTGGATGACGCGCGGCTCAGCCGGATCGACTCCTCGCCCTCCTTGATCTCCATTTCGCTCAAGTCGGATTCTTCCAGCAGCTCGATGAGTTTCTTTATTTTGCGTAAATCCATGAGCTCATTCCGGATTTAAAAAATTGATTGCGGCCTGTAACGCCAATTGGTAACCGAATGCACCGAGGCCACTGATCACACCGACCGCTAATGCGGAGATGTACGATTGCGCGCGAAATGTCTCACGGCCATGAATATTGGACAGATGCACTTCGACAAACGGAATCGACACCGCGGCCAACGCGTCGCGCAAGGCGATGCTGGTGTGGGTGAACGCCGCGGGATTAATGACAATAAACGCGACACCCCGCTCGGCCGCATTGTGAATCGCGTCGACCAGTTCGTGTTCGGCGTTGGATTGCAGGTGCTGTAACTGATGTCCGGCGGCAGTGGCGATCCGCTCCAGATCCGCCTGGATCTCGGCGAGTGTCGCGGCGCCGTAATGCTGCGGCTCGCGGGTACCGAGCAGGTTGAGATTGGGACCGTTTAGAACGAGTATTGTCGCCATTTATGATGCGAACGTGCGGTTATATACACACAAAATATAGCTAAAGTGCTTAGTGTGCACAAACTGCCTTCCAAAGTCCAGTTGCGCTTCGTTGTTTCAACATTGACGACAAAGTCGGCGAAATTCAACGTAGGTTAATGGCGTGTTTAATACCTACCCAGGCAAGCGGTTACACGCCGGCGATGTGGTCAAGGAACTCCGCGGCGTCCATGAACCCGTAACGGCGCAGGTCGCGTCGCTCGTCGCCGCCCGGCGCAAAAAACAGCATGGCGGGAGGTCCGAATACGCCGAAACGACGCTTTATCGCTCTGCTCTCCGGATCGCTGGGATCGGTCACGTCGGCCTGGATCAGGACGAATCGCTCACGCAGGACCCGGCTCACCTCAGGGTGGTTGAAAGTCGCTTTCTCCATTTTGATGCAATCGACGCACCAGTCGGCGTAATAATCGAGCAGCACGGGTCTTCCCTGGGTCCGGGCCTGTTCCAGCTGGCCGTTCAATTCCTGCATGGTGCGCACGCGGGTGAATAAATGCTGTGCCCCGCCGCCGTCCCCTCTGAAGACCGAGGCCCCGGCGACGTTGAAATCACCGAAAGGCAGCGGTCTGGTGATATCCCGATTCCCCGCCATGCCGCCAAGCAACGCCAGTACGCCCCATACCATGCAGAACACACCCACCCCTTTCCACAGGTACCGCCAGCCGCTCGCACCGTCGGGTAACCCGTGGGTTGCCCCAAGATACACGGCAACGACAATCAATAAAGCGCCCCACAAATACAGCACCGGCACCTCGGGGATTGCACCCAACAAATAAATCGCCACACCCAGCAGCAGGACACCAAACACGTATTTCACGTTGTCCATCCAGGGACCGGCCCTGGGCAACAGGAATCCAGCGCCCAAACCGAGCCCAATGAGAAACACCCCCATGCCCCACGCCATGGAGAACATGATGGCGCCGCCGAGCAGCGGATCGGCTTTGGCGATGGCCACACCCAGGGCAACGATCAGCAGCGGCGATACACAGGCGCCGACAATCAACGCCGATACCATCCCCAGCACGAACACCATGCTCAAGGTCCCTCCCTGCATGCCCTGGGTCTTGTTTTGCAGGCGCGACTGAATGAACGAGGGCATCTGAATGTCGTAGACACCGAACATGGATAGTGCGAGCAGTACCAGTATCAGGCTAACGGTTCCGATCGCCCAGATATTCTGAAAATAGGCCTGGAGCTGCTCTCCGGTCAAACCGGCCACCACACCCGCCGCCGTGTAAGTCACCGCAGTGCCCAATACGTAGGTGCTCGCGAGTATGCCGCCGTGCCGTTTGGTGACCTGCTCACCCTGGCCGACGATGATACTCGACAGGATCGGCACCATGGGCAACACGCACGGAGTGAACGTTAGCAATATGCCGGTGACGAACGCGGTCAGGATATAGCCCAGGTAACCACTTCCAAACGCTGCACTCTGTGGCGTGGTCGCCGGCGCGTCTGGTGCCGGGGCGATCGCACCGCCCGCCGGCTTTTGCGGTGGCGCAGCGGCGGCGTCTGCAATGCCGGGAAGATTCACTTCCACACTTTTGGTGATCGGCGGGTAGCAGATCCCCTTATCCGCGCATCCTTGATAACTGAGGTCGAACGAGGCGGTGGTGGCATTCGCATCGCTGCGCAGCAGCGGGACGCTGGCTTCAAAGCCCTGGTAATACACCACGCTCTCACCAAAGAACTCGTCCTGCTTGATCTTGCCGGGGGGCAGTTGATACTCCCCCACGCCCACGCCCGGTGTCCGGCTTTTCACCTTCGTCTTGTCGCGATAGAGGTAGTAACCGTCGGCAATATTGAAAGTGACACCGAGGGTGTCGGCGTCCAGCGCGCTCGTCTGGAACTGGAACGCCTGATCGGGATCGAGAAATTCGTCCTGTTGGCCGGCGCCGCCCAGCAGGTCGCGCAACGACGACAAAGAGGTTATCGGCTTGGCGCCCGGGGACGCCGCTTTTGGTACCGGCGGCGTTGCGTCCTTCGCCAGCGCGGCAAGTTCCACGGTGGCGGTGTGCTTGATCGGCGGGTAGCACACCCCGACGGGGTCGTTACATCCCTGGCCTTCCGCGGTGATTACCAGCGATGTCGGCGCAGGGTTCTCCCGCTGTACGGGTACGTCGATGCGAACGACTCCTTCATAGATTTCTACCTCGCCGAAAAACTGGTCTTTCTTGACCTTGCCGGGCGGGATCTGCGGTTCTCCCAGCGTGGCATCACCCTCAACCAGACGTACGCGGTACTTGTCCCGGTACATGTAGTAGTCCTTGGCGATGCGCCAGGTGATCTGAATGCGGTCCGCCGCGGCCGGCGCCACGCTGAATGCAAAGGCCTTGTCGGGTTCCAGCAATTCCTGGTCTTGTGCGCGGAGCGGGCTCCACCACCAAGTAAGCGCGATTACAACGGCCAGTAGCTTCATAATGGGTCTGATGCGGCGATCCATGCGAGATACTCCGCGGAACCTTGAGTGACAGGGACCGCGATGATCTCGGGAACTTCGTAGCTGTGCAAGGCCTTTATCCGCGTCTCAATGGCCGCGAACTTGTCGGCGCGAGATTTGATCACCAGAAGATACTCCGCGTCTGACTGCAGCGATCCTCGCCACAAATAAACCGACTGTACTTGTGGAATAATATTGACGCACGCAGCTAATCGCTCCTCAACCAATGCGCGCGCTACCGCCTGCGATTGTTCGGCGTCGGCGCACGTGGTCAGCACTATTTGGTAAGAGACGGTCATGCGGATGCCGTTATTCCGCATAAACCAGCTTGGAAGTCGGGTTCATCGTCCGCATATTATCGCACGTGTGGTTGCCACGATCCCGCCATGACATCAGTCATCGATAACGAACGCCCTTTCGCCTTGCAGACCCGGCCCGGACATCGCGTTCGCGGTAAGATCATTGATTTTGGTAATGGGCCGATAGGTGTTTTCGTGCACGGATACCGCTCCGACTGCGACGGATCGAAGGCGCGCGCCCTGGCCAGCCATGCCAATCAGCGGCGCTATTCCTGGGTGCGCTTCGACTTGACGGGACACGGGCGGTCGGACGGCGATTTCGCCAAGTTTACAATTACCGCCGCGCTGCGGGATCTGCAAACGGTGCTCGAAAAGCTCGCACCCCGGCCGGTGGTGTTGGTGGGCTCCAGCCTCGGCGGCTGGCTGTCGGTGCTTGCCGCGCGCCGGGCGCCCCGCCGGATTCGTGAAATGCTGCTGATCGCGCCGGCATTCAACTTCGTACAACAGATCCTCGCCGAGATGCCGGCGTCAGAACTGGCTCAATGGAGGCGCGACGGCGTGCGCGGATTCAGCGATCCTTACCAGGGGACGACTTACACCCTCGGTAATGACATCGTCGACGATGTAGACCGCTACGACGTGCTGTGCGAACCGGTGCGCCTTGCGTGCCCGGTCACCATACTCCATGGGCAGCATGACGAGGTGGTGCCCGTCGCCAACAGCGTGCGCTTTGCCGATCGGGTGCAGGCGCCGGAGGTTCGCCTGGAGGTGGTGGCGGGGGGCGATCATCGACTAACATCGGCGATCCCCCGCATGTGCGCCGAATTGGACCGAATCTGGGAAGCGACAACCGAGCCATGAGACCGTTTTCAATATTGCTGGCGATCTTTCTTATCGTGCCGCTGGTGGAAATCTACGCGCTGATCAAGATCGGCGGGGTCATCGGCGCGCCGTGGACCATATTCCTGGTGGTCTTCACCGCGGTGCTCGGCGCTTTTTTAGTGCGATCCCAGGGCTTCTCCACGCTGGGTCGGATTCAGGCCAACCTCGCCGCCGGCGAACTGCCGGCGATGGAGTTATTGGAGGGCATTTTTCTGTTGCTCGCCGGCGCTCTGCTGCTCACCCCGGGATTCTTTACCGACGCGGTGGGATTTGCCTGCCTGACGCCGCCGCTGCGGCGCGGGTTGATCCGCTACGCCCTGGATCGCGGTCTGATTCGCGCCGGAAGTAGCGCCGAAAGTAGCGCCGATCCACAGCCTCCGGGCGGTCGCGGCCAGATTCTCGATGGGGACTATCGGCGCGTGGATAAAGAGCCTTGACATTGCGTCGCGCATGAATATGATTAGCACTCATCTGTAGTGAGTGCTAATAATCTCGTTTCAGTAAAAAATTCATCAAGTTAAATTTCCAACTAAATTAGGAGGTTGAGCGAATGGGTATTCGTCCACTTCATGATCGTGTCTTGGTGCGACGCCTTGACGACGAAAAGACCAGCCCCGGCGGGATCGTGATCCCGGACACCGCGGCGGAAAAGCCCATGCAGGGTGAGATCGTTGCCGTCGGCAACGGCAAGATTCAGGAAAACGGCGACGTGCGGCCGCTGGACGTCAAAGTCGGCGACAAAGTGCTGTTCGGCAAGTATTCCGGCACCGAAGTGAAAGTTGGCGGCGAGGAACTCCTCGTCATGCGTGAAGACGACGTTATGGGCGTCATTGAATAAATAGCGGGTGCTGACAACAGGAGACGAATCATGGCAGCAAAAGAAGTATTGTTTGGTGAGATTGCGCGCTCGAAGAAGCTGCGCGGTGTCAATGTCCTGGCCGATGCGGTCAAGGTGACGCTGGGGCCCAAGGGCCGCAATGTGGTATTGGAAAAATCTTTCGGTGCGCCGACGATAACCAAAGACGGCGTGTCGGTGGCGAAAGAGATCGAGCTGAAAGACAAGTTCGAGAACATGGGCGCGCAGATGCTCAAGGAGGTCGCCTCCAAGACTTCCGACGTGGCCGGCGACGGCACCACGACGGCGACGGTGCTCGCGCAGTCAATGCTCAAAGAAGGCCTCAAGGCCGTGGCGGCGGGGATGAATCCCATGGATCTCAAGCGCGGCATCGATAAAGCGGTGGTCGCGACCGTTGAGCAGTTGAAAAAGATCTCGAAACCCTGCTCCGACCACAAAGAGATCGCGCAGGTTGGTACGGTGTCCGCGAACGGCGACGAGTCGATCGGTAATATCATCGCCGAGGCGATGGAAAAAGTCGGGAAGGAAGGTGTAATCACGGTGGAAGAGGGTTCCGGCCTGGAGAACGAGTTGGATATCGTTGAGGGCATGCAGTTTGACCGCGGTTACCTGTCGCCCTACTTCATCAACAAACAGGAGAGCATGAGCGTCGAACTGGAGGACCCCTACATCCTCATCCACGACAAGAAGATTTCCAACATCCGTGATCTGCTGCCGTTGCTCGAAGGGGTCGCCAAGGCCGGTAAGCCACTGACGATCATCGCCGAAGACGTCGACGGCGAGGCGCTGGCAACGCTGGTGGTGAACAACATCCGCGGCATCGTCAAGGTATGCGCGGTGAAGGCTCCGGGTTTCGGCGATCGCCGTAAGGCGATGCTCCAGGACATCGCGATCTTGACCGGCGGTCAGGTGATCAGCGAGGAAGTCGGCATGAGCCTGGAAAGCGCCAGCCTCGACGACCTGGGTCGTGCCAAGCGGGTTCAGGTGACCAAGGAAAACACCACCATCATCGACGGCGCCGGCAGCAAAGACGACATCGAAGGTCGGGTCAATCAGATCCGCGCCCAGATCGAAGAGGCGACCTCGGATTACGACAAGGAGAAGATGCAGGAACGGGTCGCCAAACTCGCCGGCGGTGTGGCGGTGATCAAGGTCGGCGCGGCGACCGAAGTGGAAATGAAGGAGAAAAAGGCCCGCGTCGAGGACGCCCTGCATGCGACCCGTGCGGCGGTGGAAGAAGGCGTGGTGCCCGGCGGCGGTGTGGCCCTGGTCCGCTGCCTCGACAATGCCGGCGACCTCAAGGGTGACAATCCCGACCAGGACACCGGCATCAAGATCGTGCGCCGTGCTCTGGAAGAACCGTTGCGGCAGATCGTCATTAACGCCGGCGAAGACGGTTCGGTAATCCTCAACAAGGTGCGCGAGAACAAGGGCAACTACGGTTATAACGCGGCCCAGGAGGAGTACGGCGACATGATGGACACGGGCATCCTCGATCCGACCAAGGTGACCCGCATCGCGTTGCAAAACGCGGCTTCCATCGCCGGCCTGATGATCACCACCGAGGCCATGGTGGCGGAAATTCCGGAAGATAAGCCGGAGGCTCCCATGGGCGGTGGCATGGGCGACATGGGCGGCATGGGCGGCATGATGTAAACTGCCTTTCAGCTTTAGCTGTCTACAAAAGCCCCGCTAACAGGCGGGGCTTTTTTTGCGGCGCGCGCCGGCGATAGCTGCGGCCAGGGACGCGTCCAGCGTTGGTGTTGGAGTGTGGTTGTGTTAATTTTGCGGCTCCTGGTCGGCGGACAAAGCCGTCCCGGCCCCGGTGGCCGAATAATTACTACCCACTGCAGGAGCGGACAATGACAATACTGAAGACACTAACGGCAAGCGCCGTATTAGCGGCGCTGTTCATCGGCGGGGTGCACGCGGGCACCCTCGATACCATCAAGCAACGCGGCCACGTGCAATGTGGCGTCAACACCGGTCTGCCTGGATTTTCCTTTCCCGATGACCAGGGGAAATGGAACGGTCTTGACGTCGATGTGTGCCGGGCGGTCGCAGCCGCGGTATTCGGCGATGCCGGCAAGGTCAAGTTTATCCCGTTGACCGCCAAGGAGCGGTTCACCGCCTTACAGTCCGGCGAGATAGACGTACTGTCACGCAACACCACCTGGACGACCACCCGCGACTCGTCGCTGGGCTTGAATTTTGCCGGTGTAAACTATTACGACGGGCAGGGCTTCATGGTGAAAAAAAGCCTGGGCGTCAATAGCGCCGAAGGGCTCGACGGCGCCAGCGTATGCATCCAGGCCGGCACCACCACCGAGCTCAATCTCGCCGATTATTTCCGCTCCAACAACATGAAATACACCCCCATCACCTATGACAAAGCCGCAGAAACCGTGGCGGGCTTCGACGCCGGGCGCTGCGACGTTTTGACCTCCGATCAGTCCCAGCTGTACGCGCTGCGCATCCAGCTGAAGGATCCCGGCGGCGCTATCGTCCTGCCGGAGGTGATTTCCAAGGAGCCACTCGGACCGGTGGTGCGCCAGGGCGACGATGCATGGTTCAACGTGGTTAAATGGAGCCTGTTCGCGATGCTGGAAGCCGAGGACATGGGCGTGAGCTCCAAAAACGTCGATGACCTGAAGGCCAACAGCAAGAACCCCGGCGTACGGCGCTTACTGGGACTCGAAGGGATTGGCGGCAAGGGCCTCGGCTTGCCCAATGAATGGGCCTACAACATCGTCAAGATGGTGGGCAACTACGCCGAGGCCTTTGAACGCAACGTCGGCATGGGCAGCAAACTCAAGATCACACGCGGTCAAAATGCCCTGTGGAAAGATGGCGGTCTGCAGTATGCGCCGCCGTTTCGTTAATCTCTGAGCACGCACCTGCGCGCGCCGCGCGCAGGTGCCGTCCTGCAGATAAGGATTGGGCGGGCCGATGACTGACGAAAAGCCAACCGCCACTCCACCCCGAACCGCCTTCTGGAACAATCCGACGTTCCGTTCGCTGGCGTTTCAGATCATCGTGCTGGCGTCGGTAGGAGCGTTTTTCGCGTATATCGTCAACAACACGCTGACCAACATGGCGCAGCGGGGAATCTCGACCGGGTTCGGGTTCCTGGATTTAAAGGCCGGTTTCGGCATCCTGATGTCGTTAATCGAGTATGACGAGACCTATACCTACGGCCGCACTTTTTTCGTAGGCCTGCTCAATACGCTCCTGGTTTCTTTTCTCGGCATCCTGCTCGCCACGCTGCTGGGGTTTGTCATCGGCATCGCGCGCCTGTCGCGAAACTGGTTGATCGCCAGGATCGCCGCCGCCTACATCGAGGTTTTCCGCAACATCCCGCTGCTGCTGCAGATTCTGTTCTGGTACTTCGCGGTGCTCAGCGCGCTGCCGTCGCCGCGCCAGAGCCTGTCGCTAATGGATCTGTTCTTCGTCAACGTGCGCGGCTTGTATATGCCGGCGCCGCAACCGGAACCGGCCTTCTCCGCCGTGGGCGCGGTGTTCGCACTCGGCATCGTGGCAAGTCTTGTCGTCGCCAGATGGGCGCACCGGCGCCAGGATCTCACCGGCGAACAATTTCCGGTGCTGCTCACCAGCCTCGGCCTGGTTATCGGCCTGCCGCTGATTGTGTTTGCGGTGAGCGGATTTCCGTTGACCTGGGACATACCCGTGCTGCAAGGATTCAACTTCCGCGGTGGGTTGTCGCTGATTCCCGAGCTCGTGGCCCTGCTGCTGGCGCTGTCCATCTACACCGCGGCGTTTATCGCGGAGATTGTGCGCGCCGGCATTCTCGCGGTCAGTCACGGTCAGACCGAAGCGGCTTCCGCGCTCGGACTGCGTACGCCGCTGACCTTGCGGCTGGTGGTAATCCCCCAGGCGCTGCGCGTCATCATTCCGCCGCTGACCAGCCAATACCTGAACCTCACCAAGAACTCTTCCCTGGCAACCGCGGTGGGCTACCCCGACCTGGTCGCGGTGTGGGCCGGGACCACCCTCAACCAGACCGGCCAGGCGGTGGAAATCATCCTCATGACGATGGCGGTGTATCTGACCATCAGCCTGCTGATTTCGCTGTTCATGAACTGGTACAACAAAAAGACCGCCCTGGTGGAGCGCTGAGCTGATGGCTGAATCAGGGCAAAACCAGAAGTTCGAACGACTGGAGGATCTACCCCCCCCGGTGATGGCGGTCGGCATACTCGGCTGGGTGCGAAACAATCTGTTTTCGTCACTGTCGAATTCGACGCTGACGATAGTCGCCCTGTATTTGCTCTATCTCGCGATACCGCCAGTGGTGAACTGGGCCATAATTACAGCGGATTGGATCGGGTCGGGCCGCGAGGACTGTACCAGCGGCGGTGCGTGTTGGGTATTCATCTACGCGCGGCTGAATCAGTTCATCTATGGCTTCTACCCGGAGGCACAGCAGTGGCGCGTGAACCTGGCCTTCGCGCTGCTGCTCGTTTTGTTCGTGCCGCTTCTGATCAAGAATTTTCCTTACAAAACCTGGCTTGGTTTCCTTTTGTTGTTGGTTTACCCGGTGGTCGCGTTCCTATTGTTTTACGGCGGCGCCCTGGGTTTACCGGTCGTGTCCACCGACCAATGGGGCGGGCTGATGCTCACCCTGGTCATCTCCGCGGTGGGCATGGTTGCGTCGTTGCCGCTCGGGATTCTATTGGCCCTCGGCCGCCGTTCGCAGATGCCCATAGTGCGCGCTTTCAGCGTGGCCTTTATCGAACTGTGGCGCGGTGTACCGCTGATCACGGTGTTGTTCATGTCGTCGGTGATGTTGCCGTTGTTCCTGCCCGAAGGCGTAACCTTCGACAAGCTGTTGCGCGCGTTGATCGGGATCACGCTGTTTGAATCGGCTTATATGGCCGAGGTGGTGCGCGGCGGACTGCAGGCGATCCCCAGCGGACAATACGAGGCGGCCAAGGCGTTGGGACTGAACTTCTGGAAGAGCATGTCGCTGATTGTCCTCCCCCAGGCGCTGAAGCTGGTGATTCCGGGGATCGTGAACACCTTGATTGCGCTGTTCAAAGACACGACTTTGGTCATTATCATCGGGCTGTTCGACATCCTCGGCGCGGTGGAGGCCGCCATTAAAGACCCCAGTTGGTTGGGTTACGCGGTGGAAGGCTACGTATTCGCGGCATTAATATTCTGGATTTTCTGCTACGGCATGTCGCGCTACAGCCAGGCCCTGGAACGTAAATTAAGCACCGGACACAAACGATGAATAACACCGAAACCCCATCCTCCAGTTCACCGGTCGACGAACAGGCGATCATTCTTATCGAGGGGATGCACAAATGGTATGGACAGTTTCATGTGCTCAAGGAGATCAACTTGCGGGTGAAGAAGGGCGAGCGGTTCGTGATATGCGGGCCTTCCGGCTCCGGCAAATCGACCTTGATTCGTTGCATCAACCGGCTGGAGGAGCACCAGCGAGGGCGCATCGTGGTTGACGGCACCGAGCTCACCGATGATCTCAAGAATATCGAGAGCGTGCGCCGCGAAGTGGGGATGGTATTCCAGCACTTCAACTTGTTCCCGCACCTGACGATCCTGGAGAATCTGGCGCTGGCGCCGATCTGGGTGCGCAAGATGCCGCGCGCCGAGGCCGAGGACATCGCCATGAGGTATCTCGAACGCGTCAAGATTCCCGAGCAGGCGAGCAAATATCCCGGACAATTGTCAGGCGGACAACAACAGCGCGTAGCCATAGCCCGGGCGCTGTGCATGAATCCCAAGATCATGTTGTTCGATGAGCCGACTTCGGCGTTGGATCCGGAAATGATCAAAGAGGTCCTGGACGTCATGGTCGAGCTTGCCGATGAGGGCATGACCATGTTGTGCGTCACGCACGAAATGGGATTCGCGAAGACGGTGGCGAATCAGATGATCTTTATGGATGAGGGGCAAATCGTCGAGCAGAACGAACCCGATGAGTTCTTTACCAACCCCCAGTCAGAGCGCACCGAGCAGTTCTTGAGCCAGATCCTCACGCACTAAACGAAAGTAAAAGTCTGGAGGTGACCTTCCACAACGCTATTGTGAACGGCCACCACGTTAACCCTGGATTAGACATCCGCCTGATTCGAAATGGATGGCCCACTCGCACCCTTTGTGGACCTTCCTGTTGACGGCCTGAAAGGGGCGCTGCACTGCAGCCGGACACTCGCCGAACAACCCGTTCCAGCCGTTCGACATTCAACCCGGAAGCGGACATTCATTGCGAAGCTGATCGGGGGGACGGGACTTCCAAGCCGCAGCGTCCATGCGAAACAATGTTCAAGAATTTATTACAACTTTCAAACCTAAGAAATTGATTTTCGGACTATCAACAGCAAAACAGGCCTAAAAGGCGATATTACATACTATCATTTAGGCTCAATACATTTAGTTATGTGTCAGTGAATGACATTCGGCGAGTTTGAAATGAAGCGAGTTGAAAAGGCTGCCGATGCGTTCGTTCAGAAACGCCGGCCTCCCCCTCATATTCGGTCGAAGCTGGATATCGGTTTTCGAGTAGCGGGACAGAGTCTAGAAATATTTGAAGTACGTCCTGCGTGGAGAGAACCGGGGGTGACCTTAGAGCAATCTGTTGCAAAAGCGACCTATGTGAAATCCAGGCAATTGTGGAAAGTATTTTGGATGCGGCAAGATTTGAAATGGCACAGTTACAGTCCAACGCCAACGGTCGATTCTGTAGAAGAATTTCTGGACTTGGTGGAAGCAGATCCGCATGGGTGTTTCTGGGGTTAAGATGACACATAACAAATCGCTCAACACGGACAGCCCTATCTGTCCCGCTTTTTGCGTAGCAAACGTTGAAGCTGTAGAAAAACTCCTTAAGGGGTTTGAAATTGATAAAATAGTTCAAACTAAAATGAGCTATTCATATGCCCAAATTCATACCCTATGATTACAACCAAAGCGCGCTGGTGGTGATCAATTACGAGGACCAGCTACAACCAGGGACGTTTGAATACGCCGTTCGTCATCTCATTGATAATAAGCTAGACCTATCTGTTTTTTATCCTAGTTATCAGAACGATGATGGTGGTAGACCGGCCTATGATCCGGCGGTGTTGTTGAAGATTATTCTGTTTGCTTATTCCAAAGGGATTACTTCAAGCCGCGAGATCGAGTGGTGCTGTGAAACGAATATTATCTTCAAGGCTCTGTCCTGCGATACGGTGCCTCACTATACGACCATTGCTAGCTTTGTCAGCAGTCGTAGCGATGAGATAGAAGCGCTGTTTGAACAGGTTTTGCTGGTTTGTGATGAGCAAGGATTATTGGGTAATGAATTATTTGCCATAGATGGCTGCAAAATGTCATCGAATGCGTCGAAAGAGTGGTCTGGGACGTTTAACGAATTGGAACGAAAGCGTGCCAAGATCAAACGCCAGATTCGCCATCATGTCACCGAGCATAGGAAGCTGGATAAGGATGAAAGCCGCGATAAAGCGCGTTACCAACGAGCCCAACAGGCTATCGAGACGTTAAATAAAGCCCATGACAAAATTGATCAGTTCCTAAAAACGTGCAGCCCACGGATGGGCCAGGGAAAGAGGGCAAAGGAAGTGAAGAGTAATATCACCGATAATGAATCGGCAAAGACGACCACTAGCAAAGGCACGATACAGGGGTATAACGGTATCGCGGCGGTGGACAAGAAGCATCAAGTGATTGTAGACGCCCAAGCCTTTGGGGAAGGCCAGGAGCACCATACCCTGCAGCCGGTCATGGAGAAGATCGAAGAGCGGTTCAGACGTTTAGGGATAACCGAGGATATCTATGAAAGTGGCACGGTGGTGACTGCCGATACTGGGTTTGCTAACGAAGACAATATGCGGTATCTGCACGACAATGGTATCGCTGGTTATATACCCGATAACCGGTTCCGGAGCCGAGATCCGAAATTCAAAGATCAAAAATCCAAATACGGAAAAAGACACCAGGACCAGAAAGGGAAAGAAGTAATGGGGGACTTACCTGCCAGTGAATTTGACTTTGATCCGGTCAACAAAACTTGTGTGTGTCCTGCGGGAGAGATGATGTGGTTGCGCAGTAATAGAGAAGATCAATACGGTTACCACAAGTTATTTTTTGAGGGTCGGTTGACGAAATGTCGGAGCTGTACAATCAAAAAACGCTGCATGAGGAATCCAGACTCAGCAAATACTCGCAAAGGTCATGGTCGACAGGTTTCTTTCATATT
>CAMYKW010000016.1 GCA_947259175.1 uncultured Gammaproteobacteria bacterium | reverse complement strand
ACCATACTCGGGCCGGAGATGAAGAGCACCGGGGAGGTCATGGGTATCGGTAAGAATTTCGGTGAGGCGTTTGACAAATCGCAACGCGCGGCGGGAGCGGAAATTCCTCAATCCGGCAGAGCACTGATATCGGTGAAAACGGGTGATCAACAGGCGGTGACCGAAATTGCGCGATATTTCGCCGACAATGGATTCGAGTTAATCGCAACCAGCGGCACGGCGGCGGTGTTGAGCGCCGCGGGCCTGACGGTGCGGACGGTGAATAAGGTAAAGGAGGGCCGCCCGCATGTGGTTGATATGATTAAAAATCGTGAGATCGATTTGATCGTGAATACGACCGCGGGGAAACAAAGCCTCAAGGATTCATACACCATCAGGCGTGAAGCGCTGCAACATAAAGTTACGTATTTCACCACCCTGGCCGCGGCGCGGGCCGCTTGCGCCGCGCACAGCGTGTTGGGCATAGAGACGGTTAACCGGTTACAGGATTTACATCAACATATCACCCTATGAAACGCGTACTCCTGACCGCCGCCGGTGCGGAAAAACTGCAAGACGAGCTGAAGCGCTTGAAGTCCGTTGACCGTCCGCAAGTGATTCAGGCCATCGCCGAGGCCCGGTCCCATGGTGATTTGTCGGAGAACGCCGAGTATGAAGCCGCGCGAAATCAGCAAGGCTTCATCGAGGGCCGGATCGCAGAACTAGAAGCGTATCTGGCGCGCGCCG
This sequence comes from uncultured Gammaproteobacteria bacterium, assembly GCA_947259175.1. Lineage (GTDB taxonomy): Bacteria > Pseudomonadota > Gammaproteobacteria > Arenicellales > JAANXG01 > CALZGZ01. The sequence goes on along the minus strand of CAMYKW010000016.1, from coordinate 52,281 downwards.
AGGTGATCGATACCGCCCGTTTGCATGCCGCGGACAGCGTGATCTTCGGCACCCACGTCGATCTCTATGATCTTCACACCGACGAACAGGTCACCTATCAGATAGTGGGTGACCTGGAAGCGGATTTGGACAATGCGCAAATATCCTTCAGTTCTCCTATTGGTCGCGCGCTGATTGGCAAGCAGGTCGGAGATGAAGTGGAAGTCAACACGCCGGGCGGCGTCCGCGAATACGAAATCCTAAAAATACGCGTCGACTGAAAAGGTGTCCCCGTCTTGACCGGAATTCGGGCACCGCTGGAACGCATCCTGCTCACGTTATGGGTCGGCGCGATTTGGGCGGTGGGCTATGTCGTGGCGCCGACGTTGTTCGCGATGTTGGAACGCAGTGCGGCTGGCGCTGTTGCCGGACGGTTGTTCGCAACCGTGAATGTGATCGGATTCATTTGCGGCGGGGTGTTGTTATTAATGATGCTGTTCCTGGATCGCCGGCCCGGTTGGTTGCGTTGCTGGAATATGTGGTTTCTGGCCATGATGCTCGTCCTCACCCTCATCAATCACGCTGTTGTGGCGCCGCAGATGGCGGCCATCAAGCTCGTCGTCGGCGGTGCGTGGATTCCCGGCTCGGAACTGCAACAGCGTTTCGCCGCGCTGCATCGCATCTCCACAACCCTGTACGTGATCAACAGCCTGCTGGGACTGTTGCTGGTGATTCGCTGGCGAGGTAGCAGGGACGGAGCTGAACCGAGGTAAGATTTCCGGGACCCGCCGTGAAAATGGTCAGTACAGCACCCGAACCTCGTCGATCTGCTCGATGGGTACGCGGAAAGTGGCTGAGCCGCCCACCAATTCCTGGGTCAGCAACAGGGAGTCGCTGCCTACGAAGCTCAGATAGGCGTGGTGCAGTTTCCCGTCCACGGTACGGATCTTCAGCAACCGGTTGACGTGTTGTTTCAGTTCGGAGATCTGCGTCGGTTTGTAGGTATCCGGTATGACTTTGGGTTTGGTTTCTTCCTCGGGTCCTTCTTCCACCACGGTGATCACCATCAACTGTTGGATATTCTTACCGGCTATGTTTACGTCCAGACTGAGCCATTCGAGTAACTGGCGGGGATTCAGCGTAAACAACGTCATCAGATCAACCGGGTCCAAAGGATTGGCGGTGACGGTAATATTGCCCGATTTGGTCACATAATTGCGGTAGGCAGCCAGCAGTTCATCGCTCACTGGAAAATCGTTGTTGGCGGCATAGACCTTGACCTGATTAAGGTGTCGCTCGACGAACTCGTCCACCGAGAGTCCCGATAAATTGGCGCAATATTGATTCCGCCTTTCGTTAAAAGACAAATCCTCAACATGTATCGAGAAATCTCTCAACTGAGGGATCTGAACCGTCAACTGCGCGCGAGAAGTCGGCGCCTGGCTTTTCGGTATGGATATGTCCAACGCCAGGGAAGCGGCCTCTCGGACGCGGAACTTGACGAAAAAGTCTACGCTCTCCTTGATCCGATTCGGCCGGTAACTGAGCTTCGTATCCACCGAAAGTTCTTCGTATCCCATCGCGATCAGGTCGGTGGGGCTGAAAAATTCGCGATCGCCGCATGCCATCGCATCGAATGGCGTACCGAATAGGTTCGACTTCTGATTATTAGCCAGCAAAGACGCTGTTTCGCCATTGAGGTCGATGGAGAGTCGATCCAGGCTGACTTCCAGTTTATTCGGCAGTTCTTCGTCAAAACTTGTTTTCGCCAGTTCATAGAGGTCTCTGAGTCCGGTGGTATGGATCAGCGCCGAACCGATTTGGATTGTGTCGGAAACCATGTGTGGCTCGACGGTAATGCCGGTGACGCCGAACGGCTCAGTAAGCGGGGCGCGAATGTTCTTATACTCGATCTTGGCCACCGGCGCCGCGGCCTCTTTTATATCCTCCATGTGGCTGTAGATCGAATACCACAAATATCCCTTGACGCCGGCGTATGCCAGGACCGGCAACAAAACCGCCAAAATCAACAGCTTTCGCAAGGTACCTCTCCCAAGGTGTTAATCTCTCTGATTATAGCCTGTGAATGGTGAACCGGTGAGATGCGGCCCGGAATTTTTCCGGTGACGGCGGTCGTCCGGCGGATGACGGGTAGGTGCGCTCGATGAATCGGACCGTACTGTTGCGATCGATGAGAATCACGGTGGAACAGCGGGTTCCAAAATCGTCGTTGTTGATGAATGCGGGTGACAGCAGGCGTTCCAACTCCTCACCGACACCGGTATCCGGCAACCCGGCTTCCGTCATACGTCGATTGCCGAGCATTAGAAACAGGTTTTCGGGACTCAGATCTTCCGGGTGCGCCAGTAACTCAACAACCCGGTTTTTTCCTTCGGTGAGTTTGGGCCATGGAGAATCGAGTAAATGGTTGCTGAGGCCATAAACACCCTCGCCGCATATCTGCGGATCGCCGCCGCGGTTCGAGTAGTAAACAACGAGAGAATCATCGGCGACAATCAGGTTGAAACCCGCGTACCGGTCGGCCCGGCGAGCGAGTTTTTCGATGTAGGTTTCGGCATTCTCGTCGCCGGTCAGATAATCTTGCAGCAAGTGTCCGCGGGAACCATGGGGCTGCTTGGGGTTGACTTCGCGGTAGTTGGTGACGGCGCCCCAGCGGCCGTTGCGGGTGATTCCCAGCCAGGTGCCGCCCTGCTTGAGGTCGCGACCGGCCAGCACATGCGGGGCGTCGGTCCAAAAACCGGCGGACTGGGTGGGCCGCCGGTAGTACTCGTCACGGTTGGCCGCGATCACGAGACGATAGCCGGGGTGCTGATCGACGGCGAAAAATAGCAGGCACATGATGCGCAGTGTTACTGAGGCAATTTGATGACGGGCTCCTCTCCGGCACGATAGATTACGCACATGCGACCGATCAATTGCACCAAATCAGTGCGGGTGCGATTACAGATCTGTGTGGCCATGGACCGCCGTTCATCGCGGCTGGATACCGGTAATTTGACCTTTAACAGCTCGTGATGTTGCAACGCAGTGTCGATTTCCTGTAACACGTTGCTGGTCAAACCGGCGGCGCCTACGGTCACGGAAACTTTGCAGTGGTGTGCAAGGCCGCGAAGAAAGTGCTTCTGTTTACCCGACAAGGCCATGGGTTAACGCAGACTCCCAAGTTACGGGGTGGATGATAGTGAGGGCAAAAAAGCGCAAACGCAAACATTGGCTGCAGCAGCACATACGCGATGGCTATGTGCGCAAGGCGCAAGCGGATGGATACCGCTCCCGCGCGGTTTACAAGTTGATTGAAATCGACCAGCGCGACCGACTGTTGCGTCCGGGAATGACGGTGGTGGAACTCGGCGCGGCGCCGGGGGGCTGGACCCAGTATGTGCGGGAACGAATCGGAGTCACGGGACGCGCGATCGCCGTCGATGTGCAGCCAATGGCACCGATACCGGGTGTTATCGTGGTGCACGGAGATATTGCCGATGCCGCGGTAAAACAACGCATAATTGCCCACCTCGGGGGGGATGGACGCGCTGATCTTGTAATCTCGGATATGGCCCCCAATATAAGCGGTATACGCGACGTCGACGAGTCGCGAGGGATCGCGCTGCTGGAGAACAGTTTGGCATTGGCGGTCGCCGTTCTCGCGCGCGGGGGCGGTTTTCTGGTCAAATTGTTCGCCGGTGACAGCGTGATCGGGTTTCGTCGCCGCTGTGAACTATACTTTTGTGACTGCGTTATACGTAAGCCCGCAGCGTCGCGGGCAAAAAGCCGGGAGTTATATTTATTGGCGAAGGGCTTTGTCGGTGATACAGGCGGTAAACCGGTTGTGCGCGGAGTTGTTCCATAGCAGAATGCTAGGGGAACCATTGGATACTTGACCGGGTCAACCCTATAACCGAGCTGGTCGATGGAATTTTCCAGATTCTCAAGATACTAAATACTGAATCTTAAGGTGGCAGTTTGAACAACCTTACTAAAAATCTGATTTTATGGTTGGTGATCGCCATGGTGTTAATGGCGGTATTCAATAATTTCGCCCCGCGCGAAACGGCACGCAACCAGAAAATTGAGTACTCGACCTTTCTTCAGGAAGTGAAGGAAGGACGCATTAAACGGGTCACGATCGAGGGCAAGAATATCTATGCGGAGACGACCTCCGGGCAGTCCCTGATGACCTATTCCCCGGATGATCGCGGTTTGGTGGGGGATCTTATCGAAAGCGGCGTGCAGATTGAGGCTCGTCCGGAAGAGGCGCCTTCCATATTTACCCAGATCCTCGTGCACTGGTTCCCGTTGCTGTTGATCATCGGTGTGTGGATTTATTTGATGCGGCAGATGCAAGGGGGCGGCGGCCGTGGTGCGCTGAGTTTCGGCAAGAGCCGCGCGCGCATGCTCACCGAGGAAACGAACAAGATTACCTTCGAGGACGTCGCCGGCGTTGAGGAGGCCAAGGAGGAAGTCGGCGAGTTGGTCGAGTTCCTCAGAGACCCGTCGAAGTTTCAGAAGCTCGGCGGTCGCATCCCCCGCGGCGTACTGATGACCGGAAGTCCCGGCACCGGAAAGACGTTATTGGCGAAAGCGATTGCCGGCGAAGCCAAAGTTCCGTTCTTCTCGATCTCGGGATCGGACTTTGTGGAAATGTTTGTCGGGGTGGGCGCCTCCCGGGTGCGAGACATGTTCGAACAGGCGAAAAAGCACGCGCCGTGCATCATCTTCATAGACGAAATCGATGCGGTGGGACGGCAGCGAGGTGCCGGTCTCGGCGGCGGGCACGATGAGCGGGAACAGACCCTTAATCAACTCCTCGTGGAAATGGATGGATTCGAGGGAAGTGAGGGGGTCATCGTAATCGCCGCAACCAACCGACCGGACGTGCTCGACCCGGCGCTATTGCGACCGGGGCGGTTTGACCGGCAGGTGCATGTTCCGTTGCCCGACATTCGTGGTCGCGAGCAGATCCTGAAGGTGCATATGCGCAAGGTCCCGGTTGCCGACAACGTCGATGCGAATGTGATTGCCCGCGGCACGCCGGGATTCTCCGGCGCTGATCTGGCGAACCTCGTAAACGAGGCCGCCTTGTTCGCGGCACGTGCGGGTAAGAAGCTGGTGAATATGGAGGACTTCGAAAAGGCGAAGGACAAGGTGATCATGGGTGTCGAACGCCGTTCCATCGTAATGCCGGAGCATGAACGCCTCAATACCGCCTATCATGAATCGGGTCATACCGTTGTCGCCAAGCTATTGAAGAACACCGATCCGGTGCACAAGGTCACCATCATTCCGCGTGGCCGCGCGCTGGGAGTCACGATGCAGCTTCCGGAGGAAGACCGTTACAGTCACGACCGCGAGTATCTGCTCGCCAGGATTGCGGTATTAATGGGTGGGCGGATCGCTGAAGAAGTATTCATGAAACAAATGACCACAGGCGCTTCCAACGATTTCGAGCAGGCGACGGAACTTGCCCACAAGATGGTGGCGCGCTGGGGAATGAGTGACGACATGGGACCGCGCGTTTACGGCGACAACGAGGCGGAAGTGTTTCTGGGCCGTGACGTGGTGACCCACCGCAATCTGAGCGAGACTACCGCCCAGAAATTGGATGGCGAGGTCACCCGTATCATAGACGAGCAGTACGCCCGTGCGCGCAAGATACTCGAGGACAATCACGACAAGGTCGAGGTAATGGCCAAGGCGTTGATGGAGTGGGAAACGCTGGAATCCGACCAGATCGACGATATCATGGCCGGTAAGGATCCCAAGCCGCCTCAGGATCTCGGGGACACCTCCTCGCGCTCGCCATCGGACAAGGAACAACCCCAGGGCCGACCCAAAGTTAAGCCGCGACTCGATGAGCCGGCCGGCGACCAACCCTGATCGTCTTCCCATCACTTTCTTGAATTGCGGTGGCCGTGCGCTGGATCTGCGGCGCACGGCGATAATGGGGGTGTTGAACCTTACCCCGGATTCTTTTTCGGATGGCGGTCAAATTACGGACCCGGCGTCGGCGCTGCGGCGCGGGGAGCAGATGGTCACCGAGGGCGCAGACATCATCGATGTCGGCGGTGAATCCACTCGCCCGGGAGCGCAACCGGTTAGCGTCCAACAGGAGCTGGACCGGGTAATTCCGGTAGTCGAGGCGTTGCACGACGCGCTGGCCGTTCCGATCTCCATAGACACCTCCAAACCACACGTGATGCAGCACGCCGTCGCGGCGGGTGCGGGGTTGATCAATGATGTCTGCGGATTGCGCCGCGAAGGGGCGCTGGGCGCCGCAGCGGCGTGCGGAGTGCCGGTCTGTGTCATGCATATGCAAGGCGAGCCGCGCAGCATGCAGCAGTCCCCGACATATGATGACGTGGTGGCGGATGTGATCGAATTCCTTCGCGCACGGCGCGAGGCATGCCTCGCAGCGGGTGTACCCGCCGCATCCGTCATTGTGGATCCGGGGTTCGGTTTCGGTAAAACCGTGGCGCACAATCTGGTACTGCTGCGTAACCTCGGCGCGTTGTCCGCCTTGGACGCACCGATCCTGGTGGGTTTATCGCGCAAATCAATGATCGGCGCCTTATTGGATATCCCAGTGGGCGAACGGGCCGCGGCGAGCATCGCCCTGGCGCTGTATGCGGTTCAACAGGGGGCTCATATCGTGCGCGTCCACGACGTCAAGATGACCCGCGACGCGGTACGCATGCAGGAGGTCGTCGCCGACCGGGGTTAGTCCCTGGATTATCCCCGCTGCCTGCTGAAAGATCCCCAACGCCATTTCGGTGGTACGTTGGGGCTCGCCGCCCGGTACTGCACGGCCGGGAGCTTCACAGAGTGACCGATGCACGATGCAGATCAATGGTTTTTTGTCTAATAAGTTGGCAAAATAGCAGCTTGCCATCATTTCAGTGACTCAATTTCCCGCGTTCAATCGATCTTGAACCCCGCACCGCAAAAACGATACTTCGGCACCGACGGCATACGCGGCCGCGTCGGAGAGGAGCCGATAACCCCGCAGAGCGTACTAAAGCTTGGATGGGCCGCGGGCCGAGTGCTGGGGGGCGGTAGCGTGTCGGACGGCAAGGTCATTATCGGCAAAGACACGCGAGTCTCCGGTTATCTGCTGGAGTCCGCTTTGGAAGCCGGATTGTCTGCAGCGGGTGTCGACGTTTCCCTGTTGGGCCCGATGCCGACGCCGGGTATTGCCTACCTCACGTGCACCGCCAGGGCGTTGGCGGGAATCGTGATCAGCGCCTCCCACAACGAGTATGAGGACAACGGAATCAAATTCTTTTCCCCCGACGGTGAAAAGTTGCCCGACGAAGTGGAATTGGAAATTGAACGTCATATGCAGCAATCGATGACCATCGTGCCGTCGGCGCAACTGGGGAAGGCGGAGCGGTTTCCCGACGCGGCAGGTCGATACATAGAGTTCTGTAAGAGCGCGATTCCTCATAAACTCACGTTGAATGGATTGACCATCGCAGTAGACTGCGCCCATGGGGCTGCTTATCACGTAGCGCCGAACGTGTTTGAGGAGCTGGGCGCGGAGGTGATTCCCATTGCCAACCGGCCCGATGGCTTCAATATCAACCGCGAATGCGGGTCCACCCATCCTCAGATGCTGATGAACAAGGTTCGTGAGCTGGGCGCCGACATGGGTGTAGCGCTCGACGGTGACGGGGATCGCGTGTTGCTGGTGGATCACAACGGTGAGTTGGTGGACGGCGATCAGATCCTTTATATCTTGGCGACGTCGAGAAAAGCAGTGGGCCAATTACACGGCGGTGTGGTCGGTACTTTGATGACGAATCTAGGTCTGGAACAGGCTTGTGCGCGTTACCATATCCCATTTCGGCGCGCCCCGGTGGGTGATCGATACGTCCTGCACCTGCTTAAACAAGAGCACTGGGACTTGGGCGGCGAATCCTCGGGTCACATTATTTGCCTCGACAAGAGTACCACCGGCGACGGCATAATCGCCGCGCTCCAGGTTCTGCAGGCGATGGTGGTGCGCCAGCAGTCCTTGGCGGAGCTGAAACACGGCATGGAAGTGTTTCCCCAGACCATGATCAATGTGCGTGTGCCTGGAGAAACGGCGCCCAGACATCTGAATATCGAACGTAGCAAGACGATTCAGGCGGCGGTGCGGGCCGCGGAGAGCAAGCTTGTGAGCAATGGGCGCGTACTTTTGCGTTCGTCGGGTACCGAGCCGGTGATCAGGGTAATGGTCGAGGGCAACGATGCCGAGCAGGTGGCGCTGATCGGGCAGGAATTGGCCGATATCGTCAGATCGGCGGCGGTTTCCGAAGAGCTGCGCCCGACTGTAGTCTGACGGTAAAGACCCGAACCTGATCGATACCGGGCACCGCGGCGCCGGCTCATTGCTTTATACGGCCGTGAGCGGTAACATCGCGCGCTTTTCACACACCGCAATCTTCAGCCAGGCCACTGATTCCCATACATTACGGAGAAATATCAACATGCGTCGTCCTATAGTTGCCGGAAACTGGAAGATGAATGGAACGCAATCCGAGGCCGCGGCGTTGATCGAGGGGATTCGGTCCGGGCTCGCTGACGTGAAGAACGCAGAAGTTGTGGTGTGCCCGCCATTCACGTTGATCTCGTTGGTGGCGGCGGCCCTCGACGGTAGCGGTATCAGCTACGGCGCACAAAACCTCAACGTGTACGATGCCGGCGCCTACACCGGAGAGGTGTCGGGTCCGATGTTGCGGGATTTGGGGTGCACCTATGTCATCGTCGGTCATTCGGAACGCCGCGCGCTTTACGGCGAGAGCGATGATGTCGTCGCCGAAAAATTTCGCGCCGCGCAGCAACATGGTTTGGTGCCCATTCTATGCGTGGGCGAGACTCTCGAACAACGCGTGGACAACGATACCGAAACGGTGATAGCCAGGCAGCTTGATGCGGTCGTTGATACCGTTGGAATCGAAGCATTCGGCCAAGCGGTGATTGCGTATGAACCGGTATGGGCGATTGGTACCGGAATGACCGCAACGCCGGAACAAGCGCAAGCGGTGCATCAATTCATACGCGACAAACTGGCTGCTCTCGACGGCGCGATTGCCGACGGTTTGCGCCTCCAGTATGGCGGCAGCGTAAAAGGAGCCAACGCGCAGGGATTGTTTGGTCAGCCTGATATCGATGGCGGTTTGATCGGCGGGGCGTCACTGCACGCCGAAGAATTTCTCAATGTCTGTCGCGCCGGGTGAGTAGCTGGGTATGGCCAACATTTTGCTAGTAATTCATGTGCTGACCGCAGTCGCGATCGTGGTGCTGGTATTGTTGCAACAGGGACGTGGAGCGGATATGGGCGCCGCGTTCGGTGGTGGTTCGCAGACCTTATTCGGAGCCCGCGGATCGGCGACTTTCTTGAGTAAGATCACCACCTGGTTGGCGGCGGTGTTCTTTTTTACGAGTATGGCTTTGGCCTATGTGTATACCGGCGCGATCGAGTCTCGCAGCGTGACCGAACAACCCGCCGCCGAAGTACAAACCGAACCCGCGACGACCGAACAAGACCAGGATGTTCCAGCCGCGCCCGGGCAGGCCGCGCAGGACGCGCAGGGTGACGTGCCGTCAGTTCCGGCACCGCAAGAGTCGGAAGGAGCGGGCGCTGACTCCGGCGATCCGCCGAAGTCACCGTAACGAGCCGAAGTGGTGGAATTGGTAGACACGCCGTCTTGAGGGGGCGGTGGCGCAAGCCGTGCCGGTTCGAGTCCGGCCTTCGGCACCAATCGGTGAGGTACGCAGGCTTACGATCGATGCTCGGTCCGCGGAGCGAAATCACCGCGTGTGCAGGATTGCCGATGCGGTCGCCGCTTCAACGCCCAAGGGTCATTTCATACGCCTCCGCCGGAACCGGATCGCGGCGCCGCTTGGCGGTCAAGCTTGGGCCCCGGCTTTCTTGACTTGCCGCCGGGCTGCGACTTAGACTCTACCGCGGTCTTCGCCTGCGTATGGTGGGGTTACCACCTTGAACCATCTGCGCGCGATTCGTCACACGCCGTGTTCACAGTCAGTTGGAGCCACAGCGCGTCTCACCCAGGGGGCGTAACGGAAGACGCATGTCTCGAAATTCGAAGTTGAGAGCGTAATGCTACAGAACTACGTCCCGATCCTGATATTCCTCGGTATCGGCGCGATGGTCGGTATGGGGGCCATTGCGTTCAGCCGGGTTCTTGCTCCCAATAAGCCCAATCTTGAGAAAGGTTCGCCCTACGAATGCGGTTTCGAAGCGTTCGAAGATTCGCGCATGAAATTTGATGTGCGTTATTACCTGGTCGCGATTCTATTCATAATCTTCGATCTCGAGATTGCATTCCTGTTCCCGTGGGCGGTAGTGCTCGAGGAAATCGGGATGTTCGGTTTCCTGTCGATGATGCTGTTTCTCGGGATCTTAGTAGTTGGATTCATTTATGAATGGGTAAGGGGTGCCCTCGAGTGGGAGTAGAGAGTGTCTATAGAAGGAATACTTGAACAGGGTTGGGTCACCACGACCGCGGACAAATTGATTAACTGGACACGAACCAGTTCGATGTGGCCGGTGACATTTGGTCTCGCATGCTGTGCCGTTGAAATGATGCATGCCGGGGCATCGCGGTACGACCTTGATCGTTTCGGAATCATGTTCCGTCCCAGTCCCAGGCAGTCCGACGTAATGATCGTCGCCGGCACTCTGGTCAATAAAATGGCGCCGGCGTTGCGTAAAGTCTACGATCAAATGCCGGAACCCAAGTGGGTGATTTCCATGGGTTCGTGTGCGAATGGAGGAGGTTACTACCACTATTCGTACGCCGTAGTGCGCGGCTGCGATCGAGTCGTTCCGGTGGATGTGTATGTTCCCGGGTGCCCGCCCACTGCCGAGGCCTTGTTATACGGTATTCTTCAACTACAAAAGAAGATTCGCCGTACCAACACAATTGCCCGTTGACGGATTCTAACGACGTATGGCGACAAACGAGGTCATCGCGGCGCGCGCCACACAATCTCTTGGCGATGCCATAATTGGCACTAAAGAGCATCGCGGTGAAATCACGTTTGAAATAGACGCCGCCCGGATTCAAGAGGCATGCGAAACGTTTCGCGATAACCCCTCGCTGCAATGCGAAGTGTTGATCGATCTTTGCGGTGTGGACTATTCAAGCTACGGCGAGGAGGACCCCAGCCTGCCGCGTCCGAACAAGCGGTTTGCGGTGGTTTATCATCTGCTTTCCCTAAGCAACAATCACCGTGTCCGCCTCAAGGCCTTTATCGGCGAAGACCCGCCGGTGATCGACTCGGTGGTTGACGTATGGTCGTCTGCCGACTGGTTTGAACGCGAGGCCTTTGACCTGTTCGGTATTGTCTTTTTAGGTCACCCGGACCTGCGCCGAATACTGACTGACTACGGTTTTATCGGGCACCCGTTCCGCAAGGACTTTCCGTTGATTGGCAACGTGGAAATGCGTTACGACCCGGATAAGGGGCGGGTGGTGTACGAGCCGGTCAGCATCGAGGCGCGCACGCTGGTACCGCGCGTAATCAGAGAGGAGGGCTTCGGTGGCCGAAATTCGTAATTACACAATGAACTTCGGTCCGCAACACCCCGCCGCTCACGGGGTGCTGAGGCTGGTGATGGAAATGGACGGGGAGGTGATCGAGCGCCTCGATCCGCACATCGGATTGTTGCACCGGGGCACCGAAAAGCTTGCCGAGAACAAGCCCTTCAACCAAAGCATCGGGTATATGGACCGGTTGGATTACGTGTCCATGATGTGCAACGAGCATGGATATGTTCGCGCGGTCGAGAAATTGCTGGGAATAGAGGCTCCGGAGCGCGCGCAGTACATACGGGTGATGTTCGACGAAATCACGCGAATCCTGAACCATCTGTTGTGGCTTGGAACCCACGGTCTCGATCTGGGCGCAATGACAATGTTCCTGTACTGCTTCCGGGAACGGGAAGATCTCATGGACTGCTACGAAGCGGTATCCGGGGCGCGCATGCACGCGACCTACTACCGTGTTGGAGGCGTGCACCGTGATCTCCCCAATCAGATGCCGCAGTACGAGCCTACGAAGATACATGGAAAGAAAGATGTGGCGCGTATGAATGAAAACCGCCAGGGTTCACTGCTAGATTTCATTTGGGATTTCACCGAGCGTTTCCCGGGATGTGTAGACGACTATGAAACCCTATTGACGGACAACCGGATCTGGAAACAACGTACCGTCGGTATCGGCGTCGTCAGTCCGGAGCGTGCCATGCAAATGGGTTTCAGCGGCGTCATGTTGCGCGGTTCGGGAATTGAATGGGACTTGCGCAAGAAGCAGCCATACGCGGCGTATGATCGAATGGATTTCGATATTCCGGTAGGTGTTGTTGGTGACTGTTATGATCGCTACCTGGTGCGCATGGAAGAAATGCGTCAGTCAAACCGGATTATCCGCCAGTGCGTTCGCTGGCTGAAACAAAATCCCGGACCGGTGATGATTGATAACCACAAGATAGCGCCTCCGCGCCGCGGCGAGATGAAGGGCGATATGGAGTCGCTAATTCACCACTTCAAGTTGTTCACGGAAGGATACTGCGTCCCGGAAGGCGAGGCCTATGCGGCGGTAGAGGCGCCGAAAGGTGAATTCGGTTGCTACGTGATTTCCGATGGCGCGAACAAACCCTATCGTCTGAAGATACGTGCTCCCGGATTCGTCCATCTTTCGTCTATCCACGAGATGTGCCAGGGGCATATGCTGGCCGATGTGGTGGCGGTAATTGGCACTCAAGATATCGTTTTTGGGGAGATCGACAGGTAACTGAAATGTTGTCCGAGCAGGCCGTAAACGAAATCAATCGCGAGATCGACAAGTATCCGCCGGAGCATAAACAGGCGGCGTTGATGGCCACGCTCAGTATCGCGCAGCGAGAATTAGGCCACTTGAGCACACAGGTCATGGATTGGATCGCCGCATTCTTGGGCGTGCCGCCGATAAGGGTGCGCGAGGTTGCGACCTTTTATTCCATGTACGATTTGCATCCGGTCGGCCAGCACAAGATCTGCGTGTGCAGCAATATTTCCTGCATGCTGCGCGGCTCCGACGAGGTGATACAACACCTCGAGGAGCGGCTGGGAGTCAAAATCGGGGATACCACCCCCAGTGGCGGCATCACCTTGAAAGAAGTCGAGTGTCTCGGGGCGTGCGCAGGCGCGCCGATGATGCAGGTTGGCGACGCCTATCACGAACATCTCACCCCGGAACGAATTGATGCGATCCTCGACGAGTTGGAGAACAGTGATGCCTGAAGTGCGCGTGTGCCTGCCCCAGCACGGTGTCGAGAAGCCGTGGACTTTGGATTCCTACCGGAGCACCGGTGGATATCAGGCATGGGAAAAGATACTCCGTGACAAGACGCCCAGCGAGGAGATCATTGAAGAGATCAAGACCTCCGGATTGCGCGGCCGAGGCGGCGCTGGTTTTCCCACCGGCTTGAAGATGAGCTTCATGCCGCGTAACGCACCGGGTCAGAAATACCTGGTCTGTAACTCCGATGAAGGCGAACCGGGAACCTGCAAGGACCGCGATATCCTGCGCTACAATCCGCATGCGTTGATCGAGGGCATGGCGATTTCCGCTTATGCTATCGGCGCCAGCGTGGGCTACAACTACATTCGCGGAGAGTTCATCGAACCCTATCAACGCTTCGAGCAGGCCCTGGACGAAGCCCGGGCCGCTGGATTGTTGGGTGCCGATATCCTGGGTTCCGGCTTCGATTTCCAGATTCATACGCATCTGGGGGCCGGCGCCTACATCTGCGGCGAAGAAACGGCGTTGCTGGAATCCATTGAAGGCAAGAAGGGACAACCGAGATTTAAACCGCCGTTTCCTGCGCAGTATGGTTTGTTCGGTCGTCCAACCACCGTGAATAACACCGAGACCCTGGCGTCACTGCCCACCATCATGCGCAACGGGGGACAGTGGTTTTTGGACCTGGGTTTACCCAACAACGGCGGCAGCAAGATTTTTTCCATATCCGGGCATGTCAACAAACCCGGTAACTTTGAGGTTCCAATGGGGACTCCGTTTGTCGAGTTGTTGGAAATGGCCGGTGGCGTTCGCGACGGCAAGAAACTCAAAGCGGTAATTCCAGGCGGGTCGTCAGTGCCGGTCATGCCCGCGGACATCATCATGGGTTGTAATATGGATTACGATTCCCTGGCGAAGGCAGGTTCCATGCTCGGCGCCGGTTCGGTAATCGTCATGGATGAAGATACGTGCATGGTCCGGGTGCTGGAGCGCATCGCGTACTTTTACCAAGACGAATCCTGCGGCCAGTGCACCCCGTGCCGTGAAGGTACCGGTTGGTTGTACCGCACCATTCGACGTATTCGCGCCGGTAAGGGCCGGCCGGAGGACCTCGACCTGCTGGTGGACGTTGCCAACCGCATCGAGGGACGAACCATCTGTGCTTTGGGGGATGCCGCCGCGTGGCCGGTTCAGAGTTTTATCAAACATTTCCGCGGCGAGTTTGAGGCGATGATCGCCCCCAGGCAGCGTCGTCCCGTAAATTATCGGCAAGCGGAAGCGGCGGTTTATTAGAGAGATCCACTGATGCCGACCATCGAGATTGACGGTAGAAAACTGGAAGTTGAAGCAGGGAAGATGGTGATCCAAGCCGCAGATGAGGCTGGCATTTATATCCCGCGTTTTTGTTATCACCCGAAGCTGTCGGTCGCGGCAAACTGCCGTATGTGCATGGTGGAGATCGAAAAGGCCCCCAAGCCGATGCCCGCGTGCGCGACCCCCATCACCGACGGCATGAAGGTATACACGTCGTCGCCACTGGCGGTGGAAGCCCAGAAAGGGACGATGGAATTTCTGCTGATAAACCACCCGCTCGACTGCCCGGTGTGCGACCAGGGCGGTGAGTGTCCGTTGCAGGACCAGGCCGTTGGTTACGGCAAGGATGTGTCCAGATTCACCGAGAACAAGCGGGTGGTAAAGGACAAGGACATCGGTCCTCTCATCGCGACCGAGATGACGCGATGCATACACTGCACCCGCTGTGTGCGTTTCGGCCAAGAGATCGCGGGCGTCATGGAACTGGGCGCCACCGGCCGCGGCGAGCACATGGAGATCGGCACCTACGTCGGTCGCACCGTCGATTCCGAGCTTTCAGGCAACATGATTGACCTTTGTCCGGTTGGGGCGCTGACGAATAAGCCTTACAGATTCACCGCCCGGTCCTGGGAGCTGGTGGCGGGGTCGGGGGTGAGCCCGCATGATTGCGTGGGTACCAATCTTGAGATGCATAGTCTGCGCAACGTGGTCAAGCGGGTGTTGCCGGTGGAAAACGACGCTATAAACGAATGTTGGTTGTCCGACCGCGATCGCTTCAGTTACCAGTCGTTCAATAGTGCGGATCGCCTGCTGGTGCCGAAGATTCATGAGTCCGGTAACTGGATGGAAACGGACTGGGAGACCGCGCTGCGCTACACCGTGCAAGGCGTCAGAGCCGTGCTGTCGCATCACGGTGCGCAGCAACTGGGCGCCCTGGTGACCCCCACAGCGACTCTCGAGGAGTTCTTTCTGGCGCAGAAATTAATGCGGTCTCTGGGATGCCATAATATCGATCACCGGTTGCGGCAATCCGATTTCAGCGATGACGATATTGCACCGTTGTTCCCCACGCTGGGGTCGCCCATCGAGCACCTGGAACATGCCAAGGCGGTTTTATTGGTCGGTGCAAACATCCGCAAGGATCAACCGCTGCTGGGTCTGCGCGTGCGCAAGGCCAGCTTGCGGGGCGCGCGTGTCATGGCCATCAACAGCTTGGATTATTCGTTTCATTTTGATCTGGCCGGCAAGGTGATCGCACCTCCGGAAGAAATCCCCTATGCGCTGGCCCGCGTGGTGGCGGCGATGGGGGACAGCGCAGATGCGCCCGGTGGTCTGCGCGCCTGGGCGTCGAGCGAGCCGACGCAAAGCGAGCGGGAGATCGCCGAGCTGCTGCAACAAGCCGGGAAAGATGCCCATATCGTCTTGGGTCTGTCGGCCATCGCGCATCCGCAGTTCTCGGTGCTGCGGGGCCTGGCGCAAGCGCTACAAACCCGAACCGGGGCCCGTCTCGGAGTTCTAGCGGAGGCCAACAGTGTGGGCGGGTGGCTCGCAGGGTGCGTGCCTCATCGTGGCCCGGTCGGTCAGGACGTCGGTGAAGGCGGCTTGCACGCGTTGGACATGTTGCGCGAACCGCGCAAGGCTTTTCTGCTGATGGGCCTGGAGCCGCAACTCGATTGTCTCGAAAGCCGCGTGGCTGCGGACGCCGTTGACGCCGCAGAGTTCGTCGTGCGGATGACCGCGTTCGACATCGAAGACGGTGTCCCCGGCGACGTGTTGCTGCCTGTTACGCCGTTCAGCGAGACTTCAGGCACCTACGTAAACTGCGAAGGACGCGCACAGAGCACCACCGGGGTGGTGCCGCCGCAAGGCGAGGCACGCCCGTTATGGAAAGTGCTGCGGGTGATCGGCAACTTGTTGGATCAGCCGGATTTTGAATACGTCTCGTCCGAAGAGGTTCGGCGCGAGCTTGTATGGGATGCTGATGCATACCAGCCCCATGACATGCCGCGCATGCTGAGCGAACCTGAGACGCCGGCCAACGGCAAAGGAATCGATGTAGAGCGCGTGTTGGACGTACCGCTGTATAAAGTCGATCCCTATGTTCGGCGGGCGCCCGCGTTACAAGCCACGCGGGACAACCCGGCGCCGGCGGCGTATATGAATTCAGAGCAAGCGGGCAAACTGGCGGTGGAGAACGGTGACCGGATTCACGCGCATATGGGCGAATCGAGCGTCGAACTTGATCTGATCATCGACGAACGTGTACCGACGGACAGTGTTTATATCCCGTCCGGTTACCATGAGACGGCGCCCTTGGGAGGGGTCGGCATGGTTCGAATCGTGAAGGTGTCATGAGATGGAGCTAATGCTTTCCTACATGCAGGGTTGGCCGGATTGGATACAGGTAACGCTGATCAACGTCGTCAAGATCGTGGTGATTCTGATACCGCTGCTGCTGGCGGTGGCGTATACCACCTATGCGGAGCGTAAATTGATTGGATATATGCAGATACGCATCGGACCGAACCGGGTCGGTCCCCGCGGATGGCTGCAACCGATCGCCGATGCCTTGAAGTTACTGCTGAAAGAAGCAGCGATTCCGACCAATGCCAACCGCTATTTGTTTCTCGTGGCGCCGGTGATTTCGATTACCGCGGCGCTGGCGGCATGGGCGGTGATACCGGTGTCCGACACCTTGCTTTTGACCAATATCGACGCCGGTTTGTTGTACATTCTGGCGCTGACGTCCATGGGTGTGTACGGAGTCATCATCGCCGGTTGGGCGTCGAACTCCAAGTATGCGTTCCTTGGGGCGATGCGCTCCGCTGCGCAGATAGTCGCCTATGAAATCGCAATGGGGTTTGCATTAGTGGGTGTGCTGATGGCCGCGGGCAGCCTGAATCTGGGAGAAATTGTGCGCGGTCAACAAGGCAGTTTTCTCGATTGGTATGTCTGGCCGCTGTTTCCACTGTTCCTGGTTTATTTCATCTCCGGAGTTGCGGAAACTAACCGCGCACCATTCGATGTCGCCGAAGGCGAATCTGAGATAGTTGCCGGGTTTCATGTGGAATATTCGGGTATGACATTCGCGGTATTTTTTCTCGCCGAATACGCCAACATCATCTTGATCTCGGCATTGACGGCGATATTGTTTCTCGGCGGATGGCACGCGCCGATCGACACGCCGTTTACCATAGTGCCGCCTGGTTTGTGGTTCATCGGCAAGGCCGCACTGGTGCTGTTCTTTTTCTTATGGTTTCGCGCTACGTTCCCGCGATACCGGTATGACCAAATTATGCGACTGGGCTGGAAAGTGTTCATTCCGGTTACCTTGGTGTGGATAGCGGTACTTGGATTTTTCATGTTCTTCACGCCACTCGGACATATGTTTCACTGATGTGGGTCAAGTTGATATGAACACGAGAGTGAGACAATTACTTCGCAGTTTTCTGCTCTGGGAATTATTGAAGGGGCTACGGGTAACGGGCAGGCACCTGTTTGCAAGAAAGATTACCGTGCAATACCCGGAGGAGAAGACGCCGAAATCGCCGCGTTTTCGCGGGTTACACGCGTTACGCCGCTATCCCAATGGCGAAGAAAGGTGCATCGCCTGTAAGCTGTGCGAAGCGGTATGTCCGGCGGCGGCAATCACCATCGAGTCGGAAGAACGGGAAGACGGGACGCGGCGAACAACCCGTTATGACATCGATCTGTTCAAGTGTATTTATTGCGGCTTCTGTGAAGAGGCATGTCCGGTCGACTCAATTGTTGAAACTCATATCCATGAATTTCACTTTGAAAATCGGGGAGAGAACGTGATCACTAAAGAGCAACTGCTGGCGATCGGAGATCAATATGAAGCGGAGATTGCGGCTGCGCGAGGCACGGATGCGCCGTACCGATAATTATGAACAGGCGTTTGAAAAACATCACGACCTAATCAACAACAAACCGGGCGGTGAAAGCCCGGGCTGCGGCGGGAAGTCGTTGACGAAACCAGAATAAGTCAAACTGTAATGTCATTTACACAACTGGCCTTTTATTTTTTTGCGGCAATCATGGTTTTCGCCGCGGCGATGGTGATTACCATTCGTAATCCCGTAAAGGCGGCGCTGTTTCTGGTGCTGGCGTTTGTTAGCGGCGCCTGTGTTTGGATGACACTAGAAGCGGAATTTCTGGCCATCGTTCTGGTTCTCGTCTACGTCGGCGCGGTAATGGTGCTATTCCTGTTCGTGGTGATGATGCTGGACGTCAATTTGACCCGGCTGCGTGAGGGTTTCGGAGAGTATTTGCCAATCGGAGGCTTGGTCGCGCTGCTGATGGTCGTGGAAATGGTTATCGTGCTGAGCGCCGATAGCTTCGATCAGCAGAATATGCCCCGCCCCGAGCCCCATGGCGAGGATTACAGTAATACCAAGGAGCTGGGGAGATTGCTGTATACCTTCTATGTCTATCCGTTTGAGATCGCGGCGCTGATTCTATTGGTCGCAATCATTGCGGCAATCGCGTTGACACTGCGCAAACGACCGGAGACCAAGTATCAGAATCCTGCCGAGCAAGTCGCGGTTCAACGTGAGGACCGAATCCGCTTGGTGAAGATGGCCGCCGAACGGCGCAAGGACGAGCAATAATGATTCCGCTTTCGCACTATTTGATACTTGGCGCAATCATGTTCTGTTTGAGTGTGATCGGCATCTTCTTGAATCGAAAGAATGTCGTCATACTGTTGATGGCCATCGAACTTCTGCTGCTCGCGATAAATATAAACTTCCTTGCATTTTCCCATTACCTCCAGGATACGGCGGGTCAGGTGTTCGTGTTTTTCATACTCACCGTGGCAGCGGCGGAATCCGCTATCGGACTGGCGATTCTGATCGTATTGTTCCGCAACCGGCATACGATCAATGTGGAAGATTTAGACACGCTGAAGGGATGACGATACATGTTTGAAAACATGCAATTGATTTATGTGGCTATTCCCTTGAGTTGCTTGGTGGCATCCATCATCGCCGGTGTGTTCGGGAAGAAGATAGGGCGCGCCGGCGCACACACAATTACCATTTCCGCCGTGGCGCTTTCTTTCGTATTGTCATTGGTGGTCTATTTTGACGTGCTCGCCGGAAACAAATTCAACGGTTCGCTGTACACATGGGCGATCAGCGGCGGCGTACCGTTCGAGATCGGATTTTTAATCGATGAACTCAGCGCCACAATGATGGCGGTGGTCACGTTCGTTTCTTTAATGGTGCATATATACACCGTTGGCTATATGCACGATGATCCCGGCTATCAGAGATTCTTCAGTTACATCGCGTTGTTTACTTTTGCGATGTTGATGCTGGTGATGTCCAATAACTTCCTGCAGTTGTTCTTCGGTTGGGAAGCCGTGGGTCTGGTGTCCTACCTGCTGATTGGTTTCTGGTTTCAACGGGAGTCGGCGATTGCCGCCAATCTCAAGGCATTCCTGGTCAACCGGGTCGGGGACCTGGGGTTCTTGCTCGGTATCGCGGCCATCGCGTTCTTGTTCGGCAGCCTGGATTACTCGGCGGTTTTCTCGGCGGCGCCCCAAGCAGCCGCGGTGACGGTACCGTTTTTGGGCGTAGAAACGACCTGGATCACGCTTATTTGCCTGCTTCTGTTCGTCGGCGCCATGGGCAAGTCCGCCCAGGTGCCGCTGCATGTGTGGTTGCCCGATTCCATGGAGGGCCCGACGCCGATTTCCGCGCTGATCCATGCCGCGACAATGGTCACCGCGGGAATATTTATGATCGCCCGCATGTCGCCGTTGTATGAGCTCTCTGAAACCGCCCTCAGCGTAGTCATGGTGATCGGCGCCATCACCGCGTTCTTCATGGCCCTGATCGGTTTGGTGCAGAACGATATCAAGCGCGTGGTGGCGTACTCGACGTTGTCTCAGCTTGGATATATGACCGTGGCGATGGGCGCATCCGCCTATGCCGCTGGAATGTTTCACCTTGTGACCCATGCGTTTTTCAAGGCGTTGCTGTTTCTGGCCGCGGGTTCGGTAATCATTGCTATGCATCACGAGCAGGACATGCGCGCCATGGGCGGACTGCGCAAACCGTTGCCGATCACCTACCTCACTGCCGTCATCGGGACGTTGGCGCTGGTCGGTTTCCCGGGGTTTTCCGGTTTCTTCTCCAAGGACGCGATCATCGAGGCGGTGCATTTATCGAAACTGCCGGGATCCGGATTCGCTTACATCGCATTGACGGCCGGCGTGTTTGTTACCTCGTTTTACAGCTTCCGGCTGTTGTTTCTTACGTTCCACGGCAGGCCGCGCATGGACCAGGAGGTCCGGCGTCACGTCAAGGAATCGCCATGGGTGGTCACTGTGCCGTTGGTGTTGCTGGCGATACCATCCGTGGTCATCGGCGCCTGGTATGTGGAGCCGATGCTGTTTGGTGGATTTTTTGGCGAGTCGTTAAAGGTGCTGCCGGAGCATGACACACTGGCCCAACTTGCCCACGAAGTTCCCGACGCCACCGGCGTAGAACTGCTGCTCGGGATTATGCTGCACGGGATGCTGGCGCCGCCGTTCTGGTTATTTCTGGTCGGGGCGATAGCCGCATGGGTTATGTACATCGATAAGCCGGAGCTTCCGGGCAAGCTGGCGGTGAAGTTCAGCGCTATTTACCGCACGCTGATGAACAAGTACGGATTCGACGAATTCTACGAGCGGGTGATCGCTCGCGGCATTCGCAGCATCGGTCATGTGTTCTGGCAAATCGGGGACGCTAAAGTGATCGACGGCTGGATGGTGAACGGTACCGCCCGCGTGGTGGGTTGGTTTTCAGGAATCATCCGTCACATCCAGACCGGTTATGTTTATCACTATGCTTTCGCCATGATCATTGGATTGTTTTTGTTGATGACCCTGTTTTTGAAGTTCTGACCGTATGGATGCACACCTGTTAAGCCTTGTGATCTGGACCCCGATCGTGGGTGGTGTGCTGGTGCTCGCCACAGGAGGCGACGAGCGCGCGCCTATCGCGCGCAAGATCGCGCTGGCGTTTTCGATAATCACCTTTCTGTTCAGTTTGTCGCTGTATGGCGGCTTCGACAAGACCACGGCGGTAATGCAGTTCACCGAGCTCGCGCCATGGATTGCCACCTTTAATATCCATTATCACCTTGGCATCGACGGAATCTCGCTGCCTTTCATTTTGCTGACGACGTTCTTGACCGTGATCGTAGTGATCGCCGGTTGGCAGATCATTCAGACCAAGGTGGCGCAGTACATGGCTGCTTTCCTGATTATGGAAGGTCTCATGAATGGTGTATTCTCGGCGCTGGACGCGATCCTCTTTTATGTGTTCTGGGAGGGGATGCTGATTCCGATGTTTATCATTATCGGCATCTGGGGTGGGCCCAATCGCATCTATGCGACGATAAAGTTTTTTCTGTTTACGCTGCTTGGGTCGTTGCTAATGCTGGTGGCGTTTATCTACCTGTACCAACAAAGCCGCAGTTTCAGCATTCCCGACTACTACCTGTTGCCGCTCGACATCAAACAACAGATCCTGCTGTTTATTGCGTTCTTTGCCGCGTTCGCGGTGAAAGTCCCCATGTTTCCGGTGCATACCTGGTTACCGGACGCGCACGTGGAGGCGCCCACCGGCGGCTCGGTAATCCTGGCGGCGATCATGTTGAAGATGGGGGGCTATGGATTCCTTCGCTTTAATCTGCCCATCCTGCCGGACGCCAGCCATGCACTGGCCGGTGTGATGATTGCGTTGTCCCTAATCGCGATCATTTACATCGCATTGGTGGCCCTGGTCCAGGAGGATATGAAGAAGCTCATTGCCTATTCTTCCATTGCGCATATGGGTTTTGTCACCTTGGGATTCTTCATCTTCAATCAGCAGGGCATCGAGGGCGGCATCGCGCAGATGATCTCTCATGGATTCATATCCGGCGCGTTATTCCTGTGCGTGGGCGTGTTGTACGATCGTATGCACTCTCGTCAGATCTCCAGTTATGGCGGCGTGGCCAATACCATGCCGGTGTTCGCGTCGTTCATGATGTTGTTCGCGATGGCGAATGCGGGGCTGCCAGGCACGTCCGGGTTTGTCGGCGAGTTTCTGGTGATCCTGGGCGCGTTTAAAGTCAACGTTTGGTACGCGGTGTTGGCCGGTACGACATTGATCTTCGGCGCCGCCTATACGCTGTGGATGTACAAACGCGTAATCTACGGTGCGGTGGCCAATGATGCGGTCGAGGCGCTCAGCGATATCTCCGCGCGGGAAGTCGTGTTCCTTGCCCTGTTGGCGGCAACGGTTTTGATTATGGGCGTGTGGCCGTTTCCGGTGCTCGATATCATGCACGCCTCTGTGGAAAATCTGGTCGCGCAGACGGCGGTGTCAAAACTGTGATCAAGGCATCGAAATGAACGGCACACTCAACGTCACTCCGGCGATCCCTGAACTGTTCGTATTTACAATGGCGTGCTTGATTCTTGTGGTTGACTTGTACATCCGCAAAGAACAGCGCGTGATCAGCTATGGCTTGACCCTGCTTACGTTGGGAGTGGGCGCATTGCTTTCGCTGTCGAGTTTCTCTGCGGAACCGGTATTCACCTTCAATAATATGTTTGTCGACGATGCCTTGTCGGATGTCGTCAAAATTGCGATTTGCCTGATAACACTCGTGGTATTCGTTTACTCCCGTGACTACATCGAAGCGCGCGGCCTGTACAAAGGAGAGTATTTTGTGCTTGGGCTGTTCGCGGTGGTTGGAATGATGGTGATGGCATCGGCAAATCATTTCCTGGTGCTGTATTTGGGTCTGGAGCTGCTGTCGCTGAGCCTATATTCGATGGTCGCTTTCCAGCGAGACTCTGCGCTGGCCACCGAGGCGGCGATGAAGTACTTCGTGCTCGGCGCCCTGGCCTCGGGAATGATGTTATACGGCATGTCGATCCTGTATGGTTTGACGGGGAGTCTGGATATACCGACGGTACGCCAGGCGGTCGGTGGCATGTCGGCGGATGACGTGGTGTTGATTTTCGGGCTGGTTTTCGTCCTCGTGGGCCTGGCATTCAAACTGGGTGTGGTGCCCTTCCATATGTGGGTGCCCGATGTCTACCATGGGGCGCCGACGTCAACCACGCTGTTTATCGGCACCACCCCCAAGATCGCCGGTTTTGCAATTGTCATTCGGTTGTTGATCGGCGGCTTGGAAGACTTGCACGGCACATGGCGGGACATGGTGATCATTCTCGCGGTGTTGTCGATCGGCACCGGTAACCTCATCGCCATAGCGCAGACCAATCTCAAGCGCATGCTGGCGTATTCGGCGATTTCCCATATGGGTTTCATGCTGCTTGGGATATTGGCCGGCACGCCGACGGGCTACAGCGCTGCGTTCTTTTATATTCTTGTCTACGCGTTCATGAGTTTGGGTGCCTTCGGAATGATCTTGCTATTGTCCCGGGAGGGATTCGAAGCCGACGAACTCGATGACTTGAAGGGACTCAACCAACGGAACTCGTGGTACGCGGCATTGATGTTGCTGTTGATGATATCCATGGCCGGAATTCCTCCCGCGGTGGGTTTTTTCGCGAAACTGTCGGTCATTCAGGCGATCATCGACGTCAATCTGGTATGGCTGGCGGTGATTGCCGTATTGTTCGCGGTGGTGGGCGCGTTCTACTACTTACGCGTCATAAAACTCATGTATTTCGATCCCCCTGATGAGGGTGTGCAGGCCATCGAGGCCGCGACCGACTTGAAGGTTGTGATGGGTGTAAACGCCTGGGCGGTGCTGCTGGTGCTTCCCTGGATCGGCCCGATTCAGCAACTGTGTCTCACTGCGGTGGCCAGCGTAATGAACGGTTTCGTCTCCTAGCCCGCACGGTGCGTTAGGGCTTGCGCCGCTTTGCCATAACCCGGCCCTAACTCCCTGCTCCTGAAGTGTTTTGTTTTCAAGGAGTTGGAGATACAGGTGCTTGAACTGCCCCCTGGAATCGCGTACAATCCTGCCGCCTTGATGCGGGGTGGAGCAGTCTGGCAGCTCGTCGGGCTCATAACCCGAAGGTCGTAGGTTCAAATCCTACCCCCGCTACCAAATTTTCTGCCTTCGGCCCCGCTACATTGCGGGGCTTTGTGTTTGGGCGCAAAACGCGGGCTATGGCTGCGTTCGCGAGGGAACACAACAACGCGGAGAATTCCAAAGTGGGCCGAGCGCCCACTTTTTTGTTAACACAGGTTGGATATGGCATCACTGACCAACACCAGGTTGCACGGACTGCTGGAGCCCGGCGCCGCGGCGTTGGGGTTCGAAGTGCTGGCGGTCGAACTGGCGGGAAGCGGTGGATCTACGGTGTTGCGGGTGTATATCGACGGGCCCGACGGCGTGACCGTAGATGACTGCGCCCGCGTCAGCCACCAGCTGAGCGCTATCCTCGATGTCGAGGATCCGCTGCCGGACCGCTACACCTTGGAAGTGTCTTCGCCGGGTATGGACCGCCCTTTGAGCAAACGGCGCCATTTTGAGCAGGCAGTGGGAAGCGAAGTGAAGGTGAAGACCCATCACTATGTGGCGGGTCGGCGCCGGTTTACCGGTGTATTGCAGCAAGTAACCGACGATATGGTGGTCGTGGAAGTGGACGGTGAACCCTATGATTTGCCGTTCGATGATATTGAAAAGGCACGTGTGGTGCCGGAGTACCAGCGACAGAATTGAGTGGCCGGGTCAACGAATGAATGAGACGGCCGGTTAGGAGCGATAGTAATGGCGAACGAAATCTTATTGATGGCGGACGTGTTGTCCCGGGAAAAGGGCGTCGAGAAAGACGTGATCTTTCAGGCGATTGAGGCTGCGTTGGCGACCGCGACACGTAAGCGCCACCGCGAGGATATTGATGCGCGCGTGAATATCCATCGCGATACCGGTGATTACGACACCTATCGCCGTTGGGAAGTGATCTCCGACGAAGAAGAGCTCGAGTTCCCGGACCGTCAGATCCGGTTTACCCAGGCTCGATTGGAGCACCCCGAGATGGAAATAGGAGAATTCATCGAACAGCCGCTGGAACCAGTGGATTTCGGCCGCATCGCCGCACAAGCTGCGAAACAGGTGATCATGCAAAAGGTCCGCGAGGCCGAACGCGAGCGCATCGTCTCGGAGTACGAGCCACGTAAAAATGAGATGGTCTCCGGGGTCGTCAAGCGATTGGAGCGCGGGGACGCCATCGTCGACCTTGGGGGTGCGGAATCGGTGCTCACGAAATCGGCAATGATTCCGCGCGAAGGTCTGCGCCCCGGAGACCGGATACGCGCCATCCTTCGCGATGTACGGCCGGTGCCACGGGGACCGCAATTGTTTCTGGATCGCGTGTCGCCGGAGCTGTTGATTCAGTTGTTCCAGCTGGAGGTCCCTGAGGCCGGAGAGGGAATCATCGAGATCCTGAGCGCCGCCCGGGATCCCGGATTGCGTGCGAAAATCGCGGTTAAATCCAATGATCCCAAGATTGACCCGGTCGGCGCGTGCGTCGGTATTCGCGGGTCCCGCGTGCAGAGCGTGTCCAACGAGATCGCCGGAGAGCGTGTGGACATCATCAAGTGGTCGGAAGATCCGGCGCAATTCGTGATCAACGCCCTGGCGCCGGCGGAGGTCGAGTCGATCGTCGTGGATGAAGAGCTAAGAGCGATGGACGTTGTGGTCGATGAGAGCCAGTTGTCTCAGGCGATCGGCCGCGGCGGGCAAAACGTGCGACTCGCTTCTGAGCTCACCGGTTGGGAGATCAACATCCTCACGGATCAAGAGGCGGTAGAGAAGGCGGAAAGCGAATCCCAAGACATTCGCGGTATGTTGATGGAACAACTCGACGTTGACGAGGACGTCGCGGGCATTCTGGTTCAGGAAGGTTTTACCTCACTGGAAGAGGTGGCATATGTGCCCAGACAGGAACTCCTGGACATCGAGGAGTTTGATGAACAATTGGTGGATGAATTGCGCAGCCGGGCGGAAGACGCATTGGTGACCCGGGCGATTGCCCAGGAAGAGCAGTTGAAGTTGGCGGAGCCACAGGCGGATTTGTTGGAGCTCGATGGAATGGACGAGCACACGGCGCGCCTGCTGGCCAGCCACGGTATCCGCACGAGAGAGGATCTGGCCGAATGTGCGATGGACGAGTTGTTGGAGATTTCGGATATTGAACTCGAAGACGAGCGGGCGGCGGCTCTAATTATGGCGGCGCGCGCTCACTGGTTCGAACAAGCAGAGGTCGCGGAGAACGAGTAACGGTGGGAACGGTGATGTCACAAGTTACGGTAAGAAGTTTCGCAGAACAGATCGGCATTGGAACCGAGAAGCTGATTCAACAGCTGGCGGACGCGGGGATCGACGGTAAGCAACCAAAGGATCCGCTCAGCGAAGATGAGAAAGTCACGTTGCTTTCATACCTGCGCGGTGGTGATCAGCGGACCTTAACTCCCAAGCGCAGCAAGATTTCCCTCAAGCGCAAGACGGCGGCTGAAATCAAGCAGACGTCACGTACCGGCACCTCGCGAACCATTCATGTCGAGGTACGTAAGCGCCGAACCTTCGTCAAGCGCGAGGTGCTCGAGGAGCAGGAACGCCAACGACGTCAGGCGGCAGCGGAAGAAGCCGCCGCCGCTGAGGCTGCTGTGCAGGCCGCCGCCGAGGCCGCCGCTGCGGAGGCTGCCGAGAAGGCCGCCGCGGAGGCCGAGCAACTACCACCGGCGGCGGAAGAGACCGGTACAACAGCCGAGCCCACGCAGCCGCAGCCCGAGTTGACCTCGGAAGAGGCCGCCGCCGCGGTGGAGGCAATCACCGAAGTCGCGGAGGAAATAACCGCGGAGGTGGCAGCCGAAGAGGCGCAGGAAGCGCCCACCACGGTCGAGGTTGCGGAGACCGTGGAGCCGCCAAGCGAAGCGCCGGCGCCTGAAGTGGCGCCCGCCCCCGTCGCCGCGCCTGAAAAGAAAAAAGACGAACGGCCGAAAAAGGCTGAGCGCAAGGGCAGGCGTACCCGAGATGAACTGCATGTCTCCGGCAGTCTCAAGGGGCGGCGCAAGTCCCGCGACATGCAGCGACCGAAGAAGGTCAAGACTACGTCTACCCAGCACGGGTTTGAGCGGCCCACCGAGCCGGTCAAGCGCGAGGTGACCATCCCGGAGACGATTACCGTTGCCGAGCTCGCAGTGGCGATGTCCATCAAGGCCGCCGAAGTGATCAAGGTGTTGATGCAGATGGGTACCATGGTCACCATCAATCAGGTCCTGGATCAGGACACGGCGATTCTAGTGGTCGAGGAGATGGGTCACCAAGCCAAAGCCGCGGCGCCGGACAATCCGGAAGCTTTGCTGCTCGATCAGCAGCGGGAGGAAGGAGAAGCGCGCGCGCGACCGCCGGTGGTCACGGTAATGGGGCATGTCGATCACGGTAAAACGTCACTTCTGGATCACATCCGCAAAGCTAAGGTCGCCGCCGGTGAGGCGGGTGGAATCACCCAGCATATCGGCGCGTATCAGGTGCGCACATCCAAGGGCGTGCTCACCTTTCTCGATACTCCCGGCCACGAGGCGTTCACCGCGATGCGCGCCCGCGGGGCGCAGGCCACCGACATCGTAATTCTGGTGGTTGCCGCCGACGACGGCGTTAAACCACAGACGGTGGAAGCGATACATCATGCCAGGAACGCCGACGTGCCGATCGTGGTAGCGATCAACAAGATCGATAAGGAAGAGGCGGATCCAGATCGGGTGAAACAGGATCTGGCGACCCACGATGTCATACCCGAGGAGTGGGGTGGCGATGTGCTGATGGTGCCGGTATCCGCAAAAACGGGCGAGGGAGTGGAACAGCTGCTCGATTCAGTGCTGCTGCAATCCGAATTGCTGGATTTGAAAGCCGGAAGCAGCGGTTTGGCGTCCGGGCTGGTGGTCGAGGCCCGGCTGGACAAGGGCCGGGGTCCGGTAGCGACGATACTCGTGCAAAAAGGCGCATTGCATCATGGCGATGTGATTTTAGCCGGACGTGAAACCGGGCGTGTACGTGCAATGTCCAACGACGCCGGCAAACGGATAAAAGAGGCTGGTCCATCGACGCCGGTGGAGATTCAGGGACTGTCCGGGGTGCCGGTGGCTGGAGACGAGATGCTGGCGGTCACCGATGAGCGCAAGGCGCGGGAGATCGCGTTATTTCGTCAGGGGAAACACAAAGAAGTCAAGCTTGCACGGCAGCAGGCCGCCAAACTGGAAAATATGTTTCAGCAGATGGACGAGGGCGAACAGAAGAGCCTCAATCTGGTGATCAAGGCCGATGTGCAAGGATCCGTGGAAGCGCTGACCGAGGCATTGGAGAAGTTGTCCACCAGCGAAGTTCGTGTCAACGTAGTCCACGGTATGGTGGGGGGCATCAGTGAGTCCGATGTCAACTTGGCCATGGCGTCGAATGCGATCATAGTGGGTTTCAACGTTCGTGCCGATGCCACCGCGCGCAAGCTTATCGAAGGCGAAGGCGTCGATGTGCACTATTACAACGTGATCTATGACGTTGTGGATGAGGTCAAGGCCGCGATGACCGGCATGCTGGCGCCGGAGATCAAGGAAGAGGTTGTCGGCAACGCCGAGGTACGGGACGTCTTCCGGGCGCCAAGGATTGGCGTCATCGCCGGATGTTACGTCACCGACGGCATTGCTCGCCGCAACGAAAAGGTCCGCGTACTGCGGGATAACGTGGTAATTTTCGAGGGTCAAATCGATTCTTTGCGGCGATTCAAGGAGGATGTGAGCGAGGTCAAGGCCGGCCTCGAATGTGGTGTGGGCATCAAGAACTACAACGATGTCAAGGTGGGCGACCAACTTGAGATGTTCAAGACTTTTGAAGTTCGGGCCAAGTTATAGCTGACAAACGCGTTGCCACGACATGCCCAGAGAATTCAGCCGCACGCGCAGGGTTGCAGAACTCGTGCAGCGCGAACTCGCCAAGTTACTAGCGAGTCACGTTAATGATCCGCGTATTGGATTCGTTACCGTGACCGGTGTGGACCTGAGTAAGGACCTGAAAAACGCCAAGGTATATGTCACTCGGCTCAATCGGGAAGATGATCCCGCCGACAGGGAACATTTGTTGACGGCCCTGGAACATGCGAGCGGTTTCTTACGCCGCGAGTTGAGCCACGACTTGAATTTGCGTACCAGTCCGAGAATTAGTTTCGTCTACGACACTAGTATCGAAAATGGAAACAAGTTGTCGAAGTTAATCGATACCGCAGCGCATCCCGATGTCGATACCGATTCCAAAGGTTGATCCGGTATTGAATAAGAGTAGACGACGCGGTGGCCGCAACATCCAGGGGATTTTATTGCTGGATAAACCTGTTGGGTTGACTTCCAACGGGGCGCTACAGGAAGCTAAAGCGATTTATAAAGCACGCAAAGCGGGTCATACCGGGAGTCTCGATCCCATTGCCACCGGGTTGTTGCCGATTTGTTTTGGTGAGGCCACCAAGATTTCCAGTTTTTTTCTGGATGCGGACAAACGATACATCACGGTATTCCGACTCGGAGTGTCCACCGACACCGGCGATGCGGAGGGCGAGTCCGTGTTCAGTGCACCAGTGGACGTTTCGGATGAAGAGGTAGAGGAGGCGTTAGCCACCTTTCGCGGTAGTATTCAGCAGGTACCGCCAATGTACAGCGCAATAAAACATCGTGGTCAGCCACTGTATAAACTTGCTCGTCAGGGCATCGAAGTGGAGCGCAAACCCAGGGCTGTCAATGTGTACCAGGCAACCTGGCGGCGTCTGACTACGGACAGCATAGAAGTCGAATTGCACTGCTCGAGTGGGTTTTATGTGCGCACCCTCGCCCACGAGTTGGGTGAGCGACTGGGATGTGGCGCCCATGTTGCCTCTCTGCGACGCACCGGTGTCGGGCCGTTCACCGTCGACAATGCGATTTCATTGGAGCAGCTTCGAAGCACCGATAGTGTCGCGGAACTCGACCGATTGTTGATTCCCGCGGACGAGGGCTTATCCAACTTGCCGGACGTAATGTTATCGACCGATGCCGCCTACTACCTGTGCCGCGGGCAACCGGTGCGCGCGGCCAGCGCACCTTCGTCGGGATGGGTGCGCCTGTACGCGAAAGAAGCCGGGTTTCTGGGCGTCGGGCAGGTTCTGGCGGATGGCCGCGTGGCCCCAAAGCGGTTGTTTCACATTCAGTAAGTGATTGTCTTTAAAAATAAATTTTGGCGTGCGTGGCAACTTACGCGTCTGGTTGTGACAGCCAGGGTGTGCAGTTAGAATACGCGGGCCGTTTTTCCAGGTAACCCGTTAAGAACACAGAGGAAAGTTATGGCTTTAACTGCCGAACAAAAAGCGCAGGTTGTCAGCGAACATCAGCGCGCTAGCGCCGACACCGGTTCACCGGAGGTCCAAATTGCGTTGATGACCGAGCGCATCAAGGACTTGTCGTCGCATTTTAAAACTCATATTCATGACCATCACTCCCGACAGGGATTGTTGCGAATCGTAAATCAGCGGCGCAAGTTGCTTGATTATTTGAAAGCTAGGGACGTTGAGCGTTATCGATCTTTGATCGGTAAACTGGGTCTGCGGAAATAAGCGGTGGAGAAAATACAGTGGTTAAAGTAGTAAAAGAGTTTCAATATGGCCAGCATAATTTCAAGCTGGAGACAGGTGAGATAGCCCGCCAGGCCACCGGGGCCGTAGTCGCCAGTTGCGGAGATACGTCGGTGTTGGTGACAGTCGTATGCCAGCGGAGTAGGCTGGCGCGGGACTTCCTCCCGCTAACAGTCGATTTCGAAGAACGAACGTACGCCGCAGGCCGGATACCAGGGGGCTTCTTCCGACGGGAAGGCCGGCCCTCCGAGAAAGCCGTCCTCACCTGCCGCCTGATCGACCGTCCCATCCGCCCGCTGTTCCCGAAAGGATTTTCCGACGAAATACAGATAATCGCCACCGTGATGTCGGTGGATCCGGAGATCGATCCCGACATTGTGGCGATGATCGGGGCCTCTGCGGCACTGCAATTGTCCGGTATACCGTTCAATGGTCCGATCGGCGCCGCCCGGGTGGGCTTCCTGGATGGAGAGTACGTCTTGAATCCGAGCATCTCTTCATTGAATGATGGATCCAAGCTCGACCTGGTGGTCGCCGGAACGGACAGTGCGGTTTTGATGGTGGAGTCCGAAGCGGATGAACTCAGCGAGCAGGAGATGTTGGGCGCCGTGTTGTTCGGTCATGAACATTTGCAGGCCGCGATTCGTACCATCCGCGAACTTGCCGACGAAGTTGGCGTAACTCCCATGGAGTGGAATCCTCCGGAGGAGGATTCCACCCTCGGCAGCAGAGTCACGGATCTTTGTAACAGTGATATCGCTGAAGCGTATCACATCGCGGACAAGCAACAGCGTCAGGACCAGCTCGCTGAAATCCGTGAGCGCGTTGTATCCTCCCTGACGGACGATGATTCCGAGCAGGAACTCATCGACGCGGTCAAAGGATCGATTAAGAGCCTCGAAAAGAATACTGTGCGGGGCCGAATCCTCGCCGGCGAGCCGCGAATCGATGGGCGCGACACACGCACGGTGCGTAACATCGCGTGCCGCGTGAGCGCATTGCCCCGCACCCATGGATCGGCGTTATTCACCCGTGGTGAAACTCAAGCCATTGTGACCACCACTCTGGGCACCGAACGCGACGCCCAGATCATCGACGCCTTGGAAGGGGAAAGCCGCGATCGCTTCATGCTGCACTATAACTTTCCGCCGTTCTGTGTAGGTGAGACCGGCCGTGTGGGGTCACCCAAGCGCCGCGAAATAGGGCACGGGAAATTGGCGAAAAGGGCGATTGCCGCTGTGTTGCCGCCCATGGATGACTTTCCCTATGTGGTGCGCGTAGTGTCGGAAATCACCGAATCCAACGGGTCCAGCTCTATGGCCACCGTATGCGGCACCAGCTTGTCGTTGATGGATGCCGGTGTGGCTATCAAAGCGCCGGTTGCGGGTGTGGCCATGGGTCTGATCAAGGAAGGTGAGCAATTCGCAGTATTGACCGACATTCTTGGTGATGAGGACCATCTTGGCGACATGGACTTCAAGGTTGCCGGTACGCCGACTGGAGTCACGGCCCTGCAAATGGACATTAAGATAGACGGTATCACCAAGGAGATCATGGAGGTCGCGTTACAACAGGCCCGCGACGGCCGGATGCATATCCTGGGTGAAATGGCCAAAGCCATTTCCACCCCGCGACCGGAGATGTCCGAGTGGGCGCCGCGAATTCTGACGATCAAGATTCCGGTGGAAAAAATCCGCGACGTCATCGGCAAGGGCGGCGCGACGGTGCGTGCTATTTCTGAGGAGACCGGCACCACCATCGACATCAGTGATGACGGTACGATCAAGGTCGCTTCGGTTGACAATGCGGCGGGACAGGAAGCGTGCCGGCGCATCGAGGATATCACCGCCGATGTGGAGGTTGGTAAGACCTACGAAGGCCGTGTGGTCAAGCTGATGGACTTCGGCGCGTTCGTTAACATCCTGCCCGGCAGAGACGGTTTGGTGCATATCTCACAGATCTCCAACAAGCGTGTCGAGAACGTCAGCGACATGCTGTCGGAGGGAGATGTGATCAAGGTCAAAGTCCTGGAGGTCGACAAGCAGGGCCGCATCCGCCTGAGCATGAAAGCGATCGACAATGCAGCGTGACCAACGTGTCTCGGGTACACAGTTATCGGGGGCCGTCAGGCCCCTTTTTTATGGCGAAGCGTTCGTCGTTTCTTGATATCGGTGAGAATTCTCCTGCAACGCGTCCGCTGTGCGTCGGTTACGGTAGATGATGAACTGATCGGTGAGATCGCCGGCGGGCTGCTGCTGTTAGTCGGCTTCGGCCGCGACGATGCTGAATCGGTGTTGCAGCCGATGGCCGACAAGGTCGCCAATCTGCGGGTTTTCGCTGACCAGGCGGGGCATTTTCAATACTCGGTGCTGCAAGTCCGGGGCCAGGTACTGGTGGTGCCGCAGTTCACCCTGTATGGCGAAACCGGGAAGGGGCGGCGCCCGGATTTTTCCGCAGCCATGCCGCCCCAGACGGCGCAGGCGTTGTTTAATGGCTTTGTGGCTGCCCTAGGTAGCGTCGGTGTCGAATACGTGGCGACCGGGCGATTCGGGGCGTCGATGCAGGTGCGGCTGGTCAACGATGGACCGGTTACCCTCACGCTGGAAAAATAATAATATTTATACGCCCATAAGTTTGGCTAGAATAGCAGTGTCGTATTCGATCTGACGGAGAATGCCATGAGTAAAGATGCCCCACGGCCCCAGGACGTATCGCCGAAAGCGGCTTTTGAACTGCTGCAGAATAACCCGCAGGCGGTGCTCATCGATATCCGCTCCACGATGGAACACCTGATGATCGGGCATCCGCGCGACGCCATTCATATCCCATGGTTGGATGAGCCCGACTGGACGGTGAATCCCCGCTTCGTGGCGCAGGTGCGTGAGGTGTTGCTCGGCGGTTTTTTGGGTGCCGAAGAGGACGATCCGCCGACGGTGATACTCATCTGCCGCAGTGGACGTCGCTCCGTTGAAGCCGGCAGGGCGTTGATCGAGTCGGGGATAAAAAACGTGTGCCACGTCGATACCGGGTTCGAAGGCCCGCTGGACGACAATCATCGACGCAGCACGATCTCCGGCTGGCGGCATGACGGTTTGCCGTGGCAGCAATGCTAGCCCGCATTTCTCACCAGGCGCCCAGCTACTATTCCTGGCATGCACCTGAAAGACTCGTTACGTCATTTATGTGAATAGACAGCTTAAATTCCTGATGTGGATTGCTGAGAATAGTAGCTGGACTATCCCGACCCTGGCTGGTCCTCGCGCACCTGCGCTTGGCCTTCACTCGACCCATAGCTCGCTATGGGTCTCGCTCCAGGCGCCCAGCTACTATTCCCGGCATGCATCGGAAAGACTCGTGACGTCAATTCTATGAAGAGACAGCCTAAATTCCTGATGTGGATTGCTGAGAATAGTAGCTGGGCACGACTCCTGCGCCAGCATCCGGGATCCTGGTGAGAAATGCGGGCTAGTCATGGATTTCAACTAAGTACACGAGGGGTATATGCGTCCTATTACAGTAATTCCCGGCGACGGCATCGGTCCTGAGATTACGCACGCCGCGCTTCGCGTGCTGGATGCGTTGGACTGCGGCTTCAGCTACGACACCCAACTGGCGGGTGTCGCTGCCTCCGAGGCGGGCAAAGACATTTTGCCTGAAGAGACACTGGCGTCTATTCGCGCAAACGGCGTCGCCCTCAAGGGGCCATTGACGACGCCGGTGGGTAAGGGGTTTGCGTCGATCAATGTTCAGCTGCGCAAGATTTTTGATCTCTACGCCAACGTGCGCCCCGCCATTACACGTCCCGGGGTGCAGTCGCGTTATCACAATATCGACATAATCACCATTCGCGAAAACACCGAGGGAATGTACTCCGGAGAACGCCAGGAAACTTCTCCGGATGGATCGCGGGCCGAATCAGTGAGCGTGATTACGCGCGCCGGCTCGGAACGCGTGATTCGATTCGCGTACGAGCTGGCGCAACGGCGTAATCGGGAAAAAATCACCGTCGTGCACAAGGCGAATATTCTCAAGGCGACATCCGGTTTGTTTCTCAATGTGGCGCGAGAGATCGCCAAACAGTATCCCGATATCGAGAGCGTCGAGATGATTGTTGACAACACCTGTATGCAATTGGTGATGAATCCGCACCAGTTTGACGTCATTGTCACGACGAATCTG
This sequence comes from uncultured Gammaproteobacteria bacterium, assembly GCA_947259175.1. Lineage (GTDB taxonomy): Bacteria > Pseudomonadota > Gammaproteobacteria > Arenicellales > JAANXG01 > CALZGZ01. The sequence goes on along the minus strand of CAMYKW010000016.1, from coordinate 16,865 downwards.
TTTGGCGATATTATTTCCGATCTATGCGCCGGATTGATCGGTGGGTTGGGTATGGCGCCCGGCGCCAACATCGGCGATGAAGTTGCGATTTTCGAAGCCGTGCACGGTTCGGCGCCGGACATTGCGGGAAAGAAGATCGCCAATCCTTCGGCTCTGATCTTGGCGGCGGCGTTGATGCTGGACCAACTGGACATGTCCGAGAAAGCCAAGCGCATCCGTACCGCGATCAGGAAGGTTATCGCCAGCGGCGATCGCATCACACGCGATCTGGGCGGTGAAGCCGGCACCCGGGAGTTCACGGATGCGGTGATTGAAAGGCTCTAGCGTTCTAAGCTTTCAGCTTGCCGCTGAGATAGTTCGCCACCCGCTCATCGAGCCAGTACCGCGGGCGCCACGGCCGGCCGGCAACAAAGCCCACATGACCGCCGCGCGGGCTTATCTCCAGATGTATTTTGCCGGATAGTTCATGTTCTTGCGGAAGCACCGCCCGCGTCATCAATGGGTCATCGCTTGCGTGCACGATCAAGGTGTCGGTACCGATAGTGCCAAGAAACTGGCGGCTGCTGCTGCGTGCATAGTAGTCATCGACGCCGGAAAAGTTGTGGAGCGGGGCGGTGACCTGATCGTCGAAGGTCCAGAAGTTGTCGAGCCCGCGTACGCGCTGCATGTCCACCGGCGCCTGCCGGTTGGCGTACTTCCGGGTCAGAGACTGCTTCATCTGTTTAATCAAGCGCCACTGATAGATGCGCGAGAATCCCCGCTGCATGCGACGCGCCCCTTCCGCGAGCAGGAACGGGACCGACACGGCCACTGCCGCCGATAGCAACGATGTATCAGCATTCTCGCCCAGCCATTTCAGCAGCATGTTGCCGCCCAGGGAAAAACCGACCGCACCCAAGCGCGTGTCTGGCTCGCGCTCGTGCACGCGGTTCAACACGGTATCGAAGTCGCCGGTCTCTCCGGCATGGTAGCTGCGATTCAAGCGGTTCGGTTCACCGCTGCAGCCGCGGTGATGCATCACCACGGTGCGAATATTACGTTGCGCCAGGGCAGCGACCAGACCACGAACATAGTGGGAGCGCGAACAACCTTCCAGGCCGTGCAGCACCAGCACCAGCGGTCCATCGCCGCCGGGCTCGAACCAATCCAGATCGAGAAAATCGCCGTCGTCCAGTTCGAGGCGTTCCCGGCGGTACACCGGGCGGGGGACGAAACGGAAAAAATGCGGCCATAGCGTCTGCACATGCGGGCCGCGACACCAGATTGCGGGTCGAAATTCGGACTCGATGATGGACATCGTTTTGCGGCCAACAGCGCTTACGGCTTTGACCGGTAGCGGGATGACAGCGGATCTAAATTACCTGCCGTTCGCGAATCTCGTCCAACGTCTTGCAGTCGATACACAATGTTGCGGTAGGACGGGCCTCGAGACGCTGGATGCCAATCTCCACCCCGCAGTTTTCACAAAAGCCGTAGTCGCCCGCATCGATGAGCAGGAACGTGTCGTCGATCTTCTTGATGAGCTTGCGCTCGCGGTCGCGGCTGCGCAACTCCAGCGACATATCCGTTTCTTGCGTTGCGCGGTCGGTAGGATCGGGATGATTAATGGTTTCGTCCTGCATCGAATGGATGGTACGGGAAATGTCGTCCACCAGCTGACCGCGCCAATTCTCCAGAATCGTGCGGAAATGATCGAGTTGCTGATCGCTCATGTATTCTTCGCCCCGCTTGGCGTTGTAGGGTTCGATACCATGAACGATGGTGTCGCCCATCATCTTGATGATGGGGCGCGATTTCTTGCGGGCCGCCGACGCCTTCTTTTTGACAGGCTTTTTAACAGGCTTTTTGGTGGCTTTCTTTTTTACCGGCTTCTTTTTGGCTGCAACTTTTTTCTTCTTTTTGGCGACTTTTTTCGCCGCCTTCTTTTTGACTGCCTTTTTCGCCGTTTTCTTGGTCTTTTTCGCTACCTTCTTCTTCGACGTCTTCTTTTTCGCTTTGGCCTTCTTCTTGGAAGTGGCCGCCATATCTGGACTCCTAAGGTACACCTGAGAAAAAATAAGCGCGCATTTTTACTACAAAGGCGGGATCGACGCAACATGTAATGCGCTGAGCGCTAATCCCGGAAATTGTTATGGAGTTTCAATGAGTTCTAAATCACCGATAAACGGCGCCGGCTTACAGGCGCTAATTTTCGACGTCGACGGGACGCTGGCGGACACCGAGCGAGACGGGCACCGGCTCGCCTATAACGCCGCATTCAGGGAGTTTGGCCTCGATTGGGACTGGGATCCGGCGCTTTATGGGCGGCTGTTGGCTGTGCATGGCGGGAAAGAACGCCTACACCATTATGTGCAGCACTATCGCCCGGATTTCGCCTTGGACCGCGACCTGGAAATGTACATCGATGAGCTGCATGCGGTGAAAACCGAACATTTCGTCAAAATAGTCAGACAGCGTGGGATTCCGGCGCGGCCCGGTATCAAGCGCTTGTTGCAGGAGGCCCGCGCCGAGGGCCTGCGCCTGGCGATTGCCACCACGACCTCGCGGATAAACGTGGAGGCGCTGTTGCAGACGGCGGTCCATGCTAACGCTCCGGATTGGTTCGAGGTGATCGGCGCCGGTGAGGATGCGTCGGACAAGAAACCCGCTCCGGATATCTATGAGCTCGTCCTCCAGCGATTAAAGCTGTCCGCGGGTCACGTGTTGGCGTTCGAAGATTCGCGAAACGGCTTGTTGTCCGCGACCGGCGCCGGCATCCGCACGGTGATCACCGTGAATGACTATACCGAGTACGAGGACTTCCACGAGGCGATATTGGTGATCGATCACCTCGGTGAACCGGACTGTGGCTTTCGGTTGCTTGCGTCCGTTACCCCCATGCAAGGACACGCCTACGTCAACGTCGACTGCCTGCGCTTTCTGCATGCCAAAACATGATCCGTTCGCGAGCGCCGGTTCCCTGCAAAGCGACCGGTGCACGCGCCCACGGGTCGAGCCGCGGACAAGCGCAGCGCGCCGCTGGCGACGTAGATCAAAAATATGGCGACGGCAAACGATCGGGGCGGGTACAATAGGGTCGCATCCACAGTGTGTGTAGAGCGTATGCGCGTATATGATCCCAAATTAGTTTTGATGTTTAGCCTGCTTGGCGTGTGTTCACCGCAGTTGATGGCGGACAGCGGCGCCAACACCCCGGGTCCGGTGACGCCGGAGGTTGTGGAACCGGGCACGCCGGAGCCCACGGTGCTCGACCAGGGAATGCACAAGGGTGCGGAGACCTGGGAGGCGACCAAGGAGATATCACGGGAGGCCTGGGAGGCAACCAAGGAGACCTCCAAGGAGGTGTGGGATGAGACCAAGGAAACGTCGAAGGAAGTGTGGGATGCCACCAAGAGCGGCGCCCGGAAAACCGGCGAATACGCCGACAAGGCCTGGGATAAAACCAAAGAGGTGTCGAAGGATGCATGGGACGCTAGCACGGAGGCCGCGGGAGCGGCTGGCCGCGCCACCAAAGAGGCCTACGAAGGTGCGGTGGGCGGCAAGGAACAACCGGAAAAATAGAACACACTCTGTTGCTGCAACACAGTCGGCTTGAGGGCTTGAGTTATCGGTACCGCGTCGTACCGAGGCGAAAACGGCTGCCGAGGCGGGGAGATTCAACGGTAAGCCGGGTTATTCAATCCGCCGCAGGCGGAACAAGCCGTGTGTACCCCCGTCGCTGGTGAAGTACAGGGCGCCATCGGGTCCGATGGCGACGCCGCAGGGACGTGCCCAGCGGCGGCCGTCCGCCAACTGAAATCCGGTGATGAGATCGGTCACTCGCTTTGCGTGGCCCTCCGCGAACAACACTCGGACCAACTTGGGGTTTCGGCGCGTGGCCGGGTCCCCGGCATAACCACCGCGTGGCCGCGTGGCCCAGGAGCCATGCAGCGCGACGATCGCATCGCCCTCGAAATCGAGGTCCAGCGCACCCTTGGACACAAACACCATGCCCATGGGTGCGTTGCGGGCATCGAATGTCACTTCCGGCGGCACCGCGTCGGCCGCCGGCCGCGGCGGTTGGGCGCGAATGCACCGGTCGCGCTGAAAACGCCCGTCAACGTACTGATACCACGGCATGCCGTGAAAAGACCCGTCATTCAATGGACCAAAATACTCACGCGGCAGCTCGTATCCCCAATGATCGGGTCCGTTGTTGTTCGCATACAGGGTTTGGGTTACCGGATGCCAGGCGAAACCGATGGGATTGCGCAGCCCCGAGGAGTAGGGCCGCAACTGCGGCCGGTCGCCGGATTCATCGACGACGAACACGCCGCCGCGCCGGTTCTCGAAATCGTACGCATCGTCGAGGTACTCGTTGGGACAGTTGCCGCTGATGCCTATACCAAGGTAGAGCCGGTTATCGGGACCGACGCTCACCGTGCGGCTGCTGTGGCCGCCTCCGCTGGGTAATGGCGCCACCAGGCTGAAATCCTTGTGTTTGAGGCGTGAGCCACCCGGTTTGTAACGGGCCCGGTACAGGCCGTCCGTGTCGGCGACGTAAAGTGTCTCGCCGCGCACCACCACGCTGTGCGGATAATCCGGGAACTTGGTCAACACCTCGGGCCGGGTATACGGCGGGGGGATGCGGTAAACCTTGCCGCTTCTGGATCCCGCGAGCAGGTCGCCGTTGGCGGTGAAGTGCAGGAACCGCGGACGGTTCATTTCCCCGGTGAGGAATTCGAGCCGGTATCCGGCCGGAATCTTGACCGCGTAGCGCTGCCCTTCTACGGTCACCTCGGCGTCGACCAACCCGTCGCGCGCCGCGGCGCCGCGCGGCGCCATGGTGAAAAATACCAGCGCGATGCAGGTGATAATGAAGCTGCGCATCAGGGAAGTCATGGCATCTCGAACCCTCTCTTGAATCGAGTAATATATTAAGGTGTTTCGACTCGCCGGTCTTTATATTTCCAGCCGGCGCATTAAAATATGACGCCCCGCTGGAAACCGGCGGAAACCGTTTATGACCGCGAATATCGACCACACTCCGATATCTCAACACACCGCTGACGAGATCGGATTGTACTCGGACTTGCCGGGTGCAATCCTTGATCTCAGCGACTTGCGGCGATCTTTACTGTTTGCCGAGCTGGCCATGATCGCCTACTTACCGGAGCCCGAAGCGGTACGGGCAGTCAAGCGTTTGCGGTTCGATCATGTGGAGTTTTTCGATCGCGACGGCGCGCAGGCTTACAAGTTCGAAAACGACGTCGATTGCGTCATCGCGTGCCGCGGCACCGAGCCCAACGAATGGAACGATATACGCGCAGACGCCAACGCCATTACCGCGCTGTCGGAAACCATGGGGCGCGTGCATCGCGGCTTCAAACGCGAAGTCGATGACTTGTGGCCGCGTATTGAACGGGCGCTCATAAGCAACGCCAAGACATTGTGGTTTACCGGCCACTCGCTGGGGGGCGCCATGGCGACGATTTGCGCCGGGCGGTGCATGCTTTCCCATATTCCCTCCAATCCGCAACAACTGCAAACCTTCGGCAGCCCGCGAGTCGGCGACAAACGCTTCGTGCACTTTTGTAAACTCGATTACAACCGGTGGGTGAACAACAACGACGTGGTTACGCGCGTACCGCCGGCATGGATGGGATACCGGCACTCCGGGGAAGAGGTCTATTTGAACGCCGACGGAAAGATTCGCCGGGTGAATGGATGGCAGCGCACCAAGGACTTATGGCGGGGATTCGTGAAAGGAGTGAAGCAGGGCAAGATCGATCACTTCGAAGATCACTCGATCGTGCAGTATATTGAACATATTCATGTGGCCCTGACCGAGCAGGAACAGGACGCCGACTCCAGCCCCAGCCCAGCCGCGCCGACCGGCGCCGGAGACTTCGCCCGCGGCTAGAATTAGGCCCCGACTGCGGCGGAGTTCCGGCTTTATCAAAACCTCGTCATGCAACCCCGCCGCCATCCGAGTTTCCAGGTCAATGTACTCGCCGTGCCTTCCAGTACCGCTTGCGCCAGTATTGGTCCTGCAGTGACGATTTGGTAACGCCTCGCGATTCTGAGGCGTGAATGAACCTGCCGTCGCCCACGTACACGCCAACGTGCCGGTCGAACCATCCGGTTTTGAAGAACACCAGATCACCGGGGGCCAGAGTGCGTTTGGAAACGCGCTGTCCGAGACGGGACTGTTCCCGCGTGGTGCGCGGTAATTGCATGCCGAATACTTCGCGAAACGTGAGTTGCACGAACGCCGAGCAGTCCACGCCGCGGCGCGAAGTGCCGCCATAACGGTGGCGCACGCCGCGCCAGGATGAGTAATGACCGTTCAGTGCGCGGCTGACCGCGTGGGGATGACGCGGGGCGGATCGCGAGCCAGGGGCAGGGGAGTCAATGGCCGGGGGCCCAGCGGCGCCGACACGATAGTCGGTGACCGGCGCGGTGCCGGTTGCCTGGCAGCCGGCCATGGCCGCCACGATGAAAACCAGCCAGAACGGATGCATCACCACCTCCCGTGTTGACGGGATGTGTGGAGTGTAGGCGATTTCGAAGGTGCAAGCGAACACCAGGCACTATCACCAGCATGAATCGCGGCTTGAAATATGCACCGGGTTCGCCGACGCAAACGAAATATCGGTGCCTGGTGACGGTGTTTAGCGGTAGTCGCGGGTCACGGCAACACGTTGAACACCACGTTGACCGTCGCCCGGATTTCATTTTCTCCCACGGCCACCGGCACCTCCGCCGCCGCCCCCTCCGCCATTGCCGCGCGATAAGTGCGGCGGGGCAGGGGCGCGCTTACCGGGCCTTCGGTGATCAGTTGGATCGATCCCAGCTCGACCTTTGCCTCTTCGGCGTACAGTTCGGCGCGCGCACGAGCGTCGCGATACGCATTGCGCCGGGCCTGTTCCTTGAGCGCGGACGCGTCCTTGAAAGTAAACTGGATGCCGGAGACCTGATTGCTGCCTGCCTGGACCAGCGCATCCAAGATCCGCGCCAGGACATCGAGGTCGTGGACCTTCACCGTGACGCCATTGGTTACGCGGTAACCGATAACGGTTGGCGGCTGGGTCCGCTTCTTGTAATCGATTTCCGGCTGGACATTGAAGCCCGTGGTTTGAACGTGCTTGTCTTCGATAGCGTATTGCTTCAACAGACTCATCACCCGCGTCATCGCCGCGTTGTTACGCTCCAGCGCATCGGAAGCCGTGTCACTGCGTGTTACCACCCCGGTATTTACGACCGCCATATCGGGCGCCGCGCTGACACTGCCTTCGCCGTTCACGGTAATCGTGGCTGGAGCCTGATCGGTGGCGGCGATGGCCACCGGGGTGGTGATCAGCAATCCCAGTGTCGCTAAGCTAATAATTTTCATCGGATTCCCTCAAACCGGTCGTTGATTGATATGGAGCATGGACAAGGCATTATCCACGATTATGCTGAACTATGGCTGAATATTGCATATGAGCTGGAACTTAGTTTCGCCGCTCATAATCTAATAACCGGTTTCCACATGCCCCAGTCGCGCAAGAGGTGTTCATGCAACGGTATCTAATCATCGGGGTCGCGGCGCTGTTAACTGCGTGTCACGGATACTATCAAAGGCACGTCCACGGCAACGAAAATTCACCGTATTTTTCCGTGCCGGTGGATTCACTGCTGGTGCTCACCCGGCCCGTCACCATACCCGCCGGTACCGAACATGTGTTTTTCCAGCGTAACCGATTGATGCACATCCGCGACGTCAACCGATATCTGCCGTATTGCGAAATACAAGTCTCCACGGCGCGCAGCTCGCCACAGACTGTTGATCCCGATGAGTTCGTGATTTTCAAGGTTTACCAGTTGAATAAGTTTCAACTGGCGCAAGGCAGATTCATCCATGCCGGCACGCGGGACGATTCACCCGGGAATGATTTCGAGGTGGTGGCGACGGTCATGGAACTGTACTCGGAACGCCAACCCGAGGTGCGCCGCCTGCTTTGTGCCAAGCACGGCCTGCCGCAGAGCATGTCGTTCGTGACCGTGCGCATGATTCGCGAACAATTGGCTGGATACTTTGAACTCCGCCTGCATATGGGTGACGCACCGGCGCCCGACGTGCGCATCCCGGCGGAGCGTACGCGGCGCAATATACTGGGATATTGAACGCCACCGCCGGAACACCGCTGCCGGTGCTGACAACGTAGGCGGTGGCGTTCACTCGCCTCGCGCAGGGATTCGCGGGGCGCGGTGGTGGACAGCAACCACGGTGGTAACACGTAAGTGGTCTTTTGCCGCGTGTATCATTGATACGCCCATGTCCGATCTACAGCCCAAGGGTGAGCCGCTGCGCAACGCGGTGCGCTGGCTCTCCGAGCAGCGCCGTTACACCGCTTCCGCCATTGCCGAGGCCGCGCGCCGCTTCGACCTGTCGCCGTCCGAGGAACAGTTTCTGCTGCGACACTTCCGCGACGCCGACAAGCCCACCGGCGACGACTGACCGACGCCACCCACCACTCGCTGCGCACCCGCTGCGCAGCGGCCGCCTGGCGGGAAACTGCCGGGACCCCCCGCGGCTTAAAAATATTAATCAATGTTCCTTGAAAAATAATAAATATTAACTATTATGATCCTATACATACATAATATTGGTTTTTGCGGGGGCGAGCCATGTCTTTTGTTCACAATCGGTGCGGTTATTGCGGCGCCAGCATGCGCATCACGCGGCTGACGTGTGACGATTGCGGCTTCGCCCATGCCGGTGATTTCCACACCCCCCGCCTGTATCGGCTGAGTCCCGAGGAGCAGCAGTTCGTGGAGTTGTTCGTACTCGCCAGCGGCAGCCTGAAGCAGATGGCGGAAGTGCTGGGCGTGTCATACCCCACGGTGCGCAACCGGTTGGACAAACTCATCCAGCATCTCGAGGACGAGCGCCGCTCGGACGAGCGCCGCAAACAGCAGATTCTGGACGACGTCGAAGCCGGCCGCATTTCGGCGAAACGCGGCATGCGCTTGATTGACGGTTTATAGGGGGAGGCCATGACCACACCATCTTCCGACGCCGCGCGCATTGAACAAATGCGCAAAGACGGCAAGATCACTGAGCGAGAGGCGCAACGGCTGCGCGATGCCTTGTCGGCGCAACAGGCGCGTGACGAACTGGCCACCCGGCGTGTAGTCGGGGGGCGGGATGCGTCCCGGCGGCGTCTGGTCATGTTGTTTATTCTCTGCGGCGGCATCTTCGTCATCGGATTGATCGGTGGCCGGCAGTGGACCCCGCAGCCGCCACCCGCGGCGCCCGCGACGCAAGCCGGCGCACAACAACCGGTGACCGCATCCGGGCACCGGGTCATCGATTTGCAGGCCTTGGATCAAGAAAGGAGTAAGACCATGGGAAACGCTAGAACTTTTTCTGTATCGATCTTTGTCGTTGTCATCGTTGCGCTGGTGGGAGTGGCCATCCTGCTGATCTACAACGGATTGGTGGACGCCCGGGAGAAGGTCAATGCCGGCTGGGCGCAGGTGGAAAATCAGTATCAGCGCCGCCTCGACCTGGTGCCGGTATTGATCGACGGCGTCGAGACTTATATGCAGCACGAGCGTGAGACACTCACCGCGCTCACCGAGGCGCGGGCCAATGCCCTCGGTGCGACCAGCGCTCTGGCCGGGCAGCCGCCGCGGACCTCTGAACAACTGCGCGCGCTGGAAGCCTCCCAGGGAGAGGTCAAATCGGCTTTAGCGCGGCTTTTTGCGGTGGTGGAAAACTATCCGGACCTGAAGGCCAGTCAGAATTTTCTGGCGCTGCAGGACCAGATCGAGGGCAGCGAAAACCGGATCGCCGTTGAGCGGCGCAATTACAACGAGTTCTCACGCCGCTACAACGCCAAGACCCTCAAATTCCCGTCCAACGTGATCGCCGACTTGCTGGGTTTTGAGGCCAAGCCTTATTTCCAGGCGGAATCCACCGCGATGGAAGGACTGCGCGATCCCTTTGGCCGGAAAACCCCATAGCCGCCATGCACGGCCTGCGCTGGCTCATCGTGCTGCTGGTTGTGGCCGGGGGGGTGCTGGCGCTGGCGCGTTACTTCCCCGGGAATCCGGACGCACCGGAAAGATTGGCGTCTTTTACGCTGGAGCAGCGACCGCAGGACAATCGCTATTTGTTCGATTACGCCGCGCTGCTGGAAAACTACGAGGAGGGTGCGCACCGCTATCTGACTCGGATTGCCGAGCGCTTCCACATCGAGGCGTTGATCGTGACGGTGCCGGACTTGGGCGCCGCCGGCGCGATTCAGGAACTGGCCGCGGATATTGCCAACCGTTGGCAGATCGGCCGCGAATTCGAGGGACGCGGTCTGTTGCTGCTGCTGGCGGACACGGAAAAGCAGGTCAAGCTGGAGGTCGCGTATGAACTGGAGGATGTGTTCACCGACGCATTCAGCGGTTATATCGAAGATCTGCAACTCAAACCCTATTTCCTCCAGCAGGATATCGGCACCGGTCTGATTGCGGTGATGGAGGAACTCGAGCGACGCGCCCAGATCAAGCATCAGCGGGAATACACGCCGGGATCGATTGCCAAACTCGACGCCGAGCTGCCGGCCGGCGGCGCCGGCGCCACGCGACAGCTCGCCCGTTACCGCGATGCGGACCCTGCGCCCACCGTCCGCCCGGCGATGCCCGCCGCCGGCGCATCCACCGCGGACCAGGCGTGGCGCATCATGCTCAGCAAGTGGGCGGGCGAGGGCTCACACATCCAAACCGACGTCTACACCGAGATGACCAAGCTGGCGATGGGCGATCAGAATCGTCCCGACCAGCGCACCAAGGCGGCGCTGGGACACTGGCGCGGCGCGCCTTATGAGATACGGCAGGATGGAGATCATGCGGTGGTGTACTTCGGCAACAAGAAGGGATGGAACAACGCACCGTTTTTGTTTTGCCGCACCGGGTCGGGTTGGAAGTTCGATATCGTGCATCAGCGCCGGTTGGTGGTGATGGGTCCCAATCCCACGTGGATGGTGGAGCAGGGTAACTATCCTTACGTGCACCTGTTGTCCTCCGTGCCGCAATCGACCGGCAAGGATCTGCCGTTAGCGGGACAGGACCTTTATTCCTGTGCGCAGGACGAAGCGTTGGCGCAGCGCATCCGTCGGTTGGAAAACGATATCAAAACGCGTCCCGACGATTTTGAGGTCGTGATGGCGCTGGCCCGCCTCAACGTGATTGTCGGCCGGCGTCCCAATCACGTGCAACCGCTGCTCAAGCGGGCCAGGCGGCTCGACCCGGTTCATCCGGCGCCCTACAAGTACTCTGCCATCTATAACGTCAACTCGTTCTTCCAGTACCGGACGGCGCTCGAGGATATCGACGCGTATATCGACAAGCGCCCCACGGATCCTTTTGGTTTCAACATGAAAGGATTTCTCCACTACCGTCTGGGTGAGTATCAACAGTCGATCGACGCATCGCGCCAGGCGGTGGAGCTCGATCCGGACGACAGCTATGCGTACGCCTTGATGGCGCGCGATTACGCGTTGATGTTCCAAAAGGCCGAGGGCCTCGATCCGCGGCGTGGGGGCTATAAGGATTCGGCGCTGGCCATGTTGCGCAATGCCCAGATGGCGTCGAACCAGGATCCGCGGCGCATCGCGTGGTTGACGTCGTGGCTCAAACGCCGGCATATCCTGTAGCGACGGCGCGTTCTCACCCGACAGTCCCCGATCAAGCCCGGAGCGGCGCGGGGCAATGCCGGCAGGCGCAGCTCTGTGCCGAATTCATGAAATACACCGTGTTGAGACAATCCCGCCTATCCCGGCCCTGGCTCGATCTCGAACGCCTGCACTTGCGCTTCACTCAACCCATAGCGACGGCTATGGGTTTCGTTCCAGCGCGGCGTCCAGTCGCCCGGTCTCTTCGCCAGCATCCGGGATCCTGGTGAGAAATGCGGGTTAGCTTCTTGCCGATGTTCAACAACGATCAGCGAAGTTGGCGGGAAATTGAACGACGACCCGCCGACCGAAGGGAGGTCATCCTTCCGGGCGCGCGCGTCTTCACAACATATTGGTTTCATGTTACTCCTCTGACGTGGGCCAGATTACATCACTGTTCGTTCACAAGGTAGTCCGCCAGGTCGACGACGGGCTGGACAAGCGCGCCTTGCTGGAGTCTGTTGGCGTAGACCCTGACAGTCCGGTTGACCCCAAGCTCATGGTGGCGGACACAGACTATTACGCCTTCCTCGAGCGAATCGCGCGATCCGATCCGAACGCGATCGATCTGCCGCTGCGAGTTGGGGCAACGATGCGCTGCGAAGACTACGGGGCGTTCGGTCTCGCGTGGAAGTCTGCACTGAGTCTGCGCGGCTCCTGCGAACGAGCCGAGCGATACGCTCGCTTGCTCACCAGTGTTGCAACGTACCAGGTCTGGGACGCCGACGTGGGCGTCTATATGCAGCTCCACCGTGACGGCAAGCGACGGCTCGGGCTGCGCCTATCCAATGAGGCGACGATCGCGAGTATCGCGGCGATCAGCCAGGAAGTCTCTACCACTGAATTCAAGCCGCTGGAGATCTTCTTCAGGCACAAGGCACCGCGGTCGACGGCCGCCCACGAACGCCATTTCGGTTGTCCGGTCCGGTTTGGTACGGAGATGGATGCGCTATTGGTATCGAGCGAGCTGATGCAACGGCCGAATCGGCTCGGCGACCGGAGCATCTCGAAGTTCTTTGATTCGCACCTGGATGAGGAGCTGTCGAAGCACGACGACAGCGCGTCGCTCGAGCGCCGCGTCCGCATACAGGTGTCGCAAGCCCTCAGCGCGGGTGTTCCGAGGATCTCAGACATCGCGGGCTGCCTTGGGCTTAGCGGCCGAACATTGCAGCGGCACCTGTCTGATCGCGGGTATTCGTATCAGACCTTGGTCGACGAATCTCGCCGGGAGCTCGCCCAGCGCCTGCTGGAGGAGACAGAGTACCCCCTCGCGCAGGTCGCTTTCCTGACGGGCTTTTCGGAACAAAGCGCATTCAATCGCGCCTTCAAGCGATGGGCGGGACAGACGCCGAGATCGTTCCGCATCAAGGCGCAGTCAAAACCCACCTGATTCCGCGGTTGGCACGAAACGTCAAAAGACAGGCGCCTGGGGTCAAGAACCAAAAGCAGCGATCCGCGATGATTGTCTTGCACACCAACTCAACAGGAGCAAGCCATGTCATCGACAAACATCCAAGACCAGGCACAGGGGGGTTTAATCCTCGTTCTTGGAGCCACCGGCAAAACGGGCCGGCGAATTGTAGAGCGCCTCGAAGCCAAGGGAATTCCGACTCGAAAGGGCTCACGGTCGGCATTTCCGTCTTTCGACTGGAACAATGAGGCCAACTGGGACGAGTGCCTGGCTGGCGTCGAAACCGTGTATATCAACTATGCCCCGGACCTGGCGATTCCCGGCGCAACAGATTCGATTCAGGCATTCGTGGATCGGGCGAAGCAACACGGCGTCAAGCGCCTGGTGCTGCTCTCGGGCCGAGGCGAAGAAGAAGCCCAGGCGTGCGAGCGCATCGTGCAGGACAGCGGCGTCGACTGGACGGTGGTCCGCGCGAGCTGGTTCAACCAGAACTTCTCCGAGGGCGCATTCGTGGAAATGGTGCAGGCCGGCCAGATTACGCTACCGGCCGTCGATACGCCCGAGCCGTTCGTAGACGTCGATGATATCGCCGATGTCGCAGTCGCCGCCCTGACCGAGCCGGGGCATACCGGCGAAGTCTACGAGGTCACCGGTCCCCGGATGCTAACACTCGCCGACGTGGCGGCTGAGATCTCGCGCGCGAGCGACCGCGACATCGCATACGTCCCGGTTCCCCACGACGCATTCGTTGCTGAGGTCGCCTCATCCGGCGCACCAAAAGACGTCGTCTGGATGCTGGATTATCTGTTCTCGACCGTACTTGACGGCCGCAATGCCTACCTGACCGATGGCGTGCAACGGGCGCTCGGGCGTCCGCCGAGAAGTTTTTCCGACTATGCACGGGAGATTGCGGCGACGGGTGTATGGAGGGCAGTAGCCTGACACCCGGTTCGGGCGGCGCGCCAGCGCCGCCGTTCGCCGCCGTTACCTTTTCAGCGGAGTTTACCAATGACGAAGAACGACCAAAAAACGAGTGTATTTAGCTCGTACGGAAGCCGAGGATTGTTGCTGGCAAGCGGGCTAATCGCAGCAGGTATTGCGGCGACGATCCTGTTCGCACCAAACGCCTTTTATCGCGACTATGGGATCGATATCGGCTCCAATGTCAGTCTTGCTAATGAGTTAAAGGCACCGGCCGGCGCGTTGCTCATCGCGGGACTGCTAATGTTGGCTGGCGTTTTCAGGTCGGAGTTCGCCATCCCGTCACTCGCCACGGCGACGGCGATTTACCTGTCGTACGGCCTGTCTCGCTTGTTGAGTATGGCGATTGACGGAATTCCGCACAGTGGACTTGTGGGTGCAGCCGTGGTCGAAATCGCTATTGGCGTGATTTGCTTTCTGGACCTAACGCGCCATCGAAGGATAAAAGTCGCCCGTCAGATCGCCGCCGGAAGCGCTTGCGCCGCCGTTACCTTTTCAGCGGAGTTTACCAATGACGAAGAACGACCAAAAAACGAGTGTATTTAGCTCGTACGGAAGCCGAGGATTGTTGCTGGCAAAACGTGCGGGTGGCGAATTCTTGCCGCTTTCCGTCAAAGTCTTGTCCACGTTGGGTGGGTTAGTTCCGTCATGCTTGGCGTTCCCAACCAAGACTCGGTGAAGTAGTTGCGGTGGCTCTATGTAGCCCCAGGCCTAAGAGTATGAACCGGTGGCGGTTTTTGGTTTGCACCGGATCAGTTGCGCTATGTCGGCCACGACAAGGTGGCCCGTCTTTTAGCGCGAGCACACTTGGCCTGAATTATGCTACGGAGAAGTCATGGACGGATCTGCTCACATCATCGGGGAAACCAAAGGCCTGACCGGCGAAGTGGTTATGCGTAGTTTTATACGTCACCCATCGGACGTCCCCATCGAGTACAGAATCGACAACAGTCTCAGAGCCTCCAGGCAACGTCTGAAGAATGTCAGCTTTGGTGGCTTGGCCTTCGGTAGTCAAAGTTACTTGGCGGTTGGTGCCGATATCGTTGTGCGCATTACTGGAATCGAGCCCGTCTTTGAGGTGAACGGGCGGGTAGTTTGGTGCCGGCGCGAACACGGGGAGTATTCCGTCGGTGTACAATTCTTGGGCGAGAACGATTCCTTCCGTGTTCGAATGGTGGAGCAAATCTGCCATATCGAGCTCTACAAAACCGAAGTGAAAGATAAAGAAGGGCGGCTGCTCAGCGGTGAAGAGGCAGCCCAGGAGTGGATTGCTAGGTTCGCGAAGGATTTTCCTGCCATCTGAGCAGGGCTTGCTACTGGAGATTTTGAACCCTCAACTCGCCATGGATTACCTCAGGCAGCGCCCGGTTGGTCATCGCGTACCTATTGCGAAATGAAAAAAGGCTGATCCCTTGGTTGTTCTATGGCGTAAAGCGCAAATTAAAACACTTAGAGAACACTGCATCGTGGCATGCGCCGGAACGACCGAAAACAGTACACGGGCCTTGCAGTTGCTACAGTTCGGAAACATCCGAGTGACAGCCGCGGCCGAATTGAGGTAACTGTTCTCGATATCCCACGGCGCTAGTCCATGAACTCCATTTACAGTCCGACCCGTTGACTGATCGTTCGAACAAGCTGTGCCAACGCCTTGGGATTTGGCGGCTAAACCCGCTAAAAATAGAGTCTTCCTCGGCGATGACCTATACCCCATCGAGACACATCAAGTGAAAGTGGATAACGAGACCCCATAGATAGTAAGTTCTGTTGCGTTGAACGTACGTGTATCTTCTAGATATACCCTTTAGTCGCGTCAAACTGGCCGTTCGTATGCAGCATCCTAACCTTAAATGGAGGTATTCCTTCTGGCTAAGCCGCTTTTCCTCGATGGCGCCCGTCGAGGGAAGTCTGTTTCCCGGGGGGCTACCGTCCCGGCAATCTTCGCGATGTACTAACTCGGTGAGGAATATACATGAAGATTATCGAATGGAAACCCGAGTTCTCAATTGGCGAGCCGATCTTGGACGCAGACCACCGCTACCTTATCCGGCTACTGAATCGTTTTTCCGACCACCTTGGATCGAGTCGCTCCAAAGCCACTATCATCGATCATCTCGTGCAGCTATACAGTAGTGCCAGCAACCACTTTGCGCGCGAGGAGACGATAATGCTGGCACATGGTTATAGCGACGATTATGTGAAACATTACGCGGATCATCAACGACTGCTTAATGAGGTCACCTTGATGATATTCGAGCAGCAATACGGATTGCAGAAGGATGACCGTGCGATCACTGAGTGGGTGCATAGCTGGTTTCATGAGCACCATACAACCCATGACGCGCGTCTCCAACTGTCAATTCAGGAAGCGGATGGCGCGTGATGAACTGGTCTTGCCAGCGAATCGACGGCAGATATCCAAGTTTGAGCCTACACCGGCCATTCAGATGCGGAAGATCAGTCACGTCTGAATGACGGATATAAGTAGCAACTTGCTGCGTATTCCAGCTCGATTTTTTAACGGCCGCTACCGTTAAGGGTTGTTCGACGCCTGCGCGAGATTGAGACTGTTGATGAGAGGCCTGTGTGGGGCAGGCGTCGAATAACCCTTAACGTTTGCCGCATGACGCAGCGCAGCGGTCAGAGCTGAGTTTTTCGTTTTAGTGATCCAAGCAAGGCCAATCATTGCGTCTGGACCGCGTGGCCGGTGCGCCGATGATCCGCCTGCCATGCCCCGAACACCGCGAGGTCAAGATCCATGGTCTCGCCCAGCCACTTTG
>CAMYKW010000015.1 GCA_947259175.1 uncultured Gammaproteobacteria bacterium | reverse complement strand
CGGCAGCGATAGCATCAGCAATACAAATATCGGCGTGGTGAGAGGCTCGGTCTGCACGACGAACGACATCCAAAGCGCCTCGGGGTCGAGCCGGCTCCACAAGGCCTGCGCGAGCTCCGTTCCCAGTGACATCTCGAGCTTGTGTGTGAATCCCTCGCGGGCGAGAAAGACGAGCGCCGGCAGATAGGCGCCGATACCGAGGGTGAGGATGCCGGCGGCGGCGAGCGGACGGCGCCAACCCTGGTTCATAGGCTGTTTGCGCACCGCGGTGGCCGCCGCGGTAGCCATCAGGATTACGACCAGATTGGCGGTGATAATCAGCGGCGCCAGGGTGCGGGCGTGCAGAAACAGGACCGTCGCCGCCAACAGCGCCAGGCCGGTTGTCGCATAACGTTCCCTGTTGGTGACGAATTCGCTCAGCGCCCACAGTTGCAGCAGGAACAGAAAAACGGCGATGGCGTAGGGGCGCGCTTCCTGGGAAAAATAGATGGTGAACGGTAACAACGACGCGAGCAGCCCGATGGACAGCGCCTCCCACCAGGACGACAAGCGCTGTCCCAGCCATACCAGCAGCGCGATGGACAGGATGCCGAACACCGCGGCCGGGAGCCGCAGGGCGAAATCGGAATCGCTGATTTTGGCCGTCAGGTAACCGAGGTAATAATCCAGGGGCGGTTGAAATTGACGCGCGGCGCCGCTTGGAATTTCGCTCCAGGGTAATACGTAGTGCGAAGCCTGATGCACCTCATCCATATTGAAGCTTTCGTGCCCCAGACCGTGGAGGCGCAGCGCCGACGCCAACGCCAGCAGCAGTACGAAGGCGGTCATGTGACCGACCGTGAACCGAAGCTTCATTGGGACGGCCGGATAATCCTTTGATCGGCTTTGTGCGCTCGCGGCATGCGATCAATTTGCGCTCATTTCTTCGCCGGTATTCCCGGGCTCGGCGGCGGGCGGCGGTCGTTTCACTGTTTTTGCCCACCCCCATCGCCACAGCCAGGTCAATCCCATAAGCGTCATGATATAGATCTCCGGGCGCAGCGGGATGGAGTAGCGGGGCAGCGGATTGGCGGCGATGTGCACCGCCAGGAAATACATCAATATGACGGAGATGAAGCGGCCGAGATTGACGGCTTGCTCCGACATATGCACTTCGAACCGCTGCGCCCACACGAACACCGCGGTTAGCAGTCCCACGGCGATCAGCCCCCAATGCAGGAACTGCATAATCCGGTAAGTCACGAAAAAGAAGTCACTGGTGTGATAGGGCGACGTTTTCACCGGATAAATAAACAGCCCGCCGTCGCCATTGACGAGACGCTTGTCAAAGAAGGTGATCGGCTTGCCGATCAGGTACCAGTGGATGTAGGCCGCCGGATCGCTTGCGAACCTGGTAGCGACCAGCCGCAATACATCGCCGACGGTGCGGTAATTGTCGTATTCGAAATCCCACCGGTGTTGCGCACCGTGGCTCTCCGGTTCTCCGTCGACCATCAGCCCGGGATACATGCCGTTATGGATGGCAACGCTGATCTTCGATTTCGCCGCGATGCCCTGGGGTTCATCGATGTTCAGGTTGCGCAGCTGCCAGGGGGCGTAGATCGCGGCAAAGCCCACCGCGATCAACACGCATCGTGTCCATGCGCCGTTTCGACGGCGGAATATCAGGTAGGTGCCCGGCAGCACGAAAACCAGGCTGAACAGCATGGTCGGTTTGACGAGCGCCGCAATGCCCAATGCGATCCCGGTGATCAGCATCAACAAGCGATATCCACTCGAGTTCGCCAACGAGAAGACAGCGATTGCCAGCAACAATACAAAGGTAAACAAGGGCTCGCTCAACAGAAAGTAGTCGGCGCTAATGAGTTGGGGCGAGACCGCGACCAGCAGGGCGCAGAACAAGGCGGCGATTGGATTTATAAACCGGTTGACGAGAAAAAAAACAATCAGTATCGCCAGACTGCCCAGTATCGCTTGCGCGACCGCGATCTTGTGCAGCATCGCCAAGGTGGGCGGATAGGTCACGAAAGGCAGCAGAAACAGGGGATAACCCGGTGCCCGCCCGGCGTCGGGTTGCGGTTGAACGCCGCTGTCGAGGCTTGCGGCGACCGATTTTCCGGAGAGTACGCCGAAGTGTTTCAGATTATAGGCGTAGGTATAGTAGTCCTTGGCGTCCGCGCGTATGGGTTCGTCCATCGCGGTATGGGAAACCATGACAATGCGCATCACCAGGCCGGTGATGAAAACGGCAAACGCGGTCAAGTAAATGATGCGGCTCGCCGTGCGGCCCGAAAAGAGCGTGCGTTTTTGGATAGCTGTCGCCATGAATATGATTTGTTTATTGTAGATCAATAAGTCCCGGGCGTTCAGTTCGGGTTCAGCCGCGGTTCAGCTTGATGGCGATACAATACGCGCAACATGTACGGCTGACGCCCACTGCGAAGGAGCGATCATGAACAAGCGAATCAAGCCACTGATTGCCGCGGCGACCCTTGCTCTGACGATGCTGCCGTTGGCGGATGCCAGTGCCGACAGTTTTGGATTCAGCATGTATTTCGGGGACCCCTTCTATGGCGGCGGCCTGCATTACTATGACTATGGCGGGTATTATCCCAGGCATCGCCACCGCCATCGCGCGTATCGCGGACCGGGATACGGGCGTCATTTCCGTGGCGGTCATCGTCATTGGGGTCACCGTTACGGGCATCGTGGGCATCGTGGCCACCGGCGATTTGGTCACCGCCGCCATTTCTCCCATCGCGGTTATGGCCGCGGCTGGGGCGGCCACCGGCGCGGTCGTCACTGAGCCGATCCGCTTCGCGCCGTAACCAAGTCCATTGCGTGTGCGCGCAGCGCGGCGCACGGCGCGCACACCTGGACAATCCGGTTTACCGCGGAACAAAACCCCGTGCGTGAGCACGGGGAGATTCAATCTCTTCGGCATCCGCGCCAGTCATTTTTTTGCAAAACCCGACGCCTGACTCCATATTATCGGAAACCAAAATCTGAGTAACGGTTTCCATGCAGCGTACCGCACCTTACGGGACCTGGAAGAGTCCCGTGGACATCCGGCAGATATTCGAAAAATCCCCGTCACCGGCTTACCCGGCCTGGTATCGCGGCGCGCTCTACTGGCTCGAGGCCAGGCCCGGGGAAGGCGGCCGTCAGGTCCTGATGCGGCGCGACGCCGATGGCGCGGAAACCTGCCTCACGCCCGCGGATTACAATGTGCGCACGCGGGTGCACGAATACGGCGGGCGTTGCTTCACCCTAGCCAACGGCAAGGTCTACTTCTGTAATTACCAGGATCAAAGAATATACGCACAGGACTTGCGCGGCGAGGCCCGGCCGGTCGCGCTGACGCCGGCGGATTTTGGCGACGATTCCCTCGGTATGTACGCCGATTTGCAGCTCACCGCGGACGGGCGTTATTTGGTATTCGTTTGGGAGCGCGGTCATCGGGGGCGCGAAAACGGCAACGTTCTTGGCGTCTTGGATGTAAACGGCCGGCGCGATCCGGTGGTGCTCGTCGACGGTTGCGACTTCTATGCGAATCCGGCGGTTACCCCCAACGGGCGCCGTTTGGCGTGGGTGCAATGGCGCCATCCGCGCATGCCTTGGGACGAATCCGAGCTGTGGATGGGTACGCTCGCGCATCGCGATGAAGAGCCCGAGCTGACTGATGCGCGCCGCATTGCCGGCGGTAGCGGGCAATCGGTGTGCCAGGCCGCATTTGCCGCCGATGGGACCTTGTATTTTGTCCGCGATGGAGGCGCCGGTGTCGAGGGCGAGTACTGGAATCTGTACCAATACCGTGACGGCGTAACGAGCGCGGTGACCGCGGATGCCGCCGAATACGGTTATCCCCACTGGGTATTCGGCGAAACCCGCCACGTACCTCTCAACCACGGTGAGGTGATCGCCTCGCGCTTATCCGGATCCGGCGACGAGCTGGTGCTCATAGACGCGCATGGCGCAACGCGGCGGCTCGGCCCGCAATTCCATGGATTCACGCAACTGTCACGCGCCGACGACGGCGACGATGTCGTCATGGTGGCGCGCGCCACCACCCGCGCCGCGGCGATCCTGAAGTTCAGCGCCGCGGATCGGCGGCTGCAATCCCTCAAGCCGGCGGACACCTTGCTGACGGAGGACGACATCAGTATTGCGCAACCGATCAATTATCCGACGCGCGACGGCGGCACGGCCTATGCGTATTTCTATCCACCCAAGAATTCTCACTTTCAAGGACCCGCCGACGCGCGCCCACCGCTGTTGGTGATGGTGCATGGCGGTCCGACATCCCGCTGCGTGCATACCCTGGACGTCGCCAAGCAGTATTGGACCACCATCGGTTTTGCGGTGCTGGACGTGAATCACCGCGGCAGCACCGGACACGGCCGCAGCTACCGCCAGGCCCTGCTCGGCCACTGGGGCGAGTACGACGTGTCGGACATCATCGATGGTATCGAATACCTGAAACAACGCGAGCTGGTGGACGCAAACAAAGTCTGCATTCGCGGGCGCAGCGCCGGCGGTTATACCGTGCTGCAGGCGTTGACGATGTTCCCGGCGCATTTCAACGCCGGGGCGTGCTATTTCGGTATCGGCAATCTGGTCACGCTGGCTGAGACGACACACAAGTTTGAGCTGCACTACACCGACGGCCTCATCGGCGAGGTGTTCGAACCGCATCGCGCGCGGCGCCGGGATAGCCTGTATTATCAACGGTCTCCGATCCATCATATGGATCGGCTGAGAAGTCCGATGATTGTTTTCCAGGGGCTGGAAGACAAAGTCGTGCCTCCCGCGTTGTCGCGGGAGCTGGTGGCGGCGCTGGAGGAACGCGATATTGCCCATGAATACGTGGAATATTCCGGCGAGGGACATGGGTTTCGTGGCAACAACACCAACATCGACGCGTTG
Source organism: uncultured Gammaproteobacteria bacterium (assembly GCA_947259175.1). Taxonomy (GTDB): domain Bacteria; phylum Pseudomonadota; class Gammaproteobacteria; order Arenicellales; family JAANXG01; genus CALZGZ01. The sequence continues at coordinate 92,652 of CAMYKW010000015.1, read as the reverse complement.
ACCCGGGAGACCCGCTTTTATATCCGGATACTTGAACTGTAAGCATGCTCACCATTCGCGAAGAATTGCCCGAGGAGTTTTTGCAAGCCTACCCGGCGGAGCTGAAATCGCTACTGGGCGGTCCGACCCTGATCCATTTGCCGGGAGAGCAGGCGCGCCCGCTGTTCGTTTCCATTCTCTTGCACGGCAACGAAATCACCGGCTTGTTGGCGGTGCAGACACTGTTGGCGCGTTACCAATCGCTGCTTTTGCCCCGTGCGATTTCGATCTTCGTCGGCAATGTGGAAGCGGCGCGTGTCGGCAAACGGCTGCTGCCGGGACAACGGGATTACAATCGCATCTGGATCAATGCCAGCGGCGCGGAACATGAAATGACGCACACCGTGTTGGAGGCGATGCGTGAACGCGATGTCTTTGCCTGTATAGATATCCACAACAACACCGGTAAGAATCCGTACTACGCGATAATCGCCGAGCCCGGAAGCGATCATCTGGGATGCGCGGCGCTGTTTTCGGATACGGTGGTCTACGCGCGGTGTCCGGATACCACGTGTACGGTGGCGTTCTCCGGTATGTGTCCATCGGTAACGTTGGAGGCGGGCCTGCCGGGTGATCCCGCCGGGGTGGAACGCACGGTCAGTTTCCTGGAGACTTGTCTTCATACACCAGACTTCACCAGCCGTCCGTTGCACCCGGTGAATCTTTTTCACACCGTCGCCGTGGTCAAGGTGCGGGATTGCTGTTCGTACGGGTTTCTCGGGGAAGACGTCGACCTGCAGCTCGTGAATGAAATCGATCAGTACAATTTTCACGAGCTGGAGCCCGGCACGTCCCTGGCCCGGGTCCGTAACGGAGATCAACAGTGCCTGGATGTGCAAAATGCGGACGGGCGGCAGGTGTACCGCGAGTATTTCACAGTCGTCGGTGATAATCTGCAGGCGGCAAAACCGGTGATGCCGGCGATGTTGACGACAAATCGCGATATCATCTCATTGGATTGCTTGTGTTATCTGATGGAGCGCTTACCTCAATCGGAGCTTGGGAACCAGCGGATATAGGCGGCAGTGAACGATACGGTGCGGGACAAGACGCTGGCATTGGCGGGTGTATGCCAGGCGGCAAAGCTGGCGCAACAGCTGGCGCGGCAAGGTCGTGCCGATGACGCCGCGCTGGAGGCCAGTGTGCGAAGTATTCTCATCACCGATTCCATCAATACGGTGTCGATCTACGGCGGCGTGGCGGGAGTACGGGTGGGGCTGGATACCTTGTGCGAAAAAATGAGCGGTGGACCGGCCAAGAACAATGAATTCGAGATTGCGCGGTACGTGCTGCAGCTTGTGCAATTGGCGGGAAAGCTCGAATCGGACGCCGCGATGACGGCTGAAGTCGCGCAACGCATCGATCAAATCAAGAACGAATACTCGGGCGATAACGGCGCGTCGCGATCACAGCTTTACGCCGGGTTGGCGCAAATATACAAGGACACACTGAGTACGTTGAGGCCGAAGATTATCGTGCAAGGCGAACACGGCTATCTCGCCGAGCCGGAAACCGTGGATAAGGTCAGGACCGTGTTACTGGCGGGGGTGCGTTCAGCGTTCCTGTGGATGCAACTGGGCGGCAGCCGTTGGCAGTTGCTGTTTGACCGCCGCCGACAACTGGCGACCGCAAAAGGAATCTTGGACGAATTGGGTGATTGAATCGCCTTACCCGCTGGTCCTGGGGAATGCCGCTTGTGCCGTCGACGCCGGCGCTATCGAGCGGGCCAGATGTGCGCCTTTGTCCTTGGGTTCAGGTGTTTAAAGGTTCGCGCGCCTCGAGCGGTGCCCGGTCTTCCGGCGTGATTGCGTAGTCACGGGCCAGGCACTTGATCTTTTCTACCATGGCGTACACGCCGACATGGCGGGTCGGGCTCAGATGATCGTACAGACCGAGCTCATCGAATAGCCGGTCCGCGTCCATCGCCACGATCTTCTCCGCCGCTTGCCCCGAGTACATCGCCAGCAGGATGGCCACCAGGCCGCGCACCGTACTGTTATCGCTGTCGCCATAAATGCGCAAAGCCGACGGATTGTCCTCGTCCCGTTCGGCGATCAGCCATACGTTGCTGACGCAGCCGTGGACCTGGCTGGCATTGGTTTTGTGAACGGCGTCCATCGCCGGCAGGCGTTCGCCGAGTTCGATGAGATACTGGTAACGCTGTTCCCAGTCGCCCAGAAACTCGAACGCCTCGGCAATGTCGGCGATCTGTGAACGGTTGTCGGGCATGGTGCAAAGAACATAGTGGCGAATGACGTAGAGTAATAAAACCTAGTAAAATAGTCAAGATTAGATTATAACTTTCCCGGCTATGCCGGCTATGACTGTCGGCGCCGAAGCTATAATCATCGGCAGGTCACGGTGAAATCGGGATAACCGCCCCGGCAGATTAAAGACGTGAAACACATGCAACAAAATTTTAAGTGCATTGCCGAGTGCGGCGATGAGAACATTGTCAGCATTACCGAACGCCGCCGGTCTGTTGCCGGTAAAGGAGGTTTGCTATGGGCCTGATCATAACCCTCGCCATTGTTTTCGGTGTCTTGGTTGCCGTCGCCAGGGTGCGTGCTTCGTTCAAGACCTGGAGCGTGATCCTGGGCGCCGGCTTGGTGCTGCTCAGCCTGGCCGGGGCCCTGTCGTTTGCGGCCGGACTGCTGCTGTGGATGTTGTTCCTGGTGATCGCCGTGCCGCTGAACCTGCCGCAGTGGCGGCGGCGTTTCGTGAGCGGTCCCATGCTGCGCTACATCCGCCGCGTGCTGCCGCCGATCTCGTCCACGGAGCGGGAGGCCATCGAGGCGGGTACCGTGTGGTGGGACGCCCAGTTGTTCTCGGGCGACCCGGACTGGCGACAGCTGCAGCAGGTGCCCGTGCCCAGGCTCAGCGACGAAGAACAGGCATTCCTCGATGGACCGGTGGAGACCTTGTGCCGGATGGCGGACGATTGGCAAATCACCCACGAACTCAACGATCTACCGCGTGAAATCTGGGATTTCCTCGCCGAGCACCGCTTTTACGGTTTGAATATCCCGAAGAAATACGGAGGGTACGAATTCTCGCCACTGGCGAACTCGGCGATTGTGATGAAGGTGGCCAGTCGCAGCGGTACCGCCGGAGTGACGGTGATGGTGCCCAATTCCCTGGGGCCGGCGGAACTGCTGTTGCATTACGGCACCGAGGCGCAGAAGGACCACTACCTGCCACGCCTGGCGCGGGGCGAGGAAATCCCATGCTTCGCGTTGACCAATCCGGACGCCGGATCGGACGCGGGTGCAATCCCCGACTACGGTATCGTGTGCCGTGGCGAGCACCGGGGCGAACAGGTCCTCGGACTGCGGGTGACCTGGGAGAAGCGTTACATCACCCTCGGACCGGTGGCCACGCTGCTGGGCCTCGCTTTCAAGGCTTACGATCCCGATCATCTGTTGGGAGATGAGGAAGACCTGGGTATGACCTGTGCGCTGGTGCCCGCTGACACCCCCGGCGTGGAGACCGGCGAGCGTCATTATCCCTTGAATGCGGCGTTCCAGAACGGTCCCAACCGCGGCCGAGACGTGTTCATCCCCATGGACTGGGTCATCGGTGGCCGCGAGTGGGTGGGCAAAGGCTGGCGTATGTTGATGGAGTCGCTGGCCGCCGGACGCGGCATTTCGCTACCCGCCTCGGGAACCGCGGGCGCCAAGGTGGCGGCGCGCACCACCGGCGCGTACGCGCGCATCCGCGAGCAGTTCAACGTTCCGATCGGCAAGTTCGAGGGTGTGGAAGAGGCGCTGGCGAGAATCGGCGGTCTGACCTACATGATGGACGCGGCGCGGCTGCTCACCGCGTCAAGCCTGATGCTGGGAGAAAAACCATCGGTGATCTCGGCAATCGTAAAATATCATCTCACCGAGGGCGCCCGTCAGGTGATCAATGACGCCATGGATGTTCACGGCGGGCGAGGTATCTGCATGGGGCCGAGCAACTATCTGGCGCGCGGCTATCAGCAGATCCCCATCGCCATCACCGTGGAGGGGGCCAACATCCTCACCCGCAGCATGATCATTTTCGGGCAGGGGGCGATGCGTTGCCATCCATACCTGCTGCAGGAAATCAGCGCGGCGTCCGATCCGGATGCCGAGACCGGGGCCGAGCAGTTCGACCACGCACTGTTCAGTCACTTCGGCTTCAGCGTGACCAACGCGGCGCGCGCGTTTGTGTATGGCGTGTCGCGGCGGTTGACCCCGGCGACCGTCGACGGGCCGGAGGCGGACTACTATCGCGACCTGTCCCGTTACAGCGCGGCGTTTGCGTTTCTCTCCGATGTGACCCTGCTGATTCTGGGCGGCGCGCTCAAACGCAAGGAAAAGCTGTCCGGGCGGTTCGCCGATGCATTGAGCTACTTATTCATCGCGTCGGCGGTGCTGAAACGATTTCAGGACACTGGACGCCCGAGCGAGGACCTTCCCCTGGTGGCGTGGTCATGTGAATACTGCCGGTATCAAATTCAGCAGGCGCTGGACGGCGTGTTGCGCAACTTCCCGCTGCGCGGTTTGGGTTGGGTGCTGCGTGGGTTGATATTTCCACTGGGACGTCGCCATGCCCTGCCTGGGGATCACCTGGGCCACCAGGTCGCGCAGCTGTTGCAGCAACCGTCCGCCACCCGCGACCGGCTGACCGCGGGTATTTACCTCAACGACGACCCCGACGACGTCCTCGGCCGGCTGGATGTCGGTCTCGCCAAGGTGCTGGCCGCGGATCCGGCGCGGCGCAAGCTGCGTGATGCCCGCGTCGAGCAACCGCCGCACGTCGCGTTGGCAGATTGGCTCAAACAATTAATCGAGCAAGACGTAATTAATGAGGGCGACGCCGCAGCGCTGGTCGACGCGCACCGGGCCACGCGCCAGGTGATCATGGTGGACGCGTTCGCGCCCGGCGAACGGCAACTCGGCGATGCCGCCGATCGCGCCGCCTGAACGGTGCATGCACGGCGCTAAACCTGAGATGCGCAAGGCCACGGTGTATCCGCCCGACGCGGTGGCGGGACGTGACGATGTGGACGTGGTCACCCCTGCCGGCACCGCGACCCTGGATGCGCTGTTTCGCGAGCGGGTGCGCCGTAACCCGCAGAAGCGGGCGTACAGCGAATACGACCCGGAAGCCGGGGTGTGGCGCCACTACAGCTGGGCGGACACCGCCGGCGATGTCGATCGCTGGCGCGCGGCGCTCAAAGCGGAGTCATTGAGCAAGGGCGACCGCGTCGCCATCCGGCTGCGCAATTGCCGCCAGTGGGTGATCTTCGACCAGGCGGCGTTGAGCCTGGGTTTGGTGGTGGTGCCCCTGTATATGGCCGATCGGCCGGACAACGTCAATTACGTCCTGCAGCATTCCGGCGCCAAGCTGCTGGTGGTGGAATCCGAGGACGCGTGGCGCGAGTTGCTGCACGCGGAGGGCGATGTGCCGAAGCTCAAACGCGTGGTCGTGCTCGGCCCGGTGACGGATCACCCCGACGATCTGCTGCGACCGGTGGACGACTGGATCACGGCGCGGCAAGACGTTGAACCGGAGGCCGTCGCGCCGGAAGACCTGGCGAGCATCGTCTATACCTCGGGGACCACCGGACGGCCCAAGGGTGTGATGCTGTCCCATCGAAACATGGTGTCGAACGCGTACAGCGGCCTGCGCAGCGTGGCGGTGTTGCCCAGCGACATCCTGTTGTCGTTTCTTCCTTTGTCGCATACCTTGGAACGCACCGTTGGGTATTACATACCGATGATGGCAGGAGCCGCGGTTGTTTATAACCGATCGATTCCCGGGCTTTCCGAAGATTTCCTTGCCATCAAGCCCACCGGGATCATCACCGTGCCGCGGATCTTCGAGCGCATGTACAGCGAGCTGAAAGCGGAACTCGGCCGCGGACCGGCGTGGAAGCGGCGCGTATTCGAACTCGCGGTAGACATCGGTTGGGCTCGATTCGAGTATCTGCAGGGCCGCGGAAATTGGCAGTGGCGTTTCGTATTGTGGCCGATCCTGGACGCGCTGGTTGCGCGCAAGGTTAGAGCACTGCTTGGCGGCCGCCTGCGGCTGGCCGTTGTCGGCGGCGCGCCGTTGCCGCCGTCGGTGTCGCGGGTGTTCATCGCCCTGGGACTCAATCTGATACAGGGCTACGGTCTCACCGAGAGCAGTCCATGTATCAGTATCAACACCCTGGAACGCAACCGACCGGAGACCATCGGTTTGCCGGTGCACGGGGTCGAGGTCGAAATTGGCGACAACGACGAACTGCTCGCGCGGGGCGCGAATATCATGATGGGCTACTGGCGCGACGAGGCCGCCACCGAACAGGTGCTGGACAAGGATGGCTGGTTGCGTTCCGGTGACCAGACGAAAATCGACGCGGACGGCTTCATATCAATCATCGGCCGAATAAAAGAAATATTGGTGTTGGCCAATGGCGAAAAGGTTCCGCCTGCGGACATGGAAAGCGCGATTGCCGAAGACGCGTTGTTTGAACAGTCCCTGGTGATCGGCGAGCAGATGCCTTATCTGACCGCGCTGGTGGTGTTGAACCAACCGTTGTGGGCGCTCGAGGCGAAGCGGCTGAATATTGACGGCAATGACCCGGCGCAGCTTGGCAGTGAGACAGTCGAGCAGTTCCTGCTCGAGCGCATCCGCAAGCAGATTCACAACTTCCCGGGTTATGCGCGTGTTCGCAAGACCACCGCGATATCATCGCCGTGGACGGTGGACAACGGCCTGATGACGCCCACGCTCAAGCTCAAACGCGCCCGGATTCTCGAGCAGCACAAAGAGGACATAGCCAATATGTACGAAGGACACGCAATATACAAATGATAAACTGCGGTGCGCACTTGATCCGTTCATAGAGGTCCGATATGGCGGCGATCGTTACCGAAAAAGAGCAAGGCGTCCTCGTAATGACCTTGAACCGCCCGGAGCGGTTGAATGTCCTCGATCCGCATATGGCTACCGCGCTGCACGCGGCGTTCAACGATGCCGCCGCGGATTCCACGGTGCGCTGCATCGTGGTGCGTGGCGCCGGCGACGGGTTCATGGCCGGCGGAGACTTGCGGTTTTTCGAACAATCTCTGCAAAAATTGTCGCACGGCGATCACCGGCCGCTGAAAGCGATATTCGACGACGTACACGGCGCGATACGCGTCATGTACGCCCTTCCCAAACCGATCATCGCCTGCGTACATGGCGCGGTGGCCGGCTTTGGCGTCAGCCTCATGACTGCATGCGATCTGGTGATTGCCGCCGAGGACGCGGTGTTTACCCTGGCTTATTGCCACATCGGCGCATCGCCGGATGGTGGTTCAACCTTTGCATTGCCGCGCGTAATCGGTTTGAAACGCAGTATGGAACTTGGCTTACTTGGGGAGCGCTTCGATGCGGACCGGGCTCTGTCGTTGGGACTGGTCAACTGGGTGGTGCCCGCGGAACAATTGCATGCGCGCACCCGGGATTTGGCGGCGCGCCTGGCCTGCGGCCCGACCCGGGCATACGCCAACACGAAAATGCTGCTCAACGCGTCGCTGGATGCAGATTTGAACCAACAGCTCGATCGTGAGCAGAACGCGTTCTTGGATTGCGCGGGCAGCGAAGATTTCGCCGAGGGTGTGGATGCATTCCTGAACAAACGACGACCACGGTTTCGTGGTCGCTGAAGCCGCGCGCCGCCGGCGCGCAACCATGACCCGGGCGAGAAGGAACGGGTGACATGACGTCGGTGTCTGCGCGGTTGATCACGTCGTTTCTCATCGAGCTTGCCACCGTCGGATTGGCGGCCCGCTATGGCTGGGGATGGTCGGTGCCGGCGAGCCTGGGGTGTGCCGTGGCTTTCATGGTGGTGCTGCGTGTCGGGGCGACGCTGTTGAGTTTCGCTCTGTCCGAGTCATTCCGTTCTCCCCGTCCCCTCAGCCTGCGTGTCGGCTTGCGCGGTGGTTTGCGCCTGGTGGCCGCGGAGGCGTGGGCGGTGATCCGCGTTTTTTTCGTGCTGCACCCGCTGGAGCCGTGGATTAATAAACCGGATCCCGATACCCATGGTGACGACGTGCCGGTGTTGCTGGTGCATGGATTCTTCAGTAACGGGGGGTACTGGCGGCCGATTAAACGCTACTTGTGCCGCCATGGGATTCGCGCCGTGTACACGGTCAACCTGGAACCGGCATTCTGCGACATCGATGTCTTGGCTCACCAGCTGGCGCAGCGGGTGGGCGCGATTCTTGCGGCGAGCCGGCACACGCGGGTGATACTGGTGGCTCACAGCATGGGGGGGCTGGTATGTCGCGCCTATGTGCAGCGGCTGGGTGGGGACCGCCACACCGCCCGTCTCATCACGCTTGGGACGCCCCACGCCGGGACCGTGCATGCCCGCCTGCTCCCGGGGCCCAATTTGCGTCAGATGCGGCCGGGCAGCGATTGGTTGACCACGCTCAACCGGGAGCAGGGGCCGCGGCCCAAGGTTCCCACGACCAGCATTTACAGCTGCCATGATGATATTGTCGCGCCGCAAGACAGCGGCGCCCTGCGGGGCGCGGCGAACAAGCCGGTAGCCGGAATCGGGCACCTGGAGATGACATTTTCACCCATAATTCAGCGACTTTTGCTGACGGCGCTCGCCGCGGAAGCTTGACAAATACCGTTAATCGGACCATCGTTCACAACGAGGCGAAGTAAAAAACCGAAGGGATGATGTTGGATCCGGGACACGGATCGTCGCGCGAGCACCGGAGAATAATAGTGGAAAAACGGATGCCGAAACTCCTTCGTGACGCTGGGCCGGCGATGCGTTGCTCCCGGCCGCGTACGCGGTCCCCATTAGGAGCGATTCAATGAAAAAGTTCCCGCCGTCCATAACCGCCCTGCCTGGGAAAACCACTGGCATCCGGCTGGTCCTGGCCGTGGTTGTTGCGGTCCAGGCGCCTGCTTACGCGGTGCAGTTTGAGTCACAAAACGGAGTCATCAGCGGCAGTTTCGATACGACGATCTCCTACGGCACCACGTTTCGCGTGCAAAGCCAGGACAAGAGCCTGCTGGGCCTGACGTCAACAACCCTGCCCAATGGCGCGGATCCTCCAGGCAGTTTGGGCGGTACGGCATTCTCAGTCAACGGGGACGACGGAAACCTGAACTACGATAAGGGCCTGGTCAGCAACGTGGTGCGCATCGTTCCGGAACTGGAACTCAACCACGAATCCGGTTTTGGATTGTTTGCCCGGGCGCGGGCGTTTTACGACTTCGAGAACGAAGACAAAGACCGCGAAAAAATCGCGTTGACCGACGGCGCCCTGGAGCTGGTCGGCAGCGACATCGAAATGCTCGACGCGTATGTATACGGACAGTTTGACGTCGGCGCCGCGCCGGTGGAAATCCGGGTGGGCGATCAGGTAGTCAGTTGGGGCGAAAGCACCTTCATACAGAACGGTATCAACGTGATCAACCCGATCCGGGTCGCCAATATTCGCACCCCGGGGGCGGAAGTGCGCGAGGCGCTGCTGCCGGAAGGCATGGTGTGGGCCAACATCGGCATTCATGACGATCACTCGCTGGAGGTGTTCTACCAGTACGACTGGGACGACACCGAGCCCGATCCGTCCGGCAGCTATTTCAGCACCCAGGATTTTGTCGGCAGAGGCGGGGAACGGGTGATGCTCGGCTTTGGCCAGATTCCCGACATCATACCCTTAGGACCCGCCGGCGCCGCCTCGGTGGGTCAGACACCGCAGGGCGCAGTGGTGCCGCGCGGCAGTGACGCCGACGCTAAAGACAGCGGCCAGTTCGGGATCGCCTACCGTGCGTTCCTGGAGCAGTTTAACAGCACCGAGCTCGGCGTTTTCTTTATCAATTACCACAGCCGGTTGCCGATCGTGAGCGCGGTCACCGGCTCGCTGGCCGGCTTGGGGAGTGGCGACTACGCGGGCAGCGCCCGGTATTTTTTCGAGTTTCCGGAGGACATCCGGCTGCTCGGCGCCAGTTTCAACACCCAGCTGGGTACCTCCGGTTGGGCGATGCAAGGCGAACTTTCCTATAAGTGGGATGTGCCGTTACAGGTCGATGACGCGGAACTGTTGTTCGCCGCCTTGTCACCGTTGGCGCTGGTGGGATCACCGTTGGGCGGGTTGCTGGCGCAGACCAATCAGGTCGCGCCGGGCGGCGTCGGTTTCGACACCGTAGTGCCGGGGTTTATCGAGCGTAACGTGGTTCAGGCGCAGGCGACCGCGAGCCGGGTCTTCGCCAGCGTGTGGGGAGCCGATCAACTGTCCCTGGTCGGCGAGCTGGGCGTTACCCATATTCAGAATATGCCCGATCAGAACCAGTTGCGGCTCGAATCGCCGGGCACCTATACCTCGGGCAACCCCATCCACACGCAAGCCGGTTTTCAGCCGGCCACCGAGGAAGCGTCCAATTTTGCCGATTCCACTTCGGCGGGATATCAGATCCGCGGGCGTCTTACCTACAACAACGCCATCGGACCCTGGGCGTTGCTGCCGTCTTTTGCGTTTCGTCACGATTTTTCCGGCAACACCCCTCAACCTTTGGGCAATTTTTTGGAGGACCGTAAGGCGGCGACCCTCGGTATCAGCGCGAATCTTCGTAATGAGTGGGAACTAGCGATCGGCTACACGAACTTTTTCGGCGCGGGACGCGTGAATCTGGTTAACGATCGCGATTTTATTTCCTTCGTTGTTAAATACTCCAAATAGCCGCGGCGGAGACAGTGTCATGTTGAGAAAGAACGTTATTTGTCTAAGCGGCGCCATCGCGTTCGCGATGGCCGCCGGTGCCGTCTCGGCGGGGTTAACAGCCGACCAGATTGCCCGACTCGGTGAAGACCTCACGCCGCTGGGTGCGGAGCGTTCCGGGAACGCGGACGGCACCATCCCGGCGTGGGAAGGCGGGATCAAAAACGCGCCCGCGGGTTTCAAGTCGGGTCAGCATCACCCGGATCCGTTTGCCGACGATCAGATCCTGTTCACCGTCGACAAGTCGAATATGAGTCAGTATACCGATAAGCTCACGGAAGGCCACAAGGCGATGTTCAGTCAGTATGGCGATACCTTCAAAATGAATGTGTACCCGTCCCGGCGCAGCGCCGCGTTTCCGGAGCGCATTTACGCGGCCACCAGAAAAGTAGCGGCCACGGCGCAGTTGTCGGAGGGCGGTAATGGCGTTACCGGGGCGGTGATCGGTATTCCCTTTCCCATGCCTAAAAACGGTTTGGAAGTCATCTGGAATCACATACTCCGCTACCGGGGGGAAAGCGCCAAGCGCATGATCGGTCAGGCGCCGGTGACCCGCAAAGGCGCCTATACCATGGTCATGCTGGAAGATCAGCTCTATGCGCCGTATTCGCTGCCGGATGCAACTGAAGATGATCTCAACAACGTTATCATCATGTTCAAGCAGCGGGTGATGGCGCCGGCGCGGTTGGTGGGACAGATCCTGCTGGTGCACGAGACCTTGAATCAGGCGAAGCAACACCGCAAGGCCTGGGTCTACAATCCGGGTCAAAGGCGTGTGCGCCGCGCGCCCAATGTCGCTTTCGACAATCCGGGCACTGCCTCCGACGGATTGCGCACCAGCGATCAGTTGGATATGTATAACGGCAGTCCGGAGCGCTACGACTGGAAACTGGTGGGCAAAAAGGAAATCTATGTTCCGTACAACGCCTACCGCCTGCACAGCGACAAACTCAAGTACAAGGACATCTTACGTCCTTTACACCTCAATCCGGACAATTTGCGCTACGAGTTGCATCGCGTGTGGGTGGTCGATGCCACCCTCAAGAACGGCACACGCCACATTTACAAACGACGGACGTTTTATTTCGATGAAGACTCCTGGCAGATTCTTGCTGTCGACCAGTATGACAACCGGGATCATCTGTGGCGGGTGTCGGAAGGTCATGTCATCAACTATTTTGACGTGCCGACGCTGTGGACGACATTGGAAGTACACTATGATCTCCAGTCCGGCAGGTACCTGGCGTTCAGCCTGAATAACGAGGAAAAGTTCACCTATGATTTCTCCGCCGGTCTAAGTGCCAAGGATTTCTCAACCGGATCATTGCGTCGCGCGGGCCGTCGGTAAGCACAGCCGCGCGAGCGGGACCCGTTAGCGGTGCGCGGCCGCGCAGTCGATTTGGGAGACGGTTCGGCCAGGATCAGAAACCAGGCGCTTTGCCGGTGTATCACTGAGATACGGCAAGTCTTGAAAACCACGACGTTCTCGAGATTGCTTCTGGTCACGACGTTGACCGCGGGCGTGGCCGTTGCGCAGTCCACGACCGGTGCGGGGGACGCGTTGATCGCCCCGCTGGCTGGAAAATCCCTGCTGCTCGACGTCGCCGCCGGCGACGATGGTTTTGTCGCGGTGGGGGAGCGCGGTCATATTCTGGTATCAGATGCCCGGATCGATAACTGGCGGCAGCTGCGGGCGCCGACCCGAGCCACGCTGACCGCCGTCGCATTCCACGAAAAACGCCTTGGTCTGGCGGTCGGGCACGACGCGGTGATCCTGCGCACCGATGATGGCGGCCGCACCTGGCGCCGCGTGCACTTTGCGCCGGAAGAGGAACGGCCGTTGCTCGACGTGTGGTTTCACGACGAACGCCGTGCGCTTGCGGTTGGCGCCTATGGATATTATCTGGAGAGCAGTGACGGCGGTATGACATGGCAACCGCGCATCATTAAATCCCGCATTGCGGGGGAAGACCAGACCAATTCGGCGGAGTCCGAGGACGAGGAACCGGATGATGATTTACATCTGAATCAGATCAAACGATCAGACACCGGACGATTCTATATGGCCGCGGAGGCGGGCAATGTATACAGGTCTGATGATGAGGGCGCGAACTGGCTGCGATTACCTTCACCGTACGAAGGTTCTTTTTTCGGTGTGTTGCCGTTGACTGACGATTCGTTGCTGTTGTTCGGCCTGCAAGGCCGGTTGTTCCGCTCCGAGGATGCGGGATTGAGCTGGAAACGCATTGACACCGGCACCCGGGCAGCGTTAGCGGATGGCATCCGCATGCGTGACGGGACGATTGTGGTTGTTGGATATTCCGGAACCGTGTTGGTCAGCAACGACGACGGGCGGAGCTTCAAGCTGCGGCAGCAATCCAACCGCGCTGCGATCGCCACGTTGCGCGAACTGGCAAACGGTGATCTTCTATTGGTTGGAGAAGGCGGCGCTCGGCGTCTTCCCATCGACGCATTCAAAACCAGACCGTAGCGCCACATGTCCGAGAATCGGATTATCTTGCGGTTACAAGAGCTGATTTTCGGAAATCGTACCGCCGTGATATTGCTGTTTGCCGGCGTCACGCTGCTGATGGGATGGTTCGCTTCACAACTGCGTATCGATGCCGGTTTTGCCAAGATGTTCCCCCTGCAGCATCCGTACATGAAGACGTTCGTGGACTACCGGGAGGAATTCGGTGGCGCAAATCGTGTACTGATCGCAATCATGAGCAGGGAGGGCGATATGTTCACGCCGGCGTTCTTCAAAACCTTGAAGGCGTCGACTGACGAGGTATTTTTTATCTCCGGCGTCGACCGCAGCCGCGTGAAGTCACTGTTTACCCCCAACGTGCGGTTCACCGAGGTGGTGGTCGGCGGCATTTCCGGCGGCAACGTGGTGCCGGCGGACTTTCAGCCTTCGCCGGAAGGACTGGCCCAGGTCCGGGAGAATATTCTCAAGGCCGGCATAGTGGGCCGCTTGGTCGCCAATGATTTCAGCGGTGCGATTATCTACGCCGAGCTCCTGGAATTCGACCCCAACACCGGGCAGCGCCTGGATTTCGTGGCCGTGGCGCGGGAGTTGGAAGATAAGGTGCGCAACAGATTTTCCGACGGCTTCACGCCGCAAAAGTTCGACGTCCATATTATTGGATTCGCCAAGATAGTCGGCGACATCGCCGACAGCATAACCCGCATCATGCTGTTTCTGGCGATATCGTTCTGCATCATCGCGTTTTTGTTGTATCTGTATTGTTCGTCGGTGCGGATGACGATGATCATCCTGGTATGCTCCGGCATGGCGGTGGTCTGGCAGCTAGGCACCTTGACCGTGCTCGGATTCGGCATCGATCCGATGTTGTTGCCGGTGCCGTTTCTCATCGGCGCCATCTGTGTGAGCCACGGTGTGCAGATGGTGAGCGCGGCCCGCGCCGAGATCTACAACGGCGCCGATGCGCAGCGGGCGGCGCGCGAAAGTTTCCGCCGCCTGGCTATTCCCGGGGCCGTCGCCCTGGCCAGTGATACGGCGGGGTTTGTCACCATAATGTTGATCGATATCGGCATCATTCGCGAGATGGCGATTACTGCCAGCCTGGGTGTGGCGGTAATCGTATTTACGAATTTGATCCTGCTGCCGGTATTGCTCTCTTATCTCGGCAGCATGAAACATTACCGCGAGAAGCTGTTCCGGCGCGCCTACGCTCTGGCGTCGGTGTGGGGAACGCTGGCGAAGGTGGCCACCCGGGGTCCGGCGACCGTGGTGCTGGTGCTCGCCGCAGGGTTGCTGGCGGTAGGGATTTGGAAAGGCAGCGATGTGAAGATCGGCGATCTGCACCAGGGAGTGCCGGAACTGCGTCCCGATTCACGCTACAACATCGATACGTCGGTGATTGCGAACCGTTTCTCAATCGGCGTCGATGTGTTGACCGTGTTCGTGGAAACGGTTCCGGAGGGTTGTATCAAATACGAGTACATGTCCGCGATTGACCGCTTCGCGTGGCATATGTTGAACGTCCCGGGCGTATTATCGACGCAAACCCTGCCGCTGATCGCCAAGGTCATAAACGCCGGCTGGAATGAGGGTAGCCTCAAGTGGCGGGTGTTACCGCGTAATCAGCATGCGCTGGTGCAGGCGACCAGTCCCGTGGACACCAGCAGTGGCTTATTGAATCGGGACTGCAGCGTCATGCCGGTGTTGCTGTTTACCGAGGACCACAAGGCGGAAACCATCGAACGCATCGTCGATGCGGTGAAACGCTATGACTCGGAACAGGGTGGTGAGAATCTGCGCTTCCGCCTCGCCGGGGGCAACGTGGCCATCATGGCCGCCACCAACGAGGCGGTCAAGGAAGCCCAGTTTCCGATGCTGATATATGTATTTGCGGCTATCATCCTGCTGTGCTTGCTGTCATTCCGCTCGCTGGCCGGCACCTTGTGCATTGTGATACCGCTTATGCTGGTCTCTTTGTTGGCGTATGCATTGATGAGCTGGCTTAGTATCGGTCTGAAAGTCAACACATTACCGGTGGTCGCCCTGGGGGTGGGCATCGGCGTGGATTACGGGATCTACATCTTCGGCCGGTTCCAGAGCCTTCTCGACGAAGGCAACGGCATACACGAGGCGTATTTCACGACTCTGGCCATAACCGGAATCAGCGTCATCGTTACCGGCTGCACGCTGGCCATGGGCGTCGCCGCGTGGATTTTTTCACCGCTGCAATTGCAGGCCGATATGGGCATCTTGCTAACGTTCATGTTCTTGATGAACATGCTGGGCGCTATTCTGTTGTTGCCCGCCCTCGCATACTGGATGTTGCACAAACGAGCCGGCGACTGAGGGCGCGAATAATGCCACCCGCATGGGTTGAGATATCGCAGTGAGCCAGCGACAATCACCTACGTCTTGAATTTGGAGTTTGCGCCGTCGACATGGGAAAGCTGAACCATGCATCCGAACGTAATCGGATGGTTGATACGCAGATCCACAATCCTTACGACAGTCGTCCCCCGGTAGTAGACGAGACTGTGCTGCGCGCGATGCGCAAGGTGCCGCGTCACCTGTTTGTGCCCGAGGATCAGCAGCACCTTGCCTACGAGGACAGGCCGTTGCCCATCGGCCATGGCCAGACCATCTCGCAGCCCTACATCGTGGCCATCATGACCGAGTTGCTGCGTCTCGAGTCCGAGCATCGGGTGCTGGAAGTGGGTACCGGATCCGGATATCAAGCTGCGGTACTGGCGGAGATCGCGATACAGGTGTACTCGATCGAGGTCGTGGAGTCCCTGGCGACACTTGCGCGTACGCGCTTGACGGATTTGGGATATGGTAACGTTATGGTACGCGCCGGAGACGGTTATCTTGGCTGGCCGGAACATGCGCCGTTCGACGCGATCATTGCCACCGCAGCGCCGAAGGATGTCCCGAGATCTCTAATCGAACAATTGAAACCCGGCGGTCGGATGGTGTTACCGGTGGGCCCGGCGTGGCGCACGCAGATGCTGACATTGATCACGCGGCGTCGCGACGGTTCCATCACCCGTGATGACATCATGGCAGTAGGTTTTGTGCCTATGGTGAAGGGCAACAGCTGAATCGCCGACAGCTGTTGGTAGATGCGTCCGAACCAAGGCTGTTCGGTGGCGCCGTGACAAGACCGCCAAACCGGAGGTGATAACGATGACATCGCGACCAGACCGGATCGAACACGATACGATGGGTGAGATCCAGGTTCCCGCCGAGGCGTTGTGGGGAGCGCAAACCCAGCGCAGCCTGCGGAATTTCGACATCGGCAGCGAAAAGATGCCGCTTCAACTCATTCACGCATTTGCGCGCCTCAAGAAGGCTTGTGCGCTGGTTAATCATCAACTCGACCGTCTTGATCTGTCACTCACAGATGCGATATTCGCAGCGTGTGACGAAATTGTGCAAGGCGAACATGACGACCAGTTCCCATTGGCGGTATGGCAAACCGGCAGCGGCACACAAACCAATATGAACTGCAACGAGGTGATCGCGAACCGCGCCACGCAGATACTCGGTGGTGATTTAACGCAAAACAAACTGGTTCATCCCAACGACCATGTCAATATGTCGCAGAGTTCCAACGACACATTTCCGACTGCGATGCATATCGCGACGGTGATCGAAGTCGAGGACGCGTTGTTGCCGGCCGTCGACTCGCTGCGCGCCACCCTGGACGATAAGGCGGAAGACAACGCCGGTATCATAAAAATCGGCCGTACTCACCTGCAAGATGCGACACCGCTGACCCTGGGGCAGGAAATCAGCGCCTGGTCGGCCATGCTCGCGACCAACACCGTCCAGATCCGGCAGGCCCTGACGCATGTGCGGGCACTGGCCATCGGCGGCACCGCGGTGGGCACCGGAATCAACGCCCACCCGGAATTCGGTGAACGCACCGCAGCGGCGCTGGCGCAAGCAACCGGAAAGGAATTCGTCTCCGCTGCGAACAAGTTTCAGGCATTGACTTCGCACGACGCGATCGCCCACCTCAGCGGCGCGTTGAAGGCTTTAGCGGCGAACCTGATGAAGATTGCCAACGACGTGCGGTGGCTGGCCAGTGGACCACGTTGCGGTATCGGCGAGATTGCGATTCCGGCGAACGAGCCCGGGAGTTCGATTATGCCCGGCAAGGTGAATCCCACCCAGGCCGAGGCGTTGACCATGATCGTGTGCCAGGTATTCGGCAACGATGCGTCAATCTGTTTCGCCGCCAGCCAGGGAAATTTCGAGTTGAATGTGTATAAACCGGTGATTATCTACAACTTGCTGCAATCAATCCGCTTGCTGAGTGATGGAGTTCGTTCCTTCAACAATCGTTGTGCGGAGGGCATCGAACCGATCAACCAGACGATCCAAAAGAATCTGCGCAATTCGCTGATGCTGGTCACGGCGTTGAATCCGCACATCGGTTACGACAAAGCGGCGCAGATCGCGAAGACCGCGTACGCAAACAACATTACGCTGAAACAGGCAGCGATCGATCTGGGCCTGTTGACTGCGGAGCAATTCGACGAGTTTGTAGTGCCGGAGGACATGGTGAAGCCAAAAGGGTGATGCGCCGCACCCGCGCCTCCCAGCTGAAACGCTGTCGTAAGCGATACGGCAGCTGAGTTAATTTTCGCCGGCCGCGTACGCCGCGAAGCCGGCGACGAAATCCCGCAGCCGGTCACCCAATGCGTCGTCCTGTATGATTCCGTATTGGTCGAATACCTGGTGAGCCGCGGACACATAAAGGCTGCGGCCGAACCAGGGACGGGTGCCCAGGCTGCGCAGTACCGGAAGCCAGGCGGTTTGAGACAACGTGGTGCCCATGCCCCCTGGTGTCGCGCCCATGATGGCCACCGGCCGGCCCCGGAACACACGGGCCTGGTCTTGCGGCGGACGGGACAGCCAATCGATGGCGTTCTTGAGCACACCAGGCAGCGAATTGTTGTATTCCGGTGATGCGATCAACAGGCCATTGGTTTCGGCGATGCGGTCTTTCAGTCTTTGCACTGCGACAGGGATGCCCTCGGCCTGCTCGATATCCGCGTTGTACAGCGGTATGTCATGCAGCGTTTCAATCTCAATCTTCAGGTGCTTCGGCGCCATCGCCTGGGCCGCCTGCAGCAGCCGCAGATTGAAAGACTCTTTGCGCAGGCTGCCGGCAATGCCAATAATCGTAATCACAATAGTCCGCTCGGTTTGAATGCAAATACCCTATCAGTCGATCGCGCAATGGACAAGTTCGGCAGAGTGTTGCAAAGGATGTCCGATCGGTAATCGTGTGTAGCGGCTTTGTTTTCGGTGCCGCCTGGAGTACAGTTTATCCCCCAGCGGATAACTCCTCAGTTTTAGCCATATGTCCACGCAAGCGGCGCCACGTAAAAACATCAACGTGAAGACGTTCATGAAAATGAAACAGGCGGGGGAGAAGTTCGCCAGCCTTACGGCCTATGACTACTGCACCGCCCATCTCGTCAGCAGTGCGGGTGTGGAGTTGATCCTGGTCGGTGATTCACTGGGCATGGTGATTCAGGGGCACGACAGCAGCCTGCCGGTGACGGTGGAGGACGTCGCGTATCACACGGCGTGCGTCAAGCGCGGTAACCAGGGTGCGTTTCTGATGGTGGACCTGCCATTTATGAGTTACTACTCGGAGATCAAGACCCTCGAAAACTCCGCTATCCTGATGCGCGAGGGCGCGCAGATGGTCAAGCTCGAAGGCGGCGCATGGCTGGCCGACTCGACACGCCTGCTGGTGCAGCACGGAATCCCGGTGTGTGCCCACATGGGCCTTACACCGCAGTCGGTGAATCATCTTGGCGGTTATCGCGTCCAAGGCCGTGATCCGCAAAAGGCCAGGGAAATGATCGCCGAGGCGTTGGTTCTGCAGGACGCCGGAGCCGATATCCTGTTGCTGGAGTGCGTGCCCACCGAACTTGGCCAGGCAATCAGCGAAAAACTGGAAGTCCCGGTGATCGGCATCGGCGCCGGCCCGCACACCGACGGACAGATCATGGTATTGCACGATATGTTGGGGTTGTATCCCGGCAAGCCGGCCAAATTCGTGAAAAACTTTCTCGCCGGCAATCGCGATGGGGTACAGGGGGCGATCGCGGATTTTGTTAACGCAGTAAAGTCGGGCGCGTTTCCTGCGCCGGAACATTGTTATACCTGATCCAGCTACTATTCCTGGTATGCGCTAGAGAATCCGCGACGGCAATCCTACGAAGAGACAGAGTAAGTACTTGATATTACTTGCCTCAGAATAGTAGCTGGGTTAAGGAACAACCTGGGAGATGGTCAGCGAGACCGGTTCGTCGCCGCTGGTTCTTACCGGCGCGACTTCTCCCTTGAGATCGCCGCTTTGAGGATTCGCGGTGCCGCTTTTGGAAATTCGCGCGCCCACCATGACTTCATCAAACTTGGACAGCTTCATCGTCGGCATCACCGCCGAAGTGTCGTCCAGGGTCACCGTCACCGGCAGCTCGCCAGCCTGTGTCCTGACCACCGCAACCGGCATCGGCGGGCCCTTGAGGGCGCGCGCGAAAATGTACACCAGGTCGGTGGGCGCGATGTTCTGTTGCAATGCTTCATTCACTGACACACGTACGGTGATCGAGGCCGCGCCGCCGGTTCCCGGGGGAGCCGTGGCGGCCGGCGCCGCATTCGGGGGCCGCTGCACTGCTGTCGCAGGCGCCGACGCGACGGCCTCGGGTCCGGCGCCTGCCTGACCGCCCAGGCGCTGTTCCACGTCTGCAATCTGGCGCCGCAATTCCGCCAGGTTATCGGGTTTGTCGGCCAACGCCGGTTCCAGTTTGCGCCAGTGGGCGAGCGCCGTGCGCAGATCGTTCTGCTGACGCGCGGCCATGCCCGCCATCCAAAGGCCCTGGGTATTGTTGGGATCGACGCTGAGGGCCTGCTCGACCAGTTGTGCCGGTTCACCGACCAGCCGACCGCCATTTACCATTGCCAGGGCATCGGCGTATCGCACCAGTACGTTGGGATCGTCACCCACCAACTGGCGCAGGTTGCGCATCGCCGCAGCGGCATCGGGAAAACGCTTCATCGCCATGTACGAATTCGCCAGCATCGACCACCCCTGGGCGTCGTTGGGGTTGGCTTGCAGGCGGGCCGCCAGGTTGGCCACCATCGTATCCATCGATTCCGGATGCCGGCTGTCGGCGCTGGCGACGGGGGCTTGGGTCTCGACGCCGCTGATGGACGCCGGTGTACCGAGGCCGAGATACAACGCGCCGGCGAGCACCGGAATGCCGAAACTGACCGCCATCACCGCCCATCGCCCCGAGCGTGTTTCGACGCCATGGCTTTCCTGTTGTTCGGCGACGAGATCGTCGGCCAGCCCGCGTTCGATGTCCTCGCGCTCCTGGGTGTATTCGGAGTCGGAGATATCGCCCCGCTCGCGCTGGAGTTTGAGTTCCGCCAGACGCTCGCGGGCTATGGCGAGGTTCTGTGCGGTGCGATTGGTGCTTTCGCGGGCGCCGCGGCCAAATAATGCGGGCAGCACCAAGACCATGGCGGCAAGCAACAAAGCGGCTGCGATGAGAAAGAAAACTACGATTTTCATGACGAGATGGCGGGGCTAATCCTCTTGGTCCAAAAGACGGCGGACCTGGTCGCGCTCCACGTCGCTCATCGCCGCGCCTTGCGTGCGATTGCGCCGTCGAATGACGATAATCAAGCCCAATACACCCAGCCCCAGTAAAACGAATGGCCCGATCCACAATGGCAAAGTGGTGGATTTGAACGGCGGTCGATACAACACGAAGTCGCCGTATCGGGACACCATGTAATCGACGATTTCCGCATCACTGGCGCCGCCGACGAGCATATTGAAGGTCTGTTCCCGCAAATCCTTTGCCAGATCCGCATTCGAGTCCGCCAGATTCTGGTTCTGACACACCAGGCAGCGCAGCTCGTTGATCAAGGCCTTGTACCGCTCTTCTTGTGCCGGATCGGTAAAGGTCCGGGACTCAATGACGGCCTGCGCGGGCAGGGATACCAGCAGTATCGAGCAGATTAACAGCAGAGTTCTCACGCCTTGTTTTCCTTCAGGGTCTTAACCAGGGGAATGATTTTGTCGTGAAGTTCTTCAGCGGTGATGGGGCCAATATGTTTGTAGCGTACGATCCCTTGTTGGTCAATCACGAAAGTTTCAGGAACCCCATAGACGCCCCAATCGATACCGGCCTTACCATCGGCATCGACTGCCGAGGCCTGATAGGGATCACCCAGCTGCCGCAACCAGTTCTTAGCGTCCGTGGGACGGTCCTTGTAATTCAACCCAATGATCGGCGCGATGTTCTCCCGCGCCAGTTCCTTCAGCACCTCGTGCTCCGCGCGGCATGCGACGCACCAAGACGCCCATACGTTCAGCAGCCACACGCGGCCGCTGAAGTCCCCGGGGCTCAGGCTGACCTTGCCGTCGTGCAGCGCCGGCAAGGAAAATGCCGGAGCCGGTTTGTCGATGAACGGCGATGGCACCTTGCGCGGGTCCAAGGTCAGGCCGATGCCGAGAAACACGACCAGCACCGCGAACACCACGATTGGAATGACAAAACGTGTCTTTGCGCTCATCGCCTTGGTTCTTACGCGGCGCCCGCGGTGGCTCCTTCAATTCCCGCCGCCTCCTCAGACCGCTTCGACAATGCCCGGTAGCGCCGATCGGTGGCCGCCAGACCCGCGCCGACCGCCATGAATATGGCGCCCAGCCAGATCCAGCGTATGAATGACTTGTAGTAGATGCGTACCGTCCATGCATTGGCGCCCACGGGGTCGCCGAGCGACACGTACAAATCCCGAGTCAGGCCGGGATCGATGGCGGCTTCGGTCATGGGGTTGGTGTTCACCAGGTAAACCCGCTTCTCGGGCTTGAGTCTGGTCACGCGGTCGTCCCCTTTAAATACGGTGAACAATCCCTGTTGCGCCGTGTAGTTGGCCCCCGGTACCTGGGCCACCCCCTCGAAGCGGAACGTGTACGAGGCGATGGAGTGCTTGTCGCCAGGCTCCATGCTGATGTCCGTTTCCACCGAGTAGATGTTGGTTAATGTTATGCCGACGGTAAAAACGGCAATGCCCAGATGCGCCACGGTCATGCCCCAGAAGCCCCGCGGGATGGCGGTCAGCGCCGCCAGCGGGCGTTTCTTGTTGGCCACCCGGTCATAGACGCCCTGCAGCGTGGTGGCGGTTACCCAGGTGGCCAGCGTCAGCCCCACAGCCGCGGACCACGAATATCGGCCCTCGGCCAGGAACGGCAAGGCGAGGCCGATGACGATGCTCGCCGCCAGCGGCACGCGGGTGTGCCGCAGCAACGCCGTAAAGTTGTCTTTCTTCCAGCGCGCCATCGCCCCCAGCCCCACCATCGCGGCGAGAGGCACGGTCAGCGGAATAAACACCGAATTGAAGTACGGCGGGCCGACGGAGATCTTACCCAGGCCCATGGCGTCCAATAACAGCGGATAAAGCGTACCCAATAACACCGTGGCGCATACCACCACCAGCAATACGTTATTCAACAACAGACCCGATTCGCGGGACACCAATGCGAAACCGACGCGGCTGCGGATCTGCGGCGCGCGCCATGCATACAGCGCCAGTGAGCCGCCGATCACCACGGCCAGAAACGCCAGAATGAACACCCCCCGCGCCGGATCGGTGGCGAAAGCGTGCACCGACGTGAGCACCCCGGAGCGCACCAGGAAGGTCCCCAACAGGCTCAACGAAAACGCGAACACCGCCAGCAGTACGGTCCACGCCTTGAATGCGCCGCGTTTTTCCGTCGCCGCCAGGGAATGGATCAACGCGGTGCCGACCAGCCACGGCATGAACGAGGCATTTTCCACCGGGTCCCAGAACCACCAGCCGCCCCAACCGAGTTCGTAGTAAGCCCACCAGCTCCCCAGGGCGATGCCGATGGTCAGGAACGACCACGCCACGTTAGTCCACGGCCGTGACCAGCGCGCCCACGCGGCATCCAGCCGTCCGCTGAGCATCGCCGCAACGGCGAACGCAAACGCCACCGAAAATCCGACGTAGCCCATGTACAACATCGGCGGATGTATCGCCAGCCCGAAATCCTGCAGCAACGGATTGAGATCCCGGCCATTGGCCGCCGCGGGCAATAGACGCTCGAACGGATTTGAGGTCAGCAAGGTGAACAATAGAAAACCGATACTGACCATACCCATCACACTGAGTACCCGCGCCACCATGTCTTCGGGGACGCTGCGGCTGAATAGGCTTACCGCGCCGCTCCAGACGGCGAGAATCAACACCCATAACAACAGCGATCCTTCGTGAGCCCCCCAGACCCCGGAGATCCGGTACACCAGCGGCAGCTCTGAGTTGGAGTGTTGCGCCACATAGGCAACCGAAAAATCATTGACGACGAATGCATAGGTCAAGCACCCGTAAGCGATGACCGCCATCAACAAATGTGCCCAGGTGGCGGGGCGCGCAACGGCGATCCAGTTGCGATTGCCGACCACTGTGCCCGCCAGGGGAAAAACGGTCTGCACCAGCGCCACACAAAACGCGAGGATGAGTGCGTACTGTCCGATCTCAGGAATCATTTGGGATGCCCTTTAAATTTTTGCGGAAGGTTTTTTGCAGTTTCCAGGGCCTCGGACACCTCCGGCGGCATATAGTTCTCGTCATGCTTGGCCAACACCTCGGACGCCTCAAACACGCCGCCGTCCGTCAACTTGCCGTTGGCAACGATCCCCTGTCCCTCCCGAAATAGATCCGGCAGGATGCCGCTGTACACCACGGTAACACTGTTTGCGGTATCGGTGAGGTCGAACTGCACCTTAACTCCTTCGCGTTGCAGCGTGCCCTCGACCACAATGCCGCCGACGCGGAACTGGCGCTGCTGGGGGAGTTCACCGCTCTTGATCTGCGTTGGTGTGACGAAGTAAAGCAGATTTTTTTGAAACGCCAGCAAAGTCAATGTTGCCGCGATGCCGATACCTAGAACTAATATAACGACCACCATCAGCCGTTGTCTCTGTGTAGGACTCATTAAGTTTTCCTCGATTTCATACGTCGCAAATCGCGCAACAGCCTTTGCCGGCGCATTATGGGAACGATGACGTTGATCAACAATACTGCGAAGGCAACGCCGTAGGAGGTCCACACGTAGAAGGCGTAACCCCCCATGTTAAAAAATTCGCTCACTATTACGTCTGCTCCAGGTATTCATCGACCCATTTACTACGCTGTTCCTGCTCGAGCACTTCCCAGCGCGCGCGCATGAGCAGCACTGTGGCGTAGAAAAGCGTGAACGCCACCGACATGATCAACAACGGGATGAGCATGCTCAAATGGATCGACGGAGCATCGAACTTTGTTACAGTCGGGCCCTGATGCAGGGTGTTCCACCACATGACGGAGTAATGGATGATGGGAACATTGATCACGCCTACTATCGCCAGGATGCCGGCCGCGCGTTGCGCGGTTCGCCGTTCCTCGAAGGCGGCATATAACGCCATTACGCCCAGATACAGGAACAGCAGAATCAATTCCGACGTCAATCGCGCATCCCATACCCACCACGCGCCCCACATGGGTTTACCCCACAGCGATCCGGTGACCAGGGCGAGGAACGTAAACGATGCGCCGATCGGCGCCGAGCTCATGGCAATCACGTGGGCGAGCTTGATCCGCCAGATCAGGCCGATGGCGGCGGCGCTCGCCATCACCATATAAACGAACAGAGACATCCATGCGCTGGGCACGTGGATGAATATGATGCGATAGCTTTCTCCCTGCTGATAGTCCGGGGGCGCCACAAACAAGCCGAGATACAGGCCGACCGACAAAAGTACGAGGGTGACCGCAGCGAACCATGGAATCATGGCCCCCGCGATACGGAAGAACTCTCTTGGCGATGCGAAACGATGAAAGAACTGAAAGATACGCATAACTATTCCAGTGTCACCCGTAACGCGGCCGAAGTCGCGAAGGGCGCCAGGGTTAGGGACAAAGCCAAAAGCGCGGCCAGCAGATATAATTGTCCGGCCACGTCTAAATCGTCGATCGACATGTCGACGGCGCTCGCGCCAAAAATTAATATGGGTATGTACAGCGGCAATATCAACAGCGCCAACAAGATTCCGCCGCGCCTCAGACCCACCGTCAATGCCACGCCGATGGAACCAATAAGGCTAAGTGTAGGAGTCCCTAATAATAAGGTCCAGATCAATACCCCTAAATTTTGTGGTGGAAATGCCAGGGAAATGGCCAGCGCCGGTGAAATCAAGGTCAGCAACAAGCCGGTGGTGCACCAGTGGGCCGCCACCTTACCGAGCACAATGACGGACAGGGGGTGCTCGCTCAGTACCAGTTGCTCCAGGGAGCCATCGTCGTAGTCCGATCGAAAGATGCTCTCCAGAGAGAGCATGGTGGCCAAAAGCGCCGAGATCCAAAGCACCGCAGGCGCAATTTGCAGCAGTGTGCGGCTGTCCGTGGACAGGCCCAGGGGGAACAGGCTCACCACAATGACAAAGAACGCCAGCGGATTTATAAGCTCGGATCGATGGCGCAAGGCGAGTTTGATATCGCGCCGAAAGATCGTCGTAAACGCGGTCAATGCGCTGTTGGTGGAACCTTCCATAATTAAATTATTGTAATGAAACGGTGACACACCGCTCCCGCAGACGTGGGTGCGACAGTGCCTGATGGCTGGTCAGCACGACGATGCCGTCGCGCTGAAGGTGACTGATGAGCTGGGCTTCGATGATGCCGCGGCCGTCGACGTCGATGGCGGTAAACGGTTCATCCAATATCCATAAAATGGCTTGTTTTACGAGTAATCGTCCCAGCGCCAGCCGCCGCCGCTGGCCGGCAGACAGGTGACCGACTACGATATCCTGGAACTCCCACAATCCGAGCAACCGCAGGCTGTCGTCGATCAGCTTATTGTCGCGGCATCCGTACATCCGCGCGTTGATCTGGAGATTCTCCAGTGCGCTGAGTTCCGCCTTCAGCCCGTCGCGGTGGCCGATATAGGTACACTCACGCCGATGGGTCGACGCCGAGCTGCGAATATCATGGCCGTGCCAGCGCACCATGCCTTCGGTGGGGGTGAACAGGCCGCACAGGATTCTCAGCAGCGTGGTTTTGCCGCTGCCGTTGGGTCCGGTGATGTGCAGAAGCTGCCCCCGCGCCAGGCTGAACGACAGGCCGCTGAACAAGATGCGGTCGCCGCGGGCCCCTTCCACCGATTCCACCTCCAAGGTCAGCGGGGTGGCGCTGGTTTGCGGCGCTTCGGAATTCGCGTGATCGTCGGTATTCAAGCTAGGCAATGGGTCGCGTACGAATAAAGGGCGTGGAACTTAGCATGTCCCCGCTTCGGAGTCATCGCGTGGACTTGACCTGTATAAAGTTACTTGCACAAGCAGCCGATGATTGGGTGATGTGGAGGTCTTTTGTCCGCCCCCGGACTGTGGCTATTGTTGGAGTTTGTTCAAGTATAAGTCACAAATCCCGCGGCCGTGGGGGTACGCGCCTGCTGGCGCGCCGGCGGCGGGGTGCGAAATCGCAAACGCCGACCCGCGGCACTTCCAGGGATGAGGCCTGCGAGGTGGCTCCGGCCTCTCGGGATGCGGACATAATCCCGCGCCGGAGGCGCGAACCACAGGCTAAACCGGTGGACATTGATATGGATCAATCTTCGGCATCGGTGTTTTTGTCATGATTTTTTATACTCCACCACAGTAAACCGACCAGTGGGCCAAGTGGCAATCGTGACTCCCTACGAGGAAGCAATGAACCGGTTTGATCAGTTGATCCAGACCGCGAAGAAGACCGAATCAGGAATGCCGCTCAGTATGACTCTGGCCACTGTTGATGAGCAGGGGAGGCCGTCGGTCCGTCTGGTTGCAGTGAAGAATTACGATCGCCGCGGATTCGTGTTCTTCACCCATCAGCGCAGCCGCAAGGGTGTGCAGATCGCCGGTAACCGCAATGTGGCATTGTGTTTTTTCTGCCAACCATTGATGGAGCAAGTTACCATTGAGGGGGAGGTGGAATTGGTCAAGGACTATGAGGCGGACGCGTACTGGGCCACACGCGCCAGGGACGGGCAATTCGCCGCATGGGCTTCGAATCAATCCGAACCCCTCGAATCCCGGGCGTTGCTGCAAGACCGGCTGGCGGAAATCCAAAAGACGTACGCAGATCAGCGTGTGCCGCGTCCGTCCGAGTGGGTGGGTTACCGCGTGGTCCCGAGCCGCATCGAATTCTGGCGCGCCGGTTGGCGGCATCTGCACGAGCGGGTCTGCTACTGTAAAACCGGGGATGACTGGGAGGTGACTTTATTGAATCCGTGAAGCCCGCCGCGGCATCGGGTTGCGGAACGCTCGTTGTACACCGCCGTTTGTGCGTCCATCATATGACCGACGCCGGACGGCGACGGCGCTCATCCCGATCGGGCGCCCCATGATCGTGGCGCGGTATCGGCTAGTGCTGTCCATGGGCTTTGTTGCGGCCTGATATGCAGCCAGGAGGACCGTAATGTCTATCAACGATATCTTACTGCAAGTGGATAACAGAAAGTCTTGTGATGCGCGCTTGGAATTCGCGACACGCTTGGCGCGCGACCATGGGGCGCACCTGACCGGTCTGTACTTGATGTCGAACTGGACTGTGCCCGCCTATGTCGAGGGCCAGATTCCAGTCGATGTGCTGGAGCAGCAAGCGAAAAGGGCCGGTCTGGATGCCCTGGAGGCCGAGCGACGATTCGAGTCCCGGGTCAAAAGCGCCGGTGTGCTCGCCGAGTGGCGCATCGCGGAAGGAAGCCCGCTCGATCAACTGGTGTTGAACGCCCGTTATGTCGATCTGGTGATCGTAGGACAACCGGAAAAGGACGTGCCGGAATTACTGGAACTCACCTATGCCGACAGCGTGACCCTGGAGTCGGGACGTCCGGTGCTGGTGGTGCCGTCGGTTGGCGTGGCGCGGCAACATATCGAGCGCGTGCTCATCGCGTGGAACGGCTGCCGCGAATCGGTTCGCGCGGTCAATGACGCGCTGCCCTTACTGCAGCGCGCCAAGGAGGTGTTGGTGCTGGCGGTCAATCTGCCCAAGGAATTGCAGGACAGCGACGTGCCCGGCGCCGACATCAGCCTGCATCTGTCCCGTCATGGGGTGAACGCGCAAGCCGAATCGATCAGCGGCGCCGACATTTCCGTGGGCGACGTGCTGCTGTCCCGCGCCGCCGACAAGTCGGCGGATCTGATCGTGATGGGCGCCTACGGGCATTCGCGAATCCGCGAGTTGGTGCTCGGCGGTACCACCCGTCACCTGCTCGATCACATGACGGTGCCGGTGTTGTTTTCACACTGATCCGGGGTCAATAGGCATCAAGCTACGCAGCGGCGCGGGCTTCTCGCGTCGCGTTCGATCTTTCCTACCGTTAATCCGTGAGATATCCGAGAATGCGGGCGATGAGGTCGACACCGCCCGGTGCGTGGGACGAGGCGATCGAGGTCCGCTTATCGCGCTGCTGATCGATATTGTTCAACAAGCTGGCCACCTTCTGTTGCTCGGCAACGCGCTGCTTCTCCCACTTCTTGGCATTGCCCAGCCCGCCGGTCTTGATCCAGCGCAAGATGGTGTCCAGTTCACCGAGGTCCAGCCAGATTCCATGTCGCTTGCAGGTGTCCACCAGCACCCCGCTGCGGCGGCCGTAATTACGCCGGTGCATGAGCGTGCCGCATTCGGGGCACTGACGATAAAACCGTCCGTGGCGGTCCGGAGTCTGGGCGCCGCGGCCCCGGTGTTTCTCGTGGGCGTGCGTGGTGTCGGAGGTGGCGCTGCCGGTGGCGCGTTCTTCCAGCAGCCCGAACACCGCATTGTCCAGCCACAGTCCGCCGCAGGCGCCGCATTCCATCACCGACACCCGCGCATCGCCCAGCGCACGGCTGAACAGCGGCCGGCCGGCGCCGCAGGCGGGGCAATCGTATTCGGTGGCTTCACCCGCGGAACCCTGGGGGGCGATGGGGGTGGCGCAATAATGACAAAAACGCGCGCGGTCGCTGATCCTCGCGGTGCACTGGGGGCAGATGGTGTGCAGGTCCCGCTCGTGGAGGGTAAAGTCGGCGCCGCAGTAAGTGCAGGCCGGTTCCCGGTCGAGGCGCACCCCGCCGCAGGAAGAGCAACGCACCACGGCCGCGTCGTGGCCACGCAGCGGCGGCACCACCACCGACTCGCCGCACTGACAATGAAATCGATCTCCCGCCTGCCTGCCGCTGGCGTCGTACTGGCGCTTGCAATGATCGCAGGCGACCAGGAAGCGAACCGGTTTTGCAGCATTGGATGCAGGGTTATTCATGGCCAGAGCTTCAATTATAGTCAATTCTGGTGCGGTGACTGCGTGAGAAACCTGCGCTTGGCCGCGCGGCTTTACAGTTGTAACATTTTCATCGGTCCAGTGGTTTGTCTGTGCGACTGAGGCGTCGAATTGGCTGAACCTATGCAATGCGGAAACGGCGATACAAATCGGTGAGGAGTTCCAGTGAGACAAATCGGTAACCATTGGCAATGGGCAGTAGTCGCCAGTTTTGTGCTTGCGTATACGGGGCATGGCATGGCATGGGCAGCCCCACAAGTACCTGCTGAGGTGCTCGCAGTCACCGACGTCTTTGAATTTCGCAGCGGGGTAATTATCGACTCGCGGCGACCGGCAGCCTATCTCATGAATCCAAACCGCGGCATCGATGCCTTGGACTTGTCTGCCGGCAAGCTGTTATGGCGTACGGCCAACGCCGCCAAACCGTTGTTAATACAAGGACCGTATCTTATTGCTCAGGTGGAGCCCGCCGTACCGGCGAACCGCCTGGATATCGCGGTCCTGGACACGCAGCAGGACGGCGACGTGTTGCGTAAGTTCGAGCTGCAACTGCCGCGGGACGTTCAGGCGGCGATCTCCCGCGGAATGGAGACCAGTTTTGAAGCCAGCGCCCGTGCTCATGGGGATGTGGTGATCGTCTCGTGGCGATTTTCTCGGGAAGCCGCGACTGGTGTGCCCCCCGGACCCGATGCCAAGCCGCAGATCCGCACGGGCGCGGCGCGCATCGACCTCGAAACCGGAGACGCCGATACCCTAAGCCCCGATCAAGTGCCGCCTGAAGCAAAAGTTCAGTTGCCGGAAAACGTCGCTCGCCCTATCGGGTTCGGGACGTTCCCGGGACCGTTCTGGCAGGTGGGCAACGTGGTGGCGGCGCTCCAGCGAATCAGCGACTCGCGCGGAAAACGCGCGATCCTCAAACGCTGGAACCGCGACACTGGTCGGCCGCTGCCCGAGGTGGTCTTATTTGGCGCCGACCTTACCTATCACTACCCTTCGGCGGACGTCCGGCACCTGCTTGCCAGTAAACGCCTCGACCCGCCCAACGCTGGCTGGGTGTGGCATATCTATTCTACTGCGTCCGGCGCGCCCGTGGCGGAGATTCGCCATGCGTCGCCCGCTGCCTGGTTCTTCCTCACCGCCGCCAGCGTCGTTCACGAAGCACCACCCATGGGCCGTATCGTTGACGGCACCATGCATATCGACCGGCCCCTTCGACTGCGCGCCATCGACCTGGAGACCGGCAACGAACTCTGGGAGCGGCCGTTTCGCGACACCGCGTACCGTGGCTCCTACCCGCCGGCGGGTCCCGGCGGCGCGCGCACGCCATGAAAAAGCAAGACCCCGCCGAGGCGGGGTCTTCGTGAAGTCGAGTCCTAATAAATCGGGCCTCTTTTGTTACAGGCAACTGCGTATGCCCACCTCCTCGTCTCGAGTGATGACCCCGGTACGGGTCAGCCGCCGCAACAGGCGGCGCATCGCTCTCGTGAACTGACGATCGTTGCTGGTGGTGACCAGCAGGTTGGCGATCTCGTCGTTGATGGTGCAGCCGTCGGCGGCTACCCGATTGTTGACGCCGGAATCGCAGGTGTCCACTTGCACCGTCCCGCCCACGTCCGATGCCGGGCACTGATCGCTGCCGTCGGGTACGCCGTCGCCGTCGGCGTCCGCGGCGGACATGTTGGCGATGGTCCAGGCGCCGCGGCCGAGGGTGCTTGCCACCAGGATGTCGTCGGTGGCGTCGTAGTCAAGGTCCCACACCGGGGTGTTCGGCACCCCGGCGGCCAGTTTGGACCAGGTGCCGAAGCTGCCCTCCACGGATACCAGCACCCCCTTGTTGGTTCCCACCACAAGCCGGTCCTCACCGGGAGTGGCATTCGGCACATATGCGATCGCCCGGAAGGTCCCGGCGCCGTCTTCCGTAATGTTGCCGGTGATGTCGGTCCACGAGCCGCCGCTATTGGTGCCTTGATACACCGTGTTGTCACCGATGGCGTACAAAGTCGTTGCGTCGGCGGGATCGACGGCCACACCGAACACCGTACCGCCGGGGAACGCCGCCGCCGTTGATGCCATCGTGCCGCCCAGGGCGGTGCGCACGAACACCTGGGCCCCGGCGCCGACGTAGATGAGTTCCGCGTTGTTCGGGTGGCCGTACACCATGGCCGCGGGCTGGTTGGCGCGCAGCACAATACCACCATCCGGAACGGTGGCCACGTTGTTGCCCTGGTCCGGCGATTCGTACAGATCGTTGGCGGCGCCGATGAGCAGCCGCAACGGATTGTTGACGTTGATCGCCAGCGGCGTGTAGAACTGCGCGTTACCCCCGGTGCCGGTCACCAGCGCCGGCACCCCGCCGGCCAGTCCCGGATTGACGTCCACGCAGGCGGGGTTGCAGGTGCGCCGGGTGAACCCGTTGAAACGCTGGAAGCTGAAATAACGCACCGAGGTGCCCGGAACGGAGTCGTCCACCGCGACCTTGCCGCCGTCGCCCGGCAGCGCCGAATTCCAGATCAGCGAGCCGGCCGCGCTCTGCTCGACGGTGCCGGTGTCCTGGGTGCCGCTGAGGAAGATGTCGAAGTTGCTGTCGTAGGCGATGGAGTGGAGTTCCGCGAGCTGGAGATTGCCGTTGATCGAGGACCAATCACCGGTATTGTCGCCCGGGTTGTTGCGCCGGTTGACGCCGCCGTCGTCGACCTCGATCAGGTCACCGTTGGCGTCGAACACCATCTCCCGCGAGTCGGCGTGGGGTGCGCTGTTGTTGACCGTGCCGCCGTTGGGCATGAGCGCATTGCCGGTGGCATGGGTGAGGTGGTCCCACTGGTTGGATACATTGCCGGTCAAGCCACGCGCCCGGGTCACATCGCCGCGGAACAGGTGGCCCTGAAAACGGTTGGCGCCGACGGAGTTCGGAAAACCGCCGACCTGCGAAATCCCGGACACATAGGCGATGTTCGAATCGGATGGATCGGCGACCAGGCCCATCAACTGGTCTCTGCCCGTCAAAGCCGTCTCCACGGTCCCCGGCACGTCCATCTGCGTCCAGGTCGCGCCCTGGTTGTCGCTGTAACCGATGTAGGACACCGTACCGCCGTTCGTGACCAGCACGAACACCCTGGCATCCGCCGCCACCGCAATCCGGGTGTTGCTCGAGCTGCCCATGGCGGCATTCAAGGTAGCGTCGCCGTTCAAGAGATTCCAGGTCGCGCCGGTGTTGTCGCTGCGGTACAGGCCGTTGCTCTGCAGCGCTACATACAAACGCGCCGCATCGGTCGGATCACCGGCCATATCGTCCACCGTCCCCACCGGCAGGTTGGTGCCCGCGCCGCCGCTGATCTGGGTCCAGGTCGCCCCGGTGTTGGTGCTGCGGAACAGGCCGCCGGTGCCGCCGCCCTCGAAAAAGTCGTTGGCTCCGGCCAGCAGGATGCTGCCGCGCGCGGCGACCGCCGAGATGTGCTCGCCGACCAGCAGCGGGTCTTGAATCGCAGTCCAGGTGGTACCGCCGTCGGTGGTGCGCAGCAAGCCGCTGAGGTCGCCGCCGGCGCGCTGGAACGGTGGATCACCGCCGAACGAGCTGAACCGCCCGGTGCCGGCGAGCAGGATATCCGGATTGCCCGGATCCATCTCCAGCGCGCCGATGGACAGCGACTGTTCGAAGTCGGTCAGCGGCGTCCACGTCGGGCTGCCTGCGGTGGCATCGGTGGTCTTCCAGATGCCGCCGTTGACGGTACCGATATACATTATGTTCGCGTTGCTAGGGTGCGCGACCACGGCGTGAGCCGCCCCGGACGTCTCGTTCGGACCGAAAAGCTGAGTGTCAGCGTTCCCTATCGACGGCGCCGGTCCCTGCGCCGCCCAGTTACCGAAGGTTACGAACAGATCCGGTGCCGACCACGCGTTCGGAGCCAAAATGGCCGCACTCAGTGACATCGCTCCCACTGCCGTGCGCAGATTAATGGTGAGACGTAACGACCCTTCGATGTTGTTCATGGTTCATCTCCTCCTCGGGTAGGTCGAGTCTTTGCAAACTGAGTCAAAACGCTATGACGAACGAGGAATTGTACGCCTCCTGTGGCCCTACGGATACATGTGACAAAGACTTTCAGGTGTGGTCCTGTATTCGGGCTAGCCACTTCGGCGCTTACTGGGTGTTGTGAGTCGAGCGGCAGGGCGCTGTAATGCTCGATCGGTTAATGCGGGACTCGATCCCTGTTTCCATGCAGTTGGCGAGCCGCATACAAACACGGAACGACATCGTGGCTGTGTAGCAGTAAGATATCTGTGGGAGCGACTTTCGGTCGCGATTGTTGAATTCGCGGTTATTGGTGCTGCGCGTGGTTCGCAGTGCACACCCCTTCCGAATAAGTATTTTTCGCGGCGGCGGGTTTGTCGTTTGGGGCTGAGCACGGCACAAGCTCGTGAGCGGCCGATAGAGAAAGACCCCGATGAGCGGGGTCTTTCGTCACTTCAAGTCCGAACAAATCAAGGGCTTTTACAGGCAATTGCGGATATCCGCCTCCTCCTGACGTGTAATTGCGCCCGAGCGGAACAGGCGCCGCAGCAGGCGGCGCATTGCACGGGTGAATTGCCGGTCGTTGTTGGTGTTGGCGGTAACGTCCGCGACCTGATCGTTGATGGTGCAGCCATCGGCGCCCACCGCGTTGGCGACACCGGAATCGCAGCCGTCAACCACCACGTTGCCGCCCACGATCGACCCCAGACAGGCATCGAAATCGTCACACACGCCGTCGATGTCGGCGTCGCCGCCATCGTTCACGCACGGCCCGACCAGCGTCACGTTGGAATAGATCACGCCGGTGTTGGTCGCGGTCGCCGGTGCGCCCGGTGCGGCAGCCGACGGCCACGCCGCATGCAGCGTCAAGCCGATGCAGGCATTGCCGTTGTAGTCTCCGTACTTCGGACAGCCGTTGCCGCCCAGACAAATCTCGTTGTTACCGGAACCGGCAAACGGTTGCGGGCAATACGTGCCCGGTACTGCGGCTTCGTCGCTGAAGTCACAGCGAATGCCGGAGTCGGGTGTGCCGGCGATATTGTCCCCGCAAAACCCGGCCAGTTGCGGCTGATTGGGGCACGAATCCGACGCGCCGGGCGCCACCCGCGTCCCGCATGGCCAGCCGCTGTTGCACCAGTTGTCCGGATTGGCGGATATGGTAAACACGTCCCGGTTGGTCAGGTTGCCGCCGCCATCCAGGCCGATCTCCGCGGCGACGTGGTGGGTGGCGTCGCTCCCGCCGGCATTGGGCGGCAGCGGTGAGGCCTGCTCGTACCAGGTGACGACCGCGTCGCCCTGGGTGGCGCACATCCACGGCATGATGCGCCTGGCATTGGTCGCGGCGCTGGCCTGGACCACGCGGGCGGCAGGCCAGGTGAGACCGCCGTCCGCCGAGTCGCGCACGAATACCGTCGAATAACTGTGTGTCCCTTCGGCGTCATCCTGGGCATAGGCGTAGTAGATGTGGTTGGGGTTGGTATCGTCCACGGCTACTGTTTGACTCGAGGGATTCTGGTCGCAGCGGTCGTGGCCGGGGAACGGGCATGCATACGGTGTGCGTGCGGTGACATTCACCGGGAACCCGGCCTGCAGGTTAAGGCCGTTGGCACAGGAGCTGTATTTCCACAAGCGGTAATTGCCGCCGCCATAGGCCGCCACGTAGACAAAACCGTCCTGACCCACGGTAATCCTCGGGAAGGAACTGTTGGCTCCGAGGGTGATGGGGGCGGTCCAGGTGGCGCCGCTGTCCTGGCTGCATACCAGACCGGCGGGTTGGCCGGTGGCGTCGAAGTTACGCCACGTGGAGTAGATCTGATCGGCATTGGCGTTGATTCCGGGGTTGAAACGATCCGCGGCAATGTGCTCCTGATCGGGGAAGCACGAACCCAGCGGATCTGCGACACCGCTGGGGTCCTGGGCGATGCACACGACGGCCGGGTTGACGGCATTGGTGGGGAATGTAGCGCCGTTATCGGTGGATCGTGCGATCCCGGTGCAGTCCAAACCGAAGGGCGATGGATCGGGTCCCGGCGGCGGGTTCAGGTCGGGGGCGACCACCGGATTTAGGTAGGCGCTGCCACAGCCGGTGTCGATCCACGCCACATAGAAGGCGCCGCTCTGGCCGTAGGCCACGGAGGGATCGCCGTTGCCGGCGCCGATGGTCCCGCTGTTCGGAAACGTGGCGCCGCCGTCGTTGGATGACGTAAATGCGCGGCCCTGCAGCGCGAGGACGACGTTGAGGTTGTCCGGCGATACCGCGATTTCCAGTTCACCGCGGTTGGTGGTATCGACGCGGATATTGGGACCCACCGTGGCGCCGGGGCCCGCGAGACCGGAACCTGAAGGGGCCGGCTCGAGCGCGGTGGAGGGGGTACCGCCGCTGGGAGCGGCGCTCTTTGCCGGCGTGCCGGATGCGCGCAGCAACTCGAGGTCTTGATTGAGTTGTTGTGCATTGCTGGTGCCAGCAAACTTAAGGCTCGACGTGATGTCGACCACCGTCTGCACGAGTGCGGGGCTGGCATCGGCCGGCAGCGTGCCGGTGGCCACGAACAGCGTGCCGCCGACGGCGATGTAGACCTTGACGCGCAGCACTTCGGGGTTTGGATACAATCTACCCTGGCTCGGCTGCGGCAGTACCTCGGGCTGCGTGATGCGCACCGCGGGCCAGCCGCCAATGGCGACAACCACCTTGGCATCGTCCGGTACCGTCGCCGCGGCCTCCACGATCTGTTTCAGAGCATCGGCGTGATCCACGCGCGGCTCCACATAGATTTGGATTTGCGCCGCTGCGCCGGGACCCATGTCGATCAAGTTGCGCGCGTTCGTGAAAGTGGCGGGAGCAACCGACCATTGCGCTGGCAGCTGAACGCGGACCGCGTGCTGGATATTATTGGCGGTCAGTTCAAGTGTGGTCTCGATCTGTGCTGAGGCCATCCGCAAGCCGGCGCCCGAAGCAACGGCCATCAACGCTGTCGCCAGGATTACAGGCTTGAATCTTGCCTCTGCGCACACCGCTGAGCGGCGCCTGCTCGTTGAACATGGATTCGTACCGCCGGGCGCATCCGCCGACACGGGGTCTTTTGTCCGGAACAATAGGACTTCGAACAACTGACAAATCTTTTTGGGAAACTTGGGCGAAACCGGAGCGTTCTGCATTTTCCGCTACCTCCATCCACTGTGGTGCAGTTTGTGAGACTTGAATGAAAAACGTTTCGGAGAGAGGGTAATTATACGCCGGTAGCACATCGTCCGACACACATGTGGTCAATTTCTTCCCGATTAGTGTCCGGCGACATCGCGGCAACCGCGGCTCCGGGGATGTGGATCAGAGGTTTCTCGCCACATTCATGATCTGCGGATCGTCGGCGTCGTGCTCGATGTTGAAGCCCATGGTCTCGGCCAGCTGCAGCATATCCTTATTGTCCCGCAGCACGGTGCCCTCCATGGTGCGTATGCCTTTTTGCCGGGCGATATCGATCAGGTAATCCAGAAGCAGTGTCGCCAGTCCCTTGCCCTGCCATTCGTCGTCCACCACGATGGCGAACTCACAGCTGGTACCGTCGGGGTTTCTCACATAACGGGTGACGCCGATTTCCTGCTCGCGGCCGCCGCTTTTGATCACCGCAATCAACGCCATTTCACGGTCGTAGTCGATCTGCGTGAAGCGTGACAGCATTGCCGGCGTCAGCACCTTGAGCGCATACATGAAGCGAAAGTGCTTGGCCTTGTCGGATAATTGATTCACGAAATCCCGCTCGATGATCGCGTCCTCCGGCCGGATCGGCCGGATCGTCACCTCCGAGCCGTCGATCAATTGCACCCCGCGGCACAGCTCTTTGGGATAGGGATGGATCGCCATATGTGCATACTTTTCCCCGATCGGAGCCCGCGGCGTGACCACCATGCGCGCGTCGACGACGATCGCGCCGTTTTCGTCGGCAATCATCGGATTGATGTCGATTTCGGTGAGC
This sequence comes from uncultured Gammaproteobacteria bacterium, assembly GCA_947259175.1. Taxonomy (GTDB): domain Bacteria; phylum Pseudomonadota; class Gammaproteobacteria; order Arenicellales; family JAANXG01; genus CALZGZ01. The sequence goes on along the minus strand of CAMYKW010000015.1, from coordinate 55,013 downwards.
CAGGGCAGTTCACATACCATCTCCGAGACCCGCAACAGCACCGCTTCGACGCTGTCCAGATTCACCGGCGGCAGATTGCGGAATTCCCCCAGAAAGCGGGCGGCGCGTCCGCTGTTCATCAGCTCCCTGGCCAGGAAGTGGTTGAGCGGCGGCAGGGAAATGGCTTGATCGGCGAGCAACTCCACCATGGTGCCGCCGAGCCCGAAACTGATGGCCGGCCCGAACACCGGGTCCTGCACCATCCCGATCATCAGCTCGCGTCCGTGGGGTGAACACACCATGGGTTCGATCAGCACGCCGGTGATTCGGGCGTCGGGACGCTTCGCCCGCACCGCTTCGATCAAGTCCTCATACGCGGCGCGTAACTGCCGCGCGCCGGCAATGTTCAGGCGCACCCCGTTCACGTCAGACTTGTGGGTGATATCGGGCGAATCGATCTTCAGCGCCACCGGGAATCCCAGGTTTTCCGCGACGGTCAATGCCTCTTCCGGGCTGTGGGCGGCGATGCTCTTGGCGATCGGTACGTGAAATGCGGCGAGCAACGCCTTGGCCTCGGCGCCGCTTAGCACTTGCCGCGAATCTTTCAACACGTTGTTGATGATCATGCCGGCACCCTCGACGTCCGGCGCGTCGCCGTGGATCATCGGCTCCGGCACCTGCAGCAGGAGCTGCTGATTGCGGTGATGAGCGGCAAGAAACGAAAACGCCTCCACCGCCGCCTCCGGGGTGCGAAACGATGGAATGCCATGGCGATGAAACCAGTCGCGGCTCGAAGCCACGCCATCGTCACCCATCCAGCAAGTCAGCATCGGCTTTGTACGGTTTTTGTGGATCGCGGTGATTTCGCGCGCCACCGCCTCGGGGCTGGTCATCGCCTGGGGCGTGAGAATGACGATGAGTGCGTCGGCGTCGGGATCCCTGCCGCACAGCTCCACGGTGTTCCGATACCGCTCGGGGGTGGCGTCGCCGATGATGTCGATCGGATTACCATGCGACCAGGTGGGTGGGAGGATTTCATTCAACGTCGACAGGGTGTCGTCGGCGAGTGCCGCCAGCGTCAGATTTTTGTCGGTCACGTAATCCGCGGCCATGACGCCGGGGCCGCCGCCATTGGTGATGATCAGCACCCGGTCCCCGTGTGCGCGCAAACCGCTCGAGAGCGTGGTCGCCGCCGCGAACAGATTGTGGAAGTGCATCACGCGCACCACGCCGGCGCGTCGCAACGCGGCATCGAAGACGTCATCGCCACCGACTATGGCCGCGGTATGCGAAACCGCGGCCTTGAGCCCCTGTTCGTGGCGACCGGATTTCATCACCACGATGGGTTTGGCGCGCGCCGCCGCGCGTAGCGCACTCATGAAGCGCCGTGCATCGCGTATGCCCTCGATATACAGCAAGATGCCTTCGCTCAACGGGTCGGCGACCAGGAAATCCAGGATCTCGCCGAAGCTGAGATCGGCGCCGATGCCGGTGGATATGACGTACGAAAACCCGACGTTGTTGGATTCGGCCCAATCCAGTACCGCGGTGCACAGCGCGCCGGACTGCGACACCAGGGCGAGTTTGCCGGTCTGTGCATTGTTGGCGCTGAATGTGGCATTGAGGCCCACGTGTGGGCTGATAATGCCCAGGCAATTGGGGCCCAGAATACGCACGCCGTGACGATTCGCCGTGGTCAGGACCTGGCGTTCGAGATGCGCCCCCGACTCACCGGCCTCGCGGAATCCCGCCGACAGAACCACCGCCGCTTTTACGCCGTGCCGGCCGCAATCGTCGATGATACCGGCGACCGTGGCAGCGGGAGTCGCAATCACCGCGAGATCCACCGGAGCCTCGATGTCCTCCAGGCGGGCGTAGGCCTCCACCCCCTGTACGCGTTTGTGTTTGGGGTTCAACGCATAGATCTCGCCGCGGAATCCGCCCTGCCGGAGATTCTTGAACAGCACCGTGCCCACGGAATTCGGTGTGTCGCTGGCGCCGAACACGGCCACGGATCTCGGATTAAACAACGGTGTCAGGTAATGATTGTGCATTGCTCGGTCGGTTCGTAATTTTGCGTTGGATAGGGTTGGTTAAGTGGTGTTCGTCCGCTGAGATGCACTTGATTCCTGTCAATGCAATTTCTTCTCATGCTGGGTATATTCGCAGTATTCCCAGAATGATGCGGGAGGTAATGTCGATGAAAAAAGCCGGTGTGTTCCTCATTGGCATCATGTTGGGCGTTGTGGGCATGACTGCCTGTACCTACGTGCGCAAGGTGACCTATCCACCCAACTTCGTTTATCTGGATGACAGGCAGGTCGTCAGCTCCATGGCGGGTCTTAATGTGAATCTGTGGCGCATCGATGACATCATCGCCAATTCCGAAACCATACTGCCCTATCAACGGGAGGAAATCATACGGCTCCTGCTGCGTATGGAAGCGATTGCCGACAAACTCGGGGCGGGCACCACGGTGACTAATCATCTGCTCATTGACGAAAACATCGATGTATTCAAGGACGAGGTCCGCGACGCACGTAATCAGGTGGAAGGCGATCCGCCGAACTATTATTTGGCCGGCCGTTTATCCGGAAGTTGTATGGCCTGCCATCGGCGACGTTGACCCCCCGCCCGGGCGTATAATCCGCATATTGCACCAGTCGCCCAGCTGCTGATACTGGTGCAATATGCGGGTTGGATTACTTCTGATAGACATAGCGGCCCGGCGTGTCTTCTAACGGTGGACAGCCGCGTTCCGGCGCGCCCAATGCCGGTGCTGCGATATCCCCGCTGGAATGCTGTTGCAGCCACTCTTGCCACGCCGGCCACCACGATCCTTCGTGTTCCTGCGTACTGACCCGCCAGGTGTCGGGATCGATGTACCGGTCACTCTCGAGGCGGGTTGTGATTTGAAAGGTGCGCCGCGGGTGCCCGGGTTCGCTGACGATGCCGGCGTTGTGTCCGCCGCTGGTGAGCACGAAGGTGACGTCGGTGTCGGCGAGTAAGTGAATCTTGTACACCGACTTCCATGGCGCAACATGATCTTTGGTGGTCGCCACCGAGAAGATCGGGGCGCGGATGTCGGTGATAGATATCGGGCGTCCGTCCACTTTGTAGCGGCCCGCTGCAAGATCATTATTGAGAAACAGCCAGCGTAAATACTCCGAGTGCATGCGGTAGGGGAGGCGGGTGGTGTCCGCGTTCCACGCCATCAGGTCGTTCAATGGTCTACGCCGTCCCATGAGATAGTCGTGCACCACGCGCGACCAGATCAGGTCGTTGGACCGCAGCAGTTGAAAGGTCCCGGCCATCTGTTTGGCGTCAAGATAGCCTTGCTCCCACATGATGTCTTCCAGGAACGCAACTTGCGCGTCATCGATGAATAAAGTGAGTTCGCCGGCTTCGGAAAAATCGGTCTGTGCCGCGAAGTGAGTCATGGTTGCCAGGCGGTCTTCACCGGCCCGTGCCATCGCTGCGGCGGCGATGGTCAATAAGGTACCGCCCAGGCAGTACCCCACGCCATGCACCCGGCTGTTGGGGATCACTTTACCGATGGTCTCCAACGCCGCCATCACCCCGCGCCGCCGATACGCCGACATGCCCAGATCGCGATCGTTCTCGGTGGGGTTTATCCAGGAGATCATGAACACGGTGAACCCGTGGTCGACCAGGTACTTGACCAGCGAGTTGTGGCGGGACAGGTCCAAGATGTAGTACTTCATAATCCACGCGGGCACGATGAGAACGGGCTCCTTGTGCACCTGTTTCGTGGTCGCTTGGTATTGGATCAATTCGATCACGCGATTGCGGTATACGACCTTTCCGGGGGTGGTGGCGACACTGTCACCGACTCTGAATTTTTCCGTACCGATCGGCGGTTTCTCTCCGCTGACCCGCTCCCAATCCTCGATAAAATTGTTCCAGCCGCGGATCAGGTTGTGCCCACGTTCCTCGATGGTCGTTTGTGCAATTTCAGGATTGGTCCACAGGAAGTTGGACGGCGAAAAAATATCCAGCCATTGGCGCGCGCCGAACGCCACCGCCTCCTCGTGGTGCCGGGACACGCCGCTGACTTCGGTGGTGGCGTTGTCCCACCATTGCTGTGTCAACAGGAACGACTGATAGAGAAAGTTGTACGGCCAATGCTGCCACGTGGGGTGGGTAAATCTTTTGTCTTGCGGCAGCGGTTCGATGCACGGCGCGGTATCTCCCCGGGCGCAACGCGCGCTGAATAACGCCAGCCGGGCGGACTTGCGCGCCGCTTTCATCAGCAGTTCGCTCTGTTTACCGGGTGACGAGATCAGGTGCGAAAGCCAGTCGAAATAAGCCTGCATCAGTGATACCGGCGATAGCCCGAGCGTCAGGCGCGCCAATGCGGCATGAAACAAGCGGTCGTAAATGTGCGGCGAACGGACGATATCCGGCAACACCGCGTCCGCTTCCGCGGGCGGGCGCCGCATCTCGCCGGCCGGGTCATCGGGCCGTTGGTCTTCGATTGCGATGGGAGCCGGTCTCGTCATGACGCACCCTCCAGCGGTGCTGACTGTTGCGGGTTCATTGTCCGCGCCTTGCAGCGCGGAGCTATGATCCCGATCAAATTATTGTGCATTGCAACATAATGCGCAAGCGCTGCGCCCGCCACCGGAGATGCCGGATCAGCGGACATGTCGCACCGGCTTTGACGTCGATCAAGGCGCCGAGGGGCGCAGATATTTACCGTGACAGCAAAAGGAGAGGCATTATGACTACGTGGTTATTGGTTGCCGACAGCGTCCGGGGACGGATATTCGAGGCCGATACGCCGACCGGTGCGATCACCGAGATCATGACCCTTGCACACCCGGAAGGCCGCCTTCACGAACAGGCGCTGACCAGCGATCTACCGGGCCGTACATTCGACCGTGGCGGACAGGGGCGTCATGCCATGGAGGACCGCATCAGCGCAAAGGAGCAGGACAACATCCGATTTGCGCTACGCCTCGCGCGGCACCTGGACGCCATGCGCATCGAAGGCAAGTTTGCGCGCCTGATCGTTGTCGCGCCGCCGGATTTTCTGGGACTGATTTACGCGAAGTTGAGCCCGGCGACGCAGAAGCTCATCAGCATGCGGATCGACAAGAATCTGGCGCAAAAAACCGCCCGGGAGATTCGTGATCGTCTGCCCGAGCAACTCTGGGGTGCGCCCACCGCTTGAGCGCAGCCGCCGCCGGCTGGTGATCGAAGCCGCGGCGCGGAAATGTACGCCACCGTGTCATGGATACGGTGAGTGCTTTTTCGTACCGATGTGACGAAAGTCGCGGGAAAACCCTTAAGGAACCATCACCTATGTGGTTGATCTATGGAGAAAAACGAAAATCGTATTTTTCGTTTTTCGTGCTCTGAGAATTCATGGATGAATTATTCAGAGCTACCTTAAGTTATTGGTGGGGTTGCAGTTGACGTCGTATTGATCGAAGTCAAGGACGAATCCGAACCTGTGCCGAAAAATAGGCCCTACGGGATCCGCCTAGAAGCAGCGGCGGGAAATACATGTAACACCAACCAAGATCTAACATCATGCTACAACATGTCATGGGTCTGTTGACCCAACCCAGGCAAGAATGGGAAAAGATCCACGAGGAAAACGAATCCGTCGGCGAATGCTATTTGCGCCATGTCGCGCCGTTGGCGCTGATATCACCATTGGCGGGCATATTCGGAACCACGCTGATCGGTTGGCGGATCGCAACCAGCGCCCCGGTGAAACTGACCGTGGGCAGCGCCATACAGATCGGCATCGTCTATTACCTCGCGATACTGTTTTCGGTGTTCATCATCGGGGTATTGATTCGTTGGATGGGAGAGACCTACGGTTCGCAACAGACTTTATCCCGCTGTGTCGCCCTGGCCGGCTATACCGCCACGCCGTTGTTCCTGGTCGGCGTGATGCAGCTTTATCCCGTATTGTGGGTTAACTTCATCGTTGGATTGCCGGCCCTTGCGTATACCGTGTATCTGCTCTACCTCGGGGTGCCGATTATGATGGAGATTCCAGAGGAACGGGGTTTCTTGTTCGCCAGCGCGGTTCTCGCAGTCGGGTTGGTGGCCTTGGTCGGCCTGCTGGTGAGTTCGGTATTGATGTGGAGCTTCGGTATCGGGCCCTCCTTCGCGGTGTAAGTGCAGCGGATTTGATTCTTGGGAGCGGAGAAACTGATGAGTACTGAGAATACCTACAACTATCGAGTCGTGCGGCAGTTTGCCATCATGACGGTCGTATGGGGCATTGTAGGCATGCTGGTCGGGGTGATCATTGCCGCGCAAATGGCATGGCCGGCGCTTAACTTTGACATCGCCTGGCTGACATTCGGGCGCCTGCGGCCGTTGCATACCAACGCGGTGATTTTCGCGTTCGGCGGTTGTGCACTGTTCGCGAGTTCCTATTATGTCGTGCAGCGGACCTGTCATGTGCGGTTGTTCTCCGACAAGTTGGCGGGGTTTACTTTCTGGGGCTGGCAGTCGGTTATCGTGCTGGCTGCGATAACCCTGCCCCTGGGCATCACCACCTCCAAGGAGTATGCCGAGCTCGAGTGGCCGATCGATCTGCTGATCACGGTGGTGTGGGTGGCCTACGCGGTGGTGTTTTTCGGCACCCTGATGAAACGCAGGATCAACCATATCTATGTCGCAAACTGGTTTTTCGCCGGGTTCATAATCACTATCGCGGTATTGCACGTGGTTAACAGCGCCGCGCTACCGGTATCCTTCCTCAAGTCGTATTCGGCGTACGCCGGCGTCCAGGACGCGATGATCCAGTGGTGGTACGGCCACAACGCAGTGGGCTTCTTCCTCACCGCGGGCTTTCTGGGCATCATGTACTACTTCATACCTAAGCAGGCGGAGCGCCCGGTGTATTCGTATCGTCTGTCGGTGGTGCACTTCTGGGCGCTGGTGTTCACCTACATCTGGGCGGGACCCCATCATCTCCACTACACCGCGTTGCCGGACTGGGCGCAGTCCTTGGGCATGGCGTTCTCGTTGATACTGCTTGCGCCGTCGTGGGGCGGCATGATCAATGGCATTATGACCCTGTCCGGGGCATGGGAGAAACTGCGTACCGATCCGATTCTGAAGTTCTTGATTGTCTCGGTATCGTTTTACGGCATGTCGACGTTTGAAGGGCCGATGATGTCCATTAAGACGGTGAACGCGCTGTCCCATTACACGGACTGGACCATCGGGCACGTGCATTCCGGGGCGCTTGGTTGGGTCGCGTTCGTTTCCATCGGTGCGATGTATTATCTGATTCCGCGGTTATTCAATCGCGAGCTGTATAGCGTGAAACTCGCCGAACTCCATTTCTGGATCTCAACCATCGGTATCGTCCTTTATATTACTTCGATGTGGATTTCCGGAGTGATGCAGGGTCTGATGTGGCGGGCGATCAATCAGGACGGCACGCTGACCTACAGCTTTGTGGAGAGCGTGCAGGCGATGCATCCGTATTACATCATCCGCACTCTTGGCGGTGTCTTGTTTCTCGTAGGCATGCTCATTATGGCCTACAACTTGTACCGCACCGTGGTTGGGGCCAAGCCGCATGAGGCGGCTATTCCCGCGGTCGCACACTGAGGTAGCTGCCATGGGATTACAGGAAAAAGTTGAACAAAACGTCGGGCTGTTAATCGTTCTAACGTTATTGGTGATGAGCGTCGGTGGGTTGGTGCAGATCGTGCCGCTGTTTTTCCAGCATTCGACGACCCAAGCGGTGGAGGGATTAAAACCTTACTCCGCGCTGCAACTGGCCGGGCGTGATATCTACATTCGCGAAGGATGTTACACCTGTCACTCGCAGATGATCCGGCCGTTTCGCGCTGAAACCGAACGCTACGGCCATTACTCGGTGGCCGGAGAGTTCGTCTACGACCGGCCGTTTCAATGGGGCTCCAAGCGCACCGGTCCGGACCTGGCCCGCGTGGGCGGCCGTTACAGCGATGACTGGCAGCGTGTCCATCTGATCAATCCGCGGGACGTGGTGCCTGAATCCATCATGCCGGGTTATCCATGGTTGGCCGATACTCCCGCCGACGCGTCGAACATTGAGACAAAGCTGGAGGTGCTGAGAACGCTGGGTCATCCTTATACCGATGAACAGATCAGCAATGCATCCAAGGCGCTCGAAGGTAAGACCGAGTTGGACGCAATGGTGGCTTATCTTCAGGTCTTGGGTACCAGCGTGAAGACTCGCAGGTGACGCAATGGGGGTTGTACACGGTATTTGGACCCTTTTGCTGTTGTTGATTTTCGTGGGCATCATTGCCTGGGTTTGGAGTTCGAAACGCAAGCGACATTTCGAGCAGGCGGCGCAGATTCCATTGCAGGACGGCGACGCGGCCTCCGAGGGCGAACCACAGAACACGGAGAAGAAAGATGGCGGCTGATTTTGTAAGTAATTTTTGGCATTGGTTTATTATCATCCCCACTGTGGTCGGGATTCTGGCGTTGATCCCACTGGTGATATTCAACCGGGGTAAGAAGATCACCGATAAACCCGAGACCATGGGGCATGTGTGGGATGAGGATCTGGAGGAGTACAACAACCCGTTGCCGAAGTGGTGGCTCAACATGTTCTATATCACCATCGTATTCGGGCTTGGTTACCTGCTTTTGTATCCCGGCCTCGGCACGTTCCAGGGAATGTGGGGTTGGTCCTCGACCGGGCAGTATGACAGAGAGATCACCGCCGCCAATGAGGAGTTCGGTCCGCTGTTCAAAAAGTACGCCGCCATTGACGTGGAAACTCTCGCCAAGGATCCCGAGGCGCTGAAGACCGGTGAGCGGCTGTTTGCCAACTACTGTTCAACCTGCCACGGCGCGGATGCCCGCGGTGCAGTCGGGTTTCCGAATCTGCGCGACGACGCTTGGCTGTATGGAAGTGAGCCGGTGGCAATCAAGACCTCGATCTTGAATGGGCGCGCAGGAATGATGCCGGGTTGGCAGGCGGCCCTCGGTGACGACGGCGTAAAACAAGTGACTGAATTTGTCTTGAGTCTGAGCAGAAAAGACGTCGATCTGGATGCGGCGCAAGCCGGGCGTGAGCACTATAACAAGATGTGCATCGCCTGCCATGGACCGGAGGCGAAGGGAAACAAGGCGCTGGGCGGCGCCAATCTGGCCGACAACGTGTGGCTGTACGGCGGCTCCCGCAATGCGGTGATGCGCACCATAGCCCAGGGACGTCAAGGCAGAATGCCGCCGCACAAGGATTTTCTCGGCGAGGATAAGGCTCACCTGCTGACCGCTTACGTGTACAGTCTATCGATCGGCAAGAATCAGTGAGCCGTGAACACTCGCCGGCACGCCGGCGTTGGGTGGCGGTGTTGCGGCCTTTGTTGCTGGTGTCCGGCGCCGCTACCGTTCTCGCGTTCGTGAGTTTCGACCCGTTGTCATTGCTTGCAGAAACCAAATATGCGGGACTGAGTCGGCTTGCGGCCTACAGTGTCGGATTTTTCGGTTTCTGGTTGATCACCGCGTCCAGCAGTTGGTTGACTTGCTATTTCCAACGGTCGCCCGGTAGCTTGAATCCGCCTGATTCGACGCTTGAGTAAACACGTATAATACGTCGCGATGCGGATGCAATTGAGTACGCGACATTTCCATCTTCAGCACGATACTACCGCCGCGGTGGTCGCTCCGAACTGACAACTCATGACACACGCCGTCGACAATATCGATCAAGCGTTGTATGCCAAGCGCCAGCGGATTTTTCCGCGGCAAGTTCATGGCTGGTTTGCGCGCATGCGGCTGCTCGGTGTCGTGGTGTTGATGGGTATTTACTACGGGATGCCATGGGTGACCTGGGGAGACCGTCAAGCGGTGCTGTTTGATCTGCCGGCGCGCAAATTCTATCTGTTTGGCCTCGCCCTCTGGCCTCAGGATTTCATTTATCTCACCTCGTTGCTGATTATTGCCGCGCTGTCGTTGTTTTTTTTCACCGCTTTGGCTGGACGCCTGTGGTGCGGATACGCGTGTCCCCAGACGGTGTGGACGGAAGTATTCCTGTGGATAGAACGCAAAGTCGAAGGAAATCGCGCCAAACAAATCAAACTGGACAAGTCACCGTGGAATGCCCGCAAATTTCTTATTCGCGGCAGCAAGCATTTCCTGTGGATCGCGCTGTCCGTCTGGACGGGCTACACCTTCGTTGGTTACTTCACGCCAATCCGGGAATTGGGTTATTCGGTGCTCAACCTGAGTACCGGACCGTGGGAAACCTTCTGGCTGATCTTTTACGGTTTTGCAACCTACGGCAACGCCGGATGGTTGCGTGAGCAGGTATGCATTTACATGTGCCCCTACGCGCGCTTTCAGAGCGCGATGTTCGACAAGGATACGCTCATCATTTCCTACGATGCCGCCCGCGGCGAACCCCGCGGTTCAAGAAAGCGCGGCATTGATCCCAAGAGCGCGGGATTGGGTGATTGCGTCGACTGCACGCTCTGCGTTCAGGTCTGTCCGACCGGCATCGATATTCGCAGGGGCTTGCAGTACGAGTGCATCGGGTGCTCGGCGTGCATCGATGCCTGTGATGAAGTCATGGATAAGATGGGCTATGCGAGAGGGTTGGTGCGTTACACCACCGAGAATGCCCTCGAAGGAAGACCCGCCAAGGTGCTGCGCCCGCGGGTGCTGATCTATGCGACGATATTGGTCGGCCTGCTGGGTGCGCTGGCATACTCAGTCGCCGTCCGCATCCCGATGGATCTCGATGTGATCCGTGATCGTAATTCCCTGTATCGTGAAACTGCGGAAGGCCTGGTTGAAAACGTGTACACTTTGAAGTTGATTAATATGGATGAATTGGACCACCGCTATCGGCTGTCCGCGTCCGGTTTGAAAAATCTGGTGCTAAAGCTCGACCATGAAACCATCGAAGTCCCGGCCGGACAGGTGCGAGAGTTTTCTGCGCGCCTGCAGATGGATCCCGTAAACATCAAAAAGACCAGCAGCGAGGTATTCTTCGAGCTGGAGGCCACAGATAACTCCTCCCTCAAGCTCCGCGAGCCGGCGCGCTTTCTCGGTCCCAGGGGATCTTGATGAGTATGGGTACGCGAGGCGCCAAACTAGAATGGTACCGGCAGCCGATGGTGTGGATGTTGATCGCCATACCGCTGGCGGCGGTGGCGATGGGCGTGACGATCTTTATTCTGGCAGTGGTCAGCGATGATGGCATCGTCGCGGACGACTATTACCGGCGTGGGTTACAGATCAATCAGTCCCTGGCGCGTGACCGAGTCGCGGCGCGCCACGGTCTGAACGCGGTGGTCAAATTGGATACGGACGAAAAAGTAATTCACGCTGAGCTGGGCGCCGATCAATCATTTCGTTTCCCCGAGCAGATTCGGCTCAATCTGTCACACGCCACACGGTCGGGACGTGATCTGAATTTAACCCTGGCGCAGACGGCGCAAAGGTCTTACCAGGCGGGGCTACCGGAGTTGTCCCTGGGACGTTGGTACGTGCAATTGCACTCCGGGGAATGGCGTTTAAACGGTGTGGTGAAAGTGCCGGGGCGCAAAGAGGTGAAGCTGGAGCACGACGCGGCCTTGAGATAACTTATAGATGGACTATACGAACATAGTGAACTTACCCCGCTTGGCCCGGATACATATTGCATGCAGCCGGTGTCCCATCCGGGAGCCGGCCGGAACAGGTGCGCCGGCTTACCGGACACTGACGCAACATGCGGGTTAATCGGCACCAAGCATAGCTATCGGAGATTGGGTATGGCCAACGTCATCGAACAGATCCACACCGATCACGTCAATATGGCGCGTCTGTTGCAACTTGTCGATGTTGAGATTGATAAGGCAAGGGAGGACGGCATGCCTGATTTTCTCATGCTGGAGCATGTGATGAGTTATATGACCAGTTATCTCGATCAGATACACCACAAAAAAGAAGATGCCATGTTTCAGCGCGTCGTCGACCTCGAGCCGGCGGCGAAAAGCTCGGTAGACGAATTGACGGAGGAACACGATCAGTTGAGGATAACCGGATGCGAACTCCACGATCTCATCTGCGCCGCGCAAAACTCCGATTTCGTTCGCCGCGAAGACTTCGTCGCACAAGGGGCGGCTTATGTGGCCACGCTGCGCGGGCACATGGATCGGGAGGAGGGTGATTTGCTCAAACGGGCGAAGCGCCTGTTGACCGACCAAGACTTGCGCGAGGTGGACGCCGAGGTCGAATCAATCCATGACCCGCTGTTCGGCGATAACGTCGAAAAGGAGTATCAGAGCCTTTATGCGTATATCATGGCTCAGCAGGACAGCGTTGCCGAAGCGGTTCCGGACTAACTCGGTTATTCCACCGGCGAATCCCAAAGTCGCTTCCGCGCACAGCGTCTAAACCACCGGTAGCGGCCTGAAGCCGGTGCGGTCCATCATGGTTTCGAAATAGGCGCGCACCCGGGGAGGGAACCTGAGTCCTTCGACGACGGCGGCGGACCGCAACAGCGGCAAGATGCGGATGTCGTCTTTCGACAAGCGGCCGTTAATGGCGTCCGCGCTTTCGATGAGGCTGTCGAGCGTCTCCAACCGGGGCATTAATTCGGCGATAAGCGGTCTTGTACGCGCCCTGAGTTCAATGAAGTCACCATATACCTTGCGTTTGCGCACGATGTAGTGGTCCCGCGCCGCCACCGTTGCAAACTCCGGCAGTTCGAGCAGTGGATAACGCGGCATGGTCAGGAGCGGTGTTTTTTCGAGGATCGCGCTTTCGAGTTCCGCGATTTCGGGCCGTGCCTGTCCCGTCAACAAGGGGTCTCCCATCGTCTCAATGTAATCGACCATGTCCATGCTCTCGAGCATCGCCTCACCATCGTTCTTCACCAGGATCGGAATTACTCTCTTGCCGACGAGGGACACCAGGGTCTCACTGTCATCGTCGAGCACCACTACTTCCTGTAGATGCAAGTTCTTCAACGCAGCGATCATCCGCACCCGAAAACACAGCGAACAATGTTCGAACATGTAAAGCTTCATATCGGCTATTAATGAAGGTCAGTGCCGCGTGGTTTCATTTTCGGCGTCCGGCGTTTTGTCGGTTGATTCGGTATTTTGCGACGGTGAATCATTGTCATCGAGTATGACTCGGTAGGCCGGGCCCTCGAGATCGTCGAATTGGCCGGACTTTACCGCCCAGATGACCGCCCATACGATGATCCCGACCAGCACCAGTGACAGGGGGATCAACAGAAACAAAATATCCATCACCGACCCGCGCCGTCATTGAGCTGACTCGTTGCCGTGTCGGCGGCCGGCACCCATGGGCGATGTTCGCTTCGCGAGTGGTTCGATCCCGGTGCCGGGCCTCGCGCACGCAAACGCAGCGCGTTGCCCACCACCAGCAACGAACTGGCCGACATGCCGATAGCGGCAAGCCACGGCGGCACTATGCCCACGGCGGCGGCGGGCAGCGCCAGCAGGTTGTAGCCGATTGCCCAGCCGATGTTCTGCCGCACCACTGCCATGGTGCGCTTCGCCAATCCGAACGCCTGATACAAGCTGTACAGTCTATTGTTCATAAGCACGAAGTCTGCGGAAATCTGTGCCAGATCGGTGCCGCCGCCCATCGCGACGGAAACCTGCGCCGCCGCCAGCACCGGTGCGTCATTGATGCCGTCGCCAACCATGACCACTGTATTTCCGCCGGCCTGCAACTCCCGCAGTTTGGATAGTTTTTGTTCCGGCGTCAGCCCCGAGGCGCGCTCCGCTATCGCCAGTTGATCGGCGATCTTATCGACAGGTCCGGCACGGTCCCCGGAATACAATGCCAGTTGAACGCCGGCCTGACCGAAAGCGCGAATCGTTGCGCCGGCGTCGTTGCGCAGGTGATCGGAAAACAGAAACTCCGCATGCACCCGATCATCGTCGGCGAGCAGCACGACCGTGTGTGCACCGCTCGATGTTGGCGCGTCACCCACATTGGTGGAGGTAAGCACATACTCCGGGCGGCCGAGATGATAATGCGTGCCGTCGACGGTGCCGCTGACTCCGCCGCCGGCCATGGTCGCAAGATGGGACGCCCGTTTGACGGGTAAACCCGCGGCGGCCGAGATAAACGCCGCGGCCAGGGGGTGTTGCGAATAGGCCTCCAGGGCGGCGGCGATGGCGAGGCCCTGGTCGCGGTTCAGATGTGAGCGCATGCGAACCTCGGCCAGGGTGATCTCGCCCCGGGTCAGTGTCCCGGTCTTGTCGAAAACCACGTGGTCGACGCGCGCCAGGCGCTCGAGGGCGTCGCCTCCGGTGGCTAGAATCCCCCATTCCGCGAGGGTGTTTGACGCCGTGGTCTGCGCGGTGGGCATGGCCAGCGACAAGGCGCAGGGGCAAGTGATCACCAACACGGAAACGGTCACCGCGATCCATTGATCGGGGGCTTGATGCCACCAGAAGGCGCCGACGCCGACGGCCAGGCATAGCACCGCGACGACGAATCCCGTCGCCGCGCGGTCGGCGAGCCGCGTCAGTCTCGGTTTTTCGCGCTGCACCCGCTCCACCAGCCGCACAATTTGTGACAGCACGGTGTGTTCTCCAACGCCGGTGACCTCGATATCCATGGGTTGATCGAGATTGACCGACCCCGCGAGCACCCGATTGCCCGGGTGCTTGTCCACCGGGCGGCTCTCGCCCGTCAACAAGGTCTCGCTGACGCTGGAGCTGCCGCTGATTACGCTGCCATCGGCCGGTACGTTGGCCCCCGGAACGATCCGTATCCGGTCGCCGTTTTGCAGTTCACTCGCCAACACCGTGTGTAACTCACCGGCAGTGGATAGGCGCTCGGCGACGTCGGGTGCGGCCTGAGTCATGGCGTCCAACTGACGGGTGCTGCGTTGGCGCGCGACCAGTTCGAAGTATCGGGCGGTCAACAGGAAAAATACGAACATCGCTACCGATTCGAAATACACCGCTCCGCTACCCCGCCAGGTGGCCCACGCGCTGCCCGCAAACGCAATGGCGATTCCCAACGCCACCGGCACGTCCATTCCCGGTTGGAGGTTTTTTGCGTCGCGCCAGGCGCCGGTGAAGAATGGATAAGCGGCGAAAATCATGATCGGCACCGTGAGCAGCAGACTGACCCAGCGGAACAGGTTTTCATAGGTCCAGGAGATTCCGTACCACTCGCCGAAATACATGGCAACCGCGATCATCATCACCTGTATCCCAAGCGCGCCGGCCACGCCGATGCGCTTGAGCGATTGCTTGCGCGCCATTTCAATGATCCGTTCGCGACGGTCCGGATCGTAGGGATGAGCCAAGTAACCGATACGCTGTACTGCCGCCAGGATGTCGCTCAAATGGATGCGATCCGGATCCCAGGTCACCCAGGCGCGGTGGGTCGAATAATTCACGTGGGCCTCATGGACACCAGGGAGCGAAAGCAGATGGTGTTCGTTCAACCAACTGCATGCGGCGCAAGTAATGCCCTCCAGAATCAACGATGCCTGACGCGACCCAGCCTCCGAGTCGCGTACAAAGCTCTTTTGAACCTCGGGCAGGTCGTAAGCGGACAATGCGCCGGGGAGGTTGGGGATGAGCTGAGAGGGATTGGGCGCGTTCTCGGTGCGGTGGCGATAATAATTGCCGTAGCCGCCGTCAATAATCGCCTGTGCAACCGCCTGGCAACCGGGACAGCACATGGACTGCCGCTGGCCGTCGATCTCTACACAAAAATCCGCGGACGGCGGAACCGGCAAGCCGCAATGAAAGCAGGATGTGTGCTGCGCACCCGCCGCAGGCAAAGCCTGTTCACCGATATCAGCGGCGGGATTCGTCACCGTAAACGGTCCTCGCGCATTGGCTCATGCCGTCCGTTGAAAACCGGGGTAACAGATCAACTTGATTGCGCGAATTGACGGCGGCGCCATGATTTTTCAGCTTGGTGTCGCCGGATCCCTGACCGGCCATATAACTCCGATCGACCGGGTCCGGCAGACATGCATCTTGATACTCCGTCGACGGCGCGACGCGGATCAGCGATCGCAGTCACCCTCGCAATCACATGCCCGGCGCCCGATGTTCATAGCGCCGGGCAGTGCGATCACGTTCCGTGTCTAGTGTAACATGTCCGCCGTCGGTGTAATTCCGGCCAGTCGAAACCCGGCCAGCGCATGTAAACGCTCGGGGTTTTTGATTTCCACGGAATTGCGTTTGACCGCAATCACTTTGTCGTGCTGCAGACGGGTGAGGGTGCGGCTGACGGTCTCCACGGCGAGGCTCAGGTAACTGGCGATGTCGGTGCGCGACATTGGCAGCGTGAAGCTGGTTGAGGAGAAGCCTCTATTTAAGTAGTAGTTTGACAGCGACACCAGGAACGAGGCGAGCCGCTGGGTGGCGCTCTTGGTGCCGATGGTCACTAGAAAATCTTCCTCTCTCGCCATCAATGCACTGATTCTCTTGAGCATGGTTTCCTGAATGCGAATGGAGCCGGTGCACAGAGAGGCGAGATCTCCAAAGCGGATTGCACATACACTCGCCGTATCCAGGGCCACCGCGTGACAGGTGTAGTAACCGCGTGCGACCGCGTTGAACCCGATGAGATCACCGGGGAGGTGAAAGTCGATGATTTGTTCTTCGCCTTCCGGCGTGATCTTGTAGGTTTTGAATGCTCCGGATCGTACTGCGTACATATAGTCAAAAGCGTGGCCTTCGCTGAACAACTCCTGACCGCGTTTCATCAGCTTGGGGATAGCCGAGATGTTCAACAACTCCTGTGCTTCGGTATCCGACAGACCCTGTCCCAAACAAACCGCGGCTCGATCACAGCACTGGCACTGGCCTGATTGGAGCGGGAACTGGACGACTCGTGTTTCGCGACTCATGACGGTCCTCCTTTTTGGTTGGTTGTTCACAAACCCTATACGGATCACGTCAACGAACCAACTCGCGATTCCACGTACGTGGTTCTACGTACAAGCTTGAACGACGATCAAGGGTGGGCGTCGAATTCGAACGCGTTCTTGATGTGCTCGACCAGCAATTGGTTGCGAAACGGCTTGCTGAGAACCACCGAAGCGCCGGCGGTTTGCGCACGGCTGACCAGGGTATCGTCTTTTTGCGCGGTGATGACTACGGTGGGGATGGTGATGCCGCGATTTTCCAGTTCCTCCAGAAGCTCGACACCGTTCATGCCGGGCATGCGCAGGTCCAGGACCAGACAGTCCTTCTCCGATCGTTGATAGTCGGCGAGAAACTCGGGCGCCGATGCATAGGGCCGTGCCTGCCAGCCCATGGAGTAGGCCAACAGGGTGATGGCCGCGCGGATCGCGTGGTCGTCGTCCACGATGTACAAGGTGGAGGGGGTTTCGGCGCCGTGCGTGATCTGTTGTTCCGCCATCATGAGGGGGGTAATAAGCGTTGCCGTCACAACGCCGTAGTAAACACCAGATCTCGGAACGATACTTTGACGCGGATCAAGGACCCTTTTTCTAGGCGTGACTCAATCGCCGTTGCTCGAGACCAGTTGTGCGAGTTCCACGGCATTCTTGACTTCCATCTTCTTCAAGATACGCGAGCGGTGCAGCTCTACCGTGCGTTCGCTGATGCCGAGGTCGACGGCGACTACTTTATTTGGTTTTCCGGCCGCGATCATTTCCATGATTTCCTGCTCCCTGTGCGTGAGGCGCATCACGCGTTGTCGTACCGCACGGTGCCGAGCGGCGCGGGAGCAGTTGTCGACGTCGTTCTCGAGGGCGCGGCGCACGCGATTCAGCAACAATGCCTGATCCACCGGTTTTTCGATGAAATCCATGGCGCCTTCCTGCAGCGCCTGGACGGCTTTGGGGACGGTGCCGTGCCCGCTGAGAAAGATGATGGGCATGGTAATGCCCCGTTCATGCAGTTGTTGCTGTACTTCCAGCCCGTCGATCTCCGGCATTTGCAGGTCGAGGATGATGCAACCCCGGCACTCGCAGTCCTCGGGGCAGTATTTGTAAAAGTCTTTCGCCGAAGCGAAATGTTCGATTTGGAAACCTTCGGATTCGAGCAGCAACTTCAAACCCGCACGCACCGCATCGTCGTCGTCGATGATGAAGATTGTCGGCACATCCGCCATCAATAGATTGCTTCCATTATTGGCAGGGAAAACGCAAAGGTGGCGCCGCCTGCGGAGTTTGGCATCGCCTTCAGTTCACCGTGATGAGCCTCGATGATTCTGTGGCTGATCGATAGACCCAAGCCGGTGCCTTTTTCCTTGGTGGTGTAGAAGGCGGTGAATAGATGGTCGGTATTGCCGGAAAATCCACAGCCCGTGTCCCTGATCTTCACCTCCACCTTGTTATTGTGCTGTATGGTTTCAATATCCAGCTGCCGCCGCTCGCTGGCATCCATCGCCTCGATGGCGTTCCACACCAGGTTGAGCACGACTTGTTCGATCTGCAGCTTGTCGGCCCACACGCCCGGCAGGTATTTAGTCAGATGGAGTTTGACGTCCACCTCGTGCATATGAATCTCGTGATCCACCATTGCTACCACGTCTTTGATCACCGCGTTCAGATTGACGATTTCCTGATCGAGGGTGCCGGTCTTTACGAACTGGCGCAGCCGGCGGATGATCCGGCCGGCACGGATGCCCTGTTCGGAAATCTGGGTCAAGGCATCCGTGATCACTTCCTGCGGGACCTTTTCTTTCTGTAGCAGATTCTGGCAGGCGTCGGAAAAACTCACGATGGCGGTCAACGGCTGATTGAGTTCATGTGCGATGCCCGACGCCATCTCCCCCAGCGCCGCCAGCCGCGCGGCGTGCGCATGCTCGGCCAGCCGCTCCCGTTCCCGTTTCTCCGCCAGACGCCGCTCCGAAATGTCGCGAATAATGCCGGTAAACAGCCGCCGGTTAGGCAACAACACCTCGCTGATCGCCAATTCCATGGGAAACTGGCTGCCGTCTTTGCGCAATCCCATCACCTCGCAGCCGATGCCGATGACCTTGGCTTCGCCGGTGTGCAGATAGCGATCGATGTAGTCATCGTGTTCCTCACGCTGTGGCGGCGGCATCAGCATGTTGACTTTCTCACCGATTGCCTCGTCGGCGCCATATCCGAACAGCCTTTGCGCCGCAGGGTTGATGGACTCGATAACTCCGCGGGTGTCTATGGTAATGATGCCCTCAACCGCGGTCTCTACCACGGCGTTCAGCCGCGCGACGTGTTCCTCGATCTCCAGCTGGGTGCGTTTCTTGCCGCTGATATCGAGTCCGGCGCCGATGACCCAGCGAACCCGCCCATCCGCATCGCGGATCGAGGAATTGAACCAATGCACGCAAATTCGCGACCCCCGCTTGGTCAACCAATAATTCTCGTGCTCGTTGGGGAGCGGGTTTTTTACCAGGTCCGCAAACACCGACTTGACGTCTTCCACCTGTTCGCGGTCCAGCAGCCGTTCCCACAGGTACTCGCCGATGATCTCGTCGCGGGAAAAACCGGTGGCCTGTTCACAGGCTTTGTTGAAATGCACCACCCGGCCCTCGGGGTCCAGGGCCACCAGCAGCACGCCGGTCTGGGAGAGTACGACCGCGGCGGTCTCGGGCTCTGCCGCGAGCGGATCTATTTGCTGCACCGGTAGTGGCTGCTTTGCGCTCATCCCCGTCGAATACTGAAAGTCCAGACAATGATTGTGGGAACCTTACCGCAAATTCCGTGGCCAGGGCCAACTTCCGCCGCCATCGACTGCGTGGCGCGGGGGCGCCGGCCGCTTGCGCCGCGCCTGGAATATAAGTATATTAGAGATAACTTATAATATGTTCTGCGATTTATCCGCGAACGCATAACAAAGTACGGGCGGGCCCACATTATGAAGCGCTTGATTTTTCTTGTTATTTTGACTTTGGGATGCAACGGCCCGGCGCTCGCCGAACCGTTCACCTCGCTCCATGACGCGGTGCGTTACACCGTCGATGAAAATTTTTCGCTGCGTGCCTCCGCGCAGCAACTCTCTACCGCCGAGGCGCAAATCGGCGTTGCCACCGCGGCGCGCAGCCCGCAACTGGTGTTTCGCTACGGCTTTCAGGCCAGCGACAATCCTTTGGACGCCTTTGCCGCATCGCTGAACAGCCGTACGGTGAAGGCCGAGGACTTCGATCCCGACCGCCTCAACGACCCCGATGTCAGCACTCTGTTTACCGGTGCCGTCGGACTGAATTATTCCGTGTATAACGGCGGGCGCACCGACGCCGACATCGACAGCGCACAGGGCAACGCCGAGGCAGTGCGCTTGCGGCACCGCTGGTATTTGCAGAGCCTGGCTTTCAACACCATGCGCGCCTACTACGCCGGCCAGGCCACCGAGTATGGAGTGGTGATCGCCAACGACGCCGAGGCCGCGGCGCGGCGTCATGTCAGAACCACGCGGCAGTTGGTGCGTGAGGACCGCACGGTAAAGTCGGATCAACTCACCGCCGAAGTGAATTGGTCGGCATACAAGAGCGCGACCGCGCAATCGAGCACCAGCCGCAAACTGGCATACAACCGGCTCAAAGTAGCCATGGGCATGCCCCAGACCCAGGCCATCTCGGTGCCGCCGCTGAGCCTGAAACCGGTGTCGTTTCAACTGCGCGACATCGACAGTTATGAGCAGCAGGCGTTGGAATCGCGGTTGGATCTGCAGGCGCTCAAGGCCGCGCTGGAAACCGCCCAAGCGGAAATCCGCGCGGCCGAGGCGCGACGTCGGCCGCAGGTGGATCTCATGGCCGATGCAGCCTTGTACCGGGACGATCCGCTGGTCAACGAGCCCTCCTGGCGGGTGATGGGGATGCTGCGCAAAGACCTGTATACCGGCGGCCGCATTCGCAGCGGTGTGGATGCGGCGCGATCCCGCGCCGACACCATCCGTTATCAGTTCGAGTCTCTGCGTCAGCAGATTCTCGGCGAGGTGCGCGATGCTTATGACCGCGTCGAGGAATCACGCATGCGGCTGGATATCGCCAAGGGCAATGTCGCCAAGGCGCGACGTAACGTCAAATTGATCAGCGAACGCTACGGACAGGGACGCACCATCCTCATCGATCTGCTCGGCGCCGAGCAAAGACTGGTCGCCGCCCGCAACGAGGAGCTCAGCGCCCAGCAGTCATTGTTGACCAACCTCGCAGCAATGCGTTTAGCCGACGGCAGTTTGGATCCGCAGTCGGGTTTCGATGAGCAGGGTGTGATGCAATGAGCACAGCCAAGCTTGTTTGGATTGCCGCGTCGAGTGCGGTCATCGCCGCCTGTCATCAAGCGCCGGCGCCGACCCCCGACGTTGAGCGGCCGACGCTGGAACGCCGCGTTGTCAACATCGATTCGCCTAAATCCGGTCGGCTGCTGTCCGCGCCCAGCGAGGCGCTGCTCACCCGTGCCGGAGTCCCCGGGGTGTTCGTGTACCGGCAGGGCAGGGCGCGTTTCCAGATGGTGAAGACCGGGCGAACCGCAGCGGGGCGGGTGGAGATTCTGAGCGGCCTCGGCGGCGGCGAGACGCTGGTGGTCGGCGACCTGAAGGCGGTGCGTGACGGCTCGCCGCTGACTCCCATCGAGTGATCGGGATCGATAGTCGATGAGCAACCACCAGCAATCTCCCGCGGACATGCATTTGAATGCAGCCGGTCGTGTGGCGCGTTATTTCATCGACAGCAAGCTCACCTTGCTGTTGGTGTTGTTTTCCTTCGTCGCCGGCCTCCTGGCTTTTGTGGTCACGCCGCGTGAAGAGAACCCGCAGATTCTCGTGCCCGCGGCCAATGTAATGATCGAGAAGCCGGGCGCGTCGCCGAAAGAGGTTGAGCAGCTCATCGTCAAGCCGCTGGAGGCGATACTCCAGGGCATGTCGGGGATCGAACACACCTACGGTCTGGCGATGGATTCACTGGGTGTGGTCAGCGTGCAGTTCGAAGTCGGCGAGGACAAGGAAGACTCGTTGGTCAAACTGTACGACCGCATCATGAGCAATTTGGATCGCATCCCCCCCGGCACGCAACAGCCGCTGATCAAGCCCGTGGACGTCGATGACGTCCCGATTCTCGTCATCTCGCTGTCCTCCGAGACACGGGACGACATGCAATTGCGTCGCATCGCCAATGACGTGATGGAACATCTGCGCCGTGTCGACGGTACCTCGGCCTCGTTCGTGCACGGCGGTCGCCGGCGGCAGATCAACGTCAATCTCGACCTCGACAGGATGCAGGAATTCAACGTCGCCTTGGTGGACATCCGCCGCGTGCTGCAGGCCACCAACGTGGACATGCCGTCGGGCAAGCTGGTCAGCGGCAATCTCGACGCCAAGGTGCGCGCCGGGGCGTTTCTTCGCGATGCCAAGGACGTCGGCGAGTTGGTGGTGGCGGTGGACCGCCATCGCCCGGTGTATCTGAAACAGATCGCCCGCATCAGTGACGGAGCGGGAGAGTTCGAGCGCGTGCACCGCATCGGCTTCGGGCCCGCCTACAGCGGGGTGCGGCCGCAGGACTACGAGGTGCCGGCGGTGGCCATCGCCATCGCCAAGCGCTCCGGCGCCAACGCGGTGGCGGTCGCGGACCGGGTGGTCGCGGAATTGCAGCGCGTGCGCGTCGAGCTGGTGCCCGACGACGTCATCGTAAACGTGACCCGCAACGACGGCGAGCGGGCCAGGGACGCGGTGAACACCCTGATGGAACATCTGGCCATTGCCGTCGGTACGATCATCCTGCTGCTGGTGGTGTTCCTCGGCTGGCGCGCCGCGGGCATCGTCACCATCACCATCCCGTTGATCCTGTTCATCACTTTGGCGGTGGGCTTCGTCGCCGGGCAGAGCATCAACCGCATTACTTTGTTTGCCTTGATTCTCTCCCTGGGGCTGCTGGTGGACGATTCGATCGTGGTGATCGAGAACATCTACCGCCACTACGGCGGCAAGGTCGTCGACCGACTCAACCGGGCGGTGCTCGCGGTCAACGAGATCGGCAAGCCCACCAACCTGGCGACCTTCACCGTGATCCTCGCGTTCCTGCCGATGCTGTGGGTCACCGGCATGATGGGCCCCTACATGGGGCCGATCCCGTTCAATGTTCCGGTGGCGATGCTCGTGTCGCTGCTCATCGCCTACACCGTCGCGCCGTGGGCGGCGTATCGCTGGCTCAAGGTCAAGGGCCACGGCCACGAACACGCACCGGGACTTCTCGAGCGCGGCTATGCGGCGATCATGGGGGTGCTGCTCAGGCTGCGCAGCGTGCGCGCGTTGTTTTTCCTGTTGATACTGGCGTTGATGGGCCTGGTGCTGGCGATGCCGGCGTACGACCTGGTGCGCTTCAAGATGCTGCCCAAGAACAACACCAACACCCTGAACGTCACCGTGGATATGCCCGAGGGCACCGCGTTGGAGGACACCGACCGGGTGACGCGCCTGGTGGGTGACGTGCTGCGCGCGCATCCGGACGTCGAGACCTACGAGACCACGGTGGGTGAATCCGGAATCATCGATTTCAACGGCATGCTGCGCGGCAGCGGCCTGAAGCGCGGCGCCCACGTGGGCGAGGTGCGGGTCAACCTGCGCAACAAGCACGTGCGCGAGCACAGCTCGATCGATATCGCCATTAAACTGCGCGAACCGGTAGCCGCGGTGGCGAAACAAACCGGGGCCAACATCAAGCTGGTGGAGGACCCGCCGGGCCCGCCGGTGCGCGCCACCATCCTCGCCGAGCTCTACGGTCCGGACTATGACCGGCTGCGCGAGATCGCCGCAAAGCTGCGCAAAGAAGTCTTCATGAACACCTACGACGTGGTCGATGTCGACGACACCATCGGTGAAGATGTGCGCGAGTTCAAGATTGTCGTCAACCGGGAGAAGGCGGCCCTCGCCGGCATTCCCACCGTGGACATCGCGCAGACCCTGCGCACCTTCCTCGACGGTTATGACGTGGGCACGGTGCACATGGAATTCGAAAAAGAGCCGGTGCCGATCCGCTTCCAGATTCCGACTTCCGACCGGCGCCAACCGGCGGACTTGAATAAGATCTTTTTCATCACCCCCCAGGGCCGGCAGGTCCCCCTGAATCGCATCGCCGAGGTGGTCGAGGTCACCGCGCCGAACGCAATCCACCACAAGGACCAGCGGCCGGTGGTGTACGTAACCGGCGAGCTCGGATCCACCAGCCAGGTGTACGCGGTGCTGGGCATGTGGAATCACCTGCGCAGCAATCCGCTGCCGGACGGGGTCGAGCTGACGCAGTATTTCCTCGGCGATCCGGACACCTCGAGTTGGAGCCTGCGCTGGGACGGCGAGATGCGTCTCACTCTGGATGTGTTCCGCGACCTGGGCGCGGCATTCGGCGTCGCCGTGTTGCTGATCTATTTGACCCTGGTGGGTTATTACCGGTCGTTCGTCATCCCGCTGGTGGTGATGGGGGCGATTCCATTGACCATCGTCGGCGTGTTTCCCGGGCACACGATCATGGGCCAGTATTTCACCGCCACGTCGATGATCGGCGTCATCGCCCTGGCCGGCATCGTGGTGCGCAATTCGCTGCTGCTCATCGATTTCATTCTCGAGTACCGCAAGCAGGGCCATCCGCTGGACGAAGCGGTATTGCAAGCGGGCATCACCCGCCTGCGCCCGATCATGCTGACCGCGCTGGCGATCATCCTCGGCACGCTGGTGATGATTCTCGATCCGGTGTTCGGCGGCCTGGCGATCTCGTTGATCTTCGGCACCTTCGCCTCTACCGTGCTCACCCTATTCGTGATTCCACTGCTGTACTTCAGCGTGCAGCGCTCCTCCGCCGGTCCGCGCCCGGCTCCCGAGAAAGCGGTTTCCAACAGCGCATAAGAAATACCTGCCCCGGGGAGCCGGAGCGAGGAAAAATTCCCGGGACGCGCTGTGAATACATCCCTGTAAGCTCGACTCCAGCATCCCTGCTGTCGACGGTCCCGGAAATTTCCCCTCGCTCCGGCTTTTGGCCGCGTTGTGGGCGGTTTCTACCGTAAAAAGAGCACGGCACAAGCAACCGCGACTAAAAAATCCTCGACCTGTGGGAGCGGTTTGCACCGTAAACAGAGCACGGCGTAAACAACCGCGAATCAACCAATCGCGCTTAAAAAGCGCTCCCGCGCCCCTTCTTGTCATCCTGAGCAACGCGAAGGATCTTAATGTCCCAACGGAGATCGACATCCTTACCGGAGCGGCCCGGGCCTCGGTGATCGATATCCAAGTTGAACGCCGGCCCGTTCCCGCTTAACTTACCCGTCGTCGGTAACGCGTAGAACCTTCGATGCGCTCGAGAACACTTTTATGGATTGTCGCACTCTGGCTCACCGCCTGCAGCCATGCGCCGCCGGCGCCTTCCTATCGCGAGATCCAGGACACCCTCACGGTCCTGGAACAGAACCATCCGGAGATTGCCGAACGGCTGACCTACGGCAACAGCGTAAACGGTAACGAACTCACCGCCCTGCGCATCGCGCGGAAGCCGCTGCGCGCGTCGGCAAAGTCGGTGTTGATCATCGGCGCTATTCACGGCGATGAATATATGAACATCGTCGATCGCCTCGGCGGCTGGTTGCTCAGCGTGTCCGATGAACCCTGGATGCACGGCTTTCTCGACGCGGGACACCGCATCTACCTCGTGCCCATCGCCAATCCCGACGGTTTCGAAAACTGGCGCAACCGCCGCCTCAAGCCGCGCCGCAACAACGCCAACCGCGTGGATCTGAACCGCGATTTCGACGTGATCTCCTACGGCGAGCCGCGCTTGACCCAACCGGAGACCCGCGGCCTCATTGAACTGCTTGATCGTGAAACGGCGAGCTTGCATCTGATCATGAGTTATCATTGTTGCGCGGGTGCGCTGGCCTATCCGGGGGGACATTACAAATTGAATATGGCGGAAGAGGACAAGCAACGCCACATCGAAATCGCGCGAGAACTGCACCGCATCTTGTGGGGCGACATCAAAACCGGCGATTGGAAGTCGGTGGTCGACTACACCGGCAAGGGTGTTGCCATCGATTACTTTTATGAACGCTACCGGGCCTTGTCATTTCTCTACGAAGGCATTTTTGATGAACAACGGCTTTTTCCCCATCACGCCAAGGCGTGGCAATACCTGTTGAGCCGCGTCGTGGGTGAGCAATAAATGTCGCTTCGCTCGAAACTCGGACCTTGGTATTACCTCTCGCTGACGGCAGTCGCACTGAGCTCGCTGACGATCGCGTGCGCGCCGAAGACCACGCCGGTGCACCCGCATCCGCGTCATGGCTGGGTGGTCGACCACGGCACGGATCCTTACCAGCGGGAAATCGCGATCGACCTGCCTGCCGATGCCCCGTCGATCCAGGGCCGATTCCGCCCGCTGCCGGTCACCGATGAACAGGGCAACTTCCTGGGCATCCACGAGGGCATCGACATCAGCGGCGAGATCGGCGACCCGATCCTGGCCCCTGCGCCGGGGGTGGTGGCCGAGTCGCAGCACTCCCGGCTGTGGGGCAATCTGCTGCGCATCGACCACGGCCGCGACGAGCAGGGCCGCTACCTACAGACGCTGTACCTGCACCTGACGGAAAGATGGGTCGAGGCAAACGAGCGCGTCGAGCGCGGACAGCAGATCGGCACCATGGGCATCACCGGCGCCAGCGCCGGTAATCCTACCCACCTGCACTTCGTCGTCTACGCCGGACCGGCCGCCGAATTCTCCTCCGATCACAAACCGGTCAACCCGCACTTGTTTTGGGCCGACGGCATCGGCGCCGTCACCTGCTACGACGCTTCGAGCCAGATCCGCGAACAGCCCTTGCGCTTCACCTATCCGGTCGCCTGCCGCGACCGATGAAAACCGCGAGAGCGACACCGTGCGGGAGCGGTTTGCGCTACGAACTACGCGCAGCACAAGCAACTGCAAATAAAAAATCGCGCTTGTTTGATCTTGCACAGTACAAGTAAAAGCGCACCGGCAGCTCATTTGTTATTCTGAGCAGCGCTAAGAATCTTACCGCGGTCAAAGACCGGCTCGGAGCTCAAGATCCTTCGGCACCGCGCCTCAGGGTGACCTTTGTGGGAGTGGTGAGTACTGCGAACTACACGCGGCACGAGTTACCGAGATCTGCGTGATAAGACACCGCGCACAAAGGGATTGGGAAAATGTGTCAATGAAAGACCTGACCCCCACGAATGTGACTATTCCCGTAGGAGGGTTTCCAACCGCAATCATTGCCAGGCGTGTTTCGCCCACGGAGACCGTTTCGATGCGTCAATGAAAGTTGTACCCTGGACACAATAGAAAACGCCTGCGCTCGGGGGGAGCGCAGGCGTTGTCAAAACTTAGCCGGGAGGGGCTGTCTGGAGACGGCCCCTCAGCCTAAGTTCCCTTCATGCAGCTTTGGCTACTACTTCTTGCCAATCGATGAAGAGCCCGCACAATCCATGATGTCTCCCTTCTGCTCGCCGGTGATGATGCCGGCTTTCTTCGCCGCGTTCATGGCTTTGGCCACGCAGCTGACGAACTTGCCGTGGTTCTTGGGATTCACAGCGCACTGGTCGATCTTATCCTGCAGGGTGTCGCCATCCGGCAGGGTCTCGTTCGGCACGCCGGTGTCGCAGCCGTCGATCACCACCGTGTTCGGTTTCCAGTCCACGAAGGCGGATCCCGAAGACACACCGGCCACCTCGGCGATCCACTCGTCGGTACCCGGACCGATGGAACCATCGTAGCTGTAACTGACCGTGGCTTCACCGGCTGCGTCGGTCACCGCTGAGAGCGAGTCCGGAAGCGGGAACGGATCTTCGGTCAAGCTGCCTGGCTGCTTGATAAAATCGACCGTTACCCCTGGCACCGGGCTGCCGGCCGTCGTCTCAGCCTTTACCGTCAGGAACGCGGTGTCCCCGAATACCACCTCCTGTAGCGCCAGGTTAAACGTCAGCACATCCGGTAGGATGGTCGCGCTTTCCGCCAGCACCAGCAGCGCCAGCGCGGTCTCGCCATTCGTGTCGCTCGAGCAGCAGGAGAACGACAGATTGCCCCAGTCGCCGCCGCCGGTGGTGGTCGGCGCGTTTTGCGTCTGCGTGAGGTAATCCTGGTACTCGCGGTGCCAATCCATATCCGCCCGGCTGGAGTTCGCGAGTGTGTTCACGTTGTACAGTTTCAACCCCTTGAACACGTTGAACATTGCATACAGGCAGCCGAAGTTGTTTAAATCAGAGGTGGTCTGAAATGGTGCAAGCGGATTAGGAGTGACGCTGAAACACTGGAAACTCTCGGGCCGGCCCTTCCAGCCCGCGTCAATGTAGTCAACGCTCATCTGTGGGGTCGGACCGCCTGCCGATGTGTTACTGCCCAGCGCCACGCCGATCAGGTGCAAGGCCTGGAGCCGAATGCCGGTCTTCGCGGTGTTCTGTGCGGATTTACTCGTATAGCCCATGCTGCCGTCGACAAGGGTCAGGGCCTCGGTGCCGATGTCCAACTGTGAGATTACAAACGGTGGAATAGTCGCCCCGAAGGCGGCGCCATCCAGCATCGCCAGCACGTTCCAACCGTTGGTCGATCCGTCGTTCTGCGTGTTGAAGGTGTATCGCCAACCGCCCGAACGCTGACCAAACGCCATGGCGTTGACCAACCGCTGCATGATCTCCAGATGCGTCCTGCCCACTGTGAAGCCACCGCTGGCCGTGCCATGGTTCGCCAGCGCCGCGGGGGCGCCGCTGCCGGCGATCGCCAGCGACGTGACCGCGGTCGAATAGCCGTGATCGAAAGAGGCCGTTGCGCGCAGCCCGGTACAGTCCGGTCCCGGCGCCAGCGGGTCGCCGTAATTGGCCCCCGAATAGATCTCCGCACACGGGTCGGCCGGAAAGACTTCGTCGTCGGATATCGTCAGCGTGGTGAGATTGTCGAAGATGAAGTTCAACCCCCGCTGTACCAGCTCCGAGTAGATGTGGCCGCTCGCCGGGTTGTAGCCGTGGTTCTCGAACGCCAGCACCGCCAGCGAGGTATACGCCATCACCACGTTACCCGCTCCGCCACTCCACGAGGCAAATGTGCCCCCGGCAAAGTTGGCGGCGCGGTTCGTCTGGTTGACGTACTGGGAGCGCAAACCGTCCTCGATGGCCATGTTGATCTCGACGTCGAGGGTCTGCTCCGCGTTCAGGAACGCCGGGTTGATGACCTGAATCGTGGCCGTGGCCACCTCGTTTGCGCCGCCCGGATCCACCGTGAGTGTTGCGGTGAAGTTCTGGGAGGGCAGTGCTCCCGAGCTGTAGGTGTGTGTGTGGGCGATGTAAGACTGGTCCGCTACTGGATTTGGGCCGACGACTGGGCTGCCGTCTCCAAAATCCAGCGTGTAGGGTGTGCCAATGGGGAGCATTGTGTTGCCCCAAACGACAACCTGGGTTCCCGACAACAGGTCCCGGTCCGGCATCATCTGGGTAACGGCCCACGCTGCGCGCATGCCCAAAAATGCCAGCAGCGTCAGCAGTGCCAATCCGACTGCCCTGAGTTTAACTTGCTTCATGATACCCCTCCTTTCGATTTAAATTGCTCTAGTTCGCTCTTTGAAACTGTTGTGCATCTGAGTCTGGGGTAGACGCTGCGAGAATGGTTCGGTTGCCATGCCGAGCAGGGGGCGGGATTTGATGTGTTCCACAAACCCACGATCTCTTCTGGCTGAATCCGGAACAATTCCTCCTTATTCTTGTACTGCAATCGTAGCGTTACCCGAACGTCTTACGTCTTGCAAACTGGTTCCATTTTATTATTTATGCGTGCGGCCCTCGGCATACGGCCAAGCCAATGACTGCAGGTCCCGATTTTATTCCTGATTCCTTGCTGTTTCATCCAAGCAATCAGCTCAAGAAATTCAAACAAAAACCGTTCGTGTGCTGACGTGGCGGGAGTACCCCATTCCATGTATACCCCCAATGCCCGAGACACAAAACTGATCGATTGGCTCGGGAACACCAGGTCCGTCGCACACCGGCTTCATGCTACCCTTCCCTGGTTTTTTGTATCTGAAATCGGGCCCGTCAAATAAACAGTACGTCACGGGTATTGCAGTAATGTGACGCCGCGTCCGTTCGTTTGTGGTCTCTCTATTCGTGCATACAGTATGTGCGGGGCGACGCTGCGACGGTTTGGTTGGCGTGTCCTTGGCGGGGCGAGGCGAGAGGTGAGGCCGAGATGCTTGGCCCAATTGATAAGCTCTCGGTCGCCGTCGCCGCAACCGGAAGACTTCCCGTTTTTGATGTAGTGCAGTCGTAGCTTTCCTCCCCAACAAAGGTCCTACGTCTTGCAAACTCCATGTATTCTTGCAGCTCCCAATACTACCATCGGCAAACGGCGAAGCCGATGACTGGAAGCCACGATTCTACTCCTATTGGCTTGTCGTGTCGCCCGATAAATCAGCTAAAAAACGAGGCAAACCGGTGCTATTGTCTTGACCAACCAGCCCAGGATTACAAAAGCCGGTACGCTGCTGACGCCCCGAGGCACTTTGCCGTCACCCTGAGGCGGAACGCCGAAGGATCTTGTCTTCTATTTAGAGACAGCCGCCATCTTCCAACGCGCCGAGATTCTTCACTTCGTTCAGAATGACAATTCAGTTTAGAGACAATAGCCATCTTCCGGCACGCTGAGCTTCTTCAACTTCGTTCAGAATGACATTTCGGCCGCGAACCAGCCGCTCCCGCGGGTGCGTCACAAAGTGTTTCAATGGCAAACCGGATCCCCGTCAGTTACGCACCGGCCCTGGGTGTCGCGAGCCCGTGGCGGTTGACCCGTGCGCCGCGAACCCCGATGATCACGGCAGACCGTGTTCCCGCAGTCTGTGCACGGAGAACTAACCTGTATATTGTGTACGCAGTAACCAGAGACCCAACGCCATGACCGCCCGCACCGGCGGAGATCGTCTTCGCGTCGCCAGACCCGCGCGCACGCTTTACCTGCGCGTGTTCCTGCCCTTTTTTCTGGTGCTCATCATCGCCACGACGTTGGCGTGGTGGGTGGCGACGTCGATGATGTCGGCCTCGTTGGGAGACCGCCTCGACAAACAGTTGGGCCATGCGGCGACGGTGCTCGCGGCCGGTGGGTTTCCGTTCACCGAGGAGTTGCTCCAACGCCTCGGCCGCTTGTTGCGCGCAGAGATCATCCTGGTGCGCGCCGACGGCAGCCTCGGCCCGTCCACCACCGCGGATGATCGCGGCGCCCTGGCGCAGGCGGTGTTGGATAAGACCCAACAGTGGCGGGACGCGGGAATCAGTCATCATGACCTCGCTTACCAGGGAACGCCGTATCGCCTCATCATCCACAATCTTGCCGAGACCGGCCGCGATCCGCGTTATGCCGCGATCGCCGCGCTCGCCTCGCTGGAGGAGGTGGGACACGCGGCGCGCCGCGCCGGCTTGTGGTTGGGTGGCGCGGTGTTGCTCGGGACCATCGTGGTGGCGTGGCTGGGTCACCACATCGCCCGCGGGGTCACGGTGCCGGTGACGCAGCTGGCGTCCATGGCCAGCCGCATCGCGGACGGCGATCGCGCGGTGCGCTTTGAAACCGCGCGCACCGATGAGGTGGGCAGGCTCGCCGATGCGCTCAATGCCATGGCCGCGCGCCTGGCGGAGTTCGAGCGGGAGATCGCGGAGCAAAGCCGTTTGGCCGCCCTCGGCAACCTGGCGGCGCGGGTGGCGCACGAGGTGCGCAATCCGCTGACGGCGATCAAGCTGCAGGTGCAACTGCTCGGCGAATCCCTCGATCCGGAGGGACGCGGCAAGGTCGCGAGCCTGCTCGATGAGATCGGCCGGCTCGAGTTGATCGTCTCGCGGACCCTGGCGATGGGCCGGGCGCCGGAGCTGGTGCCGGTGGCCCACGACCTCAACCAACTGGTCGCGGAAGTGACCGCGTTGATGACTCCGCAGCTCAGCCACCAGGGCATCGCCGTCGAACAGCGCCTCGATCCACTGCCCACGACCTTGCTGGACGGCGACGCCGTCAAGCAGGTGTTGCTGAACCTGTTGACCAATGCGGCCGACGAGCTCAGCCACGGCGGCCGCATCCTGGTGCGCACCGGAGTGGACGCGGCGCAGCAGCGGGTAATCCTCGCGGTGGAGGACTCCGGCGCCGGCGTCAGCGCGGAGGACCAGCAGGCGTTGTTCTCGCCGCTGGCCAGCAACAAAGATTCGGGCTTCGGCCTGGGACTCGCATTGAGCAGGGAGCTGGTCGCGTTGCACGGCGGCGCCATCGATGCGCAGCGCAGTGACGCTTTGGGCGGTGCGTGTTTCACCGTGCGCCTGCCGATCCGTGAAACGCACGTGGCCGAGGTTGAAGATACTATCGCTAATGCAAATACGTCATGAGTAAGGTCCTGATCGCCGACGACGAACGCTCCATCTGCGAGGCGTTCAGCGATGTGCTGCGCCGCGAAGGTCACACGCCCCTGGTGGCGTCTAACGGCGCCGAGGCGCTCGAGGTGATTCGGCGCGATGATCCCGAGGTCGTGTTTCTCGACGTGCGCATGCCGGACATGGACGGCCTCACCGCGCTGGCCGAGATCCATGCACGATATCCGGGCCTGCCGGTCATCGTGATGACTGCATACGGCACCATGCAGACCGCGATGCAGGCGATGCAGCAGGGGGCGTTCGATTACCTGGGTAAACCCGTCGATCTGCAGCGCATCCGCGACCTGCTCAGGCGCGCGCTCGAGCGGCGGCGCGCGGTCGAGGCTGAGTCACCGGTGGCCTTGCCGGCGTCGGACATGGAACAGGAGATGGTCGGCCAGTCTGCGGCGATGCAGGAGATCTTCAAGCTGATGAGCTTGCTGACCGGCAACGACTTGACGGTGTTGATCACCGGCGAAAGCGGGGTCGGCAAGGAGTTGGCGGCGCGCGGCATCCACGACCACAGCCCGCGCGCCGGACGCCCGTTCGTCACCGTGAACTGCACCGCAGTGCCGGAGAATCTATTGGAGAGTGAGCTGTTCGGCCACGAGCGCGGCGCGTTCACCAGTGCCGACGCGCGCCGCATCGGCCGCTTCGAGGCCGCCGCCGACGGCACGGTGTTTCTCGATGAGATCGGCGAGCTGCCCACGCATTTGCAGAGCAAGCTGCTGCGCGTTTTGCAGGAGCGCAGCTTTGAACGCGTCGGCAGCGTCACGCCGATCGCGGTGCGCGCGCGGGTGATCGCCGCCACCAACCGCAACCTCGAACTGGAGGTGCGCGAAGGGCGGTTCCGCGAGGATCTTTATTACCGTCTCAAGCTGGTGGCGTTGGAGATCCCGCCGTTGCGCCGCCGCAGGGAAGATATCGAACCGTTGGCATTGCGCTTCCTCAGCGTCGGCAATCGCGAGCTCGGGCGCGACATTAAAGGCATCGACCCCGCCGCCCTGCAGCGCCTGCGCGCGCACAGTTGGCCCGGCAACGTGCGGGAATTGGAGAACACCGTCAAGCGCGCGCTGCTCACCGCCGGCGGACCGGTGCTCACGGTACACGACCTGGTGTTGGAAGCGCAGCCGGCGGCGGCCGGTGACGACCGGGATCTGGAAGCGCTGCGCACCAGCGTGCAGCGCGCGCTGCACGATCTGCTGGCCGAACACGGCGACGCGGCCCGGGACGCCGATGTGTACCGCACCTTGGTCCAGTTCGTGGAAGCGGAAATTATCGCCGAGGCGCTGCGCGTCACCGGCGGCAATCAGGTCGCCGCCGCACAACTGCTGGGAATGCACCGCACCACGCTGAGAAATAAATTGGCGGCGTCGGTGGAGCCGAACAAACCTGAGGGAGAGGGGTAGCGGCGCTGGCTTTGTTTGGCAGTGTTGTTCGCGCTTGCTGGTGCTGCCCGCAGCAGAGTAGAAACAGCTGCCACAGATGTCATCCTGAGGCCCGAAGGGCCGAAGGATCTTGAGCACATGCCGGTCTTGAACTGCTTTGAAGATTCTTCGCGCTGCTCAGAATGACAAAAATATTTGTGGGAGCGCTTTGCCTTGTGCTGTTTGAGGGCGAGCACCCTGCTGCGCGGGCACGAGCAAGCGCGACAGATTAATTCGGAGCGTATGTCATCCTGAGGCCCGAAGGGCCGAAGGATCTTGAGCACACCGGTCTTGAACTGCTTTGAAGATTCGTCGCGCTGCTCAGAATGACAAAAATATTTGTGGGAGCGCTTTTCAAGCGCGATGGTTTTTGTTGGAGGTTGAATGATTCGCGGTTGCAAACCCCACAGAAAGTGGTGCCGCTCCCACCACAAACCGCTCCCGCGGTAATGGGCGCCGCTCTCACCGGGCGGATGCTTCTCCACAGACCGGGTGACACGATTATGGTCGCCGTGTACATTTTTTGATCAAGCGTCATAACCTGCAGAAATTTATAGAAATTAGCGGCTTCAGCGGGTGTCTTTCGCGGTTTGGCTGTACACAGCCCCAGCAGCACCGACGCCCGGGGCCTGCGCCCCGCACGCGAAGAATCGAGCTAAGCGATTGAAACTCAGGGTGTTTGTAGATCCGGCGGTGTATTGCAGATAGCTGGTACGGAAGTTGCACCTTGATTTCTCAGGTAAAAGCAAGGCCGGGGGCGTACCCCTCTCAATTCGCTCTCGCTCCCGGCGTGCATCCAAGCATCGGCCCGACAAGGAACAGCGGGCCGGTGTTGTTTTTCTTTCACTACACACTATGGGGGTGATCGATCGGGTTTGAGGAGATCGATCCATGGTGCTACGGATCGGGGTGACATTTCTATGGACGCACGGAAGGACAATCACAAGCTAGGCGTGTGGATCGTCGGCGCGCTCGGGGATATCGCCGGCACACTGCGGATCGGCGCCTATGCATTGCAGCGCGGGCTGGTGTCCACCAACGGCATGATGACGCAGGTGCCGCCGTTGAACGGCTTGGAGCTGGCCGCCATCGATGACCTGGTGTTCGGCGGTATCGATATCCGCGACGGCACCTTACGTGAATCCACCGACGCAATCTATCATCAGTCCCGTACGTTCAATCACGAGTTGCTGCAGGCGGTGAGTACGGATCTCGCCGCCGCCGAAGACGATCTGCTCATTCTGCCGGCGATGTTGTGGGAGCCCGGCGCGCCGGCGCAAAATGAACCATCATTGCGCGCACTGATCGACTCGGTGCGCACGGCGCTGCGCGAATTCGCAGTCCGCCATGGCCTGACCCATACCGTGGTCGTCAACCTCGCATCGTCGGAGCCGCTGCCCGCGGACGCCGAAGGTCACCACAGCCTGAACGGTTTCGAGTCGCTGATCGATGACGACCGCAAAGACCGGGTGGTGCCGAGCATGTGCTATGCGTATGCCGCCTTCAAGGAGGGGTGTTCGCACATCAATTTCACCCCCAGCGTCGGCGCGTCCATTGCCGCGCTGCAGGAGCTGGCGCAGCAAAGCAAGCTCCCGCACTATGGGAACGACGGTAAGACCGGCGAGACCCTGGTCAAGACCGCGTTGGCGCCGATGTTCGTCAGCCGCAACCTCGAGATCTTGAGCTGGGAGGCGGTGAACATGCTGGGTAACAACGACGGTAAAACCCTCAAGGACCCGCACAAAGCGGCCGGAAAACTCAAGAGCAAAGGCGAGGTGCTGCCGAAGCTCCTCGGCTACTCGCCCCACGCCGAGGTCAGCATCAAGTACGTGCCGTCACTGGGTGACTGGAAAACCGCCTGGGACCTCATTCACTTCCGGGGTTTTATGGACGTGCCGATGACCATGCAGTTCATCTGGCAGGGCTGCGATTCCGTGCTCGCCGCGCCGCTGATACTGGATGCGGTGCGCATGAGCGAGTTCGCCGCCCGGCATGGCGAACACGGCCTCATGCGCCATCTGGCCTGCGTATTCAAGAGCCCCCTGAACGTCGAGGAAATGGCGTTACATCCCCAGTTCGAGATGCTGCTTGCGTATGCACATGATCACCTGCAGGCGGCTGCCGGACGCCGTGCGGCGATCATCAGCAGCGCCTGAATCCGGGGTGTCGCCCCGATGACCTGGGTGTCTGCAGTATGGACGCGGCCGGCGGTGATAGAAATCGGCGAGTGGTTGCTGACCGTGTTGCTTGCGCAATTGACCCTGATGCTGTTGATTCCCGCCACCAACCCGTTCTCGCATAAAGCCTTATCCATCGCCGGTTGCGTGGCGATGATCATTGTCGGCCTGCTGTGCCGTTGCGCGCGCGCCACGTCGCCCGTGCCCGAGGCGTTCGCGGTGGTGACCTGGAGTTTGGCGATGGCGGCCGGCGCGTGCCTGCTGATCGTGATCAACAACCCGGGCCCGCTGGACGCGGTGCATATGATCAGCATGGGCACCGCGACTTTCGTGCTCGCGGTCGCGATCGCGGCGCTGCACCAGCGGCTGCACTCGCAGCGCAATAATAATAAATACACCAGCCGCGGCTACACTTTCACCGCAGCTGTGGTGTTGGTCACCTTGATGCCGCTGTGGCTCGGACCTTGGCTGGACTGGCTCGCTGCCGGCGAACTCACGGTCAACGCCATCGTCGCCGCCAGCCCGCTCAGTTATCTGGCGGTGATGGCGGATTACGACTACCTGCGCAGCGAATGGTTTTATCAGCACACACCGGTGGGGATGCTGCGCTATGACTATCTGCCCAAGCTGGCCTACAGCGGTGGCTGGCTGTTGCTCGCGCTCGCGGCGCTCGCGGTACCGCGCGTGTCCGCGTGGGTGCGCAACGCCTTCAATTTTTACGTTCTACACAAAGCAAGACACTAACGCAACGGGAGATCCTGCGCCATGAGACGTGTACTTTCCATAGCCCTGGTGGGGTGTTCAATCTTGTTATCCGCAAACGGGATCGCGGT
Organism: uncultured Gammaproteobacteria bacterium; assembly: GCA_947259175.1. Lineage (GTDB taxonomy): Bacteria > Pseudomonadota > Gammaproteobacteria > Arenicellales > JAANXG01 > CALZGZ01. Next base: position 18,273 of record CAMYKW010000015.1, on the reverse strand, counting down.
GGCCGAGCCGAACATGGACCCGGAGTTGCGCAATAAGGCCAAACGTGCGGTGGACAAAGGCCTGCGCTATTTGCGCGAGCACCGGCTCGAAGACGGCTCGTGGTCGAAATCGGTCGGAGTCACGGCGTTGGCGCTGCGCGCCTACCTGCAGAGTCATCGCAAGTACGACGAAAGCGACGGCGTGTTCATCACCGCACCGATTGATTTCATTCTCAAGCACGTGAACGACGACGGGTCCATCGGTGAGTCGATGCATAACCGCAACTACAATACCGCGGTGGCCATCACCGCCCTGCAGGCCACCGGCAATCCCAAGTATCAGGAAACGATACGCAACGCGCAAAACTATCTCAAAGGTCTGCAGCTCGACGATACAGACGGCTATCCCAAGGAGCACAAGTATTTCGGCGGCATCGGCTATGGCGGAGACGAGCGCCCCGATCTGTCCAACCAATATCTCGCGATCGAGGCGCTGCGGGCCACCGCGCTCGATCCCAAGGATCCGCTGTGGGAGCGGGCGCTGGTCTTCGTCAGCCGCAGCCAGAACAACAGCGAGACCAATGACCAGGAGTGGGCCGGCAACGACGGCGGGTTCACCTACATGCCGGGTTACAGCCCGCACGGCGGCACCGGCTCCTACGGCGGCATGACCCATGCCGGCTTGATCAGCTTGCTGTTCGCCGGAGTCGATAAAAACGATCCGCGGGTGCAGGCGGCCTATAAGTGGATCCAGGCAAACTACACGCTGGAGGACAATCCCGGCGCGAAGAAAAAACAAGGCCTGTTCTATTACTATCACGCCTTCGCGAAAAGCATGAAGGCGTATGCGGAACCCAAGATCACCGACGCCAATGGGGTGACGCACAACTGGCGCAATGATCTCGCCACAAAACTGCTCAGCGTCCAGGACCCGGACGGTGCGTGGGTCAACACCGAATCCGGTCGCTGGTGGGAGGGCAACAAGGATCTGGTGACCGCGTGGAGTGTCATCGCGCTCAATCACGCGATCAACGATTAGCCCGCGTAGCGCAGCGAGGATCCCGAATGATGGCGAAGGGATCGGGCGGCTGGACGGCGTGCACGACACACGCAACCAACGAGAACGGGACCCGGTTGCCGGTCGTGAGCATCAAGATGCTGAAGCGGGCAGGGTCGGGCATAGCGGTATACCTCGCCATCGCGTCGTGTTCCCCGGCCGCAGCCGCACTGCGCGACATGGCGGTGGAAATTTTTCCGGCGTGGAATGGATTTGCAGTGCCGGGCAAGACCACGGAAGTCGCGGTGCGCCTGACCGCGCGCGAGGATGGGCAGGCAATAGTACGCGTGCGCTCAGCGGAAATGATCAGCCATGCGAAAGTCCGCCTCGCGGCGGACCAGGCGCAAGTGACTCGCCTGCCGCTGACCGCGCCGCTCAGCGGGGGTAAGCTGGCGATCGAGATTGCGCTCGAAGAAGGCGCCGAACCGCGGATCGAGCAGTGGTCGCCGACTTGGATCACCGACACACCGTTGGTGGCCACGACCACGGATCAGGTTTGGCGTGCGTTGGCCGATAACCCTTCCCGGTCTTACACGGCGCGAATTGTCACCGCGCGGGGTTTACCGCGAACGCCGCACGGTTACGGCACCGTGGATGCATTGATCATTGATCAATCCGGCTTGACACGGCTGGACGCACAACAATTGTCGGCGCTGTTCGCATTTTTGGGCGGCTGCGGGCGGTTGGTCGCGTGGGACATGACGCCTGACATCGCCGCACGCTTAGGCGCCGCGGCAGGTTGTGACCGGCAATTTTTCAGCCATGTTCAGAGCGTCGAGGGGTTGCGAGCGGCGCTCACGCGCATGCTGCCGCTGCAGCCCGTTGCGCTGCCCACCGGTGCGCGCCTGAGCTCATTGCTCGATAGCAGCAGCGGGCAAAGCATTACCGGCACCGTGGCCCTGTTCCTGGCCGCCTATTGCGTGCTGATGTGGGTGGCCGCCCGCGCCGCGTTCCCGGCCTGGGTGGTACTCCTGCTGCCCCCGGCGGCGTCGCTGGCGGTGCCGCTGATCTGGCTCGGCCGGGCGCCCGAGCTCGTGTCCGTAGGGTGGGCGGAGATGTGGAGCGACGACCGCGTGGCGCGCACCGCGACGCTGGTTCAGTTGCACGGCGCCGGGCGCGGCACCGGGGAACTGTCGCTGCCCGCAGTGGGCGGACTGCCGGTGGCGCAGATTGCCTCGCCGCAGCGGCCGCTGCGGCTGGAGCTCGGCAACGACGCGCTGACCGTGCGTGTGCCGGTGCGGCTCCTGGCGCGGGAAGAACTGTTGTTCACCGGGGTCACCGAGTTGGTGCCGCCGATCCGCGTCACACTGGATGCCGGCGGTCCGCGGGTTCGTAACACCAGCGCGCAGGCCACGCGCAGCGGTTTTCTGTTCTGGAACGACCAACAATTCACCCTGCCGGCGCTGCCGCCGGGCGCGCAGTGGAGCACGCAAGGCGTATCGCCGTCGCGCTCCGCGAACCCCGTTTCAGGTTGGCTGCGCACACAGACCCCCAAACGCACGGTAGCGATATTGCTGCGCCTGCCGCGGCCGGCCGGCGATGAATTGACAGGGCCCGCGCCGGCGGACACACAATGGTTGCTGGTGCGCGCCGGCGCCGCGCACGCAACCGCGCCCGCGGGCCGGACATGACCGCCCCTCAGCACGGCGTGTGGATGGGGTTGCTGTACACGGCGCCGGTCGTGGTGTGGGCATTTGCGCAAGGGGCGCTCGAATGGCAGCACCTGGCCGGCGTTCACATGGCGATGCACACCGCCGTCAAGGTCCTTTGGTTCACACAGATCATCGCCCTGTCGCTGCTGGTCTCAGGGGTTCTGGTCAGTTATCCGCTGCGCGACCAGGCCACCGGCGCGCTTGCCGCGCTGTGGTTGCCGCTGCCGATACTGCCGCTGGCATGGTTGGCGGGTGCCGTGAGCGGCGCCGCCCTGGTCCACGGCCAACTGCTGGTGTGGGGCGTGTGCCTTCTGCTGCTGCTGGCGGTGAACGGTGTGCGACATTTGCCCATCACCGGCCGCCTGCGCGCGCTGTCCACGGTCGGTGCACAGCTGCTGGGGGTGGCGGTGATGTGGCGCTACCGCGAGGTGTGGTGGGGTTGGATCGGGGTATGAATCACGCTGCCGGCGAAACACTGGGTCCGTTTTTGCAGGCCGCGCGGCGCCGGTTGTGGACGACGCGCATGGTGCGCGATGTCACGCGCGCGCTGTGGGCCGCCGGGGCGTTATTGCTCGCGTCCGGCCTGATACACGCGTTTGTGCTGCCGCTGCCTTGGAAGCTGTGCGCCGGCATCGCCGCCGCGCCACCGGCGCTGGCGTTGATCGCCGCTTTGTTGTGGCGGCGTCCATCCCTGGCCGCCACCGCACGCGAGTCGGACCGCGTATTCGCCACCCGGGAGCTTTTCGTGTCCGCATGGGAACAGCTGCAGCCGTCCGCCGGACGGCGCCGTGCCATCGCCGGTCTGGTGCTGGCGCGGGCCGGCCGCAGCGCCGCGATCCTGCGACCCCGCCTGCAGCGCGCGCTGCGCTGGACAGTCCCGCGCAGCGGTATCGTGCCGGTGGTGTTTATGCTGTTGGGATTACTGCTGCTGCTGGTGCCCGGCGCGCAGGTCGCTGCGCCGGTGGCGGCGATGCCGGATTCGGGCTCAACGGCGCCGGACGCGGCGCGGGGGAGTTCCGCTGCCGACGCGGTCACCGGATTGCAGCGGGAACTTGCCAGATTGTCCCGCGTGCCGGGCGGTAGCGCGGTCACACCGCAGCCCCGCTCGCCCGGCGCAGACGCCCCGGCGTTCGCCGCAGCGGGATCGCGGCCGGACCGCCGCCGCGCCCGGCCGATGCCGGTAGACGTGTTGCCGCATGATGCCACGCCGAGCGGATACAGCGAGGCCGCGGGCGACGCGCCGGGTCAAGGCCGCGGTGCGGCGCGCGCCGACGATGCGCCGCCGGCGCCGGCGAAGCTCGCCACTCGTTACCACGACATCCCCAGCCCGCTCGATGAGTCCGCGGTTGCGCGCAATCAGGGCAGCGCGGCCGCCGAATATGCGCCCGCGGACCGGTTGCCGCCGGCGACGCTCGGGTCCGGTGACGCCACCGCGGCAAGTGAGCGCTTGACCCTGCGTTACCACCCGGGTTTTTCACCTTCGCTGCGCAGTTATATCGCCGCGTATTTCAAATCGATTGAAACCACCGAATGAACGAGCACGCCAGCATCTCCGAGAGCCGGTTTCGCGGCATACACAGCGACCTCACCGCATTGATAAACGCCTTGAAACAGGTCATCGTCGGTCAGCACCAGCTGGTGACGGATTTCGTGACCGGCGTGTTCGCCGGGGGACACATTCTGCTGGATGGCTTGCCGGGCCTGGGTAAAACCCATCTGGTGAAGGCGATGGCGTCGAGTATGGGCCTGCCGCTGTCGCGCATCCAATGCACGCCGGACCTGATGCCGTCGGATATCACCGGCAGCGAGATCCTGGTGAAGGCGGAAGACGACACCACGCGGCAGTTGGATTTCCGGCCGGGACCGATTTTTGCGTCGATGATCCTGGTCGACGAGATCAACCGCGCCATGCCCAAGACCCAGTCCGCGCTGTTGGAGGCGATGCAGGAGGCGCAGGTGACCTATGCCGGCACGCGCCACAAGCTCCCCGAACCGTATTGGGTGATTGCGACGCAGAATCCGATCGAATTGGAAGGGACCTATCCGCTGCCCGAGGCACAGCTCGACCGGTTTTTGTTCAAGACGCGGGTGCCGTATCCGTCGAGTGACGCATTGCTCGAGTTGGTCGAGGTGTCCCTCGACGACGAGCCGGCAGAGCATGTTTCCGCAACCCTCACCCTGGCGCGGGTGAAAGAGATCATGGCGTGCGCCAGGGAAGTGGTGATCGCTTCCTCCGTGAAACGCGCCGCGGTGCGGCTGGTGCTCGCCACCCAGCCGGACGATCCCGCCGCCGCGCCGCTGGCGCGCGAACATTTCCGCTACGGCGCGAGCCCGCGGGGACTACAGTCGCTGTTGCGGGCGGCGCGGGTGCGTGCGCTGCTCGAAGGACGCGCCCACGTGGCGTTCGACGACCTCGCCGAGGTCGCCCTGTCCGCCCTGCGCCATCGCGTACTGCCCAATGTCGAAAGTGAGATTGAAGGCGTCGATCTGGATACCGTGCTGCAGCAGATCGTGACCGCGTGGCGGGACGCTCTCTGAGCACCCCGCGGGTGAAACAGGATGCCGTTGCGTGCTGCGACAACAAAACCTGCTGCGACCGACCGCCGTATGCGCGAAGTCGCCGACGCGCTGGCGGAACTCAACGAGGCGCAACTGGCGCGCATCGGCCGCCTGGCCGATCCGCTGCTGTCGGGGCACCCGATGAGCCAGCACGGTCACTACCGCCACCGCGCCCGGTCCGGCACCGGGTTGGAGATTCTCGATTACCGCGAGTACGCGCCGGGTGACGACTTTCGCCGCGTCGATTGGCGTCAGAGTGCGCGGCTCACGCAACCTCACGTGCGCCGCTACTACGATGAAACCGCTTGCGACTGGTTTGTGTGCCTGGACCGCAGCGCGTCCATGGCGTTGCCCGACAACGCCAAGTGGCTGCTGGCGGTGCAGCTCGCGGCCACCGTCGTGTACCTGTTGCTGCGCCGCCGTCATCGCGTCGGTTTGGTGACCTTCAGCGAAGACATCGACGCCGTGCGCCCACCCGGCGGCGGGCGCAATCAGTTCGGCGAGCTGCTGTCGCTGCTGCGCGTCAGCGCGCCCCGTGAGTCGGGCGGCGCATCGCGTCTCGACGCCTGTGCCGCTGCGGTCGGCAAGCGCTGTTCGGTGTTCGTGATCAGCGACCTGCTCGCCGAGGACGGCATGGTCCGCGGCCTCGAGCGCCTCGCGTTGCTAGGCGGCGACGTGCATGTGCTGCAGGTGCGGTCCGCGGTCGAGTGCGCGCTGCCGGAAAACGGCAAGTACCTGCTGCAGGATGCCGAGACCGGTGAACAGCTTGCGGTTGACTTGATGCCGGGTGCGGTGGCGCGCGCCACGCAGCGGCTCGACGCCATCAGCCGTACGCTTGCGGCGATCTGTCCGCGGCGCGGCATCGCGTACACCCCGTGCACCACCGCCTGGAGCTGGCACGAGGCCATTGTCGAACACCTGAAGAAGTTGCACCGCGTGCATGCTTGAATGGGCGTCTCCAATCTGGCTCTCCGGGATCGGCCTGCTGCCGCTGGTGTGGTGGCTGCACCGGTTTCAGGGTGCCGAACGCTCGCGTACGGTCTCCGCGCTGTTCCTGTGGCGCGCCGCAGCGGCGGCGCAGTCCCCGGGCACGCGGCGTAACCCGCCTGATCCGCTGTGGCGGTTGCGCGCCGCGATCCTCGCGCTGTTGTTTCTCGGCGCCGCCGGTCCGCATTGGTCGACGCCGGCGCGAAACATAACGCTGTGGTTCGACGACTCCCTCAGCATGTGGGCACTGGAAAATGGCGAACCGCGTCATCGCTTGGCGACGCGGGCGTTGTTGGACGCGTTGGATCAGATACCTGCCGGCGACGTGGTGATGCGTTCGCTGCTTGCGCCCGGACGTTCGCTGAGGCTCGAAACCGGGGCGCGGGAACGATGGCCGCAGCGCATCGCGGCGTGGCTGCAACCGGTCACCACGCAGCCGCGGCTGCCGGCGCCGCGCCTGCTGCAGTCGTCACGCGAGCATTGGCTGGTCACCGACGGCGCTCGTGCCGATGTCGACGCGTGGCTGCAGCACGCGCCGGTCAGCCGCATCCTCCCGGTGGGCGCGAGCACCGAGAACGTCGCCCTCGAGCGACTGGCGCTGCGCCCGTCGCTGCAGGCGGTGGATCGAGCCCGGGGGGTGCTGGTGATCACCAATCACGGCCGGCAGCCGGCACAACGCGAGGTGCTGCTGCGCGCCGGCGATCGCACCGTGTTGCACCGCGAGGTTTCGCTCGCCGCCCGCGAGACGCGTAACCTCGACTTCGTGCTCGACGGACGCGATGCCGGAGCGATCTACGCGCACATCACGCCGCCCGACGCGTTGCCGGTAGACGATGAGCTGCGCATTGCGCGCTACCCGCCCGCTGCAGCCACGGTCGCAGTGTACGGAGACTGCGGCCGCCACCTGCGCGCGGCGCTGGCGGCGCACCCCGGGTTGCAGCCCGTCGCCGCCGCTGAGCCATCGGCGCTGGCGGTGATTTGCGGCGCCGGCGGCCCCGCGGCGCCGGCGCGCGCGGTGCTGCGATTTAGCTCGCCCGCAGACGCGCAGCCGGTAGCGGTGGAGCCCGCCTGGGATCCGCGTGCCGGGATGCTGCAGCAACTGCAGTTGCCGAGCTCGGCGCTGAGGTTTGCCGGGCCTCATGCCGCGCCGACGGCGATGAAGGCACGCCACGAAGTGCCGTTGCTGCTCGCCGGGGAGGCGCCGCTGATCATCGAGTCTCCCGGTGAGCGCCGCATCGATGTGCGCCTCGATGTCGAGGCGTCCCCCTGGGTGCGCACCGCGGCGTATCCGGCATTGATCGCGGGCCTGGTCGAGCGCCTGATTGATCCAGCTTTGCTGGACGGTATCGCCACCGCCGTGCATCCACCGGGTGGCTCGCAAATCGCCCCGCGGGCGTTGCCGTGGCCGGCGTTGCACCCACCAGCTGCGGCCGCCGTCCACCGCCTGGATCTCGCCCCGTATCTCATCGCACTCGGGTGCCTGTTGTTGCTGTTCGACATCCTGCGCCGCGGTGCACCGGGAGGCTCCGCGTAGTGGCCGGGTCGCCATCCCTTCCGCGCATCGTCCGGGCGCTGGTTTTGTTGCTGGCGCTGCTGGCACTGGTCGATCCACGCTGGCCGATCGGCGCACCGGCGGGCGACGTCATCGTGGTGCTCGATGAATCGCAGAGCATGGACCCCGCATTCAACGACACGCTGTGGACCGCGCTGAGCGATCAAGTGCAAAAGCTTGCGCATGGCAGCCGGTTCGCGTTGCTGCGTTTCGGCGCCCGGCCGGCGCTGGAGCTGCCGCTCGAACCCGTCGCCAACCCGACGGTTGCCGCCGCGCTGCAAAGCCACGTGGTGCCGCGGCACGCGACGGTGGATGCGACCGCCACCGACATCGAAGCCGCGCTGCACGCTGCGCTGCGGCTTGCGGGCCCCGGTCGCGCAGCCGGTGTGCTGCTGGTGACCGACGCGCAACAGACCCGGGGCGATGCGGCGACCGGATTGAGCGCGTTGGCGGATGCCGGGATCCCGGTGCGCACACTGCGTCCCACCCGCGACGCGACGCTCGCGGACGCGTGGATTGCGCATCTGCATGTCCCGGCAATCGCCCGCGCCGGAGACGCCGTGCCGGTGACCGTGACCCTGGACGGCCGGCGCAACCGGCAAGGCGAATTGCAGCTGCGCGTCGACGGCGCGCCGCGCATCACCCGGCCGGTGTCGCTGTCGGGCGACGCGCCGACGACGCTGCGCGTGACCTTGCCGGCGCTCGCGTCCGGCCCGCGGCACGTCACCGTGGTGTTGGATATGCCCGGTGATCCGGTTGCGGACAATAACCGCGCCGCTGCGGTCGTCAACGTCGAAGGCCCGGGTCATATTCTCTATGTGCATGCCGATGCCGCGCCGCCCCCCGCAGTGCGTAGCCTGCGCGCCGGCGGCTGGACGGTCACCGAGACCCCGGCGGCGTTGTTGATGCGCGCCCTGGCGCATGCGGAGGCGCCATCCCTGATCGTGCTCGACGATATCGCCGCCGACGCGATGACCGACGCGGCCTGGGCGCAGTTGGAGACCGCGGTGCGGCTCCACGGCGCCGGCCTGTGGGTGCTCGGGGGGGCGCACAGTTTCGGCGCCGGGGCGTACCGCCACTCTCGCCTGGAGGGCCTGTTGCCGGTCATCGCCGAGGCGAACCGGCCGACGCCGCGCGCCGCGGTGCTGTTCGTGGTCGACAAATCCGGCAGCATGGATCGCGGCGAGGACGGCATCAGCCGTCTGGCGATGGCGCGCCAGGGGGTGATCGGCAGCGCTTCCGCCTTGCTCGCCGGCGATCTCGTCGGCCTGTTGGCGTTCGACGCCACAACGCGCGAACTGTTGCCGCTGGACCGCCATCCGCTGCCGGCCCAGACCCTGGACCGCGCCTGGCGCGTAACCGCCCATGGCGGAACCGAACTCACGCCCGCGCTGCGCGCCGCAATTGCGCGCTTGCAGTCGGTGGATGTCGAGCGGCGCATGCTGGTGGTGGTCACCGACGGCTTTACCAAAGACGAGGACATCGAATCGCTGGCGGCGCAACTTCGCACCCGGGCGATCGAGCTGGTGGCGCTGGTGATCGGCGGTAACGAGGAGATTCAAGCTTTGGCGCGCCTGGTGCGCGCCGGCGACGGAACGCTTTTACGTGTCCACGAACTCGCGAACCTGCCGCGCTTTATGCGCCGCGAGGTGGAACGGCGGCGCAAGCCGGCGCAACTCGGACGCCACCTGCCGGCACAGACCAAACCGCTTCCATTTTTAAGCGACGTTGCCGCATGGCCGCCGCTGTCCGGTTACACGGTGACGCGGCCGCGGCCCGAGGCAACGGTGTTCCTCGAGTCTCATCTGGGTGATCCGCTGCTCGCCGCCCATAACGTCGGCACCGGCCGCGCGGCGGTGCTCGCCGGAGGTTTGGGCGGCTGGGCGCAATCCTGGTGGCGCTGGCCCGAGTGGGGGCGGTTCATTGGTGGCATGAGCGCCTGGTTGAGCGCGCGCAGCGGAAACCCGAGGCTGCATCTGCGCCTGGAGCAGGCGCGCGGAACGCAACGGCTCGTCGTCGACGCGTTGTCCACCCACGGCGATTGGTCGACGGCCGAACGCGGGCAGCTGCGCCTGCAGGCGGTGGGTGACGACTTGAAAGATTATCCACTCACACGTGTCGCGCCGGGCCGCTATGCATCCGATCCGTTGGTGTTACGGGACGGCGCCTACCGCGCGCTGCTGCGGGTGGGCGACGAATCGCGGCGATTCGAGTTCGCGCACGCGTCAGCGGATGAGCGCATTCCGGCGGCGGACACAGAGCAGGTGATTGCGGCCTGGCGCTCGGCGGGTTGGGTGCAACCGTGGCGGCCGGGCGAACCGTTGTTGACCGCGCAGGCCGCAACGGCGGAGACGTCGAACTCGCGCACACTGCTGCTGCTCCTGTGTTCCGTGTTGTTCCTTGGGAGTTTGGTCGCTGAGCGGATGCGGGTGGCGTGGCCGCTGCGCGGATGGCGATTCAAAACATGGCCGCCATTACGACAAGCGCCGCGCCGTGGGCGGTCCGGAGTGAATGATGCCCGTCGGTGAGACGATTAAAGTTTGGGATGTGCTGGTGCGCTCGGCGCACTGGTTGCTGGTCGTGACTTTCGTAATTTCTTACCTCACCCAGGAAAACAATTACGATCTCCATCTCGACGCCGGGTACGCCGTGCTCGGATTGGTGGTAATCAGAATTTTCTGGGGCGTGACGGGTACGCGTCATGCGCGCTTTGGCAATTTCGTGTATTCACCGGCGGTGGTGCTCGGCTATGTGCGCGATCTGATGCGCCGGCGGACGCGTCGTTACCTCGGTCACAATCCGTTAGGCGGTATCAATGTCGTGTTCATGCTGGTGATCCTGCTCCTTATTGCGGTCAGCGGCATCGCTTTGGATGCGGCGGAAAATCGCGCCGGCCCCCTCGGCGACACGACGCTGTTTTACTACGGCGGCACCATCCACACGCTGCACGTGTACACCACCAATCTGGGCTTGGCGCTGATCGCGCTGCATCTCATCGGTGTTTTATACGCGAGCCGGGTCCACCGGGAAAACCTGGCGCGGTCGATGATCACCGGCCGCAAACGGCGTTGACCAGAATGCAGCTCGCCTACAGCACCAACGCCTTCACGCGCACCGATCTATCGACCGCGCTGCGCGCCATCGCCCGCATCGGTTATCCCGGCGCGGAGCTGCTGTGCGACCGGCCGCACTGGTTCGCGACCGAGGTCGGTGAAGAGCAGGCCGACGCCATCGGTCAATTGATTGCGGATCTCGGACTCACCATCAGCAACCTCAACGCCAACACCGCCAACGGCTATTACACCCCGGCGCCGCCGGAGAACGTGTTCGAGCCGGCGCTGTCCAATGCCGATCCCGAGCTGCGCCGCTGGCGGCAGGACTACACCATCGCGTGTCTGCAGTTGGCGGCGCGCATCCAGGCGCCGTGCGTCAGCGTCACCTCCGGGCACCCCACCCCCGGGGTGGAGCCCGAGCGCGCGCTGGACTGGTTCGTCGACAGCCTCGAGCGGGTGTGCGACGAGGCCGCCAAGTATAATGTACGCGTGGGCATCGAGTACGAGCCGGGACTGCTGGTCGAACGTGCCAGCGAGCTCGTCGAGGTGCTGGAGCGCGTCGGGTCCCCGGATCTGGGCGCCAATCTGGATATCGGCCATTCGTATCTCGACGGCGAGGACCCGCAGCGCACCATCGACCTGCTGCGCGGGCGCATCTGGAACGTGCACGTGGAAGACATCAGGGATCGCAAACACTTTCACCGCGTACCCGGCGACGGCGACCTGCCGTTCGCGGAATATTTCACCGCGCTGCGCAACGCCGGCTACGACGGCAAGCTCACGGTGGAACTGTACAGCTATCCGGATAAGCCGGAAGAGGTCGGCGCGCGCGCCCTCGCATATCTGTCCGCCCTGTTGTATTGATCCGATGTCGTCCCTGTTTCCCTATCTGCAATTGATCCGCGCGCCGGCGGTGTTCACCGCGATCTCCAATATCCTCGCCGCGCACCTGATCGCCACCGGCGGCGAGGTGCGCGGCGCGGCGCTGGTGCTGCTGTCGGCGGCGTCGCTGTGCCTGTACGCCGGGGGCATGATCCTCAACGATTGTTTCGATCTGGAAGAAGACCGCCGCGAGCGGCCGGGACGGCCGTTGCCGTCGGGCCGCGTCCCGCTCGCCCGCGCCTGGCTGTTGGGGTGGGGCGCTTTGGCGTGCGGCGTCCTGCTGGCTGCCGCCCAAGGCGGCCTGCAATTGCTCATCGCGCTGGTGTTGGCCGCCGCCATCGTGCTCTACGACGGCGTCGCCAAGCGCTATCGCGTCGGCAGCCTGGTGATGGGCGGCTGCCGTTACCTCAACTGGCTGCTCGGTTTGTCGGTGACCGGCTTGAGCGCGCAAGACTTCCTGCTCGCGTCCCCGATCTTGCTGTATGTGGTATCGTTGACGGTGTTGAGCTCGATCGAGACCACCGCCAAACAACGCGCGCCGTTGGTCGCGTGTGCACTCGGCATCCTGGCCACCGGCGTCATCGTTGTGACGCTGATTGCCGCAGGGGTGTTGCCGCAGCGTTGGGCGATGCCGGCGGTGATCGCGGGCGCGGCGTTCGTCGTCTATCGGCTGGCCTGGACCTATCGCAACTTCGATGCGGAAAACGTCCAGTCGGCGATGAAGCTGTTGATCATGGGCGTGATCCCGCTCGATGCGATGATGGTGTTCGCGGGTGCGCCCTGGTGGGGTGGATTCTTGGTGCTGGCGCTGATCGTGCCGGCGCGAATTCTGGGCCGGTGGATGTATGTCACCTGAACCGATCCGAGTGTCACTCACTCTATAATCTACAATCTACGCAGGTGGCCGCGAACATGAACAAGCACACGGCGGAAGATGGCGATGAAGGTATCCGGTCATGAGCGATGATTATCTGGCGCAGCTGAATGCGGCGGTGCGCGAACGCAGCACCGAGGAAGCCCGGCAGTGGCTCGATGACGCCTACCGGCAACTCGACACCGCCGCCGATCCGGTGGACACGCTGTCGTTGCTGTCGGCGCGATCGCGCCGCAAGCTGGGATTGGTGCCGCTGGGCGCGGGCGCCGCAGACATCGTCACCGACATCGGGCCGGTGCCCATTGCCGCCTGGCCGTTGGGGGACGCGGGGCGTGTCGCGCTGCTGCTCGCCGGCGCCGCCCATCATCCGCAGCATGCCGTCGCATTGGCCGACGGCTTGTTTCGCGGTGGCGACGAAATTGAGCGCGCGGTGGTGATACGCGCGCTGGCGCTGGTGAGCGCGGACGATGGCTTGAAGCATCTCGCCCTCGAGGTCGGCCGCACCAACAGCGTCGCGCTGTTCGCCGCGCTGGCGCGACACAATCCCTATCCCGCCGCCCGCTACAGCGACCACGAATTCAATCAGATGATTCTCAAGGCCCTGTTCATCGGCGTGAACATCGACGCGGTGCATGGCCTCGAACTGCGCGCCAATGCGGATCTGTCACGCATGTGTGAAGACTACATCGACGAGCGGCGCGCCGCCGGCCGCGATGTGCCCGCGGACATTTGGCTGGCCCTCGGCCCGCACGCAAGTGCCGGCGGTAACACCCTGATGCTCACGTATCTCGAAGACCAGGACCCGAGCCACCGTTATTACGCCGCCGTCGCCCTCGGACGGCGGATGCCGGAGTATCCCGAGTTTCGCCACGCCTTGCGCAGCCGGCTTAAGGAGGAGGGCGATGAACGTACACGCGCTGCGCTCGACGACGCGCTGTCGCAATCCAGTTAACAAGTCATCAGGAGAATGCCGTCATGCGTTACTTTGACCCTCATATCCACATGCTGTCCCGCACCACCGACGATTACGAGAACATGGCCGCGGCCGGCATCGTCGGCGTGGTCGAGCCCGCCTTCTGGCAGGGTCAACCGCGCACCCAGGCGGGGACCTTCATCGATTACTTCGACTCCCTGGTGGGCTGGGAGCGCTTCCGCGCCAGCCAGTTCGGCATCCGCCACTATTGCACCATCGCCGTGAATCCCAAGGAGTCGAACAACGTGCCGCTGGCGGAGGAAGTGATGAAGGCGGTGCCGCGCTATCTGGAGAAAGACGGTGTGGTGGCGGTCGGCGAGATCGGCTACGACGACATGAGCGACGCCGAGGAGCGGTTTTTCGCCGAACATCTGAATCTGGCCATGGAGCACGAGCTGCCCGCCCTGATTCACACGCCGCACCGCGACAAAAAGAAGGGCACCGAGCGCACCCTGGCACTGGTGCGTGAGGTCGGCATCGATGAGGAGATGGTGATTGTCGATCACCTCAACGAGGTCACACTGCCGCTGGTGATGGAGACCGGCTGCTGGCGCGGCCACTCCATCTACCCGCACACCAAGATGTCGGAGCAGCGCATGGTGGCGCTGCTCAAGCAGTACGGTCTGGAAAAGATGGTGGTCAACAGCGCCGCGGACTGGGGGCGCAGTGATCCGCTCAAGGTGCCGAAGACCGGCCAGGCGATGCGCGACGCGGGCTTCTCCGAGGCCGATATCGAGCGCGTGCTGTTTACCAATCCGGTCGAATTCTTCGCCCAGAGCGGACGCATGTCCATCGAGGATATGGCCGCGGCCACGATCGACCAGACCCAGCTTTTCGAGGACAACTCGGTGCTGCGCGGGCAGACACCGGTGGTCGAGGCCTGAGTGAGCGAAGCTGCCGCCGGGGGTTGGCGACGATCGGAGCTCGCCTACTGCAGCAATGTGCATCCCGGCGAGAGCGCTGCCGATGTGGCGGGCATTCTGCCCACCTGGGTGGCCGCCGTGGCCCGCGTGCGCGGCGTCGCCCGGGCCGGCGCGGGTCTGTGGTTGAGCGCCGCGGCGGCGGCCAAGATCGATGGCGGCGGGTGCGACCGGTTCCGCGAACGGCTCGCGACACACGGCATCGAGCTGTTCACCCTGAACGGTTTTCCGTACGGCGGTTTTCATGCGCGCAGTGTAAAACAGCGCGTGTACACGCCCCATTGGGCCGATCCCCGACGCGTTGAATACACCCTTGCGTTGGCGCGCATCCTTGCTGAGTGCCTGCCGCATGACTACGACGAGGGTACGATCTCGACCTTGCCGCTCGGTTTCCGCCCGCATTGGAATGAGGCGCTACACGAGCAGGCGGCGGCGGCGTTGTGCCGGCTCGCCGCACGGCTCGACGAGCTCGCCCAGTCGCACGGCCGGCCGATCCGCGTGTGCCTGGAGATGGAGCCGGGCGGGGTGCTCGAGTCCACCGAGCAAACCGTCGAGCTGTTCACCAAGGCGTTGCCGGCGGCGGCGAAACGGCTGGGGATCGATACCGGCGCCGTGGAACGCCACCTCGGGGTGTGCTACGACGTGTGCCATCAGGCGGTGATGTTCGAAGACCCGGCAGAATCCCTGTCGCGGCTGAGCGACGCGGAGGTGACGGTGGGCAAGGTGCAGATATCCTGCGCCCTGGAACTGGCGCGGCCCGGCGACGAGGCGCAGCGCCGCGCCGCGGCGGAGTTTGCCGAGCCCAGGTATCTGCACCAGGTGCGCGCCCGCGGCGCCGACGGCGAACTCGTAGGCAGCATGGATCTGCCCGATGCCCTGGCCGGCCAGGTTCCCACCGATCGACCGTGGCGGATTCATTTTCATGTCCCTATCCAGGTCGACACCCTGGCGGAGGCCGCGCTCGGTACCACCCAGGGCGAGATCGGCAAGGTGCTGGACGTGTTGGCCGCGCACCGCCATTGGCGCCCGCACCTCGAGGTCGAGACCTATACCTGGCAGGTGATGCCGGATGATCTGCGACCCCATACCGATGAGGAACTGGTGGCCGGGCTGGCCGCCGAGTTGACCTGGCTGGAAGATGCGCTGCGCGCGCGCGATCTGTTGACGCCGGACCCATGAGCGCGCGGCAACCCCCGCTGGTGGTCATCAGCGTCGTCGGACTCACGCCCGACTTGCTGGGCGAGCACACGCCAAACCTGAACGCACTGGCCGAGGACGGATTCATGGCCACGCTCAAGCCGCCGTTCCCCGCCGTCACCTGCACCTCGCAGTCGACGATGCTCACCGGCACGCTGCCGCGCGAACACGGTATCGTCGCCAACGGCTGGTACTTCCGCGACCAGGCCGAGGTGTGGCTGTGGCGGCAGTCCAACCATCTGGTGCACGGCGAGAAGGTGTGGGACGCGGCGCGGCAGCAGCTGCCGGATTTTGACTGTGCGCAGCTGTTCTGGTGGTACAACATGTACGCAAGCGTCGACTATTCGGTCACCCCGCGGCCGGTGTATCCCGCCGACGGCCGCAAGATCCCGGCGCTGTACTCGCATCCGGCCGCACTGCACCGCGACCTGGAGGCCAGGCTCGGCCCGTTTCCGTTCTTTAATTTCTGGGGGCCGAAATCGGACATCGCGTCAACCGAATGGATCGCCGCGTGCGCGCGCCAGGTCTTCGATAATCATCGGCCGGCGCTGGAACTCGTCTATCTTCCGCACCTGGATTACAACCTGCAGCGCATCGGACCGCATGATGCGCGCATCTGGGCGGACGTCGCCGCCGTCGATCGGGCCGCCGGGGAACTCATCACCCACGTGCGCGCCGCCGGCGCCGAGGTGATGGTGGTGTCGGAATACGGCATCGAAACCGCCACCGGGCACATCGACATCAACCGCGTGCTGCGCGAGCACGGTTACCTCGCCGTGCGCGAGACCCTGGGCTGGGAGTTGCTCGACTTCGGCGCGTCGCGGGCGTTCGCCACCGTCGACCATCAGGTCGCGCATGTGTACGTGCGCGAGCCGGGTGATATGGATGCGGTGGCCGGGCTGCTGGAGAACACGCCGGGCATCGAGCACGTGCTGGATGCATCCGGCAAGGCACAGTGGGGCATCGATCATCCCCGCGCCGGTGAACTGGTGGCGGTGGCCGCCGAGGGGCAGTGGTTCACCTATTACTACTGGCTGGACGACGCGCGGGCGCCGGACTTCGCGCGCACCGTCGATATCCACCGCAAGCCCGGCTACGACCCGCTGGAGCTGTTCGTCGATCCCGGGCTCAAGTTTCCGCGCTTGAAGGTCGCCTGGCGGCTGTTGCAGAAGAATCTCGGCTTCAGGATGTTGCTGGACGTGATTCCGCTCCAGCCCGAGCTGGTTAAGGGCACCCACGGCCGGCCGCCGCCGGACCGCGATCGAGGTCCGCTGATCATCGCCAGCAACAAGCGCCTGGCCGCAGACCACTTCGACATGCGCGAGGTGAAGGAACTGATGCTCGCGCACTGGCAATAAAACCAAACAAACATTTCCGGCAGGGCCGAACCGAGTGACAATTTCCGGGACGCGCCGTGAATACCTCCGTGTAGGCTCGAGGCCCAGCTACTATTCTTAGCGGGCAATAACAATACTCGCAACGTCAAACTACGAGCAGGAGGCATAACGTGTTGGTACGACTTGCCAAGAATAGTAGCTGGGCACGGTCCCGAAAATTCTCTCTCGCTTCAGCTTTTCGGCGATTCTTTGGGGCGGTTTTTTGCCGTAAACAGAGCACGGCATAAACAACCGCTAATCAATCAATCGCGCTTACAAAGCGCTCCCACAAAAAGGCATTGCCATACCAAGTTCAGATAAACACTAACGTTTGTAACCGACCACCACCCGGTGCGGCATCGGCGGTGGAAACCGGCGCGTGTCGACATCTTCGAAGTTCGCCGCGCTGATCCACTCTGCGACATCGGCGTCGGCATGCACCCCGCCGTCGGGCGCGGTGAGCATCATATTGAGCCCGAACAGAGTGGCGAACAGCGGGCCGGTGCCCGCCGCGTCGGTGAACACATCGCTGACGATCAGCAGGCCATCCGCTTCGAGACTGGCGTGGGCGCGCGCGATCAGATTACGGCACGCGGCCTCGGTCTCGCGATGAAACACGCCGGAGATCAACACCACGTCGTTCCCGGACGGGAACGGCGTCTCGTGGTAATCACCGGGCAGCGTCGCCACCCGGTCGCCGGCGCCCATCCGGGCAATGATTTCTTCGGCGATAGCGGCGACTTCAGGCAAGTCGAGCACTTGTGCATGGAGCTCGGGGTGGCGCAGGCAGAACAGGCTGGAGTAAGTCCCCGGGCCGCCGCCGACATCGAGCATCGATCGGCGTTCGCCAATATCGACCAGCTCCACCAGCGCCTTGCCGATGCCTAGCGCGCGATCGTGCATGCCGTACACGAAGTGGCGCGTGCGCTTCGGATCCTGTCCCAGGTAGCTTTCGGGCGCCATCGGCGGCTTGCCCTCGCGCAGCGCCTGCTCGAGGCGGCCCCAGGTGTCGTACAGGTTGTCGCTGTAGCGGAACGCATTGCCCAGATAAGTCGGTTTGCCGGGCAACAGAAAAGTTTTACTCAGCGCGCTGTTGGCATAATTGTCGTTATTGAATTCAAGCAGGCCCAGGGCCACGCAGGCATTCAACAAAAGGCGCGTCGGCCGCACCTGGGTGGCGAGCGATGCAGCGATGTCCTCCGCCCGTTGCGG
>CAMYKW010000014.1 GCA_947259175.1 uncultured Gammaproteobacteria bacterium | reverse complement strand
TCTTGAACGGTCTGCGTGGTCTCCTGGCTTCTTGTGTCTATCTTTTGGATCATCTCGGCGATCATCTTGGTCGCCTCACCCGTCTTATGCGCCAACGCCTTGACTTCGTTGGCGACCACGGCAAAGCCTTTACCGGATTCACCCGCCCTTGCCGCCTCAATCGTGGCATTCAGAGCCAGCATGTTGGTCTGCTCGGCAATCGTATCAATCATCTTGAGCAAGTCAGCGATCTCACCGACCGATGCGCTGAGCCGACTCGTGTTTTTTCGCGTTCGCTCGACGTGTTGCTCGGCGTCTTGACATAGGGAATTGGTATCCTGGGACCGTCTATTCACACCCGCAATGGAGGAGTTCAACGCGTCAATGGCACCGGTGACGGTTTCCACCGATCCGCGGACTTCCGCCAAGCTTTGGTTGACGCGTTCTAAATTGTGCCCCATTTGTTTAGTGGCCGCGGCTACCGTATTCGTGTTGTCGCTCGTTTTGGCGGCTTCGTTTGCCATGTCCTTGATGTTGTTAACGAAACCGTCGATGCCGGTGTGGAGGGCACTGACACTCTCCCGGGCGGCACGCATCCTTTCTTGCAGCGATTGGGTCTCCTGGTCAATTTGGCGATTGTCGTCCACGACATGATTCACCATCGAGTGCACCTCGCCCGAGAACTCTTCGAGCGTCTCACGGGAGCGGACGAACCCGGTGGCGAGCGCCGAGAGAGACTCCGACTGCAGGTCCACTGTACGCACAGTGTCGCTCAATTGATCGGCCATGTGATTCACCCGAGCGGCCATATGCCGGAGTTCGTCCCGTCGCTCAGGGAGATCTATGCGCCCGGTTAGATCCCCTTTGGCCATGGTGTCGACCATCTGCACGACTTTGCTCACCGGATTCGTGATACTACGGGAGATCGTATTCAGAGTGACCGCAATCAGTGCGAGGCCAACCACAAGAATGCCGCCGGCGGTCATCAACATGCGCTTCAGGAAGCTATGGTTGGCCTCCGACGATTCCTGGTGCGCCGAGGCTAAGAACTGCGTCACGGAAGCACTGTGCACAGCACCTATCTCGTCATTCAGGACGTGCTCCGAGATCGTTGTAAGTTCCGATGGCAGCGACACGATGAACACCAGAAAGCCCACCGCATCGTCGACGTCCAGGATCGGTGCGAACGCGGCGATTTGGTCTTTTGTGCTCAACACTCGAACCGTTCCCGGGTCCCGTGACGCATTGTTTAGTTGTTCTGGTAAATCCTCGGGCAGCTTCCCCTCCACCGGATACAGCACCTCACCTTGCGGCGATGTGATGATTACGTCACTCAGACCCATGCCGGCGACCTTATTGAGCAGGTCCTCGGCCATCCCCAGATCGTCCGACTCCAGCCCCAGATAGGCGTCCGCCGGTGTTTGCGTGGATGTGAGAATGGTCAATCCGTTGACCATTTTACTGCTCTCACTTTGAATCAGCTTGGTCAGCTCACGATTCTGCACGGCCTCAAAATTGCCGCGGAACAGCTGCGTGAGCACGAGACCCATGACCAGAAACACGACTAACGCGATACTCAGCGGCACGGTGAGCGTCCGGGTCTGCAGTCTCACCTGACCGGAGTTTCGCATTCGAAACATCCCGCTCGTGGCTCGGGCGACGGACCTCAGCCACGACAGATAACGGCTGAAGAATGGGTTCATGGGTTATTTAAAATGCTGTTGTGCTTCGGGCGTCTGCAGAAAAGTGACGAGCTTCGCGACGTCTGCGGTTGGCTCGCCTTTGGTAATGAAACACAGCGGTCGCGTGATCGCGTCGGTCTCGACCACTTTCACCTTACCCTTTTTCATTTCGGCGAAGCTTTTGGAGACCGCGCCGATACCGCCTTTGAACTTGGCCACCAAGTCCACCTCCTGGCGGGTGGAGCGGACGGTGCGCGCCTTTTCAGCATAGGGTGTTTTGTGCATCACCGCTTTCTGAAACATCGCGCGCGTGGCCGAACCTGCGTGCGATGTGATCACCACCACGGGTCGATCCTCGCCGCCTACCTCTTTCCAGTTACGGATTTTACCCGTATTGAGATCGGACAATTGCTGGTGCGTAAGGCTCTCGACGGGATTGGCGGGATGGACAATGGGCACAATCTCGTCCTGGATGATGACGTGCTCTATGAAGGTGCCGTCGTCGGGCAGTTTGAACTTTTTGAGTAGCGCACTCAAGGGGCTGGAGGCAATGGATACCGGTACCTTGCCTTCCATCAACTCTTTGAAACCCTTGCCGGATCCAACACCCAGCACGTTGACAGTAATGCCGGTTTGAGCCTCGATGGATGTCTTAGCGGGCTCGAGGATGCGTTTCTGCACCGTAGTGGAACCCGGAATGGTCAAGGTCGTGGCAAAGGCCAGGGACGGCAGTAATCCAAGACATGATGCCAGAAAAAGGTGGTGTTTACGTAACATGTTGGTTTTCTCCTATCACCCGTTCGGGATGTGCTGATGATGTCGACGAAGGCAGGCCGGCCGATCGCCGAGGTGGCTGCCTTTACCCCATTATCGGTTCCTAGGTGTAGAACTTGAGTAAGACGCCTATTTTAGGAAATGTCTAGCCGGTAATACCGATGTCGCTTAGGGCACCAACCACGTATATCTATAAGCCATGTAGCTACCGTTACACGGATCGGACCCGGGCGGTCTGGTTGCGTCCACGTTGCAATGTTGTTCGAAAGATGGAGAGCCCAAGTACGATCTAAAATATTGGACAAAATAGCCCGTATTCATTTGGCTCAGGAGTCTCGTCCCTACACCTTCGTCAAGTGTTTACGGTCTTATGGTGATAGCGCGTCTATGGTGAAATGTTCGGGTTGAGTATTGAACCGAAGATCAATTGGCTCTGTCGAACGTCCGGTTTGGCGCCTGGGACATTCGGGGGAATCGCAAGCTTAAGTCAAACCTAAAATTCTTCTGTGTAAGCTAGAGTCGCAATTTATACAATTCATCCCTGAATATTCAGAGATCGAAAAACGAAAAGTGCAATTTTCGTTTTTTTCCATAGTTCAATCGGCGAGATACTTTTTGACTGCGTCCTCATCCCAGCTCAGGCCGGTACCGGGCCCGTCGCCGGCGACCGCACATCCGTCCTGCACGGTCAGCGGCTGTTGTAGAATCGGGTTCGCCAGATCGATGTATTCCAGCCAATCACAGGTCGGCGTAACAGCGAGCAACTGCGCGCTGATCTCCTGGAATATATGACTCGACACCGGCATTCCCGAGGCTTCGGCCAGTGACGCGGCGCGCATCCAACCGGTCACCCCGCCGATCTTCATCACGTCGGGCATCGCCAGGTCCGAAGCGCCAGCGGCGATGCTCTTCGCCATGTCGTGGCATCCCCACCAATTTTCACCGAGCTGAATCGGTGTTCTTGCCGCCCGCGCGATCTTCGCGTGACCGGCAAAATCGTCAGCCACGGTCGGCTCCTCAAGCCAATACACTCCCTCGTCGTCGAGCGCCCGGGCCCGGTGCACCGCCTGGGGTACGCTGAGGCATTGGTTGTAGTCGACCATGATCACGATCTCATCGCCGCTTACCCGGCGCACTTCGCGTATCGCCTGGATATCGGTATCCAGGTGTGGATAACCGATCTTGATCTTGATCGCCTTGAACCCGGCCGCCAAGGCCTCCTCGGCGTCCTTTTCCGCCCCCGCGATACCGTTCATGAAGTAACTGGCGTAAGCCGGGATCGGTCGGGGCTCGCCGCCCAACAAACGCGCCAGCGACATACCCGCGGCTCTCGCCAGCGCGTCCCAGGCCGCCATGTCCACACCCGCCATCGCCATGCCGGTGAGCCCTTGGGGCCCCAGCAATCTGAATGCTCGTTGCAGCTTGTGCTCGATGGCCGCCGGCGCCACCACATCACCGTGAAGCATTTCCCCCAGGCTGCGTACCAGGCTGGCGACGGGCTGCAAGGCGGCCGAGGTATAACAAAATAAATAGGCGCACCCATTGACGCCCTCCTCGCTCATCAAATCCACCAGCACCAACGGCACGGTGGTAATCGCACCGCTGCTGGTCGGCAATGGCTTGGGTAACGGCACGTTCACCGCGCGCGCACCGATACTGCGAATAGTCAAAGTTGTCTCGTCTGTCATTGTCGCTCTCTACGGGTCATACTGCGCCTCTCCAAAAGTACGAACGCATAGGCGTAGGGATTTTTTTCGTCGGCTTGATGCGATTCGCGCTCGCGTTCCTCCCACTCACTCCCATCGATGGCCGGAAACCACGTGTCCCCCGTGAATTCACCATGCACCTCCGTAAGGTAGATGCGACTTGCCTGCGCGAGCGCCTGCTCATAAAGCTGCGCCCCGCCGATGATCATGATCTCGTCTGCATCCCGCGCGGCATCGATTGCCGCCGATAACGACGGTACCACGATGCAGCCCGGCGCCGGATAATCGGGATTTCCGGTTACGACGATGTTGGTCCGGCCTGGGAGCGGCTTGCCGATGGATGCGTGGGTGTTGCGTCCCATGACCACCGGTTTACCCATCGTGAGCTGCTTGAAATGCTTGAGATCGGCCGACAGATGCCAAGGAAGCCGGTTATCCCGTCCGATGAGCCGGTTCCGGTCCGTCGCGACGATGATCGACAGCGGCGGGGTCATCTGCGGGAGCGGCGACTCGCCGTCACACCGCTATCGGCGCCCTGATGTGCGGATGGCATTGATAATCCTGGAGCTCGAAATCCTGGTAGTTAAAATCAAAAATATTCGTCACCTTCGGATTCAGCAGCATCCGCGGCAGCGGATAGGGCTCCCGCGTCAGCTGTAACTCGGCCTGCTCCAGATGATTGAGATACAGGTGGGCGTCGCCGAAGGTATGGACGAACTCACCCGCTTGCAAGCCGCTTACCCGGGCAATCATTATTGTCAGCAACGCGTAGGAGGCGATATTGAACGGGACCCCCAAAAAGATGTCCGCACTGCGCTGATAAAGCTGGCAGGACAAGCGTCCGTTCGCGACGTAGAACTGAAAAAAGGCATGGCACGGCGGCAGCGCCATGCGCTCGATCTCACCTACGTTCCACGCACTGACAATAATGCGGCGGGAATCCGGCGCGGTCTTGACCTGCTCCACGGCCTGACTGATCTGATCGACGTGACCGCCATCGGGCGTCGGCCACGAACGCCATTGGAAGCCGTATATGGGGCCGAGTTCACCTTCGGCGTCCGCCCATTCGTCCCAGATCGTCACCCCGTTGTCGTGCAGATATTTAACGTTGGTGTCGCCCCTCAAAAACCACAACAGTTCATGGATGATCGAACGCAGATGCAGTTTCTTGGTCGTTACCACCGGAAATCCCGCGGCGAGATCGAAGCGCATCTGATAACCGAACACACTCAGCGTTCCGGTACCGGTACGATCTTCCTTGCGGATCCCGTGATCGCGTACATGACTCATCAGATCGAGATACTGTTTCATGCAATTGTCCTCTTTCGCATCGACAACCCCGCGTCTGTCTGCGGCGGGCGATCCGGCGTATCGCTAGCCTGCATCATCGAATCCCGTGGCGGCGGAACGAGGCGTGCTGCGAGATTCAAGCATCGGTCTCATCAACATCCATTTGCCCGGTCAACCGGCGGCGCACATGGGACCAGGAAATACCCACCGAGAGTACACCCGCCGCCCCGATCAGGACCAGATACACCACCACCTTCAAATTGTCTTTGGGAATCGGAGTGTAGGAGATCAACACCCAGATCAAGGTGGAAAAAAACGCCACCGCGAGCAACGTTCCGAAGGCGCCCAACGAATGCATTGTGGCGCGCAGGTAGACCGCCCAACCGATCAGCAATACCACGCCGGCCAATGCCATCAATGCCTGAAAACGGTCGAAATCCGCGATCGCCGGCCGCACCCAGTGGTAGAACGATATCTGCTCCGGATTGTAAGTCAGAAATACCAGCATCACCGCGCCGATCAGCCGCAGCAGGTAGTTCCCCCAACCGAATTTGTGCACCGCCATGCCCCGCATCCGCTAATTGCCCCGTGCTAACCCACCCAGACCCTCGCGTTGCGAAACATACGCATCCATGGGCCGTATTCGCCGTTCGCCGGGTGCGACCAGGTGTTGCCGATAGAACGAAAAACCCGTTCCGGGTGTGGCATCATGATGGTGACCCGCCCGTCGCTCGAGGTCAGTCCGGTGATGCCGTGGGGCGAACCGTTGGGATTACCGGGATAGATCTCGGTGACTTCCCCGCGGTTATCGACGAAACGTAACGCCACCAGACCGTTATCCGTTGCTCGCGCCTGCTCGCCGGCGTCGGAAAATTCCGCGCGGCCTTCGCCGTGGGCAACCACTACGGGAATGTGCGATCCTGCCATTTGCGTCGTGAATATCGACGGACTTTCCGTCACCTCGACCATTACCCAACGGGCCTCGAATTGCTCCGACTGGTTACGCACGAAACGGGGCCAGTGGTCCGCCCCCGGTATCAATTCATGCAGATTCGATAACATCTGACAACCATTACATACCCCCAGGGTGAAAGTGTCGTTGCGATGAAAGAACTCCTGGAAGCGATCGCGTAACGCCGGGTTGAAGAGTATGGATTTTGCCCAGCCTTCCCCCGCCCCGAGCACATCACCGAACGAAAATCCGCCGCAGGCAACGAGGCCCTGGAACCCCCCCAGCGATACCTCGCCGGCGACCAACTCGCTCATGGTGACATCCACCGCGGTGAAAGCCGCGCCGTGAAACGCCGCCGCCATCTCCACATGTCCGTTGATGCCCTGCTCCCTCAATATCGCCACACGTGGGCGTGCGGCCACCCGGCCAAAACGCCGGCATACGTCCTCATCGGCATCGAACGTCAAATCCGCATGCAACCCCGGATCCGCAGTGTCCTTGATTCGGTCATATTCCTGTTGCGCGCAGACCGGATTGTCGCGCATGGTCTGCATCCGCCAGGTCGTCTCCGACCATGCGCGGTGCAAATTCACCCGCGAGTCCTGGAACAACGTCGTGCCGTCACGATCGATGCGGATGACGGGCTCCGTCAGCGGCCCTCCGATGTGGTGGCACAATTCACCCACGTCGAATCCGGCCAGAACCTCGCGCACCCGGGTCCGATCGTTGTTACGGATCTGCAACACTGCACCCAGTTCCTCGTTGAACAAGATCGCTACCGGATCACCGGCCAGGGCATCGAGCTGGATATGCAGGCCGACGCGTCCGGCAAACGCCATTTCACACAAGGTCGCCCACAGCCCGCCGTCCGAGCGATCGTGATAAGCGAGCAATAATCCCGCCGCATTGAGCGCCTGAATCGCCAATAACAGCCGGCGCAATTCATCGCCATCGTCGACATCCGGACACTCGTTGCCCAGTTCGGCATAGGCCTGCGCCAGGATGGAACCACCCATGCGGTTCTTGCCACGGCCAAGGTCGATCAGTAAAAGTTCCGTTGGCTCATCCCCCTGGGTCAGGACCGGCGTCAGTGTCGCGCGGACATCGGAAACCGGCGCGAAGGCGCTGACTATCAGGGATACCGGCGCTGTCACTTCGTTGCGCGCACCATCGGCATCCGACCACACGGTTTTCATCGACATCGAATCCTTGCCCACCGGGATAGCGACACCCAAGATCTGACACAACTCCATGGCCACCGCATGCACGGCGTCGAACAGCGCGGCGTCGTCACCGGGATGGCCCGCGGCCGCCATCCAGTTCGCCGACAGCTTGACTTCTTTGAGACTGCGCACGCGCGCCGCCGCGAGGTTGGTTAACGCCTCAGCGATGGCCATGCGGCCGCTGGCTGCGGGATCGATGATAGCGAGCGGCGTGCGTTCGCCAACCGCCATCGCTTCGCCGGCTACGGTGGTATAACCGGCGGCGGTAACCGCGACATCGGCCACCGGCGCCTGCCATGGCCCGACCATCTGGTCGCGGCACACCAGACCGGTTACGCTGCGATCGCCGATGGTGATCAGAAACGTCTTATCCGCGACCGTGGGAAAACGCAGCACCCGATCGACCGCTTCTTCCAGCGCCACGCCGCGCGTATCGAACAGCGGCAAGTTTCTTTCTACGCGTGACGCCTCGCGCAGCATCCTCGGCGGTTTCGCAAACAGCAGCCGCATGTCCATATCGATGGGGGTCGCAAACCGGGCGCCGTCGGTTGCGAAATGCCGGTCCTCCAGTACCAGCCGTTGCTCACCGGTGGCGTGCCCGATTACGCAATATAAACACCTCTCGCGTTGGCAGATCGATTCAAATTTGGCCAAACTGTCCGCCGCCACCGCGATTACGTAACGTTCCTGGGCCTCATTGCACCAAATCTGCATCGGTGTCATCCCGGGATCATCGTTCAATACATCGCGCAGTTGAAAATGTCCGCCGCGGCCGGACGCGTGCACCAACTCCGGCACCGCGTTCGACAACCCGCCGGCGCCGATATCATGAATGGAGAGAATCGGATTATTCTCCCCCATTGACCAGCAGTGGTCGATCACTTCCTGACACCGGCGTTGCATCTCGGCGTTGCCCCGCTGCACCGAGGCAAAATCCAGTTGCTCGCTGCTGGTTCCGGTGGCGACACTGGACGCGGCGCCGCCGCCGAGGCCAATCAACATCGCCGGACCTCCCAGAACGATGACCCGCGAAGCTTCGGGAATATCCTGTTTGTGCACGTGTAGCGGACGAATGTTGCCCAACCCCCCGGCCAGCATGATCGGCTTGTGGTAACCCCGTCTTTCACGTCCGTCCGTGATCGGCACCCATTGCTCAAAGGTGCGAAAATAGCCGCTGATATTGGGACGGCCGAACTCATTGTTGAATGAAGCGCCGCCGACCGGCCCCTCGATCATGATCTGTAACGGTGATGCGATACGACTTGGGGCGTATTCGTCGTCTTCCCACGGCCGCCGCGCAGCGGGCAAACGCAGATGAGACACGGAGAATCCGGTGATACCCGCCTTGGGTTTAGCGCCCCGTCCGGTTGCGCCTTCGTCGCGGATCTCGCCGCCGGACCCGGTGGCGGCGCCGGGAAACGGTGATATGGCGGTGGGGTGGTTGTGAGTCTCCACCTTACAAACAAGGTGCGCCGGCTCCTCGACAAATTCGTACTCGCGGGAATCGGGGTGCGCGAAAAAGCGCGACACTTTTGATCCTTCGAGCACCGCGGCGTTGTCGGCGTAGGCGATCAAAGTGCCTTGGTGACTTGTGCGATGGGTTTCCCGGATCATGCCAAACAATGAACGTGGCTGACGATCGCCATCAATAATCCAATCGGCATTGAATATCTTGTGCCGGCAGTGCTCGGAGTTGACTTGCGCAAACATCATCAGCTCGACATCCGTCGGATTGCGACCGAGTTGGGCAAACTCATTGCTGAGGTACGCAATCTCATCTTCCGACAAGGCCAGCCCGAGCTTGGTATTAGCGTTCGCCAAACCCACCGCGCCGTCCGACAGCACGTCGACAGTCGACAGCCGCGGTGGCTGCGAGCCCGCGAACAGCTCGTCGCTGCGGTCGAAATCCGCCAGCACGGATTCAGTCATCGGGTCGTGAAGACGCGCCGCCAGCCGGCGCCACAGCCCATCCGCGTCGCCGTCTCCGCCGCTCAACGCTACATACCAGGCAACGCCGCGCTCGATACGAGTGACGGCATCGAGGCCGCAAAGATGCGCGATGTCGGTGGCCTTGGTCGACCACGGCGAGATGGTGCCGATACGCGGCACGACAAGCACCAGCATACCCTCCGGCGGTACCCACTGCCGGCGTGGGCCATAGGTGAGGAGGCTGGTCAAAACATCCGTTTGCGACGGCGCCAGCTCCGCGGTAGTGCTGACGAAGTGCCAATACTGCGCATCGACGGACACCACCGTTTCCACGTCTTGGCGAAGCTCGGTGATCAGCTTCTCGCGGCGAAATTGGGAAATTGCGCGCGCGCCTTGAAAACGGAGCACACCCTGATTCGAGTAAACCGGTGACGCCTGTTGACCGGGTCGTTCGTTCACAACCCCGAACTCAATCTAACGGCACCCCCAACCGCGCAGCCACTTGCTCGTAAGCTTCCACAACCCCGCCCATGTCGCGTCGGAAGCGATCCTTGTCGAGTTTCTCGCGGGTTTTTTCATCCCAAACCCGGCATCCATCGGGCGTGAATTCATCGCCTAACAGCAATTCATCCCGGTACCGCCCATACTCGAGCTTGAAATCGACCAACAACATGCCGCCCCCGGCAAACAATTCAGTCAACACTTCGTTGACACGAAAAGTGATCTCCTTCATCACCGCGATCTCGGCTTCCTCAGCCCAACCAAAGGCGCGAATATGATAATCGTTGATCATCGGATCATGACGGGCGTCGTCCTTGAGAAAAAATTCAAAGGTTGGCGGATTGAGATCAATCCCCTCTTCGACGCCGTAGCGTTTACAAATCGATCCGGCGGCGATGTTGCGAACCACACATTCGATAGGCAACATCTCCAAGCGCTTTACCAGCGACTCGCTTTCCGAAAGTAATGATTCAAAATGCGTCTTGATGCCGGCCCGCTCCAATGCTTGCATGATGAAGGCGTTGAATTTGTTGTTCACCATGCCCTTACGATCCAACTGCGCGACTTTCTCGCCATCAAACGCCGATGTGTCGTTGCGAAAATGCAAGATTAATTTATCCGCATCTTCGGTCAGATACACAGTTTTCGCTTTTCCCGAGTAAAGTTGTTCACCACGTTGCATGTTTACAAGTCCCATCAGAATATAGAATGCGCTCGCTGGACAAACGCCGCGTCCGATATAACCGCATCAGTGTGCGCCTTACTTAAGCTGCTCACCCAACATCGCGAGCAATCTTTGGCTGGTCTCCGATTTGTCCGGTCGACCGCGCCGGTCATAGATCGTCGCCACCGAATTGCCTCCTTCGGCTTCCAGCTTGAGTTGATACCGCCGGCTTTTATTTCTCTTGAACAAGCGTTTGAAAATTCCGGATTCATCTTTCGCCTGCGGATCCAGATAGCGAATGTAGTACACACCCGCCTGCAGATCCTGGTTCTCGATTTCCACGCCAAGCTGCGTCAACGACTCGCCAATCTGCGGCCATACCTTGTCGATCGGCTGCGCCACCGTGAGCGTCGGCACACCCTCTCCGGTCTTACTCAGAGTCGTAATCGATTTGACATCAGCTGCGACCGTGGGTGTGACGGGGGCCGGCGTTTGTTCCGGGGCGGTCTCTGGGGGTTCCGGAACGTTCATATTGCCGCTTCCCTCGGCCGCCACCAGATCCGCCGGCACTACCAAAGGCGGCAGGGTCTTCGCGGTCTCGAAATCGCGCTGCCTCTGTCCGGTGCCGCCACATGCAGCCAACGCCCATACGCATCCGGCAATGATTATGGTTCGACAAAAGTTACGATATCGCACTCGAGAACACCCGTTGATAACGACAAAAACTCCCCGCCTCGTCCGTGGCTCGATCCCTCAAATTATACCTGCTTCGCGCATCGCGGTACGCACCGCATCGTGAAATCGCTCGGACAGCGGGGTGAGGGGCAGACGAATTGCCGGCCCGATCAGGCCGAGCTGATGAACCGCCCATTTGACCGGTATCGGATTGGATTCTATGAACAAATTCTTATGCAGGCCGTTGAGGCGTTCGTTGATCTCGCGGGCCCGCGCCTCGTCGCCCGCCAGCGCCGCGGCGCACATCTCGCTCATCGCCGCCGGCGCTACGTTGGCGGTGACCGAGATATCTCCCTTCCCCCCCACGAGCATGTGCTCCAGGGCGGTGGCATCGTCCCCGGAATAAACCGCCATCCGGTCTCCGCAGGCACGTACCAGTTCCCGCGCCCGATCCAGGTCCCCGGTGGCGTCTTTGATGCCCACGATGTTATCGATATCCGCCAGGCGGTCCACGGTCTCGGTGAGCATATCGCACGCGGTCCGTCCGGGAACATTGTAAAGGATCTGGGCGATCGGCGACGCCTCCGCGATCGCCCGAAAATGACGGTAAAGTCCTTCTTGGGTGGGTTTGTTGTAGTAAGGCGTGACCAGCAGGCAGGCGTCGGCGTTCAGCTGCGCCGCCAGCTGGGTCAATTCAATCGCTTCACGGGTCGAATTGGCGCCGGTGCCGGCGATCACCGGGATCCGTCCGTTCGCATAATTTACCGTTTTTTCAATGACCTGTGCGTGCTCTTCGAAATCCAGAGTCGCCGACTCACCGGTGGTCCCCACCGAGATGATCGCCTGGGTGCCATTGTCCACATGGAAATCAATCAATCGTTCCAGGGCGGCGTAGTCCACCACCCCGTCGTCTAGCATCGGTGTTACCAGCGCCACCATACTGCCTTGATACATTAGCCCGAGACCCAAGGTTGTTGCACATTCGCATAGTACTGGCGCGATGCTCCGCGGATCAAGCAACGCATCGCCGTCCTTGCCCACACTGGATATTCGCCCCACCAGGGTTGGCGGCCGCCTCGATTCGCGGCGTGATGCAACCGGCCACGGCGAGCGGTGAAATGCCCTTGGCGCCACAACCCAACACGCTGCTGGGGTTGCAATGGTGAAACCGCTGTCGATACTATGGGAAGGACACTATCATCGATGCCGTCTGGAACACGGGCACGGCGCCGACGGATTTCAGTGAAAAACATCGTCTTCATAATAGAAAAAGCCGTCCACCTATAGTGTGATAAGTACTGTTGTTACGATCGGAAAACCACCATTATTTGAACGTTTTGATCCCGATTTTACGAAATAGCAGCGCATGCTTGATGTATTAATTGATCTGCCCTGGTGGGGATATGTCCTGGTCGCTCTCGGTCTGACGCATCTCACCATCGTCAGCGTCACGTTGTATCTACATCGCACCCAGGCGCACTTCGCCCTGGATCTCCACCCGGTCGCGGCACATTTTTTCAGGTTCTGGCTGTGGCTCACCACAGGGATTGTCACCAAGGAATGGGTGGCGGTGCACCGGAAACACCATGCACGCGTGGAAACCGCGGAGGATCCACACAGCCCCCGGGTTCAGGGTATCAAGAAGGTGCTGTTTTTAGGCGCCTGGTTGTATCACAAAGAGGCAGCCAACCGCGAGACATTAGACAAGTTCGGGCACGGATCCCCGAATGACTGGATCGAACGAAACCTGTACGCGCGCCATTCCTATCTCGGCGTGCTGATTATGCTAGTCATCAATCTCATCGTATTCGGGTTGCCCGGACTATGGATCTGGCTGACGCAGATGTTGTGGATACCGTTCTGGGCCGCGGGCGTCATAAACGGTATTGGACACCACTGGGGCTATCGCAATTACGAAGTCCCCGACGCAAGCAAGAACATAGTGCCCTGGGGCGTGGTCATCGGCGGAGAGGAATTGCACAACAATCATCATGCCTACGCGTCGTCCGCAAAATTTTCCAGCAAACCGTGGGAGTTTGACCTTGGCTGGGGGTACATCTGCTTGCTGCGCAGCCTGGCGCTGGCGAAAGTCCGAAAAACAGCGCCGAAGATCGTGGTTAAGAAAGAAAAATCCGTGTTTGACCTGGAAACCGTCAAGGCGGTAATCAACAACCGCTTCGGGGTCATGGCGAACTTCATCAAGGAAGTGCTCAATGACGTTTGTACCCAGGAACTTCACAAGCTTGGACGGAAAAGCCAGGAATACTCGCTCATAAAGCGGGCGCGCCGCTTGATGTCCCGGGAATCCAGCCTGTTGACCGACAGGGGCCGCATACAACTGCAACGAGCGCTGGAGATTAACGCCAATCTGAACCAGGTCTACGCGATGAAGCAGCGTTTACAGGAAATCTGGAGCAAATCCTCGGTGACCCAAGACAACCTGTTGAATGCTCTGGAAGAATGGTGCCGGACTGCGGAGTCCTCGGGTATCGAAGCGTTGCGGGAATTCTCCCGCCGGCTGCGGCGGTACGAACTCGCGTCGGCCTGAACCCGCCTGCGCAGACTGCGGAAACTGGAGGCCTGCGCCGGCGACGCTTCAATTCGTCAGGTTCTTGGCGATTCGGTCATGCAACGGGCTTGTACGCGGGAAGTGCGCCAGCAGAAACTCCATTTGATCAGCCAGAACCCGGCGCCCGCGCAGATAGACGTACTCCGCATGATTGGGCGTAAACGGCACCGCCAGCAGTGCCAATCCGGCCCGCTCCGGCGTGCGTCCGGCCTTGTGATTGTTACAGCGCTTGCACGCGGCCACTACGTTATTCCACTCATCACTACCACCAATGCTCAGCGGCGTTACGTGATCGCGAGACAATAGATGCGCCACGAACCGGCCGCCGCAGTACATACACATATACGCGTCACGCGCAAACAACGTGGTGTTGTTCAACGGCGGAATGTATTGCTTACCGGCCTTCCTGAATGCATGGTTGTCGCTGTTCGTCGCAACGATCGAATTCACCTCGATCATGCTGCGCAGACCGGTTTTAGCGTTGTATCCACCGTGGATTCGATACATTATTCTACCCAGCGAGTACTGAACGTGCCCCAGATGATACAGACGTACCGCCTCACGGTAGTCGATCCAATCCAAGGGCATACCGGTAACGTCGGTGCGCAATACTTGGTGGTCGAGAGTCAACATCGTATCGCTCATATTGTTTATACGCTTATCAACCGATATCTACCGCCGGATCAACGACGTGTCAAAAAGGCCTTGGCAATTATCGGTACGTCCATGTACCGGCGGAAACTCTGACAACCAGAGGTTCCTAAAGACATGAAACGACTCGGTCAAATTAAACCAAAGATAATTACCAAAAACCACGTTTTTTTGACTCCACCGCTTGGCATTGAAGTTGAGCCTAAGATACCCTTCGCGAACTGCCAACGCGGTTGTGCACGCAACACTATTAATAAAGAGGTAAGGCATGTCAGAAAAATATCCGATTATCGCCGTTACCGGCTCCTCCGGAGCAGGTACGTCCACAGTGAAAACCGCGATGGAGCATATTTTCCGGCGCGAGCAGATCAATCCCGTGATCGTCGAGGGTGACAGCTTTCATCGCTACAACCGTGTAGACATGAAAGAGGCCATTAAAAAATCCGAAGAGCAGGGCCGCTATCTCAGTCATTTCGGCGCAGACGCGAATCTGTTCGACAAATTGGAGGAGCTGTTCCGCAACTACAGCGAATCCGGCGGCGGTGAGACGCGACGCTATTTGCACAATGAGGAAGAAGCCGCGCCATATAAGCAGGAACCCGGCACGTTTACCGATTGGGTGCCGATTCCCGAGGGGACCGATTTGTTATTCTACGAGGGCCTGCACGGCGGTGTCGTCGACGGCGATGTGGATGTCGCCAAACACGTGGATTTATTGATCGGCGTGGTTCCGGTGGTGAATCTGGAGTGGATACAAAAGATCCATCGCGATACGGCGGAACGGGGTTACGCCGCAGATGTAGTCACCGATACAATACTAAGACGCATGTACGATTATGTGCACTTCGTCACTCCTCAGTTCTCCCGCACCGACATTAATTTCCAACGCGTGCCATTGGTTGACACGTCGAACCCGTTTATCGCCAGGGACATACCGACCGCAGACGAGAGCGCGGTGGTGATTCGATTCCGTGAGCACGGCAGCCAGAACTTTCCTTATCTGCTGCAAATGCTCCATGATTCTTACATGTCCCGGCCCAACACCATTGTCGTTCCAGGCGGCAAGATGGGATTGGCGATGGAGCTGGTGCTCACTTCCAGGATTCATGAGTTGATTGAAAACAAGCGCAAACACGCCTAACCCGAATATTGGACGAAGGCGCCAAGCGACTACGCTCAGGCCAATTCTCTTCGCGCGCTTGCGGGACCCTTGGTGTAAATTTAATCAAAAAAAGCCCGGCGTGCTGCCGGGCTTTGAACATAAGATTGTCCTGTCTGGTTATTTGATCTTGGACTCTTTATAAATCACGTGCTTGCGTACCACCGGATCATATTTTTTGAGTTCCAATTTTCCGGTCATGGTGCGCTTGTTCTTGGTCGTAGTGTAAAAATGACCAGTACCTGCTGAAGAAACCAGTTTTATCTTGTCCCGCATGTCGTTCTCCTCATAACTTGACGCCTTGCGATCGCAAGTCTTTCAGCACGGCGTCTATACCTTTCTTGTCGATGATGCGTAAACCTTTTCTCGATACGCGCAAGCGCACCCACCGGTTTTCGCTCTCGACCCAGAATCGCCGGTAATGGAGATTGGGCAGAAAACTGCGGCGGGTCTTGTTGTTGGCGTGGGAAACGTTGTTTCCCCGGATTGTCCGCTTGCCGGTCACTTGGCAGACTCGTGGCATGTCCGATTTCCTGATACTCAACGTCGTGGGGGCCGTTTTATACCAAAAATGGCCGCCCGGGGCCAGAGCGCCGGCCAGCAGGGCTTGATTTTACGCTAAATTCCCTACATCAGCCCCCGTTCGCTCAAGGACACGACCTCGTTCTCGCCGACCACAAAGTGGTCCAACAGGCGGATCTCCACCAGGGCTAGCGCCTGTTTGAGCCGTTGGGTAAGCGCCTCATCGGCGGCGCTCGGCTCGGCCACCCCGGAAGGGTGATTGTGCGCGATGATCAGCGCGGCGGCATTACGCGCCAACGCCGCCTTGACCACTTCCCGGGGATGTACCGATGCACCGTCTATGGTGCCGCGAAACAGTTCCTCGAACTCCAGCACCCGGTGCCGAGTGTCCAGGTACAGGCAACAGAAGACTTCGTAAGGCCGATCCCGTAACTGAGCACGAAGGAACGTGCGGGCTTGGCCCGGCGACGTCAATCCGGCGCCACGGGGCAGTTCCGCGGTGAAATATCTACGGCTGAATTCCATAGCCGCTTGGAGCTGGACGTACTTCACGACCCCGATCCCGGGTTCGCCGCAAACAGCGGCGCGGTCGGCATTAGCCAGCTGACGCAAACCGCCAAAGCGCCGCAGCAAACGCTGCGCCAGATCCAGCGCGGAATTTCCGCTGAACCCGGTGCGCAGAAAGACTGCAATCAGTTCGGCATCGGATAAAGATTGGGCGCCTCGAGCCAACAATTTTTCACGCGGACGCTCGTTCACTGGCCAGCGAACAATGGACATGACGACTCTCCTTAGTCGTTACTGAACTGTAAAAAATTCCGTTGTCTGAGGTTCCAAACCCACTGCCCCCACAGTACACTTCCACCCCAGCAATGTCGAGTCTAAGTCAAAAACGGATCATAGTGGGCGTCACTGGGGGCATCGCCGCCTACAAGAGTCCTGATCTGGTTCGCCGGCTGCGCGACGCCGGCGCAACCGTGCGCGTGGTGATGACCGCGAATGCCGAACAATTCATCACCCCTCTCACCCTGCAAGCGGTGAGTGACCACTCCGTACATCGCAGCAATCTACTGGATGCGGACGCCGAATCCGCAATGAGCCACATCCAACTGGCGCGCTGGGCCGACGCGGTATTGATCGCCCCGGCCACGGCCGATTTCATCGCGCGCATGGCGCACGGGCTGGCTGACGATTTGCTCAGCACCCTGTGTCTGGCGACCGAGGCCAGGGTCGCGGTCGCGCCCTCCATGAACCAACGCATGTGGCAGCATGCCGCGACCCGGGAGAACGTGGCCGTATTGGCAAAACGCGGCGTGTCGGTGTTCGGTCCCGCATCAGGCAGCCAGGCCTGCGGCGAAACCGGGCCCGGCCGCATGCCGGAACCCACTGAACTGGTGGAAAGCCTGTCTGCCCTGTTCGGCAGCCAAGCCCTCGGGGGCGTCAAGGTGTTGGTCACCGCCGGACCCACCCAGGAGGCGATCGATCCGGTACGCAATATTACCAACCGCAGTTCAGGCAAAATGGGCTATGCGGTGGCCCGGGCCGCCGCGGAAGCGGGGGCCGACGTGGTATTGGTATCCGGCCCGACTCATGTCCCCTACCCCGAGAAAGTGCGCGTGATTCCCGTAATCTCGGCCTTACACATGCATCAAGCGGTGATGACCGAGGTCGCGAACACCGATATTTTTATCGGCGTGGCGGCCGTGGCCGATTACCGGCCGGCTGAATTTCACCAGCAAAAGATCAAGAAAACAAACGACCAGTTGACCATCAAGCTGGTAAAGAATCCAGACATTCTGACCGCGGTGGCGAAATCGGTAAAGCCGCCGTTCACGGTTGGATTCGCCGCGGAGACCGAAAATCTCGAGGCACACGCACGCGAAAAATTGATGCGCAAAGGCATCGACATGATCGCCGCCAACCGGGTGGGTGACGCCGATGTCGGCCTGGAAAGCGACGAAAACGAGTTACTAATCCTGGATCGGATGGACACCAAGCGCCTGCCGCGCTCTTCTAAACGGCAGCTGGCGCGTAACCTGATCGAAGAAATCGCGACTCGCTACTGTGCAAAAAGTACAAGTAAGAATATTAGACGAGCGCATCGGTAAAGACTTTCCTTTGCCGGATTACGCTACCGACGGGTCCGCCGGCCTCGATTTGCGGGCCTGCGTAGACGAACATCTGCGTATCGAACCGGGAGAGACCCATCTCATCCCAACAGGCATCGCCATCCACATCGCCGATTCGAGCCTGGCCGCGGTGATCCTGCCGCGGTCGGGCCTGGGACACAAGAAGGGTCTGGTGCTGGGGAACCTGGTGGGCCTCATCGACTCCGATTACCAAGGCCAGGTATTGATATCGGCCTGGAACCGCGGCAAGCATAATGTCATCATCGAGCCCGGGGACCGCATTGCGCAGATGGTATTCGTGCCCGTCAAACGCGTGCAATTCGAAACCGTCAAGAATTTCGAGTCCACGACGCGGGCCGATGGAGGGTTTGGACATACTGGCCACGATTGAAATTACCGAAACATCCCTGATAACAAGAAAAATCCCGGCATCCCCTTGAGCAACAATCTGAGAAAATCTTCACTCGCGACCCTGGTGTTGACCCTGGCGCTGGTTGCGGCGTTGATGGCGGTATGCTTCGCGTCATTGTGGTTTTCGGGAGTACCCTTGCAGGACTTGATCGCGCCGATCGTCGCAGCCATTGTTGTATTGACGCTGGTGCTGTGGCTCAATCTGCGCGCCCGCAGCCAGTGGCTGCGGGCACTCAGCCATGACGCCAAACTGTTAGCGCAATTGGCGGGCCGACGCTCCGGACTGCATCTAAGAACCGAACTCTATACCGACGAACTCAAACCACTTTCAAAACTGGTGCAAGAGGAACGGCGAAAACTGATCATACTTGGCCTCACGGATCCGCTATGCGACGTCGGAAACCGCCGCGCCCTGGAACAATGGCTGCGCCGCCTGTTCGAACGACCCGAGACCAAGGCGCCGGTGTCAATCCTTTTGATCGACCTGGATTACTTCAAAGATATTAATGACCAGTATGGGCACGATATCGGCGACGAGGTCATAAAGAATTTTGCTGTGGAACTAAAGGAAAGAGTGCGCGAAAGGGATTTAATCGCACGCATGGGGGGGGATGAATTCTGCGTTGTTTTTCCTCAGACACGCCTGCCGGTGGCGATGTCTTTGGTCAGTCGGTTGAGAGCACAACTGCCCGTTACCATGCAAGTCACCAAAGACGTTTTTCACACGCTGGGCTGGACTGGTGGTTTGAGCGTCACCGATCCCTTGGATTTAAACTACAAACAAGTAATACAACGCGCCGACCGTGCTCTCCTCAATGCCAAACATCAAGGCCGAAATCTCACCAAGATTTATGAGTTGACCCCGGTCGCCACCGAGAATACCGCCCATGAATCGGTCCTGCATTGAATGTGCGGTGCAGGTCTTTAATCGTGCAACCATACACCGGCTTGCAATTGTACACGCGATTTTTTCCATATCCATACCAGGCTAGACAAAGGGGTTTCCAATGCCCGATACATTAACGGTTACTGATAATCGTACCGGTAAACAATACGAACTTCCGATCGACCGCGGCACAATCAGCGCCAGCGATCTAAGGCAAATCAAGGTATCCGACGATGATTTCGGGCTGTTGAGCCATGATCCGGCGTTCTCGAACACCGCTTCGTGCGAAAGCGCCGTGACCTATCTGGATGGCGACCGGGGCATTCTTCGCTACCGCGGCTACCCGATTGAACAATTAGCCGAACGCAGTACATTCCTCGAGGTGGCTTATCTACTCGTACATGGGGAACTGCCGAACAAAGTGGAACTGACCTCGTGGATAAATAATATTACTCACCACACGATGCTCCACGAGAAAGGAAAGAAACTCATGGAAGGATTTCACCATAACGCCCATCCTATGGGCATGTTGGTGAGCAGCATCGGCGCATTGTCGACGTTCTACTCAGACGCCAAGAGCATCGACGATTTTGACACCCGTATGTTGCAGGTGTATCGGCTGATAGCCAAAGTGCCCACGATAGCGTCCTATGCGTACCGCAACAGCTTAGGACTGCCCTATGTATATCCCGACAATTCGCTGAGTTATCCCGGAAACTTCCTCAATATGATGTACCGTATGGCGGAACCACGGTACGAACCGGACCCAACCTTGGAACGAGCGTTGGACGTGCTGTTTATTCTGCACGCCGATCATGAGCAAAACTGCAGCACTAACGCGATGCGCAGCGTCGGAAGTTCGCGGGCGGATCCTTACGTCTCTTGCGCCGGTGCCGCAGCGGCCTTGTATGGCCCGTTACACGGGGGGGCCAATGAGGCGGTGTTGCGTATGCTCAATGAAATCGGTTCGGTGCAAAATGTCCCAAAGTACATCGAGCGGGTAAAAGCCGGTGAGATGCGCCTCATGGGTTTTGGTCATCGTGTATACAAAAATTACGATCCGCGGGCCACGATCATAAAGAATACCGCCTACCAGGTATTTGAAGTCACAGGCAAAAATCCGTTAATCGACATTGCCCTGGAATTGGAGCGAATCGCTTTGGAGGACGAATATTTCGTCGGGCGTAAGTTATACCCCAATGTCGATTTTTACTCCGGCATAATATACGAAGCCCTGGAGTTTCCCACGCAAATCTTCACGGTGTTGTTCGCAATTCCGCGGACCGCTGGGTGGGTCGCCCAGTGGATGGAAATGATCGCCGACGAAGAAACCCGTATTGCCCGGCCGCGCCAGATTTACACCGGCGCAGACGAACGCGACTTCGTGCCTCTGGAGGACCGCTGATAATTCGGGGAAACTGAAGAATCGGCTTAACCCTACAAGGTTTATTGTTTTATAATTTCCGTTCGCTGAACCATAGTAATTTCTCTGCACTATGACCTCGTTGTCGTAGTCGAACAATTCATCCGAGAGCTGCGGTAACCAATGATTGGGCCAGTCAAATCATTTCTCGAACGCTCGCCGGACACGCTTCTTTCCGGCGGAAACGTCCAATATCTGGAGGAGCTCTACGCGCGTTTCATCGACGACCCACAATCGGTCGATGAGCAGTGGCGCAGTTTTTTTTCCGGTCTGCAACAGGGCCGCCTTGCAGCCGGCGCCGAGTTGAGCGTCCCGTCAACCACGTTGACTTACGACGACGCGGAGAAACAAGGGTCCGTGCTTCGCATAATCAATGCCCATCGGGTACGGGGACATCAACAGGCGCAGCTCGATCCCTTGGGTCTCGTGGAACCCGAAACCGTCGAGGATCTCGACCCCGAATTTCATAACTTGTCGGCGGCCGATATGGACAAGACATTCAATACCGGATCTCTAGCGGCGCCGGACAACATGAAGTTAAGGGACATACTTGATCTGTTGCGCCGAACCTACTGCGACAGCATAGGCTCGGAGTACATGCATATCACCGATACCGTGGAAAAACGGTGGATCCAGGACCGTCTGGAAACGGTACAAGCCCGCCCACTATTCACAACCGAACAGCAACTGGAGATTCTCAAACGCCTCACCGCAGCAGAAGGTATCGAGAAGTATCTGCACACGAAGTATGTGGGGCAAAAGCGTTTCTCCCTTGAAGGCAGCGAGGCGCTGATCCCATCCCTTGACGAGTTGATCCAACACAGCGGGAGTAACGGGATCAAGGAAATCGTTATCGGTATGGCGCACCGCGGTCGGCTCAATGTGCTGGTGAATATCTTGGGGAAAAGCCCGCAGCAATTGTTCCTGGAGTTTGAGGGCAAAGTGGATCGAGACAAGCTCACCGGCTCCGGCGACGTCAAATACCATCAGGGTTTTTCCTCAGACATTCAAACTCCCGGCGGCCCCGTACATCTCGCGCTGGCATTCAATCCATCCCACCTGGAAATCGTCAACCCGGTCGTGGAGGGTTCGGTAAAGGCGCGGCAGTTGCGTCGCGAGGACCAGGACGGAAATATGGTACTGCCGGTAATCGTACATGGCGACGCCGCGTTTGCCGGTCAGGGCGTGGTCATGGAGACTTTCAACATGTCCAAGACCCGCGGATACCGCACCGGTGGGACGATTCACATTATCGTTAACAATCAGATCGGTTTCACCACCAGCAATCCATTGGATGCGCGCTCAACGCTGTATTGCACCGAGGTCGCCAAGATGGTGCAAGCGCCAATATTTCATGTTAACGGAGATGACCCTGAGGCGGTGGTATTTATCACCCAAATCGCCCTCGACTACCGGATGCAGTTCAATAAAGACGTGGTTATCGACCTGGTCTGCTACCGAAGACACGGGCATAACGAAGCCGACGAGCCCACGGTGACGCAACCGATGATGTATAAGAAGATCAAGTCGATGGCGACGACTCGCAAATTGTACTCAGCTAAATTGGTTGCGGCAGGTGTTCTCAGCGAACCCAACGCCGACCGCATAATCGACGAATACCGTGCGTCTCTGGACGAAGGAAATATCGTGGTCGAAGACTTCCTGTCCGACGTCAAGAACGAGTTTGCCGTGGACTGGATGCCATACCTGAACACAAGCTGGGATGCGGACGTCATTACCAGCGTGGCAGGCAGACAACTCAAAGAGTTGGCGGCGAGATTGCAGGAACTGCCCGAGGGATTCATGTTGCATCCAAGGATCACGAAGATCATGGCGGACAGGCGCAAGATGATGGACGGCGAATTGCCGCTGGACTGGGGAATGGCGGAGACGTTGGCTTATGCCTCACTGTTGAAAGACGGTCATTCAGTGCGACTGTCCGGCCAGGATGCCGCCCGCGGAACTTTTTTTCACCGGCACGCCGCTTTGCACGATCAGAACAGTAACGAAGTGTACGTTCCGCTGCGCAATCTGTTGGATGGGCAACCACGATTTCTCGCTATCAATTCATTGCTCTCCGAAGAGGCGGTATTGGCGTTCGAATACGGCTATGCGACGGCGGAGCCTCAGACGTTGGTGATCTGGGAGGCCCAATTCGGGGATTTCGCCAACGGAGCGCAAGTTGTAATCGATCAATTCATCAGCAGCGGAGAAGCCAAATGGAATCGTATGTGTGGTCTGGTCATGCTGCTACCCCATGGTTACGAAGGTCAGGGACCGGAGCATTCGTCCGCGCGCCTCGAGCGATACCTGCAGTTGTGTGCCCAAGCCAATATGCAGGTATGCGCGCCGACCACACCTTCGCAGATGTTTCATTTGTTGCGGCGCCAGGCTATCCGGCCTTATCGCCGCCCGCTCATAGTGATGACCCCAAAGAGTCTGCTGCGCCACAAGTTATCGACCTCGGCGCTTGGGGAATTGGAAAATGGCTCGTTTCAAGTCACAATCGGTGAAATCGATGCGCATAATGACGAAGCAATCGATCGCATCGTATTGTGCAGCGGGAAGGTTTACTTCGATTTACTGGAAGAGCGCCGTAAACGAGAGCTCAACAACGTCGCCATTATCCGCGTCGAGCAGTTGTATCCATTTCCGCGCGACCAGATCAACGCCTTGCTGAACCGTTATGAAAACGCACACGAAGTGATCTGGTGTCAGGAAGAGCCGAGAAATCAGGGGCCCTGGTATCAAATTCAACATCACTTGCGGGCTTCAATCCGGCAGGATCAAGGTCTTGTCTATGCCGGTCGTGACCCATCACCGGCTCCAGCCGCCGGTTATTACGCGATTCATCTCGAGTGTCAGAGACAACTGGTTGATGATGCGTTATCCCCCTTTTTTAATGGTAAAGAAACAGTGAGCGAGCGTCGTCATGTCAGTTGACGTAAAAGTCCCCATGTTGCCCGAGTCCGTCACCGAAGCGACTCTGCTGACATGGCACAAGCAGGTTGGCGATATCGTTCGCCGGGATGAAACTCTGGTCGATATCGAGACCGAAAAGGTGGTGCTTGAAGTACCCGCACCGCAGGATGGCGTTATCAAGGAATTGACGCGCAACAGCGGTGATGTCGTAACCAGCGACGAGTTGCTCGCCGTCATCGAGCCCTCGAAGCTCGAACAGGCTCCTGCGGAAGCCGCGATTCCATCGGAAACGAAGCACCAGCCGGAAGAGGAAGCGAAACCTCCGCGAACCGAGTCACCGATGGGCCCAGCGGTGCGCAAGCTGGTCACGGAAAACAAGTTGGATATCGCGGACATAACGGGCACCGGCAAGGATGGGCGGGTAACCAAGGCGGACGTCGTCGAGTTTCTCGACCGCCGTAAGCAGAGCGCGCCTGCCCCGCAACCGGCCGCTGCCGTTTCAACCGTAGTTTCCACGGCAACCAAGGGCGATAGATCCGAACGTCGCGAGCCGATGTCTCGACTCCGTGCAACTATCGCCCAGAGACTGGTACAGGCTCAACATACCGCGGCGATGTTGACCACGTTCAACGACGTTAACTTGCAGTCCGTGCTCGATCTCAGAAAAAGATACAAGGAGGTGTTTGAAAAGAAACACGGCACGCGTCTGGGATTCATGTCGTTTTTCATTAAAGCCAGCATAGAGGCGCTAAAAAGATATCCGGCGGTAAATGGATCCATTGACGGCAACGACATGGTCTTTCATCAATATTACGATATTGGTATCGCAGCGGCCTCGCCGCGGGGATTGGTGGTGCCGATCGTTCGCGACGCCGACAAGAAAAGTTTCGCCGAGTTGGAGATGGAAATTGCAGCACTGGCCGACAAGGCCCGTGCCGGAACGCTGGCCATGGAGGAGTTATCCGGCGGGACGTTTACCATCACCAATGGCGGAGTGTTCGGCTCGATGCTGTCAACGCCGATTCTTAACCCACCGCAAAGCGCGATCCTGGGAATGCATCGCATCGAGCAGCGGCCGGTGGCGGAGAGCGGCGAGGTCGTTATTCGGCCAATGATGTATCTGGCACTGACTTACGATCATCGCATTATCGACGGCGCCGAGGCGGTCCGATTCCTGGTCACAATTAAAGACTCTCTCGAAGATCCGGCGCGTCTATTATTGGAGATCTGACCAACCGGGTTATGCGCAACCCGCGGTTTGACCCGTATATCGCCGGAACAGATGCGGCGGGAAAATGACTCTTTGTCGCGGCGCAGATCGTGATTTGTTTTAAATCTTCTTGTTACGGGACTCGTTACAATGTCACAGCAATTTGATGTAGTGGTGATCGGCGCCGGGCCGGCCGGTTATGTCGCGGCGATTCGTTGCGCCCAACTGGGACTGACCACCGCCTGTGTGGACCAATGGACGGACCACGATGGTAAGCCCTCCCTGGGAGGCACGTGTTTGAATGTCGGCTGCATCCCGTCCAAGGCTTTACTGGACTCCTCACATCAATATCATCGCGTACAGCACCAGCTGAAAGCTCACGGAATAACAATCGACGGTGCCGCCATCGACGTCAAAACCATGCTGGCCCGCAAAGATAAAATCGTTTCCACGCTGACACGGGGCATCGACGGTCTTTTCAAACACAACAAGGTCACGTTCATCCATGGCCATGGGCGATTGATGACCAAGGATAAGATCAGGATTACACACCGGGAAGGCGAAGAAACCGTGAACGCCTCTCACGTGATTGTTGCAACCGGTTCGATCCCGATAGAACTCCCGGTAGCGCCCTTCGATGGAGAACGCATCGTCGACTCCACCGGCGCCTTGAATTTCGAGCAAGTCCCGAAACGCCTGGGTATTGTCGGGGCCGGCGTGATCGGCCTCGAACTGGGCAGCGTATGGAGCCGTCTGGGTTCGAAGGTCATTATCCTGGAGGCACTACCCAGTTTGCTGCCCGCGGTTGACCAACAAATCGCCAAAGACGCCGAGCGGCAATTCAAACAACAGGGACTCGACATCAGACTCGGAACCACTGTCAAGGGCGCGAAATCAACCGCCGACGCGGTCACCGTATCGTACACGGATGGCGAAGGTGATCATCAGCTTAAGGTTGATCGTCTGGTAGTCGCCGTCGGCCGCCGTCCCTATACGGAAGATTTATTTGCGCCCGGGATTGGAGTCGATCTCGACGACCGCGGATATATACAAGTGGATGACCGTTGCCAAACCGGCGTACCGGATGTATACGCGGTAGGAGATGTCGTGCGGGGGCCGATGCTCGCGCACAAAGGCTCCGAGGAAGGCAACGCTGTTG
Source organism: uncultured Gammaproteobacteria bacterium (assembly GCA_947259175.1). GTDB lineage: Bacteria > Pseudomonadota > Gammaproteobacteria > Arenicellales > JAANXG01 > CALZGZ01. Next base: position 34,590 of record CAMYKW010000014.1, on the reverse strand, counting down.
CTGAACTCGTCGCCGGCCAATCGGCGCATGTCAATTATGATGTAATCCCTTGGGTGATTTATACCCATCCGGAGATCGCCTGGGTTGGCCGCGCCGAGCAAGACCTGCAAAACGAGGGGATTCCGTACAACGCCGGTACGTTTCCGTTTGCCGCCACCGGCCGGGCCCTGGCTGCCGACGACACCGCCGGACGCGTAAAAATCCTCGCGCATCAGCACACCGATGAGATCCTGGGCGTGCACATCATCGGGCCACAAGCGTCGGAACTGGTCGCCGAAGTAGTCGTTGCCATGGAGTTTTCCGCAAGCGCTGAGGACATCGCCCGGACGGTGCATGCCCATCCCACATTATCCGAAGCGGTACACGAAGCCGCGCTGGCGGTGCACAAACGCGCGATTCATCGTGCAAATTGAGGCCAAGCGGCATGGTATTGGCAGCCGGGTCTCCGGCGCCGGCGTTGTTGCCGCGGCCGGTCGCCCAATCGGACACAATACCTTAAGCCGACAGGGGCATCTTAACGACTGGATTTGAACTTCGAGCGGTAGATCAACAATGAACAATCAACAATCCCTGCCCAATGAGATATTTAAAGCCTACGATATTCGCGGGGTGGTCGATGAGACCCTGACCGCGGAAAATGCGCACAGCATCGGTCAGGCTATCGGTACCGAAGCCCGGGCGCACGGCGACAATACAGTGATAATTGGCCGCGACGGCCGCTTGTCCGGCCCGATGCTGTGCGACGCTTTGTCCGGGGGGATCATGGCAACCGGATGCAATGTTATCGACCTCGGTCCGGCGCCGACGCCGGTGGTGTATTTCGCCAGTCAATATTTAAAGATCGGGTCGGCGGTGGCGGTAACCGGCAGTCACAACCCGCCTAATTACAATGGTTTCAAGATAATCATCGCCGGTGAGACCCTATCCGGCGAGCGCATCCAGGGCCTGAAGAAAAGAATCTTGAACCGCGACCTGATGTCCGGTGACGGGCGACTCACTCGAAAGGAGGTGATCGACGCCTATATCGAGCGCATCGTCGGCGACACGGATATTCGCAGACAGCTGAAGATCGCGATCGACTGCGGAAACGGCATCGCCGGCGCCGTCGCCCCCAAACTGTTCCGTCGCTTGGGTTGTGAGACAAAAGAACTTTTTTGCGACGTGAACGGCGAGTTTCCCAATCACCATCCCGACCCCAGTCAACCTGAAAATTTGCAGGACTTGAAACACGCGGTAGCGGACACCAAGGCCGATTTGGGCCTGGCGTTCGACGGCGACGGCGACCGCCTGGGCGTGGTTTCGCCGGATGGTTCAATTGTGTGGCCGGACCGGCAGATGATCTTATATGCACGTGATGTACTTAGCCGGCAACCGGGGGCCGAGATTATCTATGACGTAAAGTGTTCGCGCACCCTTCCCAGGGCAATCGAAGCTGCAGGCGGTGTGCCATTAATGTGGCGCACGGGTCATTCGTTCATCAAGGCGAAGCTCAAGCAGAGCGACAACTCCGCTCTGGCTGGTGAAATGAGCGGTCATTTCTTCTTCAAGGAACGATGGTACGGATTCGACGACGGCCTGTATGCCGGCGCCCGCCTCATTGAATTACTATCCAAGGATGATCGCCCGCCCGCGCAAGTCTTCGCTGAGTTGCCAGACAGCGTAAACACACCCGAATTACGCATCGATTTCCCGGAGGGGGAACACTTCGTCGCCATGAAGGAACTGGCCGATAACGCCGATTTCACCAACGGGCAGGTCAGCACAATCGATGGATTGAGGGTCGACTTTGACGACGGTTTCGGATTGGTGCGGGCCTCGAACACGACGCCGATACTGGTGTTACGCTTCGAAGGTGACGACCAGCAGGCCCTGGAGAGAATTCAGGATCAGTTTCGTTCGCTCATACGAGAAACCCGGCCGGATATAACCATCCCCTTTTGATACCTACGTGTACCCAAGATTCCCTAGCCCGATTGTTGAACCAGTCGCCCCGATTCCGCGTCGGCGCCCAGGACACCAGTGCAGTATGCGGGGAAGGATTCGGTCGCTAAGGCCGAAGGGCTGATATGCGGCGTAGTTGGTTGGCCGGGGCTGCTCGTTTTCTGGAACGCCAGCGTCTGCGCATGGCCTATATCGAGGCGCTGCCGCAATTGTCTATGGTCGGTATTCTGTGCGGTCTCTTGTCCGGGTCGGTCATCATCGCTTTTCGCATTGTCGTGGAGGGTGCTCAAGGCAGGATACTGCCGGCGGGCACCGCGGACGCCTACGAAAGCCTTTCTACTTTGTATCGCTTCCTGCTTCCGGTAGGCGGCGGCTTGATCATTGGCGTCATCTTTCAATTTACGAACGCTACGGCCCGTCACGTGGGCGTCGTACATGTCATTGAGCGGTTGTCCTACTATCAGGGTCATCTACCACTGCGCAATGCAATGATGCAGTTTTTAGGTGCGGCGCTGAGCATCGTCAGCGGTCACTCGGTGGGCAGGGAGGGACCCAGTATCCACCTGGGCGCATGGGCCGGTAGCGTCCTGGGTCGGCGCCTGGAATTGCCGAACAACAGCGTGCGCATCCTGGTGGGTTGTGGCGTGGCGGCCGCGATCGCCGCCGGATTCAATACACCATTGGCTGGAGTGATTTTTGCGATGGAGGTGGTGTTGATGGAATACACCATCCTCGGATTCACTCCGGTGATACTGGCCGCGGTCAGCGCCACCACTCTGACGCGCGCGGTTTTCGGCGATGAACCTGCATTCCTGGTGCCACCGCTGGAGTGGACCACCATGGCCGAACTCCCCTACCTGTTGATGATGGGGATCATCATCGGAGGCCTGGCAGCGCTGTTTATTCAATTGCTGCTGTGGACCATACGGGTCTCCTCGCCGTACCCCGTATGGGTTCGCGGCGGCCTCGCGGGAGTGCTAATCGGCCTGCTCGCGGTACCCGCCCCGGAGATCATGGGAATCGGATACGACACCGTCAATGACGCATTGCTGGGAGAAATCGGATTGGCCGCGCTGGTTCTCATTGTCGGCGCCAAGCTGCTGGCGACCACGGCGGGACTGGGTCTGGGATTACCAGGCGGCCTGATTGCCCCCACCCTGGTGATTGGCGCCACCGCCGGTGGGGCCATGGGCTTGCTGGCGCTGATCTGGATCGGCATTGTCAGCACACCGGGCCTGTACGCCATGCTCGGGATGGGGGCGATGATGGGCGCCACCTTGCAAGCACCGTTGGCGGCGCTGATCGCGATGCTGGAGCTCACCGCCAATCCCAATATTATCTTACCGGGAATGTTCGTGGTGGTTTCCGCCGCGTTGACAACCCGCGTGGCGTTCGGAAAGACGTCCGTGTACCAAATGTTGATGCAGGCGCGGGGTTTGGATTATCGCAATGACCCCATAGCTCAAGCGCTGCGGCGCGTCGGTGTCGCCAGCGTCATGGACCGCAATATCATACGCGAACCCCGCCGAATTAGACGCACTACCGCGGAAACGATGCTGAAAAAGGAACCAAACTGGATCGTAATTCGTCAGCAGGATGAAGCCATGGCATTACTGCCCGCGGCCGACCTCGCGCGCCACCTCAAAGACAACGATGACGATACCATTGATTTGCTGGAAATCCCGGCGCTACGAAAGGATCTGTCCAGGACCGATGTCCTGGCGACGCTTCAGGAAGCGCTGGATATTCTGCAGAAGACGGGGACCGAAGCCCTGTATGTTACCGGAGCCCGCGGGTTCGGTAAGAAGAAAATTTATGGTGTATTGACCAGATCCGAAATAGAGAAAGCCTATCGCGCGTAAACCACCATGTGAGCCTGCCGATTAACGGGAGCTGATTACCCGCGCCTCGGGAACCCGATGTTGGATCGACGCGGCAACCGCAGAGATGATCCCCGGCTTCGCTTTCACGGATACCCACAGTAGATTCAATGGTACATTGAGGTCCGCGAATACGACCTCGCTGAAGCCACCCAACACCGCCTGGATGCCCGCTACGCGGTCGTTGAATCGCCCCTTCGGCCATTCACGTAACCCCGGAATCAACATCATAAAGTCGCTGAGCAGTCGTCCTTCTTCGTCGCGAGTCGGAACGCGTTCATGCAACGGCTCGTTGGCCGTAATCGATACTGTCTGTGTGCTGGTAGGCTTGAGCTGGGACATCAGCTTTTTCTCTTATCGATTAAACGGCAACCTGCAACCACCACTCGCCTTATTATAGTTATAGATCGTTAGCCGGGAAATAGACCGTAAATCAGCGCTCACAGTGATTTACTAAACAGCGAAACGTAGCTAAAGTGGCTGTGCGATGCGTTGTCGAAACCTATGTTTGTGGGTGATAGTAGCCGCAGGATTGGCGGCGTGCACCACGGCGCCGAAGGCGATTCGCACCCCGGTGGCCGGACCCTCGGTACCGGCCGCGGTACAAAACGCCGATCAATATATCGGTGAGCAGGTACGTTGGGGGGGTACGATCGTCGAGGTCGAGAACCGGCGAACCGAAACCTGGATCCAGGTCGTCGCCAGGCGTCTGACCCGGAGCGGCCGCCCCGTCGACACCACCGCCACTACCGGGCGGTTCCTGGCAAATGTACCCGGTTTCCTGGAACCTGAGGAGTATCGGCGTGGACGCGAAATTACCGTGGTCGGCACTTTGATCCAAAGCACTACCCGCAATATCGGCACATATCCTTACCAGTTTCCCGTGGTCCGGGCCGACGAGCATTATCTGTGGGAACCGATCCCGGAGTATGACCCCCAGCTTCATTGGCCCTATTTCTGGGATCCGTTCTACGATCCATGGTGGCCATACCGACCGTATTATTACTTCCCCCGTCACCCCCATACGCACCGCCACCGCTGATTGCGGCACACCCGTTATTGCGGGTTATGTGATTGCACCAATCAATGACAAAATCTGCAGCTCAACAGTTGCCACGCGCCTGAAAATGCCGCAATACATTCACGACATCAAGCCCGAAGATTTTGCTGCGATGGTGCTGGAAAATTCCCGGCGCGGACCGGTCATGGTGTGTTACTGGTCGCCTAATGCCGGTCCCTGCATGCGCTTGCTACCTACATTGGTAAAACTTTGCGACGACTTCGGCGGGCGCTTCCTGCTCACCTTACTCAACACCGACGACTATCGAGAGTTCGCGAAGCGGCAAGGCGTCATCAGCATACCGACGGTGCGCATCTACCATCTCGAAAAACTCGCGGAGACCGTGCACGGTGCGTACTCGGAACAGTTGTTCGCCAGCACAATTAACAAGTATCTGCCCGTGGCGGTTCAAGAACAAATCCGGGCAGCAAACGCGTATCGGCAAGGCGCCTTGGACCGATCGGCATCGCTTATGGAACGGGCGGCCAGAACCGCACCGCAGAAACATCGCATCCGCCTTGATCAGGCCAAGATCTTGGTCCAGCAGGGGCGGCATACACAGGCGTTGGAGGTGCTCGAGGGAATGCCGGAGGAAGCATTCGATGATCCCGAGATCGATCTTTTGGCTATGCATTTGCGATTTATTGATACCGCTCAGCAGGCGCCTCCAATCGACGCCCTTAAGCAAGCGGTGGCGAAAAATTCGCACGACGCCCATTCGCGTTACCAATTGAGCGCCTGCCTGCTGATGCAGGACGACTACTCCGGAGCTCTGGAACAACTCTCTGAGATCGCGCAAAAGGAGTCGCCGCTCAAGGAACAGGCACGCCGTGGCATGCTGGCCATATTTGCCCTACTTGGTCCCGATCACGAGCTATGTAAACGTTTTGCGAGGGCATAGACTCCGCGTCATCAAGAACTATATGTTTTTTCATCTCCGGCCAAGCCTGGGTATGTCGCTGTCGGCACTGCTGCTGACGTCGACGCTACTGACTGCCTGTGAGGGCTCCAAACCCGAACATCGTGATGGAGCCGTGCCCCATACATCCGGCACCCCCGATAAACCATCCGCGCAGTTGCCCGGCAGCGCCACGTATACCGCATTCACGACCATTTCCGAGCAGCGGCTCGGTGTTCGCGTGTACCCCGGAGCCCAACCCCGGCACGGGGGCAGTTGGCAAATGACGGACAAGCTGGACGAAGGAGCGCAGTCCCTGACCATGGCGACCCTGCACAGCGAGGACGAACTCGACACGGTGGCCGACTTCTACACCCGGGCTATCGGCGCCACGGCGGCTCAAGTGCTTCGGTTACCGACGCCGAACGGCCCCAAGATCAGCATCACCGTTGAAAACCATGTGGGCGGGGCTATCAATGTCATGCTTCAGCCCGCGATCGGCGAATCGGGCACATTAATCAAAATCACGCGCATGACGGGGCCAAATACTCCGGGGCAGGAACGCCAAACAAATCAGTAATGTTCTCAAAATTAATTACCAATTCATTGATCTATCTGAATTTTCTAGGCTATATTACAAAGAGGTACCGTGGGGGGCACGTGACCTATGGGTGATGACAAGGAACTATAAGATATTGCTTCAGCCGCGTTCATGTATTTGGTTTGTGTTTTGCCTAACGGTCGGCATACCGGGCGTGAGCCACGCGGTATCGGTCGGCGATGCTGTTGTTCAGTCCTTTCTGGATCAACCACTCGAGATTGAAATTCCCATCGCCAACGCACAGCCGGGAGAACTCAATTCACTGGACATCGGGCTCGCCCCCAAGGCCGCTTTTCGCGACTTCGGATATGAAGTTTCGCCGGTGCTGACCGAGTTCCGGTTTGAGATTGTCCCCGGGCCAGGATCGACCGGTATTCTCCGCATCACCACCTTGGAACCGGTGAGCGAGCCGTTCCTGGCGTTCATGTTGAGCATCAAATCAAAACGCACCGCGTTCGTGCGCGGATACACGGTGTTACTCGATCCCACCGAATATCCCGCCCCCGTGGCACGCACACGCCCGGTGCCGCTTGCGCAGCAGGCCCCGCGGCCAGTCCCCGCGGCGCCGCCCGCGGCTGCCGCAGCCCCTGCACGGGCGGCGGTGACCGGACCGGGAGATCGATACGGCCCGGTGCGATCCGGACAAACACTGTCACAGATCGCTGTGGAACTGCGGGGCGGATACGGCGTCACCCATTCGCAAATGACCTGGGGGCTGTTTCAGGCCAATCCGGGCGCCTTTATCGAAAACAACGCCAATGCGCTCAAGACCGGCGTCTACCTGAATATACCGTCGGTGGAAGCATTGACCCTAACCCAGCCGAGCGAGGCGGTTCAAGCACTGGCGATACAGGCGAACGAATGGCGAAAACGCGTCGCGCCGCCGAGTGACACAGCGTCGTTGATCGAGGCGGAAATGGCGGCGGCGCCGGAGGAAGACCGTGATCGCGCCGAGCAGCCAAGCCCCACGGAGATCGGGTTCGACCTTGTCTCCCGGTTTGCGTTCGAACCGATTAAATCCGTAACGCCCCCAGCGCCTCCTCCGGCGTTACCCGCCGATACCCGATTGGGCCAGCTGTTGGATCCAACGGCGAAAGAGGCCCTGGCTACCGGGACTAGCGGTCAGGACCAGGGCAGCACCAGTCAGCCCGAGGCGCCTGCTGTGGAGACATCCACCGACCCGGCGCAACAACCCGATTCCGTTGCGGCGGCCACGCCCGCTATGCAACAGCCGCTGGCGACGGATGTCGATCGGCTGGAGCAACTCGTGAACTCGCTGCAGACTCAGATCACCAGCCGCGAACAACAGATCTCGGGCCTGGAGCAGAGACTGGAAGACATGAACGCAACGATTAGCCGCACGCTCGAGTCATCGCGTTCCCCCGTCAATTTGTGGACGCCTATCAATATCGTACTGGGGCTATTGGTGTTGGCGGTAGGAGCGCTGTTGGGATGGCTTATCGCCGGTCGCCGTAAACAAGGCGGGGTTCGCGACTACGGCGAAACCAACGTTTTGTACGAGCGCGCCACAACGCGGCCGGAAGAAAAAGAATCCGAACCGCAATTCGTGGCGCCTGAAGAAACCAAGCCATCCTCACCGTTATTTACGTCCCTGTCCAGTGACGTTGACGAAACCGAGGAGATCAAGGAGGCACTGGGAATTGGAACAGAGTTCCTGACCGGCGAGTTACGGGATTCAGAGATGGCAATGAAAGTCAGCGAGACGGATGTATTGGACGAATTGGAACTGTACATCAACGGCGGTTATTACAATGACGCCAAGAATCTCTTGATCCGTCTCGTGGACAAAGAGCCCGGCAATACCGACTATCGACTGCAACTGCTTCGCGTACTGCGCATCCTGGGCGAAGGCGACGAATTCATTCGGCAGGCAAAATTGACCCGCGCCGCACTGGACGATCCGGATGGAACCATTTGGGAGGACATCCGCCGCATGGGGGTCGAAATACGGCCTAGCGAGCCCCTGTTCGCCGACGATTACTTCGTAATCGCTGAAGAGCCGGAACAGACGACCCAGGAGGACGAGGACGGCAAAGACGACGACCACCTGGTGGAATTCAAGAGCTAGTCGGTAACGTAGCGCGGATCACGCCACTTCCAGTTCTCGCACCTGTTGGAATCCACGCGGTAGTTTTCGGCCACGCAGACCGCGGTCGTTGATGTAGTGCTCGATATCCGCCGGTTTTAAACGCAAGAACCGCTTGCCCGCGTGGATCAATAGATGTTGCCCAGGAGCAAAGGTTGCATACGCAAACGCCCGCTCCTCTCCGGCCTTGAGTCTTTTGCCCGGAATATTGATCATTTTCACTCCTTTTCCTTTCACCAGTCTGGGTAACTGGGAGACCGGGTAACTCAGCAGATAGCCGCCCGTAGTGGCAATAGCGATACGCCCGGTCTCGATGTCGAGCACCGGTTGCGGCTTCAACACCCGGCCGCCGGGCGGTACGCGGAGCGTGGCCTTCCCTTTTTTGTTTTTTGTATACAAATCACCCAACCTGGCGATAAACGCATATCCGAAATCCGTTCCCAACACCCATAGCGCGTCCTCACCGCCCAGCATCACACCGGCAAAATCCGCACCCGCCGGTGGGTTCAACTGACTACTCAACGGTTCCCCCTGGCTGCGCGCCGACGGTAAGTTGTGCGCCGGCATCGCGTAAGTGCGGCCCGTCGAATCCAGCGCAACCAGCAGTTGGTTGGACTTGCCTCTGGCGGCATGCAGGTAACCGTCACCGGACTTGTAGCTGAGGGTGGCGGGATCCACATCGTGTCCCTTGGCCGCCCGCACCCAGCCCTTCCTGGACAACACCACGGTGACCGGCTCGATTGGAATCAGTTCGGTGGCGGCCATTGCTTTCGCCGCGGCACCCGGTTTAATCGGTGAACGGCGGGGATCACCGTATTCTTCGGCATCCGCCAACAGCTCGTCACGCACCAGGCGTTTCAGCCGCACGTTGGATCTCAAGGTCGCATTGAGTATGTCGCGCTCCGCCGTCAACTCCTTCTGCTCAGCCTTGATCTTGATTTCCTCGAGCTTTGCCAATTGACGGAGTCTTATCTCCAAAATGGCCTCAGCCTGCAGGTCGCTGAGTTTGAATTGCTTCATCAACACCGGCTTGGGATCGTCATGCGTGCGTATGATGTGAATCACCTCATCGATGTTCAAAAACGCTATCAGCTGTCCGTCAAGGATATGCAGCCGTCGATTGACTCGCTCGAGTCGAAATTGCAACCGCCGACGTACTGTCTCAGTGCGAAATTTGAGCCACTCGCCAAGAAGGTCCCGGAGATTGAACACCTCGGGACGTCCATTGAGGCCTATCATGTTGAGATTGATGCGATAGCTGCGTTCCAAATCGCTGGTGGCGAACAGGTGATTCATCAGCGCGTCAAAATCGATTCGATTGGAACGCGGCTCTATTACCAGGCGCGTTGGATTCTCATGATCAGATTCGTCCCGCAGGTCCACCACCATCGGTAATTTCTTGGCCTGCATCTGTGCCGCAAGTTGCTCTAATATCTTGGCGCCGGACACCTGGTAAGGCAACGCGGTGATGACGATATTGCCGTTCTCCCGTTCCCAGGTGGCGCGTTGCCTGACCGAACCGGTTCCGGTGGAATAGATTTCCCGGATCTCCTCCGCCGGCGTGATGATCTCGCCCTCGGTCGGAAAATCCGGTCCTTTTATATGCTCGCACAACTCCCGCACCGATGTTCGCGGAGATTCCAGCAAACGCACACACGCCGACGCCACTTCACGCAGGTTATGCGGCGGTATATCCGTCGCCATACCTACCGCGATGCCCGAAGCGCCGTTTAGCAACACATTGGGCAAGCGCGCCGGCAAAACCCGCGGTTCCTCCAGAGTGCCGTCGAAGTTGGGCACCCACTCCACTGTACCCTGACCTAATTCCGACAATAAGGTCTGCGCGTAATGGGTCAAGCGGGCCTCGGTATAACGCATGGCGGCGAACGACTTCGGATCGTCCGGCGAACCCCAGTTTCCCTGGCCATCGACTAATGGATAGCGGTAGCTGAACGGTTGCGACATCAGCACCATCGCTTCGTAACACGCGGCGTCGCCATGCGGATGAAACTTTCCTATCACGTCGCCTACCGTCCGCGCGGATTTCTTGTGTTTCGAGGCTGCATGCAGACCAAGCTCGGACATAGCGTAAACAATGCGCCGTTGTACCGGTTTGAGACCGTCGCCGATAAACGGCAGCGCTCGGTCCAAAATCACGTACATTGAGTAGTACAGGTAAGCACGTTCGGTAAATGTCGCCAGCGGGAGGCGCTCGACCTCGATGGCGGGATTCATCGGATCCAACAACGAGCGTTGGCGGCCGGCGGAAGAACGAGTGCGTTTTCTTGGCATGACAGAAATACAAATATGGCTTTAATATGAAGGGCTCAAAGAAATTATGTTTAGCAGGCCTCGATTTTTGGATGCGACCTTATGTCCCGCATTTACTTACGAGCCAACGCATCAGTCACTAAGTGACATCGACTTGATCTCCCTTCTTTCCCAACCAACTCTTGCGGTCGGCGACCCGCTTCTTTGCCAGCAGCATATCCAGGATCTTGTTGGTGTCATCCCCGGTTCGGATCTGAAGTTGCACGAGGCGCCGGGTATGCGGGTCCATCACGGTCTCGCGTAGCTGCATCGGATTCATCTCACCGAGCCCTTTGAACCGCTGTATATTCACCTTACCGCGTAGTTTTTCCGCTTCAATACGATCCAAGACTCCCTTTTTCTCTTCGTCGTCCAGGGCGTAGAACACCTCCTTACCCACATCGATGCGATAAAGAGGCGGCATCGCTACATAAACCCTGTCCACCTCCACCAGGGACTTGAAATGGCGAACGAACAGAGCGCATAACAATGTCGCTATGTGTGCCCCGTCGGAATCGGCGTCGGCAAGAATACACACCTTGCCGTAACGCAGGCCGGATAGATTACCCGACCCCGGATCCACGCCTAAAGCGACGGCGATATGGTGTACTTCCTGGGAAGCAAGCACCTCCGCTGAATCGACTTCCCAGGTGTTGAGTATTTTTCCGCGCAGCGGGAGTATGGCCTGATACTCCCGGTTGCGTGCCTGTTTCGCGGACCCTCCGGCGGAGTCTCCCTCGACCAGGAACAGTTCCGTGGCGTCCAGATCCTCGCTGCTGCAGTCGGCCAGTTTCCCTGGCAGCGCCGGCCCACTGCTGATCTTTTTGCGCTCAACACGTTTTCCCGCGCGTAACCGCGCCTGAGCATGATCGATGGCTAACTGTGCGATGCGCTCTGCGTCTTCAATGTGTTGGTTGAGCCACAGGCTGAATGCATCCTTGGCCACTCCGGCCATAAAAACAGACGCATCGCGGGAAGATAGTCGATCCTTGGTTTGGCCGGTGAATTGCGGATCCTTCAGGCGCAGCGAAAGTACGTAGTTGCATTGACTCCAGATGTCGTCCGGGGTAAGCCGCACGCCACGGGGCAACATATCGCGAAACTCGCAAAATTCCCGCATCGCGTCCGTCAGGCCGGTACGTAAACCGTTGACGTGCGTACCCCCCTGCGGGGTAGGGATCAGATTCACGTAACTTTCCGTAACCTGCTCATCGGCATCCGGCGACCACAAGACCGCCCAGTCGGCCTCTTCATCATTGCCTTGGAAATGGCCGAGAAAAGATGACTCCGGAATCATCTCGTAGCCGTCCAGTTCGTTGGTTAAGTAATCTCGAAGACCGTCCTCAAAGCACCACTCCTCATCGTTGTCCGGATTGTTTTCATCGTGCAAACTGATGGTCAGGCCGGGACACAAGACTGCCTTGGCCCGCAACACCCGCTTCAGCCGGGGTACGTGAATCTTAACGGTGTCAAAAAAACCAGGATCCGGCCAAAACCGCACTACGGTGCCGGTCATGCGCTTACCGACACTACCCACCGCCTTTAATTCAGTCCGTTTGTGACCGTTGGTAAAGCGCATGTGGTATTCCTTCCCCTGGCGGCGAACCCACACTTCCAGGCGTTTCGACAAGGCGTTGACCACCGAGACACCGACACCGTGCAAGCCGCCGGAAAAGCGGTAGGTCTTGTTTGAAAATTTGCCGCCGGCGTGCAGACGCGTGAGGATAACCTCCACCCCGGAAACACCTTCCTCCCTGTGTTTGTCGACCGGCATGCCCCGGCCATTGTCGGCGACCGTCATGGAGTCGTCGTCGTGTAACACGACTTGAACGGTATCGGCGAAACCGGCGATGGCTTCATCCACGCTGTTATCGACAACTTCGTGGACGAGGTGATTGGGGCGTTCGGTCTGGGTATACATCCCAGGCCGTTTACGGACCGGTTCCAGACCGGTGAGGACTTCTATCGCAGACGAGTCGTAAACCGCACTCATGTACTCGCTAACGAGGGTTAGTCACGCGTTGTTATGTTGCACATTCCATTGGCCCGTAATCATACACGATTATCGCCGTTCTTGGAGCATCACACAGTCGGCAATCGCAAAATATAACGCCGGGGAACGCATAGACGCGTGGAGAGAGGGACGTAGCCGCCGTCCGGAGAAATCTGCATCGACGCGGCCGTTGCCGGGACCCGGCGGCGGACACTCAATCGAAATCGTCCACCAGACTCTGACGTGTCGGCTGGGGCAGCGAATCGATAGCCAATCGATAGTTGTCGTGATCGATACCCACGCTGAGTGACGCACCTTGTTTGGCAGCCTGAATCGCGTCGGGGGAGAACTCGAAACGCAGAAAATGGACCGACGACGTCTTTTCTTCGGTGTCGCGGTCCAGGTCTTCGTCGGCGATCGCCCATGCGGGCTCATAGCCGTTCACCTTCATCCAAACGCGGTCCTCAATATCTACAAGCTGCGCAAGGGCGCGCTTTCGCTCCTCCACATCCTGATACTCGATCATGAATGTCGCCTTCAAGTTCCGCCCATCTGGAATCAGTGGATTGTACGCACTGAGCTCTTCATCGATGCCATCGGCCTCGAATATGCGTTCGATACGCAGCATCTCCTGGATTTGATACTGCATGGTCAAACGGTCCTCGAAATACAAAGTGGCGTGATCACCGATGCGCACGGCTCGGTTCTTCTTGTGCGCCATCACACGGGCGCGGAATTCCAGACGTAACTGAGCGTATTTTTCCAGGGAGTACAAATCGTCGTGAGTGAGTTTGTTCATTGCAATAAATAGCAGGTTAGATGCCGTAAGCATGACGCAGCAGCGCCATCGGATGTTTGGCCTGACTGCCGTCCTGCAGACCATTGGCGATCTGATCACCCGCCATTGGGCAATCACTCATATAGTGGTCCACCTCTGCCTTCCGCACTCGGTTGACGATGGGGCGGCAGATTTTCATCGAGGTTTCATGAAATTCCTGTTTAACCGCGTAGGTGCCGTCGTGCCCCGAACATCTTTCGATCACTTCGAAGGTGGTGTCAGGAACCAGCGCCAGGACGTCCCGCGTTTTCAAACCTATATTCTGTACTCGCAAATGACACGGCACATGATAGGCAATCTTACCCAAGGAGTTCTTAAAATCGATATTCAGCTCGTCGGACTTATGCCGCAGCGCCAAATACTCGAATGGGTCGAAAATCGCCTGCTGCACCTTTTTCACCGCCGCGTCATCGGGAAAAATGAGGGGCAGTTCCTGCTTGAACATCAGAACGCAGGACGGTACCGGCGCGACGATGTCCCATCCCGCATCAACCAATGCCAAGAGCATCGGTATATTCGCGTCCTTGGCTTTGGTCACCGCATCGAAATCACCCAACTCCAGCTTCGGCATACCGCAACACCGTTCCTTGTCGGCAAGCATCACTGGGATACCATTGTGTTCGAATACCGCGACCAGATCTTTACTCAGTGAAGGCTCGTTATAGCGGCCGAAGCAAGTGGAAAACAAAACCACTTTTCCGTTAGTGGCGTCGGTGGGACTCAACGGCAACGCTTCGTTGCTGCGATGCTGCTTGCGGAAGGTATCGCGGTGGTATCGGGGCAGTTTAGCCGCCGGGTGAACCCCCAGCGTTTTTTGAAGTAGTTTACGTCCAACGGCGCTGCCATTGGCGGCATTGACCATGTTGACGACCACGGGAATTCCCGCCAGCTTTCCCACGGTATCCGTGCTGGTCAACAACTTGTCCCGTGCCTTCGACCTTCCCTTCTTATGTTTAACCGCCTTCGCGCGCAGCATGAGATGGGGAAAATCCACATTCCACTCATGGGGAGGCACGTAGGGACATTTGGTCATGAAACACATGTCGCATAGATAACAGTGATCGACAACGTCCCAGTAGACTTCCTTGGCAACACCGTCGACTTCCATGGTTTCCGACTCGTCAACAGCATCGAACAAAGTCGGAAAGGCATTGCACAGATTGAAACAACGCCGGCACCCATGGCAGATGTCGAAGACACGCTCCAACTCCTTGAACAGCGCGGGTTCATCAAAGAACACCGGATCCTTCAGGTCCAGGGGATGCCGTTCGGGCGCTTCGAGACTTCCTTCGCGAGGCGATTCATTCATGATCAAGCTTCTACCAAAATAGTATGCAGTAAAGGGCCGGAGCATCCGGCCCTTTATCCGACTCTATGCGCTTGGAAGGTTTCTAGCGCTTAGTCCAGATTGTCCAATGCCTTCTGGAACCTGTTGGCGTGGGAACGCTCCGCCTTTGCCAGGGTTTCGAACCAGTCGGCGATCTCGTCGAAGCCCTCGTCGCGGGCGGCCGACGCCATCCCAGGATACATATCGGTATACTCGTGGGTCTCGCCGGCAATCGCTGCTTTCAAATTGTCAGAAGTCGCACCGATGGGCAAACCGGTGGCCGGGTCGCCGACCTGCTCGAGATACTCGAGATGACCGTGGGCATGGCCGGTCTCGCCTTCCGCCGTCGAGCGGAAAACCGTGGATACGTCGTTGTAGCCTTCGACGTCGGCCTTGGCCGCAAAGTACAGATAGCGACGATTCGCCTGTGACTCGCCGGCAAATGCGTCTTTCAGGTTTTGTTCGGTCTTACTGCCTTTTAACTCCATCATTGCTCTCCAAATGTCGTGTTGTCAGGTACAAGGGATCTGGAAAACCGTACGTCTCCAGATTTAGAATCAGTCTAAATTCACTTCGTTTCCGTGTCAACTCGTGTTGCACGGTTTTCACCCACCGGGGTCACCGCGCGGACCATGGCATCCGGCCGACCACAAACCCCCCAAGGACGCGTTGCGCCCTGGGGCCGCTAAAAGGGCGCGCCAGTCTCGCACATTCGGGTTAAAATGCGTTTGACGCAGGTCAATCAGGCCATCCAAACACCGTGCCCAAAAGTCCCAAAAAAGCCGTTTCCGAATCTGATTTCACCGACTTCGAGTCCTCCCTTGCGGAACTCGAAAAGCTGGTCGAGCGTCTGGAACGCGGCGACCAAACGCTCGAGGAATCACTCAAAGACTTTGAACGCGGCGTTGCACTCGCAAAGTCTTGTCAGACTACCCTGAAAAAGGCCGAACAGCGCGTGGAGACGCTGGTCAAGAAAGATGGCGATTTTGCCGTAGACATATTCTCGCCAGACGAGTGAGCACCCCGACTTTTGACACCAAACAACGCGAGTATCGGCACCGCGTTGAAGCCCGTTTGGACCGCTTTCTTTCGGCAACTGATGCCACCCCTGCGCGTTTACTGCAGGCGATGCGTTACGCGTGCCTTAACGGCGGGAAACGAGTGCGGGCAATGCTGGTATATGCCAGCGGCGAGGCGGTAAACGGCAATTCGGAATTGTTGGATACGGCGGCATGCGCGGTGGAAATGATACACGCGTATTCGCTGGTACACGATGATCTGCCGGCGATGGACGATGACGACCTGCGACGCGGTAAACCCGCCTGTCACATCGCCTTCGACGAAGCGACCGCTATTTTGGCCGGTGACGCGCTGCTAACCTTCGCGTTTGAGATCCTCGCGGCGGATTCGACGCACCCAGCCGACGTTCCGCGGCGTTTGAAAATGATTCACTGCCTTGCCCGCGCTGCGGGAACCGCGGGTATGACCGGCGGTCAGTCGCTGGACCTCGAGTCCGTGGGCCAACAGTTGTCGCGAGAGCAGTTGGCCACCATTCATCAGCGAAAAACCGGTGCTCTGATTCAAGCTTGCGTGCAGATGGGTGCGCTGTCCGGAGATGCGAGCGTGGAAGAACTTGAGACCTTGGACCGATATGCCCAGCACGTGGGCGTCGCGTTTCAAGTCGTGGACGATATACTGGATGAAGTGTCCGACACGGCGACTATGGGAAAAACCTCCGGCGCGGATCGCGCGCGTAACAAACCCACCTATCCGTCGGTGATCGGCCTGGAGGCCTCCAGACGGCTGGCGGAAGAACTCTACCGGCAGGCCATCGTTTGCCTCGACACGCTGGCGAAAAATGCGTATACATTACGGCAATTGGCGGAAATGGTAGTACACCGGACTTACTGAACAGATGACTGAGTCCCCTTATCACTTGCTCAACAAGGTAGATTTTCCTGCCGACCTGCGCAAGCTGCCCATCCATCAACTGCCGCAGTTGTGCGACGATTTGCGGCAATTTCTCATCGACACCATCTCCAGGACCGGCGGTCACCTGGCTGCGGGACTGGGCACCGTCGAACTCGCGACGGCTTTGCACTATGTGTTCAACACCCCGGACGACCGCTTGGTTTGGGACATCGGGCACCAAGCCTACCCGCACAAGATTCTCACCGGTCGGCGCGACCGGCTGCACACCATACGGCAACCGGGCGGGATATCCGGCTTTCTCAAACGTCAGGAAAGTGACTACGATACGTTCGGCGCCGGCCATTCGAGCACGTCAATCAGCGCGGCGCTCGGCATGGCGGTAGCCGCCGCCCAGCAGCAACACGACCGGCAGGTGGTCGCGGTCATCGGGGACGGCGCGCTCACCGCGGGCATGGCGTTCGAGGCACTCAACAATGCCGGCGCCATGGACGCCGATTTGCTGGTCATCCTCAACGACAACGACATGTCCATTTCTCCCAATGTCGGCGCGATTTCCAATTACCTTGCGCGCATCTTATCGGGCAAGGCATATACCAGCGTCCGCGAGGGAAGCAAGGTAGTACTGAGCACTCTGCCCCAGGTGAAAAGTCTCGCCAAGCGCTGGGAGGAACACACCAAGGGCATGGTCATGCCTGGAACTTTCTTTGAGGAACTGGGCTTCTATTATATCGGGCCTATCGATGGCCACGACATCAAGACCCTGATCAAGACACTGCGCAATATGCGGGCGTTGCAGGGCCCCCGGTTCCTGCACGTGGTGACGCAAAAAGGAAAGGGTTTCAAACCAGCCGAAGGTGCGCCGGTTACTTATCATGGCGTCACTCCGTTTGATCCTAATACCGGCAAGATGGAAGCCAAGCCCAGCGGCCGAACCTACACCCAGGTGTTCGGCGACTGGCTGTGCGACATGGCGGCGATGGACGAAAAGCTGGTTGGCGTCACCCCGGCGATGCGCGAGGGTTCGGGAATGGTGAAGTTCTCGCAGCAGTATGCCGAACGCTACTTCGATGTCGGAATAGCCGAGCAGCATGCACTGACATTCGCCGCTGGACTTGCTTGCGAGGGATTGAAACCGGTAGTCGCAATCTACTCGACCTTTCTGCAACGGGCCTATGACCAACTGATTCACGATATCAGCATCCAGAACCTGGACGTCACGCTGGCAATCGACCGAGCGGGATTTGTCGGCGCCGACGGCGCCACTCACGCCGGTGCGTTCGACTTGAGCTACCTGCGTTGCCTGCCCAACATCGTGGTCATGGCGCCCGCGGACGAAGGCGAATGCCGCGATATGCTGTATACCGCATATCAGCATGCCGGGACCTGCGCGGTTCGTTATCCGCGCGGTTCCGGTCCCGGAGCGGTGGAGCGCGAGACGATGCGTGCGATTCCCGTCGGGACCGGTGAGGTCCGGCGCTCCGGGCGCCGAGTTGCGATCCTGGCGTTCGGAAGCATGCTTACCCCGAGTCTTGAGGCGGGAGAGGAACTTGACGCCACCGTCGTCAACATGCGCTTCGTCAAACCGTTGGATGAAGATCTGCTCGAGCAACTGGGCGCCGAGCATGAGTTATTGGTGACCGTGGAGGAGAACACGACCCTGGGCGGCGCCGGATCGGCGGTGAACGAGTGCCTGATTGCCCGGGGCATCTACGTACGTATCATCAATCTGGGACTCCCCGATCGCCACCTGGAACACGGTAAGCCCTCGGAAATACTGGCGGAATTTGGCCTGGACGCCGCGGGAATCAAGAAATCCATAGTCGCGGCGGCGCCGCTACCGCTTGCCGGAATATTAGAATCTGCTTAAACTTGGTGTTTGCCGGCGATGAACGCACGGACAATGCCGCGACAAGCTTTTGATCAAACTCATGACCTCACCGACCCGAGTCAACGTAGAAACATTGCCCATCGACGACGTCCAGGGTAGTCCGGACAGCCGCAAACTGGCCATCGACAAGGTGGGCGTGAAGGACATCCGTCATCCCGTTCGCGTGCGGGATCGTAGTGGTGGGGAGCAACACACGGTAGCCAGCTTCAACATGTATGTGGAACTGCCGCATAATTTCAAAGGCACCCACATGTCAAGATTCGTCGAGATCCTTAATCAACACGAAAAAGAAATCTCGGTTCGTTCGTTCAAGTCCATGCTCAAGGAGGTGACTGAGCTTTTGGAGGCGGATAAGGGACATATCGAAATGGCTTTCCCTTATTTCGTCACCAAGAAGGCGCCGGTTACTCGTGTAGAAAGCATGATCGACTATCAAGTCACCCTTGTCGGGGAAGTCCACAAAGGCCAGACACAAACTGAAATAAAGGTCGTCGTTCCCGTCACCAGCCTGTGCCCGTGCTCGAAAAAAATCTCCGCGTACGGGGCGCACAATCAAAGGTCGCATGTGACGGTGCGCGTACTCACTAATTCATTCGTATGGATCGAGGAACTGATCGATATAGTCGAACAAGAGGCCAGTTGTGAACTGTACGGGTTGCTCAAGCGCCCGGACGAGAAATACGTAACCGAGCGCGCATACGATAATCCAAAGTTTGTCGAGGACATGGTGCGAGATGTGGCCGGTCGCTTTAATGGAGACGACCGGATCGACGCTTATTCCGTGGAGTCGGAAAACTTTGAGTCCATCCACAATCACTCCGCTTACGCCTTAATCACCCGCGACAAACGAAGTGAAAGCTGACGATATATCGTAATTTCAGCGCCGCTGGGTTACGGGTTGGCGGCGCGATGAACTAGTATCGCTTTTTGAGTTGCATCTGATCCCCTCTGCGCACCATATCCACCTCTCCAAGGAACGACATCCCCAATAGCGGCGTAACCGGGTGCGAGCCGAGGATTACCCCGGCATCGACGTCGCGCAGCACTATATCCCCTACGCTGACCCGATCCAGATTAATCCGCACCATGCGCGCCATTCCCCCGGCGGTGCTGGCGATCCAGGGTTGCCCGTCTTTGAGCTCGATGCCGATACGACGCGCCAGATCGCTGCTGATCGCCACCGTAGTGGCTCCGGTATCGACCAGAAATCGAACCGGATAACCATTGATGGTGCCGTCGGCGAAGAAAAAACCACGTGCATCGGCCCACAGCGAGACCGAACCGTCATCGTCAACCGTTGTTTTCGTGGTGCCCGGGAATACGGTAGCCATGCCCAATCTCAAGGTTTCCCGGCGTCCTTCGTAATCGACCACCGCATGATCCGAATTCGTCGCTATCAGTCTGACGCCCTCGGGGCTGGCTTCTCCGACGGAAAGCAGACGGCGCTTACCGTCAATGTGTACAATGGCCTTGTCTTTGAACAGCGCAAGCAGATTGATTTGCCTGTCTGCGTGAGCGGATGCTGAAGCAAAGCCTATGCACACTATCAGCAACACCCGGCGCCAAAATCCTCGCCGCGCCGGTTTGCATTGATTGGTTGACGACGTGTCTGAAATTTTCATATTTAGATACATTTCCTGCGAGGGACCGGGTTATCTCGCCCGCTACCTGCAGCGAAGGGATCATTCTTACCGGATTATAAAGATCGACCGCGGCGCCTCAATCCCTAATAGTATAGACAGCGTCAGCGGGCTTGTATTCATGGGTGGTCCAATGAGCGTCAACGATGACCTGCCCTGGATCACGCCCACCCTGGAGCTGATCCGAGCGGCCCACGCACGGTCCGTGCCGATCCTTGGACATTGTCTCGGCGGTCAACTCGTCGCCAAGGCGTTGGGTGCGGTAGTGGACGCCAGCCCGCAAAAAGAGATCGGCTGGCACCCGGTGCGTTGCCGCACGCCGTTTCCACGGCTCGAGCCGGAGGTGGAGGTGTTTCATTGGCACGGGGAGACGTTCGCCCTCCCGACCGGCGCGCAACACCTGTTCGAAAGCGCCGTATGCCCCAACCAGGGCTTCCGGATTGGGAATACTCTGGCGCTGCAATTTCATGTGGAAATGCTCGCCGACATGGTTCCGGCGTGGGCGGAGAAATATGCCCAGGAAATCGACCGGCCGAGTGCGACCATTCACTCGTACCGCCAATTGACGCGGGATCTGGACCAGCGCATCGCCAAGCTGCATCTTGTCGCCGATGCAATCTACGATGTCTGGAGCGAATCTATCCGCTGAATAATGCGCATTGGCATTGATCTCGGGGGCACAAAAACGGAAGGCGTCGTGTTAGACGGTTCCGGGGATACGATTCTTCGGCGTCGGCGGATGACACCGGTTAGCGACGGTTACGACGCAATAGTCGATTCAGTCGTGGACATAGTGTTTGGCCTGGAGTCGGAACTGGGACGGCGTTGCCGCGTCGGCATTGGCACACCGGGGGCGATCTCCGCACGCACCGGCGGGCTCAAGAATTCCAACACGGTGTGCTTGAACGGCAAGCCGATCAAGCAAGATCTTGAGCGTCGCTTAGGCCGAGAGATTCGCGTCGAGAACGATGCCAACTGCTTTACATTGTCGGAAGCCATCGATGGTGCGGCGCGCCGGTTTGCTGTTGTTTTCGGAACAATCATGGGCACAGGCGTCGGCGGCGGTATCGTGTGCAACAAGACCCTCCATGCAGGCCCGCAGCATATCGCTGGGGAGTGGGGCCATAACGTGTTGATACCGAACGGGCGCTCCTGCTACTGCGGAAAACAAGGCTGCGTGGAAACCTATCTGTCCGGGGCCGGCCTGGTTCACGACTGGCCTGCCGACTCACCGATCACCGCGCAGCAACTGATCGCCAAGGCCGACGCCGGCGATCATCGAGCGCAACAGCTGGTAAACGGGTTTCTTCGGCATTTCGGCCAGGCGCTGGCGATGGTGATCAATATTCTCGATCCGGATGCCGTCGTCCTCGGCGGGGGTTTGTCCAACATCGACCACCTTTACACGACCGGCGCGAAGCATGTGCAGCGCCACGTATTCAATGACGAACTTCGCACCACGTTCCTCCGGAACCAGCATGGAGACAGCTCCGGAGTACGCGGCGCCGCTCAATTGTGGCCGGCGGAATGACAATCAATTCAACTGATCATGACGATGACAGTGGCACCAGACTATAGCTTTGATGTCCACACCTTGTTAACCGCATCACAACCTGGCTCGATACTAGTGGTCGGCCGGGATGGGGAAGCGCTGGTTTCGGAGTATGTGCGACAAAAGGAATTTCTGAACCAGTCGTGCCGGGTCGAGGTGCTGGCAAACAATGACTTGCTGACTCAACTGACGAACACCGGACGGTTCGATACCGGGGTGGTCGTAAACGTCATTGAACACATGGAGAAAAAAAAGGCCGGACAATTGCTCGCCAGGCTGCGCGATGTGCACACACCTCGGTTTTGTCTGATTGTGCCTATCGGGACCGGCTGGACCGGTCAACGGAGCACCTGGGAGCCCAATGACTTGCTCGGGTTCGGTATGTCCCGGGTCAGCCGCTATTCGCAGGATGGCAAGACCGTCGAGCTGTACAAGTACGACATCGCAACCTACAAGAAGACGCCGGAATGGCTGAATCCCAGCAACTGGGCGAATCCGCACCTTTGGGACAAGTACCGCTGGTAAACTTCACCGCCGCTTCAATAAATGTAAGACAATAAAGGAAAGCACCCGGTCGCCGTGTTGATTGTAGGCGGTGTAGCGCATCTTCATGATGCCGCGATCGGGTTTCTTGTTTGAGGGTTTGACCTCCAGCACTTCGGTCTCGGTACGCAAGGTGTCTCCCGGGCGCACCGGTGCCAGCCAGCGCAGTTCGTCCAAACCCGGCGACCCGATGCTCGATTCTCCGAGCAAACCACGCTGAATAAACAATCGAAAACACAACACGAGGGTTTGGAACCCGCTGGCGATCAAACCGCCATAGAGAGATTGCGCCGCCGCATTGACATCCAGATGAAATGGCTGCGGATCGTACTTCAACGCAAAGTCGATGATGTCGCTTTCGGTCACTGTAATACCGTCGGTGACAAAGCAGTCGCCGGTCCGAAAGTCATCCAAGTATGCCGACGACGTCATTGGCACTCCATGTTCAACGGCAAGCTGCGAATCGCGTTTTTGCGGCGGTACATCATTCCTTCCGGGATCTCAGCACAGCAATAATTGTCAGGTGCTTCTTTTCATTGGCAAACGTCACATAAGCAAACAATACTACGATCACCAACAGCACGAAACAAATCAAAAATACCAGCGGCAACATCACCGCCATCATCACCAGCGTCGAGTTCTGCATAGAGCCCGCCTCCAGGCGGTTTACGACTTCCAACGGATTGATCAACAACGGTTGTTGAAACCACAGCCACACCAATGTCGCCAGAATGCCCATCAGCAACAAAAATCCTATAGTCGGCCACGTACGCACCAGCTTACGGCGCTTTTCAAGAAATTCCTGTTGTTTTTGCTCGAGCTGTATCAATGTCTGTTCGCCTCACTGTCCCAGGTAGCCGGCGTTACACCAGATTTACGCAACAAATTCTTCTGTACCTTACTGGTAGGCGTTTTCGGAAGCGATGCGACAAACTCAATAAATCGGGGCACTGCGAATCGCGGCATGTGTTGCTGGCAGTAACTGAGTAATTCTTCATGTGCCAGCGACTGACCCGGTTTCCGCACCACCACAACCTTCACTTCGTCCTCGCCTCCCGAGATCGGAGATTCAACTGCCACCGCGGCTACTTCCGCAACTGCTTGATGCTGGCCGATTACCTCCTCAATTTCAAAAGATGAAATGTTTTCTCCCCGCCGGCGTATGCAGTCTTTGATTCGGTCTACGAAGTAAACATAGCCTTCGTTATCCATCCATGCGGCGTCGCCGGTGTGAAACCAGAAATTACGCCATGCCTCGACGGTCTTGTCCGGCAAGGCGTTATATCCCGCCATGAATCCGAAAGGCTGTTTGGGCCGCACCACAATTTCACCCACTTCCCGCCTCGGCATTTCATCGTCGCTATCCGCATCGACGATTTTGACTTCGAAGTATCTGTCCCACACTCTGCCGCAGCTGCCCGGTCGCGATAAACCAGGTTGCGTGTAAAGTGGAATATTGACTTCGGTCATGCCGTACAATCCGATGACGTTTTTGATTGCGAAGCGCTCCCGCAATTTATCCTCGAGTTCGGGAACATTGGGGGCAACGCCAATGGTATGCAGCCGATGCTTTTTGTCCAAATCCGACGGTGGCTGATTGAGAACGAAGGCGCTGACGACGCCCAGCGAGTTGGTAATGGTGGCCTGATATTGAACGATATCGCCGATCCATGCGCTTGCGCTGAACCGGCTCCGAATTACCGCCTTACACCCGATGATGAGGCTGGCGTACAGTTGCATAAACAAGGCGTTTGCATGAAACAGCGGCAAGACGATATAGAAGGCGTCGCTCTCCGTCAGACCCATGTTGTCAATCGTTCCGAGACCGAAAAGATATGTGTGAGCGTGAGGCATCAACACGCCTTTGGCCGGTCCCGTGGTGCCCGAGGTGTACATGATGCACGCCAAGTCACGGTAGGTGACAAGCACGTCCAGCTCGCCACCATTGAATTTCTCATAGTCGCTAAAATGGTGGATTCGCAGCCGCCGAAATTTCGCGGAAGACACTTCGCCGATGGTCACCACCTCGGCCAGATCGGTCAACTCATCCTCGATACCGGCAATGCGGTCGAACAAGGTCGCTGCGGTGATGATGATGCGCGCGCCGCTATTGTTGAGTACGTGTTTTAGAAATGAGCCCTTGTAGTCTATGTTGATCGCTACATGGATGGCGCCGAGACGTGAGATGCCGAACCATGCGCGGCAGTGGTCCATGCAATTTGGCAGCAACACAGCTACGGTATCGCCCTTGGAAACATGCAATGCCTGCAAAAATCGTGCGACCTGGTTCGCAGTGAGATGCGCCTGCGAGAAAGTCATACTGTCCCCTTCAGTAGTGACAATACAGGTCTGCTCACCGCGCGTGCGCGACTGTCTGCGCAGGACGCGGTCGACTACCCATTGATCGGGATCATAAAGTGTTGCCTCACGTTGTGTCATGGCTCGTCTCCGCTGTACCGGCGCCCGCTTGATCTACGGTCGCTCACAACTCGCCGCGGCGGCGCTGTCACAGTGGTGTGAAGGATATTGTATAAAGAATACAACTAGTTATATCATTCTTATATTCCCGGAAAGTACCCGTACAGCGACTACTAGCCCGCATTTCTCACCCTGCACTTGCGCTTCACTCAACCCATAGCTACGGCTATGGGTTTCGTTCCAGCGCGGCGTCCAGTCGCCCGGTCTCTTCGCCAGCATCCGGGATCCTGGCGAGAAATGCGGGCTAGACCTTCTCCGCCTCGAGACTCTTGCACGGGAATTCGTCCTGCAGTTCTTTCTCATCTGCTGCGGCTGACGGCGTATCGTTCGCGGGCGGCGGTGTGTGCGCTGCCGGCCGTTCATAATGCAACGTTTTCGCAACAAAATCGATGATGGATTGCTGCGTATCTCCGATGTTTTCCTTCAAAATCCCATGACGCTCGGAAGCGATCATTTTCAATGTCTTGTCGGGATGCGTCAGCCGGTCATAGATTTGTTTCGCGCCGTCTGGAACAACAATGGGATCATCGCTGCCCTGCAACAAAAGAACCGGACAATCCACATCTCCCAAATGTCGCTCCATGTCGTTAAGCATTTGCCGCAGCTCGTATAGTCCGCGGATCGGCATCTGCCGGTAGTTGATGCCTGGTTGCTCCGACGTGTGATTGCTGCGAAACGGTACGATGCCCTCATACGAGGACGCCCACCGCACCAAACGATTCGCGCCGTGCATCAGCGGAACGAATACCATGTTTTTATTACGAAATTTAAACGGCACCGCCACCGCCGCTACTCCGACTAAGCGTTCCGGTTGCTCGGCAGCCAGGCGCAGACATAAAGCACCGCCGGTGGAAAAACCAACCAGCACGATCCGCTCGCTCAATCCCGCCATGATCTCGCAGCCGCGCCTTACCGAGGCCAACCAGTCCGACCAGCTGCGATCCCGCAAGTCCCAGGGTGAGGTGCCATGTCCTTTGAGTCTGACCCCAAGTACCGGATGACCATGCTCCGCCAGCCTTTCGCCGAACTCGCGGACTTCCGCTGGGGAAGCGAGAAATCCGTGCACTAGTACAACGCCTGTGTCCGCCCTGCGCCGGGGCTTCAACAAGAATGGCGCCGCGTCAGCAGTGGCTGTTTCACCCTCGTTGATCGAAGCATGTCGCGGTTTCGAGTACTGCGCCTTGTCCCAGACAAACGCAACCAACTCATCGTCGAAGCGCAACATGGCCAGCTCCCGGCCGCTAAGTTTCACCGCCTTTTTGATGGCCAAGCTTACCGCGCGATGCACCTCAAACACAGGCGCCACCTCGTTTGCGTACACCGCGATCAGGTTTTCCAGCCGTATTTCGTCAAACGCGTGCTCCTCGCGTAGTTTCGGTTGGAAACTGTAGATACCGTCGGTGCTTGTCAGCAGCGCCATTGAAGTCGTGGTTCTAAGAAATTGTGACAGTCCATCGCATTCACCCTGCAGCAAACCGGCATACGCGTCCGGATTCAAAAGACTTCTATGGAGGTGAACCGATGTCGCATGTTGCACATGTTTGACCGCTTTATACAACATCTTATGGAACAGCTCCTTCTCAATTTCTATGCGCCCTCGATCCACAAGCTCCAGCACCAGATGAGAAGCCAAGTGACTGAGATTGACGGTAACGTTCGAATACATGCGTCGCATGTATTCGTTGCGCAGCTTATTTACCGTCCGCTGCATGTTGCGCGACAGCAACCGTATGTCCCACGTGGGAAGCGCCGAGTTCAGATCAAATACTTGTTCCATCCTGTTAATGCGCGGTAACACTTTCGCCAGCAGTCTTTTGTCTAGGAACCGCCAATAGTCCGCGGGATGAATGCCGTTCCCCAGGCGAACGTCCATGTCGGTGTTCTTTAGCAGTATGTTTCCCTCGATTAATAACTCTTCTGACAAGCGCCGGCTCATTCCCTTGTTTAACAACTCCGCAATCCTACGCAGCATATTGTCGCTGACTCTAATTGGGTAGAACGTGATGTTAGCAGGAACGATAACCGTCGGTCGATTGGCCGCCGCCAGCAACTGATCCACGTCGTCAAGACGCAATTGCTCGGTCCACGCTTCCAGTTTGTCGAGATCACGATGCTGATGAGCCTGCAATATCCTCCGTTTAAAAATGTCCAGGGCGAGACCAAGCACGGCGGGTCCGGTATGGTGCTTTCGCCTCTCCTTGGAACTACGCGAGTAGATGCTGTATTTGCCGCGGCTATCCAATACGCGGCGATCTTTTACCATGCCTCCCTCCGGAAACACGATAACTTTTTGTCCGCGCATGATTTCCGCCGCCAAGAACGGCAGCAGGTCCGGCATATGGTGAGGTACCGCACCGGCGTTCAATAAGTAAGTCGAGAACGGATCGTCCTTTACGAAGAATTCACTGGCGGCGACCGACCGAGAGGTAGCGCCGGTCTCTACGTAGATAAGATATTGCGGTATGAACGTCTCAAAACGGGCGAAGTGATTAAACAGGAATATATCGCCTTGTTGGATCTGGTTTCCGCTTTGATGCAGCTTGAGGTTAACCTTCAGAATCTTTTGCAGGACCCTGAATACGCGTTTCGACCATTCATAGGTCGACCGGCGCACCTCCAGATCATGATCCAGATCGAGATGACCTTTTTCGTCTTGACTATCCACGATCTCAGCCGGGCTCATATGCCGGCCGCGGGGTCGCCTGTATCGCGATGTCGTACGTACTACCTAATCACCCTGAGCACGAGCCCGTAAATGTAATTCCATTAGACACCTCAATAATAGTCAAAAACGTCCCCTTTTTCCTCATTATTGCTCAGTCCTCTACTATTATCGGTGTGGTTCGCTCTCCGCTTCGTATGTCTGTTATCGCACGACGGCGGCGCGACAACCCCGCTAATCCACGCAAATTCAAAGCAACCTGCAGACGGTGTACCTGGCCGGTCTATTTATGAGCGATGGGTTTATCTGTGAAAAGGTAATCTTTCAGCTCCTTATCGAAGCTGGGGTCTCTGCGGCGTATCCACTCAAGAACCATGGCGGCGTGCTCCTTCTCTTCATCCCGGTTATGGGCCAGAATTGCCTTGAGGTCTTCGTCGCTGCATGCATCAACCCTTTGGTTGTACCAATCAACCGCCTCCAACTCCTCCATGAGAGAAACGATAGCGCGATGCATATCGCGGGTTTCGTCTGAAAGTTCACTGATGGGTTCGTGATACCCTTCGTTTGCCATCTATTTTCTCCTTGCCTTTGAAATAGTCTGAATCGTTGTTATCGCCACGTAAACCAAGCTGCGCAGAAATGTTAGTACAACTGCGTGCGCAACAAGTGAACGTTAGTGTATCCAGGATCAGGTATTCGCGCCGAATCCCTGCCCCAGCCTTTGATACTCACTTCTCGGCGGACTGAATATATCGAGGATCGTGGCGCCCGCTTCCCCGGTCCTTACCGAATGCGTCACGCCACCCGGTGTATACCAGAAATCGCCGGGCCGCATCGCCAACTCCTCGCCACCCTGTATGCGGACACACTCTCCCTCGAGCAACACACCCCATTGCTCTTCCGGATGGCTGTGTACGGTTCCGCTCGAGTGGGGCGCTATGCGGACCACCGAGAGCATGACGTTTTGTCCCGCAAATATACGGGTATTGATACCTTCCGCCAGTTGTCTATGGATACCCTGGGTATCATCGTGGAGATTAAACCTCCAGCTTGAAGGTTGGCGATTAAACTCGGTCGTCATTGGCGGACTCCCCTACAATTGTCGGCGTGTGGTGCCCCGATCCCGACGCGGCCACCAGAACTGCATCCATTGCAAATAGATGCTCGCGTGTCACTTACCCTTTTCCCTCATCAGATGAATAATATTCGAGGGACCCGATATCCAAAAACCTCTGAAGTCATCGGGCAGCGTCTCAATATCGTCGCGCCGGGCAATGCCGCATTGGTCCAGATATGATGCCGCTGTTTCCGCATCGTCCGTTGTGATTTCTAACCAGATCTCCGCTTGGCTGAGCGATGATAGTCGATCCACCCAGAGATTTTTATCGCCGAACCGAAATACCACCGTGTATCGTTCATCGGCCGAGTCGTCGGACTTGCGCTCCAAACCTAAAATATCCTGATAAAATGAGACAGTTTTGTCGTATTCGTGGGCGGGGACCTTGATCGCAATGTTCTGTCCCGGTTCAAACCTAGGTCTCATGACGTCGCCTCCGTACCTAAACCAAGACACCTGCAACTTTCTACATCCACAACATCGGCGGCGCTCGATAAATGTTTCAGGATTCTTCTTCGAAGATTGGGCGTGCAAATCGCGTGTTGAGCAATCAACCACGCCGCGGCGGCGCCTTCGTCACCGACCATGGACCGCCCAGGCCAACCATGGGAGGACACTATCACGTATGGAGAGTGATTAAACGCATCCTGCGCTCGGGGGGTGAGCGCCGCTAAATATTGCTTTACATGGGTGTTCATGGCTTTTCGCGCTAAAGCCCGTCGCTACAGGCTTATCAGCACACTACGCCTCGCTATAGACCACGCAGGATCTGCTATCCATTCTCTTCAAGCAAGTACTCAAAACCTTTTACATCCGTGAACGCTGCTACACCCTCCTCCTCGATCGCTTTCATTCCGGCATCAAACGCGGATTGGGGAGTAAGAAAGTAATCGAACCAAGTCGTGTTGACGCCACGTTCGTTCTCCACCGACAGCTGCCATTGATCATCCTCTGTGTGTGTCGCTATGAGTCTCAACTTTTGGCCTTGCCTTGTAATTTCCATGGACAATTCATCGCGAACAATCTCATTTCTTTTCTCCATGCCATCTTCTCCTTGTGTGACTCGCCCTCGCTCATCAAGTTCCATCGGCCCCAGTGTCGGCCGCATCATATGATTAGCACATCACAAAGCAAATTGCCTCACCCCTTTGGGTGAATTGATCATTACAGCCGGTTCCTTCGGAACCAACACTCGGGGAAAAGGCTATTAACCGACGCAGCATGGAAAATTCACACGGAATTCGGGACGGGCGCGCGCAGGCGGCAGCATTGGACCTGGGAGTAACTGCAATTGGCACACGTGTCCGGGGATGTGCGGCTAAACGGTCTGTCACTTTGGAGGCAACGTTTTAACGAATTTCTCGCAACGACTGATCCAGGTTCTTAATTCTTCATCCGATGCAATACCCCGCTCGCCGACGTAAATAAAACCTCTCAACGGTTTGCCGGCAAAGTCCATTTTTCGCGTATGAGGCGCTTTCAACGCGTTCTCATACTGCTCCGCCCCCACACGACCCATCAGGTTGTTTTCGATCACACCGCAACACATATTGCCCGACACCATAAACGCGATACCACCAAACATCTTCTTTTCGTCGACGACGCTATCTTCCGCTAGCACCTCGCGCACCCTTTGCGCCAAACTCCTATCAAAGCCCATCGTAACTACCTTTCAAAACTGTCCAAGCCATCGCTCAGGGATATGCTCGTCCGCGTATTCCTCTGGCGACCCCCCTACGGACGTCGCAGAAACTTGTCTGTTGTCGAAATCTGCGCGAACGGCGCGCTCAGCGCAGCCATAAAAGCGGCTTGGACCTCCGGTGCTTTCACCAGTTGTCCGTCAAATTCCAAGTCTCTAGTCGCGCATGCATCGGAAATGACTCGACACGTGTATCCATAGTCAAATGCGGCGCGAGCCGTCGTATCAACTCACATATGGGTCATAGCTCCGCAGATGACTACTTCTTCAACACCTGCTTTACTCAACATCTCTTGCAAGTCTGTTGCACGAAAGGCATTGGGGAAATGTTTAACCATAACTGTTTCTTCGATCTTCGGCTTCACACTTTCGTGAATTTCACAGCCCGCGGTGTCTGGTAGAAAGAACGTCGCGCCTTCGCGGGCGGCAACATGTTGAATATGAAAAAGCGGAATACCTCTGGATCGGAAATCACCCAATAATTTTGCACAATTCGATGCTGCTTCATCTATGCCGACCAACTCCATTGAACCTCCCGCGAAGTAGTCATTTTGAACATCAATAATTACTAATGCTTCTTTCATAGCTCGGATCCTATATGAAATTCATCAATAGTTGACTGGCGCACACTATCCAAGCTAAACCGAATCACTAAACGGCTCCGGCTTGGTTCCGTGTTCACAAGCGGTCAGCTTGAGTGCATAGAAACGGGTGCCCGGCAGGTGAGCCGCGTTGTGCGGCGCAATTTCTACCAAACCGAGACGATGATAAAGCATCCGAGCCGAAACCATGCTCGTGAGGGTATCCAATTAGCCGCTTTGTTGCACTGAGAACCGAACTAACCCTTATGCGGAGAATCTGTAGTTCACGTTCTGATGTTCAGAATTAGAATTGGGCGGGTGACGCGTTCCATGCCAACAGGATGGCCAGCAACTCCGTGGTCATATTGGCCACCGTGCATCCAAAAAATGATGCGCCAACTACCGCTCACTGAAATAGTCTAAAGCTCCTTGCGATCGCCTTTGAGCGGATTAAGTCGAAATCCAAGGACTTCCAGATCGTCAATGTATGCTGCGGTATCCTAAGCAGCTAACCGTAGTCGAAGCCGTTTTCTATGCTCTGGTTGGACACCAGCCGTGCTCTCTGTCTCGCAAAATCGCCGAAATCCCTTGTGCTTGAACGACTTGATCATCCACAAAATATTACGCGTTGCGCTTCACGCAACAATCCTTTGTTGGCTGCACAACGCTCCGCATCAGCGGCGCGGCGGTAACGCCGCGCCGCCTGCATGTTCCTATTAATTGCGCTGCATTTAAACAGGCACAACGTTAGTTGCGCATGGGCCTTTCTGGCCTTGGCCGACTTCAAATTCAACTTTCTGACCATCATTAAGTGTCGCGTAATCGCCGCCGCTCTTAATTTCTGAATGATGAACGAAGAGATCTTTTCCTCCGTCGTCGGGTGTGATGAAACCATAACCTTTAGCAGCATCGAACCATTTAACAGTACCTTTACTCATTTTCAATTCCTCAATCTCGAAGGTGAATCAGTATGATAATTCCACATTCGAATTCACCTTTTCGAAATAGGAATCGCGTTTTGCTATACAACCACATAACGTCCGCTTTGCGCCGTCGGATCTCGAAGGCGCTGTTGTTGAGGGGCCGCTCGACAGCGTAGTTGGCGGGCGGTCCCAGTGAGCGACGCGAGCGACTCGAACGAATTGTTAGGCATGCGCACGATTTGCGACCTCAATTAGGTTCATGTCGGGATCGCGGATATAAACAGAAAGAATTGGCCCCGTAGCCCCCGTACGTTGAACAGGGCCCTCAATCACTGGAACACCGCATGCGGCAAGGTGGCTCACTATTTCGGTCAACGGAACGGAGGTGAGGAAACATAAATCAGCCGAGCCCGGGGAAGGTTGGTTGGCTTTTGGTTCAAACTCTTTCCCGTATTGATGCAGGTTGATTTTTTGCACACCAAATGAGAGCGCCTTGCGTCCACCGCCGAAAGTGACGGCATTCATGCCTAGCACTGTTGAATAGAAAGACAAGGTAATATCTATGTCTTTGACGGTCAGTACCAAATGATCGAGGCTTTCAATTTTCATACCGCGTTTGGTTTGCGTGCCTAACTTTGGAGTTAAACGGCGTTGACGGCAGCGAACTCGAGCAGTAGCAAATCGATCCGCGGTCAAGCGTCCGGTTCAATGATTTGTTAGGCCTTCGGGTCATTTTCTCTATGTAGTCTTCTTTTGCGTTTTTTCGACCGCAAAGCCGCTTCATACGCACGAGTCGCCCAAATTCTGGCTTCATCGAAATCGTCGAATATCTCCTCCGGTGCAGTGAAATAGGACATTTTCATTTTCTTACCGTTTTTAAAGTATTCGAAAGGGCTCAATCCGAGCTTTTCGAACAACTCCGACGATTCCGAGTCCGCTTTCAGATAAAGAACATCGTCGGCAACGAGAGCAAACATCAAATCATTGTAATACACACCATAGCCACCAAACATGCGCCTTGAATGGATTGGGCCAAAGCGCCCGAACACTTCGTTGAGGTATTCCACGAATTCGCTCATGATTTTAGCAGGCCTAACGTCTCGCTTCAGCCGCGCCGCACGCTAATGCGGCGTTGGTCTACAAGTGATTGTCAGGCGGCCGACTCACGCTCCACATCCCAGCCGGGAAATACCAAAACCGCCGGATAGCATCGCAGCGCGCGAGCAAGCACCTTAGCCCTTTCTAGGCCCAATCGAATGCGATCCCGTTCAATTGCCGAGATTGTAGATTGCGGGATTCCGGTCATCTCCGACAGCTCATTCTGGTTAAGTTCTTGTAACTCGCGGAGAATACGTACCGATTCACCAATCGATTCCTCCACCCTTTTCCTAGCTTTTCGATATTCGCTCATATCACTTCGTACGGTAATCATGCGCTGTCACACTTACCACCTCTACAAGCACTCGTTCCCGCTCAATTCGATATATCACTCGATACTGGCGGCTGAGCCTTGAAAAGCAGTGTCCTCGCCACTCTCCCCGCAGCGCCTCGTCGTTAAATCCCTTGATCTGTCTTAGCCCAAAGGGACCAAAGAGCCGAACGAGGTCATTGTAATACATGGCAATTACAATCCCTAAGAACCGATTTATCTCTGGCATTTACGTTCTTCCACTTCCGCCTAACGACTGCGTTCACCGGCGCACCGTATAGCTGGCAAGAGCGCTGCGCAAGTAAGGCGAGTGACAGTTAGGCGCGTCCGCATGCAACGCATTGTTATACGGTGCCACTTGTACCGGGTAAGATTATGTGTATACTGTTAGTATATTATACACATAGACGATTGCAATGAGAACGAACATCGTAATTGACGACAAGCTCATGAGAGACGCCATAAATGCGACCGGCGCAAAAACGAAGCGAGAAGCCGTGGAACTGGGACTCCGCACCCTGATACGGCTTAAAAAGCAACAACGAATTCGAGGGTTCCGCGGGAAGCTGCGGTGGCAGGGTGACCTGCACGAAATGAGAACCGATTAGTGATCCTGGTCGATTCTAGCGTATGGATTGAATACTTCAGCGGTAATAACAATCCCCATACCGATTTTCTCGACGGGGTCCTTGGCGTAGAACCAGTCGGTATAGGAGATCTGATTCTTACCGAGGTCCTGCAGGGATTTAGATCCGACGCGGATTTCAAAACCGCTAAATCGCTTCTACTGGAGCTCCACATATTTGAAATCATCGGCACTAATCGTGCGGTAAAAGCCGCTGAGCATTATCGCTTCCTTCGTAGCAAGGGCCTTACCATTCGAAAGACCGTCGATACATTAATTGCAACATTTTGTATCGAGCAAAAGTTTCCGCTTCTTTTCACCGATAAAGACTTCCTGCCTTTCGTTTGCCACTTGGAGCTGAAACAGGCGTTTCCTGGCACATAACACGTGCTAGCTCAGCGGCAAAGGCAAGCTGGCGTGGCTTTTGCGACAGCAAGAGGCATGATGGGTCGACTTTTTCCGACTGGAGCGCTTTGTTAGCCACTTAGAATTCGTGTTCTTCAACAATAAACGCCGAAGACTTTGAATGATCGACGAAATTTTTCTCATCTTCCAGCAAAGCAGCA
>CAMYKW010000013.1:13500-67083 GCA_947259175.1 uncultured Gammaproteobacteria bacterium | reverse complement strand
TCAAGGATAATGATACCGATGATCAGCGGCGTCGACGAATTGTTGTCGGCATTGGCTCACATAGACAAGGTGCATGCGGAACTCCGTGCCGAGGGCCTGACTATCGAAAAACCCGTGGTCGGCGTGATGATTGAAGTTCCCTCCGCCGTGTATCAGGCCGGACTGTTCGCCAGGCATGTCGATTTCCTGTCAATCGGAACCAATGATCTGACGCAGTATCTGCTCGCAGTGGATCGCGACAACGAACGCGTCGCCAGGCTGTTTGATGCGCTGCACCCGGCGGTGTTGCAGGCTGTATTACATGTTATCCGTTGCGGCAGACAGCACCAAAAGCCGGTGACGATCTGTGGCGAGATCGCCGCCGACCCCGCCGCTACGCTGCTGCTTCTGGGCATGGGGGCCGACAGCCTCAGCGTCAATGCCGGGGATATTCCAAAATTGAAATGGTTGATTACCAAGTATGCGAAATCCGAGGTGCGGCGGTTGTTGCGGCTGGCCCTTAAAATGGAGTCACCGGGAACCATTCGTGAGATGTTGCGTGAGGAATTGGAGTGGGCCGGTTTGGGAGGACTGGTTCGGCCGGGCAAATGATGGCCTGGCTCTTGTCCGCGCTGTTTCACTTTGTGGCGGCGAATTGTGTTTCTACTGTGAAAGGCACAAAATCATCGCAAAGAACAATCACCATCGCGGCAAACCATGAAACTGTTCGAAAAGCGTTACCATCCACCGGGCACGGGTCCCGGGACACTGGAAGTCGCGGAAAAGATTCCCGAGGATGCCTATCGCATTCACCTGATCGACTACACTGCCGATTCCTTTCAGGAAAACGACAACGCGGCCCAAAGTGGATGTCCACGAGGATCATTTGTTTCTTGTCTTGTCGCTGCCGCTTTGGGGCGATGAGGAGATCGGTGTATCCCAAGTAAGCGTTTTTCTGGGTGAAGAATATTTGATCACGTTCTGCAGCGGTGAACGTGATCCCTTTGAGCCGCTGCGCAAGCGCCTGCGAACGCAGCACGGAAAGCTGCGCAGCTTGGGGGTCGATTATCTGATGTACGCTGCGATGGACGTGGTCATAGACGAGGCCTACCCGATCCTGGAAATGATTGGTGCGCGCATTGAATCTCTCGAGGATGCGGTGCTGGCGCAACCGGACAATGCGGCGTTGAACACGATTCACA
This sequence comes from uncultured Gammaproteobacteria bacterium, assembly GCA_947259175.1. Lineage (GTDB taxonomy): Bacteria > Pseudomonadota > Gammaproteobacteria > Arenicellales > JAANXG01 > CALZGZ01. Next base: position 65,902 of record CAMYKW010000013.1, on the reverse strand, counting down.
CCACCAAGAGGGAGTTGTTGTTGCTGCGTCGCATGTTGTGGCCGCACCGCGAGGTCATCAACTCGGTGTTGCGTGACGATGACAAATGGATCTCAGAGCATACCAAGGTCTATCTGCGGGATTGTTACGATCACGTTGTACAGATAATGGACCTGGTCGACAACTACCGGGAAATGGCTTCGGGTCTGCTCGAGGTGTATTTATCCAGCGTGAGCAATCGCCTGAACGAAGTCATGCGGGTGTTTCGCCACGATCTTTATCCCGTTGTCCTTTATCGCGGGGGTTTATGGGATGAACTTCAGCAACGAATCGAGTCCCTGGGCGATGCCGGAATTAGGATGGTATTACGGTTACCCGTTGTTGTGGTTGTTCATGGTTGCCGTGGTGGCGACGATGTTGTACTTCTTCAAAAGAAAGAATTGGTTTTGAAATACGCTTGCGGAAATAGTAACAGGATCGAGCGCCGGCGGGCGCTCGATCCACACATCCCAGTCTGAGTGTCAACCTTCCTTTTCCTTGGACGGCGCTGGATTCTGTTCGCTGATTCCTGTGTCTTGCGCGTCCTGCAGGGCGAATTTCTCGTCGACGCTTCGGCAACCGGCAAGTCCGGTCGCAATTGCGTTTCGCGGTGACTTGAAGCGGTATTGCAAATCAGTGGTAATCGCCGACGGTTGGTTAAAGGGGAAGGTCCTCGCCAGGCCCGCCGGTCATACTTTGTCGGTCATCGGTTCAATCAGAGGCCACGCGTCTTCGTCTTTCTTGCCAAACACGCTGCGTAGATGCAGGTCGCGTTGTGGAAATGGAATCTCGATGCCGGCCTGCTTCAGTTGAGACTCGATTTCCCACAGATAAGCGGCTTGCACCGCCGACGGTCGCTTCACCGCTTCGGGGATCAGCCACACCACCAACTCGAAGTTGAGGCTGCTGTCGCCGAACTCCACGAACCACACTTGGGGTTCCCGCGTCTTGTTGCCCTTCAGGGTCCACGGCACCGCGTCGGCCGCCGCCAGCGCGGACTTTCTAACCAGGTCTTTATCCGTGCCGTAGGCGACGCCGAAGGGAATGTGCACCCGCCGATAGACCTCGCGCATGGTCCAATTGGTAACCCTTCCGTTAACGAATTCCGAGTTGGGCACCAAGATATCAACATTGTCGTTGGTGGTAATCAGTGTGCTGCGCATGTTGATTTCCTTGACCTCGCCGCTCACCCCCGACTCAAGTTCGACGAAATCTCCCGCCTTCAAACTCTTTTCAAACAAGATAATCAAGCCGGCGACAAAGTTGCTCACCAGATTCTGCAGCCCGAAGCCGATGCCGATGCCCAACGCGCTGGCGATCAGGGCGAATTTCGTAAAATCGACGCCTATCGACGACAGACCCACAACGACCGCCATTGTTAGGATGAAATAGTGTAGAACCTGGCCCAGTGTGTACACGGAAGCCCGGCTGACGGTCTCGCGCCTTTGCACGACGCGTTGCAGGCCGCGGCGTAGCAGTTTGGAAATCAACCACGCCACAAATACTATAAACATGAACCGAAACAGACCCAGACTGGTCACCGGCGTTTCGCCGATTTCAAAAAGGCTGGTCGTGAGCAGCTTCTTTATGGTCTCCCAGGTTTTCTCCGCTGCGTCTTCGGCCAGCTGTACACCTTGTCCGAGGCGTCCCTCGTGCTTGGTGAGCAGACGGTCGAGCAACTCCCCAAGACGTGCGGTGGTATCCAATTCTTCATCCAGTCGGCGCAGCGCCTGCTCGGTTTCGTCCGCGACCACCAGGCGGCTCTCATGCATGGTGAATAAAGCCGCATCTTTTGTGGTGCCCAGATTCTCGCTCGCCGCGGCGCGGGACAGGGAGGTGGTCCGATGCCAGTCCTGTTTTCGCTCCACGATCTCCGCAATCTTTTCCAGGTGCTTGCGGTACAGTTCGCGATCGGCTTTTGTATCTCTATCTTTGCCGGACAGTATCTGCCGTATGCCCACTACCGCCCACTCCGCCTTCGCCAGCAAAACCTGCTGATGCGCCGCCTGGGTTTCGAGTAACACGATCTTTTGCGTGGCAAGCTGTGCCTGGGCTTTTTCAATGGGAGAATTGGTGAGGGCGCTCGATTGATCGATTTGCAAGCGCGTCAATTGTCTGTTCAACGCATTTAGCTTCGTGCTTGCCTTTCGTTGTTGTTCCTCCCAGAAGGGTATCCTGCCCGCATCTACTTTGGTGCGCTCGAAGGCAATGCTGAGTTCCTTATCCAGTTCGGAAAGTCGTCTCGCCAGCTGGTCACGCTGCACCTTGCGCCGCTTGAGTTGTTCGCTGGCAATCTCGAGCTGCACGCGGCTTTGCATCAGTAACAAGCCTTGCTCCAAACGGTCAGGGGCGGTATCCGACAGTTCCAGGTAAGCGAGCTTTCTGCGGGTCTGTTCTGCCTGTTCGTTCTTGAGCGCCTTCTCCAACCGTTTTACCTGTTCCGCCTCGATCTGATGCTCGAGCCGGACCTTGCGCAAGGTATCCGCCAGTTCGAGTATCTCTTCGACGGAATAAGCCTGGGCGGGAATAGTCGCGGGCGGGTCACTGGATGGCGGCGCTGCCTTCAGTTTTCCGTACGCAGCGAAGCGTAGAATGAGGGACTCGAAGAGGGGTGTGAGTTTTTCTGTCTGGTTGCGTGGAATAGCCGCACGGACTTTCTCGAGTTTTTCCTCTACGCTTTGGATCCTGACGGCCAGCGCCTGGGGATCGGCCTTAATGTCAACGATGAAGTAATCCCACCAGTTGGAATCCAGCCCGGCGGGATCGGGTAACTTCGGTGTGGCGTTTTGCGCGAGAACCGCCTGGGAATAAAACAGGAGCGCAAGCACCAAGGTCCTGATTACAAGGTTCACAACCACTTCTTCTTTCTGAACACGTACAGCAAAACGGCCACCATCGATCCCATGATGCCGAGCAGGACAAAGTAACCCGCCTGGGACTTGAGTTCAGGCATGTATTCAAAATTCATTCCATAGATACCGGCAAGGAAGCTCAACGGCACGAAGATGGCGGTGACTATGGTCAGGATCTTCATGATGTTGTTGAGGCGGTGTGAGGCGACTGATATGTAGCCGTCGATCAGATCGGCCGCGGTTTCGTAATACAGCCTGCCGAGACTGCTTGCGCGTTCCTGCTGCTCATAGACATCGGTGACCAAATGGTTTTGATCGGCGCCGATGGACGGGAAGCGCCGGCGTTGCAACTCGGAAATAACCTGCACGTGGTATAGAAACACGCGGGTATATTTCTTCAGGTTGGTCTTGTAGTTGATCAGTTCCGCCAGCAATTCATCGTGAGGATTCTTGATCATCTCGTCCTCGATCTGTTCCAGCCTCGGCTCGATGGTTAGTATCAGATTGAGATAGCGGTCACTCATGATGCGCAGTAGCCGCAGCGCAAGGACGTCGGCGCCCTGGGCAATGGGCGAATCCTGTCTCGTTATCTCACCGCCGAGTTGTTCGATGCTCGGGGACGGGCCGGAGTGGCGGGTTACCAGGAAGCGCCCGCCGACAAACAGCGCGAGTTGTATGGTTCGAAACGTCAAGTCGGACGCCTCGCCATGCAGGCCCTTGAACAGCATGAAAGTGACGCCGTCGAACGCCTCGATTTTCGGCGGATGCCGGGAGCGTTGCGCATCCTGGATGGCCAGCGGGTTCAAGTCGAAATGCTCGATCATCAACCGGGTTTCTTCCTCGGCATCGTTTTCGTACAGATCGGTCCAGATGATGGACTCTTGATCGTGCGCCCAGATGTCGAGCAGCTCAGATCCGCCGTGTTCCACGGCGCCGGTGCCGGGCCGGTACAAGACGCAGCGAATCATTTCGGTTCGGTAGCGGTTGTAGGCGGCGCTTCCCGTTGTAGAGCTTCGCGGTGCCGCTGCCAGCTCTGCGCCTCGATGAACACCCGGGACACTTCCTGGTATTCTTTTTTGATCTGCCGCTCCATATCGGAAATGGCTTCTTCTACCTGCTTGGAAGAAACCCGGTCATCAAAATCGACGCTGAGGTTGAGAAGAATGTCTTTGGGACCGAGGTGCATGGTCAAAAGTTCGTTCAGCGCGATGATCTCCGGTTGTTTCAATATGATTGCGCGAATGCCGCCGATGACCTCGACTTGGGCGCGTTCGCCGATGAGCAGACTCTTGCTTTCATATGCGAGCAACATGGCGGTAACCGCGAGTATGATGCCGATCAGGATCGACGCGGCGCCGTCGAGTTGCGGCATGTCCAGGGTGGTCGCGCCGGCTATGCCGGCGAAGGCCACCATGAGACCCAACATCGCGGCGCTGTCCTCGAACAACACCGTGAACACGGTGGGATCTTTGCTGCGCCGCACTGCCTGCAGATAGCCCAACTTGCCCTTGATCCTTTTGAATTCGGCGAACGCGACATACCACGCGTACCCCTCGAAAATCATCGCCAGCCCCAACACGACGTAGTTGATAATGGGACTTTTTATTTCCTGCGGATGTTGCAGCTTGTGTATTCCCTCATAGATCGACACCCCGGCGCCCACCGCGAAGATCAGGATCGCGACCACGAACGTCCAGAAATACAATTCCATCCCGTAGCCGAAAGGGTGGTCGGCGTCGGGCGGCCGTTGTGAGCGCTTGATGCCCAGCAGCAGCAGGCCTTGGTTGCCCGTATCCACCACCGAATGGATGGCTTCGCTGAGCATGGCGGAACTGCCGGTGATACCGGAGGCAATAAACTTGGAGACGGCGATCAGGCCGTTGCCGATCAGCGCCGTGTAAATCACCTTTTTAGATGCCGGGCTTGCCATAATTCAGTGGTCCTGATTCGAAACCTAACTTCGCGGCGCCATCGCTGCGCGAAAGCGCGAATCATCGCTCCAGTGTCGGGCAAAACGCAACGGATTTTTGCCTGATCGGCGAGAAAACTTTAACGGAGAACAACCCGAGCGCCGACCGCCATGGCCCTGCTTGACACCGTTGCCATACAAAAGCTACATTGAGCAATATCCCACCCCAGGGGGGGAGGGTATGCCTAATATAACTTAAACTTCAGGAGCAACACGATGATTAAACTGAAGGTGACCGGTATGACCTGCGGGCACTGCGAACAGGCGGTAAACAAGGCGCTTTCCGCGGTACCCGGCGTGGAGCGCGTGGTCGAGGTGGATCGCGCCCAGGAGCTTGCCGTGGTCGAGGGGCAGGCGGACACCGCGGCGTTGATCGCCGCGATCGCCGCGGAGGGCTACCAGGCGCAGGTGGCGGCGTGAACGAGGCGTGTGGACATACTCTGCATCTGGACCCCGGCACCCGGGAGCAGGCGCGGCGGCGGCTGCTGTCGATCAAGGGCCACGTGGAGGGGATATTGCGCATGCTGGAAGACGAGTCGATCTATTGCGTCGACGCGCTGAAGCAAATCAAGGCGGTCCAGGGCGCGCTCGACAAGGTGGGCGGATTGGTGCTCCGCAGTCATCTTCGCGATCACGTGGTTACCGCGGCGGATCGCGGCGATACCGATCAGATCGTGACCGAGCTGATGGAAGTGCTCAAGTATCGCTGAGCATGACGGTCGACGAGCTATTTGTGCACATCTCACCTCCGGGCAGTGAAGCGATATGAGCCATGAGATTCGATTCGGTGTGCAGGGTATGACCTGCGCATCGTGTGTCACGCGGGTAGAACGCACGCTGCAGAAACAGCCGGGTGTCGAAAAGGCGGTGGTCAATCTCGCCACCGAGCAGGCGACAGTGGTGTATGACGCCGAAGGCGTAGACATGACGCAGTTGATCGACGCAGTCAACGACGCCGGTTATGAACCGGTACGCGCGAAGCTCGAACTGCAAGTTAAGGACATGACCTGCGCATCCTGCGTCGGCCGGGTTGAGCGTGCGGTGCGGGAATTGCCCGGCGTGCTGTCGGTGAGCGTCAACCTGGCCACCGAAAAAGCGCACATCGAATATTTGCCCGACGGTGTGTCGCCGAGGGCAATAACAGACGCCATCAATGATGCCGGATATCGCACGCAGGACGCCGCGGCGCCGGTTGAAGATGAGCAGACCGCGCGTGATAAGGAACTGAACGCCCTGCGCAAAAACCTGTTCTTCGCCGCGGCGCTTACCTTACCCCTGGTTGTGGTCGCCATGGCGCCGATGCTGGCGCCGGGATTGAAACAGGCCATGCACGGGTTGCTGCCGGCGGCCGCATGGCCGTGGGTGGAATGGCTGCTGGCGACGCCGGTGGTGTTCATTGCCGGGCGGCGATTCTACCGCCAGGGATGGGCGGAGCTGCGGCACATGAACCCGGGTATGAGCACCCTGGTGATGATGGGCGTGTCGGCGGCCTACTTCTATTCAGTGGCGGCAATCGTCATGCCGGACATCTTTCCGGCGGGTACCGCGAATGTTTATTTCGAGGCCGCGGCGGTCATTGTGACCCTCATTCTCCTGGGAAAATACTTCGAGGCCAAGGCCAAGGGGCGCACCTCCGCGGCGATCAAGAAGCTGATGCAGCTGCAATCGAAAACCGCCCGGGTGCGGCGCGACGGCGGGTATATGGAGATACCCATCGAGCAGGTGGTGCCGGGTGACCTGGTGGTGGTGCGTCCCGGTGAGCGCATACCGGTGGACGGCACGGTCACCGACGGCGCCAGCTTTGTTGATGAGTCGATGATATCCGGCGAGCCGGTACCGGTGGAAAAGGGGTCCGGCGCCCAGGTCGTGGGTGGAACGGTCAACAAGACCGGCGCATTCACGTTTCGTGCCGAACACGTCGGCGGCGACACGGTGCTCGCCCAGATCATCCGCATGGTCGAACAGGCCCAGGCGACCAAACCCCCCATCCAGCAGCTCGCCGACCGCATCGCCGGGATCTTCGTACCGGTGGTCATCGCGTTGGCGCTGTTGACCTTTGCCATCTGGCTGTCAGTCGGTCCCAGTCCGGCGCTCAACTACGCGTTTGTCGCCGCGGTCAGTGTGCTGGTCATTGCCTGCCCCTGTGCCATGGGGCTGGCGACACCCACGGCCATCATGGTTGGCACCGGGAAAGGCGCCGAGATGGGTACCTTGTTCCGCCAGGGCACCGCGCTCGAACTCCTGGCGCGCGTGGACACGGTGGTGTTGGACAAGACCGGCACGCTGACCAAGGGCCGGCCGGAGCTGACCGATCTGCATTCCATCGATCTGGCGGAAAACGAGCTGCTTTCGCTGGTGGCGGCGGTGGAGGATCAAAGCGAGCATCCCATCGCCCGGGCGATTGTCGCGGCCGCCAGACAGCGGGGCGTCGAGTGGGAGCAGGCTGCAGGGTTTCGCGCCGAGCCCGGCTACGGCCTGGAAGCGGAGGCGGCCGGACGCAAGGTACAGATCGGGGCTGACCGATACATGGAAAAACTGGGCCATGACCTGGGCGCGGTTCGCGATGTCGCCGAGCAGCTGGCCGACGACGCCAAGACACCAATCTACGCGGCGGTCGACGGCAGACTCGCGGCGGTACTGGCGGTGGCGGATCCGGTGAAGGACGGCAGCGCAGCGGCTATCGAAGCGTTGCATGCAGCAGGCATGGACGTGGCCATGTTGACCGGTGATAACCAGCGCACCGCGCGGGCGATCGCCGGCCAGACCGGGATTGACCGTGTGCTCGCCGAGGTACTGCCGGATCAGAAGGCCGCCGAGGTCAAACGCCTGCAGCAATCCGGTCGCAGCGTGGCCTTCGTGGGTGACGGGATCAACGATGCACCGGCGTTGGCGCAAGCGGACATCGGCATCGCCATCGGCACCGGCACCGACATTGCCATCGAGGCCGGCGACGTGATTCTGATGTCCGGTGATCTGCGCGGAATCGTCAACGCGATCGCGCTGGCGAAGAAGACCTTGCGCACTATCCGACTCAACTTCTTTTGGGCCTACGCATACAACATCGCCTTGATTCCGGTGGCCGCGGGCGCCCTCTATCCGTTGACCCAACTGTTGCTCAATCCGATGCTGGCTGCATTCGCGATGAGTATCTCGAGTCTGTTTGTGGTCAGCAACAGCCTGCGGCTGCGCGGGTTCGTCTCGCCGTTACCGCATCGTTAAGGAACCTCTGATTGTCAGAGCATCCTTAATTCACTCGCCGCGATCGCCGTCTTCGCAGCACGCGCGGGATTGCTGGATCGGCGGGCAGGGCACGCTGGCGAAAGAGCAGAACACGCAGCAGTCGCCCGGCTTGGGTTTCAACAAGGTCCCGCAGCCGGTACAGTCGTAATAGTACTGGCAGGCATCGGTAGGCATGGTCTCGCGCGCACGGTGACCGCATACCGGACAGGTGATTTCTGAGATTAGTTGGACGTCGTTCATGGCGCTTCACTCGATGGGCTCATCACGCACGCGTAGCGTACGTATTCCTGGCCACCATTCCAAGGCTCGCCGTCATCAGCACATAACCGGCCAGGTAAAGACTCCAGGGGAATTCGCCCGGTTGATACCCCTGAAATGCCGCTTCTCCCTCGGGTAACAGCAGCGCGACCGCCAGGATCATCACCACCGTGGCCGTCTCGCGTCCCCATTCGAAGAGCAGGTCCCGGTGGGACAAGATATTCAGGGGAAAGATTTCGAGAGGGCGATCGGGGTTGTAAAGGCTGCGCAAATGTATCACCACGACCGCCTCGACGTTGGCCATAGCGATCGCCAACAGCGTCAACCACAGGAGAGTTCTGCTCGCCCGGAACATGGCCGCGATGTTAGCAAAAGTGGTGTGGCTCCAGACCATATTCGAGGGGTCAGTGTCCCCCTTCCCTGTGGCAGCGGTTTGTACCGTAAAAAGAGCACGGCACAAGTAACCGCGAAAAAATCGCGCTTAAAAAGCGCTCCCACATGACCCCGATTCTCGGTGGGCAGTGCTGGATTCTATCGATCAGCCGCTGGTGCGGTCTTCGAATAATCGGTCGCTCGATCGAAGAAGGTCAACTCCCAGCGATCGGCACCGACATCGTAGCGCAATATGTAAACGTTTCCGTCGTCACCTCGCAGTTTGAAATAGCGATGGTCAGGATCCAGCCAGCGATCCTGAACTTCGGCTGCTTCGATTACGCGCTTCCCGAGAACAAACCGGCGGGGGATCTGCTCGCCGCGATGCCCGGCATAACACTCGACACGAATTTCTAAATGAGCGCCATTCATCGGTTGAATACCGATGTTACGTCATTGACCTGCGTTTGCCTAAGGTGTCGCGCCGCCCGGCAGATTGCGCGTCGGCAGCGAGAGTTCACATGCACGACATGTATTTCGGGCTAGCTTCTGCGCAGGTTAAGGCTACAGCCCCAGCTTGAGCGGGGCGCTCCGGTCACGCGTATACTCCGCCATCGATCCGTCGTAGACGCGTATATTTTCATAGCCGAGGCCGCGCAGCGTCAGATAGGTCTGCGACGCACGGTGGCCGGTCTGGCAATAGGTAATAATGGCCTGGTCTTTTTTGTCTATACCGACAGCGGCGAGGCTTTTTTGCAGTTGATCTGCCGATTTCAGGCGGAATCCGTTGTCGAAGGCCACCGCCCCGTCCCACGGCCACCACTTCGCGCCGGGGATATGGCCGGTGCGCCGTTTGCTGCGGGGTTCGCCCTGGTATTCCTCCCGGGAGCGCACATCGAGCAGCACCGCGGCGGCATCCCCGCGCGCGGCGTTCACCGCCCGCAGCGACGCCTCGTTGTTGCGTGCACCGCCGCCCTTGGCGCTGTAGACGACCGGCTTCGGGATCATGGGTGTCGCCACCACCTTGCGGCCATCGAGAATCCACTGCACCAGGCCGCCGTCCAGGACCGACACCTTCTCGTGGCCGATGCGCTCCAGTTCCCAGAACAACCGGCCGGCCTGCAGGCCGCCGATGTCATCGTAAATGACGACGTGGGACTGTGCGCTGATACCCAAGGCGCCGAGGATCTTGAACAGCCGTTCGTCATCCACTCTGAGCGTCACGCCGTCCCGGCGCCGCTGCACGATCGCTTGATAAGGCAGGTACACCGCGCCAGGCAGATGGAACCGCTGGTACTGGGTGCCGTCCGCCGCCATATCCACCAGCACCACCGCTGGATCGTCGATATGTTTACTCACCCAGTCCGCGTCCACGAACACGGGTCCGGCGGCGGATGTCCGCCACAGAACCGCCAAGCACAGTAACGCAAGTCCCCGTATCAGAGACCTATTTCGTATATTCACACCTCTTAAGGGCATTACAGTTGCTCCTCGCTTTTTCAAATTTGTCGTTGTTCGGCCATTTGCGCATTGGTACACCTAATGGCCACGCTTGGTTTTATCCATGTGTTTGTCGTCATGATGCTTGTCGTCGTGACCATGGCCTTTTGCCTGCTCCGCGCTGGCGATGCGTTTGATGTAGTTCACGACATCCCAGATATCATTTTCCGACAAGCTCGCTTTCCACGACGGCATGGCGCCGCGACCCTCGGCGATCTTCCACGCCAGGTCACCATCGGAATGCCGCGGCGCCATCGCCTTGAGATTGGCGGCCGGCGGTTTCAAGGCCTTGCCCGCGGGTCCGTCGCCTTCACCGTCGGCGCCATGGCAACTGGCGCAGTGGGTTTGATAGATCTGCCTACCGTTATTGACGGACTGTTCACTGGCTGCCACCGGATTGGCGCGCTGGTTCGCCTCTGCGGGAGCCGTCCAATGGGCGTCTTCGTGGTGGTGTCCTTCCGGATGCTTCCCGCCGGCGAGCGCGTCGTTAGCCAATGGGCCAATCGCCAACAGGCCGCATATCGCTGTCGCCGTCAGTACCCGGCCGGCGCCGAATGCCCCGGAACTTACACGGGATAATTGCTGTGTCGTCATATTTGCTCCTGTTTACATTTTGCGAATCATTTCATGATCGCCTAATTCAAATAATGTCATTGTCGCGTCCAGTGCGGTCGATCGGTGCAGACAGCTCATGGTTGGAAAGAGCCTTGGCAAACACCGATCAACCTCGGCAATATGCCGTCGGTATGGCGCAACGCCAAACCAGGTTGTGTCAGGCGGATAGCCGCGGAGGTCTGAAGACGGTTTTGGACCGTTGTTGATGGCGGATTTGCCGCGGGGCGTGCGGCGAGAACGACGGATCGTTCCGCGCGATCTGCATCCGCGATGCGGCCGGCATCGCGACGCCGCTGAGGCACTGTCCACAGTGTGCGGAGTGGCAGCAAAACCCCTGCTGGCAATCGCCGTGAACGACATGGTAATGATCGAGTTGAGGGCAGGACGTCGCGGTTTTCGTGTGCGCGCCGGGTGGGTGGTCGAGCCCGTCGTCACAAGCGCTCGCAATCGCCCATTGAGTCGTGCCGAGCACTACAAAGCCGGCTAGCACGCAGCTTACCAAGGTGTCGATCAAGGATTTCATCAATACAATTCGCATCCGGGCATGAACCAATAGACCGGACTGCGGGCGCGAAGTTTCAATTAAACCGCCGCCGTCACCGGGGACATGGATAGTGACGTGATTCTTAGCCGGGTATTCCCGTTTTCGCGATGCGGCTTTTTGTCAGTAACTACGCATCAGCGGCGCACCGACCGGTATCGGATCAGATTAGCGTTGATCGGTCTACGGCTGTGATTCACAACCCGGTTTGTTCCTCCATATCACCAGTCTTTGCAGCATGCGATGATGCGGTCGACCACCAGTTTCGTCTTGGGATTCCGCCGGTACAAATACAGCAATGACAACGCGGTCCATAACAGCGCCATCAGCCCCATGCCGGTCGCCAGGTCGGTGCTCACACCGAGCGCGATAAAAGCCGCCAGCGTCATAGTCAACAGCAACGGCAGGCGGAAGATATGAAACTCCTGCGCAGTTCTTTTTTCCAGAAAGTAGTACAAGCCGACTATGGTTTGCCCCATCAGTACCGCGATGATCACCGGATGCTTGAACAATCCGAGCCAATACAACGCCAGTAGCGCTATCCACGTGATGCTGACGCTCACACAGATCACGCAAAACTTCCACCGGGTAATGCTTTTGACGGTCAATAACACCGCGAACAGTACGACAATGACCGACAGCACCAGAACCGCCTCGTTCATACCGTAAACTCGATCACCACCGCAGCCGTCACCAGCAACCCAAGCGTAATCACCATGCCTTGGAAGGGATACATGGCGCCGCCGCGGGCGAGCGCCAGCTTCCTGCTCAGGTAGGGTGACAACAGGATGAGTACGCCACCGATGATGCCGCCGACCAGAAACCGGTTGATCAGCAGGGTCTTGCCGTATTCCCCCCAGAACGGCAGATACACCGAGGTGTAATCCGCCAGCACCGATTGCAACGGCAGGATGGTGGTCACGAACGAGAAGATCGCCAGTGCCTCTTTTTGCCGGGGCAGATACTGTTTCTTCAGCAGGCGCGCCACCCATAATCCAAGCGCCACCGCGAACGCGCCGAGAAAAATACCCACCGACATCGGTCCCACTCCAAGCTTGGCGGCGCCGAACGCCACGACTCCGGCCCCCGCGGTGCACAGCGGACAATGGGCGTGGGCCGCCGTCGGCAGCAGCGACAGCAGGGCAAGCAATGCGGTTAAGTGTGCTGCAGCAATCATCGTTTCACTCTCCAGTCACGCGGTTTTCTTCTCCAAGGAACCTCTGTTTGTCAGAGGTTCCGGCGGTAGCGTTCAGTTTGATACTCAGAGTTGTTCGTACAGGGTCACCTTGCCCTTATTCATGGAGTAAATCTTCCAGGTCTCCTTCTTGGGGCCTGGCATCCCTGGCGATCCTGACGGCATGCCCGCCATCCCGATGCCTTCGATCGCGGGTTTTTCTGTCAACAGCTTGTCGATGACCTTGGATGGAATATGCCCTTCGACGATATAGTCGCCGATGATCGCCGTGTGACAGCTGAGCAACGATCTGGGCACGTTGTACTTTTCCTTGATGGCCGGCATTTCCTTGTCCTCCATATTGACGACATCAATCTTGTAACCGGCGCTCTCCATATGCTCTTTCCAACCGTTGCAGCAACCGCAGGTGTAGGATTTGTACAAGGTGACCGTTTCTTTCGGCGCGGCATTGGTGCCGCACCCGGCGATGACAAACACCAATCCCAGCAATGGCAGGAACTTGAAAGTCTTCATGAGGTTGTCTCCACAGATTTAATATTGAATGTTGATATGATGCTTCAGCCGATTGTTGAAAAAATCGGAAACGTTTTCAGCATCCAGAATCCAAATGTCGATAGATAACCGGTGATCATGGCGATTCCCGTGACAACAAGAATCACACCGGCAACGATATGCAGCGTTTTGCCCATGCGGCGCATCGATTTGAGCTTCGCGAGAAATTTTTCCGCAAACAAAGCCGCGGCGAGAAATGGGAGACTGAGTCCCAGGGCATACACACTGAGCAGGGCAATGCCCTGATTCAAGGTAGCGGCCACTGCGCTGGCCGCAAGGATCGCCCCCAGCACCGGACCGATGCAGGGCGTCCAGCCAAACCCGAAAGCCAGACCCAGCACGAATGCCGACACCGGGCCGCCGCCGTTCAGGGACACGTGAAAGCGTGTGTCGCGATGCAGATGGGGCAGCCTGATCAGGCCGGTCATGAATAAACCGAACACGATGATGATGGCGCCGCCGACGATATTGGTTTCGTAGCGGTACTTCAGCATGGTCTGACCGAGTACCGAGGCGCTCGCGCCGAGAACGATGAACACCACTGAAAAACCCAACACGAAAAACAGGCTCAACGCCAATGCGGGTAGCCGCGCAGCGAGCGACTGTCCGTTCGGCGCATCGGTGACCGACTCACCGGTGATATAGGAGATATACGCCGGAACCAGCGGCAGCACACACGGGGAGAAAAACGAGATGACGCCGGCGATAAAGATGGCCGGAAGCGCCAGGCTGGAAAGTTCGGCGGCCATTACCGGCACCCGCCTGCGCGGCCTTGGCCCGCGAGCGTGGCAGTGTTGCAATCACCGCAAGTGTTCACATTCATTCTCTTAGTTTTTCAATCAAAGGAAGCAGCGTCTCCTCGAGGACCCGCCGATTGACGGCGCCGATATGCTTGTAGGCGATGCGTCCGTTGCGGTCGATGACGAAGGTCTCCGGCACGCCATAGACGCCCCAGTCGATGCCGACGCGGCCGTCGACATCCGCGCCGGTGCGGGCGTACGGATCGCCCAGCGCATCGAGCCACGCGGCGGCGTCTTGCGGTTTGTCCTTATAGTTTAGACCGTGAATCGGAACGATGTTCTCCTGGTACATCTGCATGAACAGCGGGTGTTCGTCCCGGCACGCGGTGCACCACGAGGCAAATACGTTCACCAGGGAAACCTCGCCCACCAGAACCTTGTCGGAGAGGCCCATCGTACGTCCCTGGACCGGTGGCAGTTCGAACTCCGGCGCCGGCTTGCCGATCAACGGCGAGGGCACCTCCCGCGGATCGAGGGTCAGGCCGATGCCGAGAAAGATCCCGATCGCCGCGAAGATCGCCAAGGGCACCAGGTACTTGAACGTCTGGGAACGAGGGGCGCTTTGTGGCCCTGGTATCGCAGCTTTGTCAGACATAGCGCCCTTCCTCGACCGTATTGCAAGCTTCGGTACGCAAAGCCTCGCTCGCCGCGTCGATGACACGGCAGGTGTTGCCTTCACCGCTCGCGCCGTTGGGATCCCGCCGCGGATTGAGAAGCCCGATGCGGGAATAGCAGCGCACGGTGTGCGCCGACACGCCGGCGTGCTTGGACAATGCGTTGACAGTAATCATCATGGTATCTCCTGAGACAACAATCAATAGCGAACCACCCGATGCCGTAGTGTTGAGGCAGAGTGTTCGATATCCGTGTGCAGCGGGCAGCGAGGTATGCGCGGCGGCTACCGGCCGCGGTGGTCAGGAGGTGTATCGTGGAGGGTGGAAGATCAGGGTTGCGTGCTTCGTCGGCAGCCAATTAATGGGATCGTGCATGGTGACCGCGATGCCGTGCGGAACGAATAGTTCGCCGGTCCGATGCACCATCACCATCGTTCCCGAGTGTACACACGACATGCCGTCCGCCTCGCAATCTGACATGGTCATATTTCCCGGGCAGTCCGACCCGGTTTCGCAGTCCGGCGTAGCGCATGGCGCGTGCGCCGAAGATTGATGCGTGTGGTGAGTAGAAGACTGGCGCGCCGATACCGCATTAACCGATTCCGCTGTATCCACAGCGACGAGAAGGTCGACTTTGACGGCAGGAATCTGCGGCGCGGCGGACGCCGCCGACAGCGCTAGCAGCATCGCCAATGTCGCCCATAAAAAGTTGCGCGAGATTTCACCGCTCATGGTAAAAATATAGCACATCGGCCGAAGTGTCGAATGTGACATATGTCAAAAAGCGCCATTCCAAGACGTGGGGAAACGCCATACGATAGCCGTTTTGATGCGATTACGACGCGGTCGGGGCGCAGGTTCGACGCCGGCCATGGCGCGGCCGCGCCTGGGGTGCGAACGGAACGTGGCCGGCGTGAAAAGCGATAACTTACGAGTAAAGCGGCGGCGCTCCCAATTGCTGGTTGATCTGATTGCAGACCTGGGGAGACATGCCCAGGCCCTGGGCAAGTTGATGCAGGTACTTGGCCTCCGGATGGGTGTCGAGATCAATCGCCAGCAAGGACATCGCATACACCTGTTGTTCCATACCGCGCGGTATACTGCGGATGAAGCCTTCCACGTCCAGGGGGCGTGTCAATTCCTGACGCACGAAGTCAATTTCATCCTGGGTGATTTCGCCAAGACGCTGCAACACGTTCTCGGTCTCCTCGCGATCCACCCGGCCGTCCGCTTTGGCGGCATAGATCATCGCGCGGATCAAGATAGTCGCTTCATCGTTGGCTTGCTGGTGGCTCATGCCCGCCGGTACGCACTCATCGCTGGCGGCGGGCGCCGACCCTGCTTGGTTTTGCCCGAACTGCTTGAGCGCGGCGTCGGCCAGGCCGCCCAACAGACCGCCGCCCGAGGCCCCCCCGCCGCCCAATACCCCGCCGAGTAAACCACCGAGTCCGCCGCCGGAAGCGCCCGCTCCGGAACCGCCTCCCAAGGCCCCGCCGAGGACGCTTTTCAGAACCTGGGCGCCGAGACCGGATGACACCGCGTTGTTGCCCATAAGACTGCCAAGTATTTTTATCGCATCAACCATTGTTTTCCCTCCTCCGATTCAGTGATAGCCATGATTGAAAGGCTCACGGCGAGTGTATCACCTGGCTCAGCCACCGCGAAAGTATGCCCCCCACGCGGAAACGTGAAACGCCGATCGGCCAGTTGAGTTCCTCCTTCGCATACAGCGTGCTCATCAGCGTACCGCGCAACTCATCTTGCAGCCTGCGCCACGCCGCAGAGCCGCGTTGTCCGCTCCGCGTCAATTCATCGATGCGCTGCAATTGCGCACGGGACCTTTGCATGCGTCTTTCGAGATTGTCCGCGGTGGATGCCTGAATCACCCCATGTTTCCGTTTGTGTTGGTTCAACCGCAGCGCGGCTTCGTAGGTGCTGTCGACGATTTCATCGCGGCTCATCCATTGTGTTTCGTAGCTCAAAAAGTCCTTCCATGTCACGGCCGACTCCATCAATTGTCGGTGCTCGTCCAGGGTTCGAGCGAGTAAGCGGTAGCCGTGAGCCCCGGGCTGTTCCCAGACGATGCTGCCAGGGTCCATGAACGGCGCCAGTGGGGCAATAAAGGGGTGCAGGTTTTTTCTTTTACCGTAGGTTGCGAGCAGATACTCGCAGTAATCCACCGTTTCCATTACCGACGCGTAGGTTTGATGCGGCAGGCCGATCATAAAAAACACGTCGATGCGTCCGCAGCCGTTGTCGATGAAACCGCTGATTGCGTCCTCGAGTTCCCGGTTGTCGAAGGGACGGCCGAAAGCCCGCCGTATGCTTTCATCGTGTGACTCCGGTGACATCTCGACATTGTATTTGGGTATCGATTTTCGCACCCTGCGGATCACGTCGGCGGAGGGCGGGGCAAAGAATTCGATGACAATTTCATTGCGCAATTTCAGCTGTTGGATTTCCTCCAACAGACGGAACGCGTAATCCTGGCCGTTCTGCAGGATATCGCCGATGAGCATTATCGGCGCGTTGAAGAACCTGGCGCTCTGCGCGATCTCCGACGCCACTTTGCGGGGCGATTTGACCGCCAGCCGGGAGCGTCGAAACAGGCGTTCCCCTGCCGATTTCGAGCCCCCACAGGCGATGCAGTCGTATTGACAACCCCGATACGGAAATATCGCCGTCATCGGATAACGCGGCCACGAGCGGAAAGGCACATAAGCTGAGAAGTCCAGAAATCGCAACACTTTGGTGATCGGCAGTCCGTAGTCGATGGTGACGTCCTCGATGTCGGTTGGCGCGTGCGTGATCTCATTTGCCTGTACGCGTCCGGCAGCGTCCTTGAATGTCAGATTGGGTATTGCGCCGTAATCGATGCCATTCACGATCGCCCGCATCAACATGAGCAGGGGTTTCTCCGCGGAGTCCCCCTTGATGATGAAATCGACAAAGGGATACCGGATCAACTCGTCGGCAAAATAGGTCGCGGAATATCCGCCATAGATCAACGGGCGTTGGGGGTGGAGTTGCTTGATCAGTTTACCTAACGCCAGGCTGCCCTGGACATGGGGCAGCCAATGCAGATCGACCGCAAACGCCTTTGCCTTGAGCCGCCTGATCTCACGCGCCGGGTCGTAGCGCGGTGACCTCAGCATCTTGTTCGCGACGTTAATGATGCGCGTGGAAAAACCGGCTTTTTCGAGCTGATGGCACAGGCTCACAAAACCGACCGGATACATCTCAAAGATCGGCGTCGAGGGTATGACGTCACTGATCGGACCGAGTAACATCCCCCGCTCGCGAAAATCGAGCAGGCTTGGCGGATGTAGAAAGACGATGTCGGTGGTGGCCATGGGTATTCCGCCGGTCGCAATTAAGGTATCGGGCATTGAACACCCGATTCCGGCGCCGAAATCGGGGTCCGGCTCGGTCGCCGAAGCCGGCGCCGGTGCGCCGCTGCTTTGGATCTAAGCACAAATTCAGCCGCCGGAACTTGATCTGGCCCAAGACTTGGGCGAGGATTTGCGCAAAGTTTGAGTCTGCGGACCATTGTCCCGCGGCGCGCTGTTGCCGGGCCACAGACGGCAGACACTCCAACTCACTTCTTGATCAGGCTGAACGGTCATGGGACATATCAGCGATGATGCGATCGCCAACTATGGCGCCGGTGTTCTGGGATTGGGCATAGTGGCGCTCGCGATTATTTATGCCGTGCGCGGGCGGGTGCGCCTCGCAGCGGGCCGCGCCAAAATGACCGTTCCACGTTGGACGGTTTTCGAGCGCGTGGTCCACTGGTATGCGGCGACGCTATTCGTGGCCCTGGCGTTGACCGGTTTGGGATTGATGTTTTCCCGAAGCGCCGCGACGGCTGCCTCTGCTGAGAGTGCGTTCCAAGCATGGAACGGTTGGGTGTTGTCGATACACACCTGGCTGGGCCCGGCCTTTAGCTTGGGTGTTCTGCTCATGATCGTGCGCTGGCTGGGGATTAATGTCCCCGCCCGGCATGACTGGGAGTCTTTCAAGCATGGCGCCGGCCTCGTCGGGGGCAAGATTCCGGCGGCGGGTAAAGTTACAGCCGGCGACAAATTGTTTGTGTACTGGGTGGGTCTCGTGGTTGTCGGGACCACCGTGTGTGCGACCGGGCTGATGCTGGCGTTTCCCGATTACGCGCCGTCGATGGAGACCGTGCGGCCCGGATTGCTGCACCTGATCGGCGCGCTGTTGTGGATAGTGATCATCCTGGGGCACTCGTATCTGGGCACCTTCGGTGTGGAGGGTGCGTTGGAGGGGATGGCCCACGGCCGCGTGGATGTGAATTTCGCCAGGCAGAACCACGAATTGTGGGCCGAAGAACTGATGCAACTGGGTATCGCGCCGCAATCGTCGGCGTCGCCGGACGAGTCGGGTGACGACAGGTAGAATTGCCGCCGCTCAGGCGGGTCTACGGGACCTCGAATCGCCCTCGACACCGAGTTTCAGCGTTTTCGGCGCGGCGTTCAGCCGCGATATGTTTCCTGTGGTGAGCGGCTTTTCCCGTAAACGGCGCACGGCACACGTACCGCGGAACATCGTGCGGCACAATCGGCTGCGACTGTTAAACTCCGCGCTCCAAAAGTGTGCTCACACGAGGATTGTGAGTTTATTCCTTTACTAGAATGTTATTGAGCCGCCGGTCGGGTTTTCGGCGCCTGTCTTTGCGCACCAGACGGCCGTTTGAATCACGGAAGGGGGGGTTCGGCATCGGTTTCCACTCGCGCCGGTCTTGTTGATTTCGATTATCATTGCGTTCCATGCTGGTAGTCTCGTCCATACGCTGTTTTACTCATAGGTCGCGAATTTATAACCGAGATCCAGCGGTCAGGCAAGACGCAGCCGACGTAATGCATGACTCGTCGGCGCGTGTCCGGCAATCCATAGGCAAGATCGTTGACTTGAAATTAGTGGTGGGTCTTGTCGCGATGTTAACGGGAGTCCGTGTGCCGCTTGTAGCGAAACGAGGCGCCGGTTTTGTGTCCGGTATGTTGCTGTGGACAATGCCCGCGATCGGCGATCCGGTGGCGGATGTGGCCGCGCCGGTCGCGATTATTCGCGCCGCCGGCTGCCTTATTCCCACCCCTCAGGGGATCGTGATGGGGATCAATCGTGTTCTGGGAAAACTTCAGCTGCCGATGGGGCGGCACACCTCCGGAGAGGATCCGCGGCAAACGGCAGCCCGCGAAACCTGGGAGGAGACGGGAATCGAAGTCAATGTCGATACGCTGCTGTTTACACTGGACGAGAACCGGGTGCATCTCTATTTGTGCGCACCCAAGTCGCCGATTGTTGATTATTCGCTGTTGCAGTCCCGGGACAAGTGGGAGGTATCCAAGGTGGTGGTGCTCGACCCGCACACAATGCGCAATTTCGATGGTGCTATCGTTACCAATCCCTGGCGTTTTCCGGAAACCCGTGTTCTGTTGAAGATGTTGTTTCCTTCGGTGCGGGATTGAACAAGGGTCGTGGGCGAGCGTCATGCCGGGTCGGTTTTTTCTTCAACCTCAATGGTGTCTAAGGGCGGCAGTAGTAAATTGGTGGTGTGCGCGACGTCATACCCGTAGCATCGTTTCAGATAATCATAAATATTTTCATCGCGTTCGCGAAGCTCGCTCGCCATCTTGTCAATGGTGTTCCTTGCCACCAAGGTGGCATCCTTTTCGGGAAGGTTGATGGTAAACAGGCGACCATCGGGTTGGAATCCGGCGTCCAGCATCACTTTGGTGATTAATTTCCAGATCTGAGCACACTGCTCCTGCGTGTGATGGTCGTAGGACATATTGATTGCTACCACGTACGGCATACTCAAGTCCTCGCGGGACGACGCAAATGGGCGGTATCAAGATTCGCCCCCCCTTGACCAGGTATCGCGGACCGTGTGTGTCGCGGATTCCCGCATCCAGGGAATGCCGCGGCTTATGGTCGCGGTCGCCTCGTCAACTCCCAATAGAACATCTCAGGGGGTGTAATGCAATACCTGAAACTTCCCGAATAGCGGGGCCGGGAAGATGAGCGATAATAGCGCGGCTGAGGAAGATCGGATCTCAGGTGTGAGTTCGACATATAATCGACGGCAACAGTTAATTGCCAGGAATTGTCCTTAAGGATACCCACCGGATTGAGTAACGTTCTGCAACAACGCACGAACCGTCTATTAGCGAGCGGCCACAAGGGATTACTGGCGGGCGGCAAGAAGGGGGTGGAGAAAGAGAGCCTGCGGGTAACGCGGGACGGTACGATTGCGCAAACTCCACATCCAGTCGCGCTGGGCTCGGCGCTGACGAACACTCATGTTACAACCGATTATTCCGAGGCCTTACTCGAGCTCATCACACCGCCGTACAAGAGAATTGAACAGACACTGGAGTTTCTGTCCCAGGTACATCAATTCATATACAGCAAACTGCATGATGAATTGCTGTGGGTCACCAGCATGCCGTGTTTGTTGGAGGGAGAGAGCAGTATCCCCATCGCCAATTACGGCGCTTCGAACGTCGGCAAGATGAAGCATGTCTATCGTCTCGGCCTCGAGTACCGGTACGGCAGAACGATGCAGGCAATCGCGGGAGTGCATTTCAATTACTCGCTTCCCGGGCAATTCTGGCCCGTGTTCCAAGATATGGAAAACAACCGAAAAACACGAGAGGAATTCATCGCGGATTGTTACTTCGGCCTTATTCGCAACTTCCAGAGGCAGGGTTGGCTGATTCCTTACCTGTTCGGTGCGTCCCCCGCGGTGTGCCGGTCGTTTTTTCAGCGGCCGCCGCCGGGATTTGAAGAATTCGGCGCAGGCACTTACTACCAGCCCTATGCCACCTCGCTGCGCATGAGCGATATCGGCTATAAAAACAAGGCACAAGCGAGGCTCGGCATTTCTTACAACAACCTGGACGAGTATGTGCGAAGCCTGACCCGGGCCATCGAAACGCCGGATCCGGAGTATTCCCGGTTTGGGGTGGTGGTTGACGGAGAATATCGCCAGTTGAATGCGAACATTCTGCAGATCGAAAATGAATACTATAGTTTTGTGCGTCCAAAGCAGGTTATGAAGTCCGGAGAGAAGCCGACGCTGGCGCTAAAACATCGCGGCGTTCAGTATGTGGAGATCCGCGCGCTGGATGTGGATTTGTTTCATCCCCTGGGCGTCAACGAGCCACAACTGCGTTTTCTGGAGGCCTTTCTTATTTATTGCCTGTTACAGGAAAGCCCGCCGATGAGTGCGGAAGAACGGAAGGAAATGGAGCGCAATCAGGCGATGGTGGCGTGTTGCGGACGAGACCCATCGCTGAAGTTGAGTCGTCAAGGAGTTCTCATATCACTTCAGCAATGGGCCGAGGAAATATGCGCGATGATGGAACCGATCGTGGAATTGTTGGATCAGGGTGGGCCTGGGCGGCTGTATTCGCAAGCTCTCGCGCTGCAAAAACAGGTTGTAGACGACGTGGAAAGAACGCCGTCCGCGATTCTGCTCGATATGATGCGCCGAAGCCAGGATTCCTTCTTTCACTTCGCACTGGCAATGTCCGAGAGGCATGCAAGGTTTTTCAAGGATACAAGCTTGCCGCCGGACCGTATGGCTTATTTTGAAAACGCCGCCAAGGAGTCAATACAACGGCAGCGCGAGATTGAGACCTCGGATGATATTTCTTTCGAGGAGTATTTGGAGAAGTACTTCGCGCAAGCGTGATTCGCTGCTCGAATGGCGATCAGCGTCGTATCATCATCGATCCGCGGGCTCACGACCCGTGGGTCGCGCCACGCAACATCCACATCATCTGCAGCGTCAATGCGTCGCGCAATTCCTCTTCGGTGCACAGCGCGGGATTATTGATCGGATGACATCCGGTAGCCTGCTTGCGTTTTTCCGCAACCCGGATCAAGCGTTGACTCTTGCTCACGACATAGGCCACCGCTGAGGCCACTTGGGCGTTTTTCAGTTCGCTAAACCCGCCCTTCGGCGGCATGCCGCCGTGTCCGTTGATGGCGTGGTGGATTAGCACATCCAAATCCTGTTCAACGCGATCCGTCCACGCAGCGGCGTCTCCGAGCTTCGGCGCCCCTTTGATCCCTTCCCCATGGCAGGAAAGACACTTGTTGTTGAACACCGACCTGCCCGCCTTGATATCAAGGGGAGCCGTCTCCGCGCTGACGGCGCGCAGCCTGGGCTGTTCGCCGGCTTGATTCGAGTGGGTTGCGGACTGCGCCAGGTCAAGCTTATTGCGCGGCGCATCCTGATCGGCGCAGCCCACGGAGATGAGCATACCAAACACTGAAATACCCAACAAAAATAACCTGGTCATCGGACTGTATGACGTGAGTGGTCGTAGTTTCTTACTCGCGCCGGGCGGCACCCGGTTGCGCCCGCGCTTATCCTAAGTTTCGGCCAAAGGCGGGCAAAGTGCAATTCCGAATGACAATTTTTACGTGCGCCACTGACCAAGCGTGATCTTGGGCTAAGCTTGTATCAGGTGGGTGAGCGAATGCAGCTGATGAGAAGGGTGTTTCTCGCGGGGCTCTGGTTGGCCCTGACTGCGCAACTCGACGTACTAAACCGTATCGTCGATGGGGCCGTTTATGCCGCGGAATCGGGTTCCGATGGCGTGCAACGGGAAATCGGAGGCGATCCGGCCGGGAATGATTTGGCGGACGTCGAGGAGTACCTCCGGCAAAGAGAGGCGGAAAGAAAACGGCGGCAGCAGCGACGCAAGCCGCGCAGCGCCATCGGCCTGAACCACCGGCGGGTGGACCTGAACCGGCGCTTGAATTATCACAAATGCCGGGATCTTAAGCGGTGGGATCTGAAGTGCTATTGACGCGGCCGGCATAGAGCCGAGTTGCCGAGGCGGCCCGCGTGTGTCCCGCGCTTAAGCTTTGGGCTTGGGCCGCGGAAATGGGCTGAAGCGCAGGACAATTCCCGGGACACGCCGTGAATACGTCCGTGTAGGCTCGACGCCCGCTTCCCTGCGGGCGACGGTCCCGCAAATTGTCCCGCGCTTCAGCTTTGAGCTTGGGCCGTGGAAATGGGCTGAAGCGCAGGACAATTCCCGGGACACGCCGTGCATACCTCCGTGCCGGCTCGACGCCCGCGTCCCTGCGGGCGAGGAGAAATAGCCCCGCTGCGCGGGCGAAAGCCTCTATCGTGGGGCCCCGGCACCGCTCACAGACGCTATACTCGCCCGGTCCATCTCCGTTGTAATCGGTCTATGTCTCATATCTACATCATTCATGAGAACCCGGAGTGGACGGCGCCGCTGCGCGCCGCCTTGAACGATCTGGGGCTACCTTGTCGGGAATGGTTTATCGACGGGGGCCCAATTGATCGCACCGGTACGCCACCCCACGGCGTGTTCTATAACCGTATGAGTGCATCAGCGCATTCTCGTGGCCACCGCTATGCGCCGGAAGAGACCGAAGCGGTACTCGAATGGCTGGAGTCACATTATCGGCGGGTGATCAATTCGCGCCGCGCCCTGCAATTGGAAATCAGCAAGCTCAAACAGTACGCGGCCCTCAATGCACAGGGGATTCGTACGCCCCGCACCATCGCGGCCGCCACCCGCGCAGAACTTATTTCCGCGAGTGGCCGGTTCGATGGTCCGTTCATCATCAAACACAACCGCGGTGGAAAAGGTCTTGGCGTTCGCTTGTTCGATAGTCGCCCGGCGTTGCGGCGATATATCGAAAGCTCCGATTATCAACCGCCCGTCGAT
This sequence comes from uncultured Gammaproteobacteria bacterium, assembly GCA_947259175.1. Taxonomy (GTDB): domain Bacteria; phylum Pseudomonadota; class Gammaproteobacteria; order Arenicellales; family JAANXG01; genus CALZGZ01. The sequence continues at coordinate 41,633 of CAMYKW010000013.1, read as the reverse complement.
GGTATTACCTTGGTCCAGGAGTACATCGATGCACCGGAACCGTTTATCACTCGGTGCGAATTTATCGGCGGCGAGTTTTTCTATGCCGTACGCGTGGATACCACTCAGGGATTTGAATTGTGTCCGGCGGACGCGTGCCAGCTGGACGATGCATCGTCCAGCCCCACCGCGGGGACGTCGCTCAAATTTCGCATCGAAAACAATTTCTCCCATCCCATCCTGGATGGCTATGCGCGCTTCCTGCACGCCAACCGAATCCATATTGCAGGGATCGAATTCATACTCGATGGTAACGGCGAACCCATTACGTACGATGTAAACATCAACACCAATTACAATCGCAACGCCGAGACCGCCGCGGGTGTCGACGGAATGCGGGCAATCGCAGCCTATCTCGGCGGCGAACTCCAGCGCGTCAATGAGTCGCTACAGGGCTGATGATATATGCCGGCTTCGCAGCGCGCCGGCTTCGCAACCCCGTCAACATAAGCTTGCCCCCAGAATGGGTCCCTGGTGCTCGTCTTGCACCAGGACCGCGCAGCCTTGACGTTCGCCGACCGCCGGCTCGTCAATAGACAGCGTCGTGGAACCGCCGGGCCAGTCCCCGATGCGCCGCATTTCCCTGACCACATTGAAGTTACGCAGCGTTTTACCGTGATTTTCACCGTTGGGTACCTCGGTTACCCGATGGCGATCGAATATCAGCAGCCACACAGCCGCTGCTTGCGTGGCGTCACCGTCGAGGACGATGCTGAATCCCGGTTCCGTGCCGCTACGCACCGTCACGTTCACAATCGGGGCCGATGATGGCGCGTTCAATGCCGTATCAATGGCGCCACGGTTTGTGCCCACCGCGGCAAAGCGGCCGTTGATCACCGCTTGCGGGGTGTAGATCCCGCGGCGGCCGGAAAGGTGTTGCGCATGGTACGCACGTTGACGCTGCGTGTAGCGGGAATCGGAGAACGGGTCCTTCCATTTTCCCGCTCGCCCGTAAGTCAGGTCGTCCCAGTAGTCGACATGAAACTCCAGGCCGATTATGCCTCGACCCGCATTGATCATTTCTCCCAGCAGGGCGTCGGCGGGCGGGCAGGAATAGCATCCCTGGGAAGTGAATAATTCGATGACTTGCAAGCGTGAGTCCGGCGCCGCGACCGCGGTGGGTGCGGCGCCCAGCGCGCTGACGAGCAACGTCGGGAGCAGTCCAAGGAGGCGCGGGATTGTCATGCGGATTAAGACTGCCCGGCGCGCAAATGGTTCACGCCCAATCCGGAAGGGAGCGCGACGTGCGAAACATCGCGGGCGGACGCGCCCGGTAAGGGATTACGAATTTACCGACACGCGGCGTTCAGGAGCCGGACGATCCGGTGGCCAAACTCAATTGCTGTATTTTTTGATGATCGTTGAGACAAAGATGTTGGTGCAGCAATCGGCTGAATTCCTCGGCGGGCGCGGGTCTGCCGCAGAAAAACCCTTGTACCTCGTCACAGCCATGCTCATGCAGGAAGTGGAGTTGAGCGTCGTTTTCGACTCCTTCGGCAACCACCCGCAGACGCAGATTGTGGGCCATCGATATGATCGTCAACGCGATGACTCTGTCGTCGGGCTCGGTGTGCAATTCGCTCACGAAGGAGCGGTCGATTTTTACCCGGTCAAGCGGGAACCGCTTCAAGTAACTGAGGCTCGAATACCCGGTGCCGAAGTCATCGATAGACAACCCGATTCCCATCTCTTTGATTCTGATAAATGTGGAGATAGCCTTCTCGGGATTCTGCATGATCAGGCTTTCGGTGAGCTCCAGTTCCAGGTAGTGGGGGTCCAGACCACTGTCGGCGAGTACGGTTTCCACCGTGTCGACCAGGTCCGACATATCCAACTGGCGCGCGGACAAGTTCACCGCCACACGCAACTTGGGGAGGCCCGCTTTTTGCCAGGCGCGCGCCTGTCCGCAAACGGTAGCCAACACCCACTCTCCGATGGGCTCGATGAGGCCGGTCTCTTCGGCGATTGGAATGAATTCGCTCGGCGGGACGAAGGTCTGGTTGGAGCGCTGCCATCTCAGCAATGCCTCCGCGGCCACCAGATTTCCGGTGTGCAAGTCGAATATCGGCTGGTAGTGGAGCAGGAACTCGCTCCGATCCAAGGCCCCCGGAAGCGCGCCGCGCAACAGCATTTTCTTGGACAGTCCCGAATCCATTCCCTGGCTGAAAAACCGATAGTGATTGCCGCCCAGCGACTTGGCCTGATGCATGGCGATTTCGGCGCATTTGACCAGGGCCTCCATGTCCAGTGCGTCGCGGGGAAACAGGCTGGCGCCGATGGTGCAAGTTATGTTCATCTGTTGCTTGCCGATCGCAAGCGGCGTCTTGACGCCGCGCATAACCTCTTTGATCAATGTCTCGGCGTCTTCTTGTGATTCGATGTCGCTGAGGATTATCGCGAACGTGTCGCCGCCAAAGCGAACCACCGTGTCGCCTTCATGCACCAGTAAAGCCAGGCGCTCCGCGATGATTTTGATCAATTCGTCTCCGGCGTCATGCCCGAGATTTTCGTTTATCAGTTTAAACTGATCCAGATCCAGGAATAACGTTGCGATGGGCCCACCGTGCTGCCGCGCGTGTATGATGGCCTGCGTCAGACGGTCACGCAGCAACGCCCGGTTTGGGAGATCGGTGAGGGGGTCATGTGTGGCAAGGTGGACGAGTTGTGTTTCGCTCTGCCGTCGTTCGGATATGTCCCGGATCATTCCCACCGCGTGCCATTTGCCGTCAATGACGACCTGAGATATGGATAATTCCACCGGGAACTCCGTTTTGTCGCGGTGAAGTCCATAGAACTCGACAGTTCTGTTGAGTAACGGGCCGCTTCCGTCTTTTCGAAACCGTTTAATGCCCTTCTCGTGTTGACTGCCGTATCGGTTGGGAACGATGACTTCGTGTAATTGCTGGCCGAGCATCTCTTCCTGGCCGTAGCCGAACATTTTTTCGCCCGCTCGGTTCCAATAGGTGACCTTGCCGCGATCGTTCATCAATACAATGGTGTCCTGCGCCGCCTCGGAAATGCTGCGGAACTTGGCTTCGCTGTCTTTGACCGCCTTGTGAGCATCGAAGATCATGTGCGCGCGGGCCAGGTCCCGCTTATGTATGGCGCGGCTTGATAACCACAGCACGCCGAAAGCGAGCATAAAGAGCGAAGCCAGTACGATCGATTCCAGTTTTCCCTGTGACCTGATGGCGGCTAATTCATCGCTCACATCGGTATAGATTTCAAATAAACCGATGACCGTGCCGTCCGCCGGCGAAAACACCGGTGTGTAGGTCTCTACGTATTCGGCCGACTCGGACAGATTCGCATGCGATGCTTCGCCGGTCACGACGACTGAATAAGGTTTTCCGTTTATCACCTGGCGCAGGGCCGGACTCAAAGTCTGGATTTGTCCGATATCCGCCTTGTCGGTGGAATACAGCGTCAGTCCTTCGACGCTGAAAATTTTCAGTTTCGTGATGTCGGAATGAGCCAGGATCGGCGGCAGTTGTTTTTCAAGATGCGGCGGCAATCCCAGTTGTACCTGATGATCGTAGAAAGTCTCTTGCTCATCGATTGGGGTGGTTGCCGGTTCCGGCGCACCGACAGTCCCTTCACCGGCCGAAAACAGCATCTCGTAATGGTGCCGGACGAGCGCGCGGATGGACTGGGCGACCAGTATATTCTTGTGCTCGACATTGCTGATGTAAGTATCGACTGAGCTCCTGTAATGCATCACTGCCATGAACGCGCCAACCATGGCCACAATGAAAAGGCTCAGAAGAGAAAAATATCTCAATCCCGAGAACTCGAGTCTGGGGCCGCCGGCCGGGGTGGGACGCGAAGCCGTGCGATTCATCGATACGCGGCGATACGAAAACGGCAGGCAGCGCGTGGCCGGCGATTCGCGGCCGCCTGCGGGCCGTGGTCGACGTGGGAATCAGTCATCACGTGTTGCTCGGTTGAGTTGCGTTCCACATCGACGGTGCTGCGCCTTGGCCGACGCCGATGAAATGCCATACCCTTAAATCTAACGATTAGCAAAAATAACCATTCAGTCAAGGTAACTATCTGAATAGTTGACTAAATACAGAAGTTTTTCTATATATTGGAAAGGGCGGTCGGATCCCCGCTGGCAGCCTGGCTGGAATTTTCCAGCCTCGATATCATGGGGCCGCCGCCTTCCCACCGGCTGCGAATGGTTCCATCGGGTGCGGATGGTTTTGCTGCCGCAGCCTTGCACGCAAGCATCGCCGCATGCCGAGGGCGGCACGCATGTCGGCGGCGGGAGCCGCTGGCGTCCCAATATGCTCAATTGTGGCGGCGGGTTATTTTGGTCAAATGCGCACGTTGCGCCGCAAGCTTGTTTGCCGATAATGGCGAATAGGGCATGTGCGCTTCGGTTTTCTCATTATGTGATGAACCCGCGGCAATTCACGCTAGCGACATATAGCGAGCGAAAACGCACGAACGAAACTCGGTATGCCAATTGAAAGGATCAACACCACGCAGCTTCAAGTTGGGATGTATGTCTCGCGGTTGGATAGGCCCTGGCGCGAGACGCCGTTTCTCTTTCAGGGGTTCCACATCCAGGACAGCGATGAGATCACAAAGCTAAGAGAGCTGTGCCGGTACGTCTACATCGTGGTCCCCGATGAAGAATACACTCTGGAGAGCGCGCAGAAAAAAACCGCCGTGCTGTCGGTATCGGCCATCGACGAACTCGTTAATACCGGACATGATAAATTTGAGAAGCCGCGCGTCGCGTTTTCCGACGAATTGCCCAAGGCGCAATCCGTGCATACGTCCATCGAGAACATCACGATGGAAATCTGGACCGATCTGGGAGACGGGAAGGCTCTGAATATCGACGATATGAACAACTGCGTCGATGTCATGGTGGACAGCATCAAGCGCAATCCGGATGCTTTTAATTGGGTCTGCCGGGTCAAGGAACACCATACGTCCACGTATCGCCACGCCATCAACGTCTCAGCCGGACTGACCACGTTCGGCCGCAAAATGGGTTTCAACGACGAAAAACTACGCCTGCTGGCAATGGGTGGACTGTCGTTGGATATTGGAAATATAAAGTTGCCGCAAGATCTATTGGATAAAACGGAACGCCTCACCGATGATGAATGGGAGTTGGTCAAGAAGCACGTCCGGTACGGGATGGATCTGCTGGAGCGGGCGCCCAACATCGATGAACGCTTGTTGTGGATGGTGGCGACCCATCATGAGCGTTATGACGGGAGCGGCTATCTGGCCGGGTTGGTGGGTGATCGAATCCCGGTATTCGGGCAGATGGCCGGGATCGTAGATACTTACGTTGCTTCCACTGAACCCAAGCCCTACGCATCAGCGATGACGGCGGAAGAATCGGTGCAGAACTTATTCAAGCAGCGTGACCAGCATTTCAAAATCTCATTAGTGGACAAATTCATTCAGTCGATCGGAATATATCCTACGGGCTCTTTGGTAGAGCTGAGTTCAGGGGAGATTGCCATCATCATCGGACAGAATCCCCGCAGAAGACTGAGGCCGCGCGTCGTATTATTGTTGGATACCGACAAGAATCCCTACGGGAGTTATCCAGTCGTCAATCTGCTCAAGGAAACCCACACCTATGACGGAAAACCCCTGGACATCGTCAAGGGTGTGGCGGAAGGCGTATACCCGATCAAGCTGGAAGATCTGTCTTTCTGACTTGCCGACGGACAGTTCGCTGTCCGCGATGGATCACGGGAAGCATCGCCGGCGTGATTGCGCTTGAACGTCATTTGTCACCGGTGCGCCCGGCGCCGAACCGGTGCGTCTGGATGTCGCAGGCGGACTGCGGCGGCGCGAGGGCGAACTCACCCGATGCGATCTGAAAGCCTTATAATCCCCAGGTTCGCAACAGCAGGGGGATGAACGGTGACCGCGACCGTGGAGCGCGAACCGGCGCGAGCCGGCGTACAGATTGTCAAATTCCAAGTAGTCCGGCGAGTAGCACCATGACCCGGCGGATAGACCGCAGGCTGGCCGGGTGGTTAGTGATGACCTCGTTGTTGGTGGCCGCCGCCGGCGCGGTAGCCCAATTCGCGTCGCGCTGCGGCGATGGAATTTGCGATGCCGGCCGCGGCGAGGATTGCCGAAACTGTGAGGTGGATTGTCGTTGTCCGGTGGGCCGGGAGTGCGACCTGGGCCGTTGCGTGGTTGCGCCACGCTGCGGCGACGGCGTCTGTGATCCTTACGAGGACGAATATTGCAACACCTGCCTGCGGGACTGTGCCTGCCCGGTCGGCGAGGACTGCCGGGCGGGACAATGCGAGCCCGGATGCGGTGACCGCGTGTGCGATTCCGTCGCCGGTGAAAACTGCACCAACTGCGCAACCGATTGCCGCTGCAAACTGGGTGAGGATTGCCGCCTCGGTCAGTGCGTCGGTTCCCGTTGCGGGGACGGTCGGTGCGACCTGTTGGGGAACGAAAACTGCGCCAACTGCCTGCTGGACTGTTACTGCGCCACGGATGAAATATGCGAATTGGGCCTGTGTGTTCGCGCGACGGTTCCCGATAATTAGTGGTAAATATCCCGCCAATGAAGCCGCGGTTCCCTGGAAAACGGGGACCGTCGCCCCCATATTAATTATTAACCGCGGGTGTGTTCGGCTATCGGCGGGCATGCCGGCGGCGTATCGGGCGAGCGACTGACAACGAGCCCGAAGGAGGTATGCAATGACATTAGCGGAGAAAATCAGACATCTGCCTATAACCCGGGACAAGGCGAAAGAAGGCCGCAGCATGGTGAGAGATCCGTGGGATGAGATGGACCGCATGTTCGACCGCCTGCTGGGTCGTTCGATGGTGAGAGGCTGGACGAGGCCGGGTGGGTGGCCGTTCGCAGCGCCACTCGCGGAGGCGGAGTACCCGCGCGTCGATGTCGTCGATCATGACGATGAACTCGTGGTTCGCGCCGAGATGCCCGGGGTGGTAAAAGAGGACCTGGAGATCACCTTGGGTGATGACACGATCACATTCCACGGCGCGATCAAAGAAGAGCACGAGGAAAAGGAAGGCGATTTCTACTACAGGGAAACCGGCCACGGCGAGTTCGCGCGTACGGTGAGTCTGCCGGCGAAAGTCGACGGGGCGAAAGCCGAGGCGACGTTCGAGAACGGAGTCGTACGCGTGAAGTTGCCGAAGATCGCGACTGCCCGGAAACAAAAGATCGAGATCAGTTAACACGGCGGCTTGTTTCTTTTGCAGGGCCCGGCGCGCAGCCGGGCTTTTTTTGGCCGCGGCCCAATGAGGTCGAGGTGGGATACAATAATGCCGTCGGGTCAGCCCGGTTTTCGCAGCCAAGGGAGCAAGCAATGATCGAAGTCACAGAATTAAACGGCGTCGCCGTCCTGCAAATGCGGCACGGCAAGGCTAACGCGCTCGATGTGGATTTGTGCACGGCGCTGAAGACCACCCTGGAGCAGGTGGCGACGACCTCGAAGGCGGTGGTGCTCACCGGGCAGGAAAAAATATTCTCCGCCGGCGTTGATCTGGTGCGGCTGCTGAAAGACGGCGAGGATTATCGCGGCGCCCTGCTCAAGGCGCTGGGTGATGCGTTGCACGCGCTATTGACACATCCCAAACCATTGATTGCGGCGATCAATGGGCACGCCATTGCCGGCGGATGCATCCTGGCGTGTGCCGCCGATCACCGCATCATGATACGTGAGCACGGCAGGATCGGAGTGCCCGAGTTGACGGTGGGGGTACCATTCCCGCCGATGGCGCTGGAGATCCTGCGTTTTGCCGTGCCCCCGCAACACTTCCGGCAATTGGTGTTCCGCGGCCTGACGTACACGCCGGACCGCGCCCACGCGTGCGGCCTCGTCGATGAGCTCGTTGCCGTTGAAGCGTTGTCCGACCGCGCCCGGACTTGCGCCTTGGAGCTTGCCGCCATCCCGCCGCATGCTTTTGCGCTCACCAAGTCGCAGGCGGTGCGGCCGGTCGTCGAGCGTCTGCAGCAGCAATGGACGCAGGACATGGACGCAAAGGTGAACAAGGCGTGGAATTCAGCGGAGATCGTAGCCGCGGTACAGGGGTATGTAGACAACACGCTGCGTAAGCGGTGATGCCCTTGTGACATGGTGGCGCAGGATGCGGGGTGAGCCGGAACTTCCTGCTATGCTTCGGCGATGCAGGAGTTATTCAACATTGTCCTGCCCGTCTTCGGAATTATATTCGCGGGTTATGCATCGCGACGTTTCGGTTTATTGAGGGAGGCCAGCGCCGAGGCGTTAAACAGCTTCGCGTATTACATTGCGCTGCCGGCGTTGTTGTTTCTATCCACCGCCCGCGTGCCGGTGGATTCGATTCTCAACTGGCCGTTCATCTTTGCATATCTTTGCGGGGCACTGATTACCTTGTGCGTAGCCCTGCTCGGCGGACGATTATTGTTTGCGCACCGCGGCTTGTCGTCGCTTTCCCTGCACGGCCTGGCGGCGGTTTTCGCCAACACTGTGTACATGGGGATTCCACTGTTTCTCGCCGCCTTTGGTGAGCGCGGAGCGGCGCCGGCGGTGGTGGGGGCGGTGGCCAGCAATCTGTTTTTTATCGGTCTGGTGGTGTTGGTATTGGAGATCTCCCAACACCGCGGCAGCGGTGCCGTGGCGGCGAAAGAGGTGGCCAAGGCATTGCTCAGTAATCCGGTGTTGGTGGCGCCTTCTCTGGGGTTGGCGGCTTCAGCGCTTCAGATCCATGCCCCCGCGCCGCTGGATCGATTCCTAGAATTGCTCAGCCGCGCGGCGGCGCCCTGTGCATTATTCGCCCTGGGATTATCCCTGTATGGATTCCCCATCCGTGCCGGGGCAGGTGAGATTGCATGGTTGACGCTGCTGAAGCTGATGCTCCAGCCGTTCGTTACCTGGGTGATTGTCGGTCCGGTTATGGATCTGGATCCCCTGTGGGCCGCGAGCGCGGTATTGCTGGCCGCCATGCCAACCGGCGCCATCGTGTTCATGTTCGCTCAGAAATACAACACCTATGTGCAACACAGTGCAACCACAGTGGTCATCACCACCGCTTTGTCGTTGATCACCCTGGGTTTCTTGTTCTCCTGGTATGGAACCATAGTGCCGGCGAATCCCTGACTCGGGAGCCGCGCAGCATCGGCCGGGGGTGGTAGATTCTAAAACGATTCGAAGGCGGCGACCTGCCTGGCTGCCATCTGTTCGTCATCCTTGCGGGTGAGATCCTCACCGTTCGCGGTCAGTGCCGGCGTCGACGCCGTGGTCAAAGCCGGTGTTACTTTGTAAAACAATGTGCTGCGGCGCTGAAACGGCTCTTCCAAACCCATGGGGGTGGACCGCGTCCAGGTTTCGATTTCAAGCAATAAGGCGTCATTTGCATCGAACGCCGCGCTGGCGAGTCGTTCCAGCGTGTCGACGGCGTTGACCGGGTAGTACCTACCGTCGTAGACCGCGCCGGTGACGGTTTTGATGTCCAACTGCAGCGAAAACATGAGAGGACCATTGCGTGCAACGGTCTTTTGCGAACTTGCAATGTACGCCATATGCGCCGGGCCCAGGCTCTGCACCCGGGTGATTACCGGCGTATCAAACCGGGGCTGGACGGGGTCCTCCTCATTCCACATCTCGACCGTCATCCCCAGATGACCCGTGTAGTATTCAGCGGCTGGAGTCTCCCCGGCCTTCCATCCGTCCGCCAAGGTGATGCTGACCTGTTTGGCCTCCCCGTCCCGGATCAGATGAAACACAACCGGTTCATTCGGGAAATGTCCGCTGATGAACCGAAACGCCTGGATGGCGGTGGTTATCGGTGTGTCATCCATCTGGTAGATCACGTCCCGGTCGTGCAGCTTGCCGGCGCCCGGTCCTTCGGTGGGTGTTTCGGTAAGGATCAGGGCGGCTTCTCCGGTGGGCACCCGGAACAAGCTGGCTTCATCGGGGGTGAGCAGCGTGGCGATGTCGTTGATGCCTGCATCGCCCCAACTCGGCGGCCCCGAGTGCAACAGTCGGATTTCCTCTTTCACCAGGTTAATCGGCAGCGCGTAGCTGATGCCGGTATTGTTCCCGTTTCTGTTGGCCACGGTGGCGGTGCTGACGCCGACCACTTCGCCGTTTCGGTTGAACAACGCCCCGCCCGAGTTTCCCTGGGTGATCACCGCGTCGGTTTGCAGGTAAGGCAACGCGCCGTTCGCAATTCTGTTGGTATGGGATACGATGCCGCGGCTGATGGAGTTGGGATTGAGACCCAGGGGATTTCCCACCGCGTACACTTCGTCGCCCGGCCGCAGGGTTTCCGAGTCTCCGAGCCGCGCCTCGCGTATGCCGTCACAATTCTGCATCCGCAGGATCGCGATGTCCGTTCGCGGGTTGGAATTGACGATGGATGCGGGAATCCCCGAACTGCCGGGCCAACGCCTGGGGTATACCTCGATCACCGCTGCATTGGCGATTACGTGGTGACTGGTCCACACCTCGCAGCTTTGTGACGATACCAGGAACCCGGAACCCGATGCCGCCTCCCAAACGGAATCGCCCACTGCATCCTCACGCACGTGTGAGATTATCTTTAACCACACGGAGACGTCCAGCATGGCCTCCGGGTCGAAACGTGGTTGTGCGCGGTGCCAAAAAATTCCCAGCGGGATTGATGCGACCAACAATCCCAGCACCCCTATTCGCCACGCGTTTTTCGCTTTTTTGGTCATCTCCAATGCACGGCATCGAAAGACTAATGACCTTGCGAGAGCGCCCCCGCCTGGATAAACCGGCCGGTTCAATAGGCCGGATCGAACAACTACGCGGAAGCTGACTTCCCCCGCCCCACTGCAACTTCGTGCAGCACTCGGTCTTACCTTAATATAACGACAGGCACCCCGTGAACTTTATGTTTCTACTTAAAGTTTAGTTGAATGTCGCTGATTTGCCGCATTTTTTCATAGTTGTTGATCGCGTATTTCGGTGTGCCGTGTGGTCACTCGAGTGTAATTCAGCCCTTATAAAGCATCCGGAAGCCACCTCAGCGGGCGCAAACGCCTGTCGCGAATCTTTTTTCCGCCCGCGTCCGGGATGACTTTGACCCTCACTCCAGGTAGCCATAAGGTGTGTCGAGCCGTCGCCGGCCGTGTGCCTGCCGGCTTGCCCCGAGTCGCATATGCACACAGAATGAGGCACATGAATGACCGAATCAACGATGTCAATCTTTTCGCCCAGGATCTTTTGGCGACACCGCGCGAGCTGCGCGGTGAACTACCTCTGTCGCGGACCGCGGAGGACACGGTTCTACAGGGACGCCGTGTTATGCGGGAAATCCTCGACCACCGGGACACGCGGCTAGCCATTGTCGTCGGTCCATGCTCGATTCACGACGTCGAAGCCGCCCACGACTACGCGAACAAGTTGCGGGCTCTCGCCGGGGGGGTTGAAGACACGCTATTCGTCATCATGCGCGTGTATTTCGAAAAGCCGCGCACCACGGTGGGATGGAAAGGTTTAATCAATGACCCGGACATGGATGATTCGTTTCATATTGAAAAGGGTCTGCACCGGGCGCGAGAATTGCTTCTCCATCTGGCGGAGATCGGATTGCCCACGGCGACCGAGGCGCTGGATCCCATTATGCCCCAGTACTTGTCAGATCTGATATCGTGGACCGCCATAGGCGCGCGTACCGTTGAGTCCCAGACCCACCGCGAGATGGCCAGCGGCCTGTCCAGTCCGATTGGATTCAAGAACGGCACCGACGGCACGCTGGAGGTGGCGATCAATGCGCTGAAGTCGGTCACCCGGCCGCATCACTTCCTGGGCATCGACCAGAGTGGACGGACGGCCGTGTTCCGCACCCGTGGCAACAGGTATGCGCATGTGGTGCTGCGGGGAGGTGGCGGCACGCACAACTATGATTCTGTCAGTATCGCCAGGTGCGAGCAGGAACTCGAGCAAGCCGGATTGCCGGTCAACATCATGGTGGACTGCAGTCACGGTAACTCGAACAAGAATCCAAGCTTGCAGCCGCTGGTCGCCAAGGACTGTGTGAACCAGGTCCTGGAAGGCAACCAGTCGATTATCGGATTGATGTTGGAGAGTAATCTCGAGGCGGGAAACCAGGCGATACCCAAGGACCTGACCCAGCTGCGCTACGGTGTGTCGGTCACCGATGGTTGTATTGACTGGCCGACTACGGAACTGCTGCTGCGAGAGCTGGCGGAAACATTGCGCAAGTAAATCGCCGGGTGGTAATAACCCCGATGCCTGGTATATACACGCGCGCAGCGAAAATACCGCCGCAGTTGTCATTATAGTTGCGACCCGGACACGCTGATGCCGCTCGCGGACGACTATTCGCTGCTGACCGTGGTCCTGTTCACCGGGATAATTTTCGTATCCGGCCTGGTGCATGGCACATTGGGACTGGGGTTCCCGTTAATCGCTACACCGTTGCTGGCGCTGTTTGTGGACGTGCAAAGCGCTATCGTCATGACGCTGCTGCCGACGATTACTGTGAATGTCGTGAGCATGGCGCGAGGCGGTCGCTGGCGCGAAAGCATCGGTAAGTTCTGGCCGCTCGCTGTTTACGCAGTGATCGGCGGTGCGGCCGGTACCTGGCTGCTCATCATCAGCGAACCGGCGCCGTTCAAACTGGTGCTTGCGGCGCTGATATTTCTCTACTTGGGTGTCAACCGACTGGGTGCGGTCAAGTTGAGCTGGGTTGTGTCCAGTCCCGGCTGGTCCATGCTCGTGTTCGGCCTTACCGCCGGCATCGCCAGCGGCACCACGAACGTGATGGTTCCGATCTTGATCATCTACGCCCTGGAGTTGGGGCTCGCGGCGAACGCGATGGTGCAGGTATTCAACATGTGCTTCTTCGCCGGAAAGCTCGCCCAGATCGGTGTGTTTACCGGTACCGGCGTCGTATCCCCCGGCCTGTTGGCGGCCACGGCCCCGTTGGCGATTGCCGCCTTGGTTGCGCTGTTGATCGGCATGAAGCTTCGCGACTGCGTTCCCACCGATGCATATCGGAATATCGTCCGCGGTGTGTTGTTTGTGATCGCGCTTGTCCTGGTTGCGCAGTTCGTGGCGCAAGCCTGGCGGTAAGTCGCAGCGGCGCACCCGAATACCGTAAGCTTCGGTGCTATCGACAGCTGAGCATACACGAGGCACACCCGGCCGATCGCCACCCGCGAGGTCCGCGGATCAGCGTGTTTTATTTCGACGAAAACCAGGTTGGAAAACGTGTCGGCCGCGAACGTTTCACCTTATAGCGTTCGCGTACAACCCTGTGATCGGCGACGTTTTGCTCGTGTTCCGACTCGGTGATTACCACCCCTTTGTTTTCACCCGGATTAAGGATGCGTATGGGGCCATCGTAGGCCCATTCGTCCGACCACGCGGCCAGCGATACGCATAGCGCGGCTATGATAGTGATGAGTCGCATGACACCCCCATGTCAAGGATTCAAGGTCTAGTACAAATAAGCTTAGGCGACGTTGCGAGTGTTGTCGAGTTATTCAACGGATGGTGACCGACTGCACGATCAGCATTGTCGTCGCGGTTTGCCGCGGCGTGCCCCTGCGTTCCGCGTTTGCGTCGCGGTGCGTTACGGCGTGGGGCCTACCAGTAAGCCAGTAATTTGTCGTTTTCGATTTTCCACTCGAATTGGGTCAGCGGGCGGTTTCCGTTCTTGATGCATTCGCCGGTGGATGCATTGAAGGTCCATTCATGCTTGGGACAGGTGAGCACACCGTTTTCGAGCGCGAGATGCGGGATGTTGGTGACTTGATGCGGGCAGCGGCTGTCGTAAACGCGAAACTCGTTGTCCTCTCGATAGACAAACAGGCTGCGTCCATCGCAGTTGCGGTAACTGATTTCTCGCTGCGTGATTTCTTCGGTGAGGGCGATCTCGTGCCACTGGGGTTCGGCGTCCAGGAGTTCGGGGTGGAACTCGGGAATGTCCATATCCAGAATGATGTCCACCGCCCACACGATCTTGGCGAGACCCAGGGCGGGGAATGCCATTAACAGGGCATCGAGTATTTCGTGGGGCGTGGCGCCGTCCCGCAGCGCCCGGCTGAGGTACTGCCTGAAGCCGTTTTCGGTTTGCGCATGCACCTTGGTAATGACCGAAATCAGGTTGCGGGTCTTTTTGTCGAGATGAGTTCCCGCTTGTTTGAGGAAGGTGAAATACGGCTTGATCGCGTCCGGACGGGCCTTGACCAGATAAGAAAGGGCGTCACTCATGGGTATACTCCATTGTTCATTTATCGAGCCGCCGGCGGCGGGCAAACCTCAATGATAACAAAACTGCCGCGGCTTACCCTGGAGGGTTTGTCGCGGGGATATTCAATACATTCCGCTTCTCTAATCGTCAAGTTCAACTACAATTGGACATAGACAAAGACCCATGTATAACGGGAATCGGAACAAGCCCGCTCGAGGCGAATCGATGATTCGTTGTCGGCCCATCCATTGCGGTTGAATTCACAGTGAAGTCGAACAAGATTCTATTGATAGTTCTTGGGGTCCTGGCCGTCGGGGTGTCGGCCCATTTCTTGGGTTCTGGACGATTTGCCGGACTCTCCGCAACCAGCGCCCATCTCGATCTGGTGCCCGCCGACACGCTGGTGTTCGCCGGCGGTGTGCAACCGATTCCGGCGCGCAAACTCATCGAACACGCTGGATCGAATTACGTCGAATGGCTGCCACGGGAAGACGTGGATCAGATCCGCGGGGCCCTGGATCTGAAAGATGCGGCGGATGGGGTCCGTCTGTTGAGCGAGCTGCTGGTTTTTTATCTGCAGCGTATCGCCGAGCCCGAGAAGCTGCTGGCCGACCTCGGATTGGCGGATGAGTTTTACGTTACGTTCTACACCGTGGGACTGGTTCCGGTCGTGCGCCTGCAGCTTGCGGATCGATCGGCGTTCAACCGCACATTGGCCGGCGTCGAGCAGGATGCGCGGGTGGCCCCGTTGCTGCGCGATCTGGACGGTGTGGAGTACAAAGCCTATCCCTTGGTCGAGGGTGCGGAGGCGCCTTCCCTGGCAATTGCCGCGACCGGCAACGATGTGGCGTTCACTATCGATCTTGGAGATTCCGAGGCGCTGTCCATAGCGATCGGAGCGACTCAGCCCGAGACATCCATGGCCGACACGGGGGAGATTGAGCGGATCAATGAAAAATACGGCTACTCTCCGTTCGGCACCTTCCTGTTCAATCATCGTGCGATATTCACCGCGCTGACGTCCGCAGACAATCAGGCCGGTCGCACCATCGACAGATGGTTCGCCGACAACGCACACGCGCCTGAACTGACGCTGCTGCGCACTCCCGTTTGTGCGCAGGAATTTTCGAGCATCGCCGACGTGTGGCCGCGAACCGTCGCCGGGTACCGGGACATGGAAATCACCGAGACCGGTTTGACCAGCGAGGTCCACTCGATCATCGAGATCGGTGACCCGGAACTCGTTGCGTCGTTGCGCAGATTGCGGGGCAACATTCCACGGTCGCTGATTGATAGCGAGGACACCGAATTCGCCTTCGCTTTGGGTCTGGATGTCGGCGAGATAGGGCGGGTCGCCGGAGAGCTGGTGCGGTACATGAAGCGTTGGGATTACCAGTGCCCCGGTCTGGCGCCATTGAATCAATGGGGTGAGCGCGCGGCCCAGGCGTCGATGACCGCTTCCTTGGGCGCCGCCATGGGTCGCGGGGTCAAGGGCGTGAGTGTGGGTTTGATGGATCTGAACATCGATGGTGCGGGCCGGGATCTCAGGTTGAACGAGATCGACGCATTACTGGCGATATCGGCGGAGGATCCCCGGGTTCTATTGGACAACACCGGGGCAATTCCCGGATTGGGGCGGCTCGAGGTTCCTGAAGATGGCACCCCGGTAGACGCGTGGTTGCCGATCCCGTTGGCCGGTGGGCAGCTGCGGCTGCCGCTCAAATTGGCGTTGTCGGGAGATCATCTGACCGCCTTTGCCGGCCCCAAGGCGGGCCGCCTCGCCCAGGCCTTGGCGGACGACGAGCTCGAGGCCAGCGGGCTGCTGTACTATAAACTGGACTACGGCTCTTACTTCAACCTGCTGACAAACACGCTGGGGTCGCGCCGCGGTCACCAGGTGCGGCCGCAGGACCGCCAGATGCTGGAGGCGCTCGGTTCGATTAACGCCGAGTACCGGGGCCACGTGGACATCACCGAGCAGGGGATCGAGCTCACCGGAAACATCGCCGTGCGCAACTAGCCTGTACCCGCAGCCGCGCGGCGCCGCTTCCGGTTTCACGCCGCGCTATGCCGGCGCGCCAAATTCAATCAATTCGATTGAATTTCCGTTGCAATCCAGCTGCGTTAGTGCGACATTTCGCCGCTACCCCGCTGGACTTAGACGGAAGATCATGGCCCGCCACATACAACTGATGGATACCACGCTGCGTGACGGTGAGCAGACCCGCGGTGTGTCGTTCGCGCAAGATGAGAAAGTCAGCATTGCCAAGGCGCTGCTGAAATCCCTGCGTGTGGATCGCGCCGAGGTCGCTTCGGTGGGGGTGTCCGAGGGTGAACGCCTGGCGGTGACCAATATCAATCAATGGGCTGCCGCCGAAGGCATGCTGGACCGCGTCGAAGTATTGGGATTTGTGGATCGCAACCGCAGCGTCGATTGGATCACCGGGGCCGGCGGGCGGGTGCTCAATCTTTTGGCCAAGGGAAGCGAGAAACATTGCCGGGAGCAGTTGCGCCGCAGCCTGGCGCAACACCTCGCGGATGTGCGGGACACCGTTGCCTATGCCCGCGACCGCGGCCTCACGGTGAATATCTACCTGGAGGATTGGTCCAATGGTTATCGCGAAAACCCGGACTACGTGTACCGCATGGTCGAAGGGATCGAAGACATCGGCATCGCGCACGTGATGCTGCCGGACACCTTGGGGGTGATGATGCCCGACGAGGTGTACGATAGTTTGTTCGACATGACTGTCCGCTTTCCCGGCGTTCAGTTCGACTTTCATCCTCACAATGACTACGGCCTCGCTACCGCCAACGTGATGATGGCGGTGAAGGCCGGCATATCGACGGTGCACTGCACCTTGAACTGCCTCGGCGAACGGGCGGGAAACGTGTCCCTCGCCGAAATCGTCGTGGTGTTGCGCGACAAACTTGGCGCGCGCCTCTCAATTGACGAATCGAAGATTTATTCCCTGAGCCAGATGGTGGAAAACTTCTCCGGAAAACGGGTGGCGGACAACGCGCCCATCATCGGCGCCGATGTATTTACGCAGACCAGCGGTATCCACGCCGACGGCGATCACAAGGGCGACCTTTATCAAACCGTGCTAAGCCCGGAACGATTTGGACGCAAGCGCATCTACGCCTTGGGCAAGATGAGCGGCAAGGCGTCGCTGCAGAAAAACCTCGACGAGTTGGGCATCAGCTTGTCAGAGGAAGACAAGGCCCGAGTGCTGGAGCGCGTAGTGCAGCTGGGAGACTCGAAGGCGATTGTCACCGCGGATGATTTACCGTTCATCGTCGCTGATATTCTCGAGGGCAAGGATTACAACACGATTGAGTTGCTCAACTGTTCCATCAACAGCGGCCTGGATCTGGACTCTACGGTCAGTATTCGCGTTCGCGTCTACGACGAGATTTACCGCTCTTCCGGCTCCGGTAACGGCGGTTTCGATGCGTTTATCGTGGCGATTCGTAAGATTCTGGATGAGCAGAATTTCGAATTTCCACAACTGCTGGATTACGAAATCAGGATTCCCAAGGGCGGCAGCACCAGCGCGCTGACCGAGTGCTTTATTACCTGGCAGGATGGCGCGACGACCATGAAGACACGGGGAGTCAACCCCAACCAGGTGCTGGCCGGCATCAATGCCACGATGCGCATGTTGAACATCAAGCTCCAGGCAGGCAGACAATCCCGGAATACGGCATTGACCGGTTGAACCCGCGACACCGCAGACCGCGGAGTGCCGAGCCGTGCATCAGTCCGTGCCGCGGGCTACGGTTGGACATAGCGAATGTACGCCAGCGCGACCAGATCATAGAGCGTGTGGACAAGGACGACGGCGAAAAGACTGTCGAAGATACTGAACACCAAACCGAGGTAAAAACCCATGATCGTCGCGACGATAGCGTATGCCGGCGTAACGAAGTGAACCAGCCCGAATAGAATGCTTGCCGGCAGTAAGCCGAGTTGGGACTGCAGCACGCCGCGGAACAGCATCTCCTCCGCCACACCGGCGGTCAGCGAGATGACGAATAAATCCACAAACTTCGCTTGCATGAATACCCGCCGGATGTCGTGGCGCATCAGACGTTTCAAGTTGGTCAATACCCCGACGCGGTCACCCAAATCCGACATCGCGGCGAGAAACAGCACGACGAGTGGCGTCGTCGCCAACAGCGCAATGATCAGTTCGCGCCCCGCGTGCCTGGGTGTGATATCGAGGTCGATCTGCAGCCACGCGGCCAGCAGCAGCGCCAATGCACACACCACACCCTCGGTCAGCAGGGCAAAGAGCAGCAGTCGGGCGCGGCTGAAGGTCACGATGCGGCGGCTTCCGCGTTAATCCGTGATCCGCCCCCAGAGTCCCGCTTCCGTAACTACCGGGCGGGCCGGAACATCGATGGTTGCCACACCGGGGAGACGCAGCGCGGATCTCCCCGCTGCAATGACGCTATCGCAGCGTGATCGGATGGCGGGCCTCCTGGGCGCCGGTTGCGGATAGCCCCTATTCAAGTTCGAACCGGTTCTCGACCCGCTGCTTGCGGTCGATGGCGCCGTGCGCCGCAAGCTTGTCCCGCAGCAAGGAGAATACCGTCGTGCAGCGCTGGTGGCCCTGCCCGATGCCGGTGTCGTCGCCGTAGCCGGAACCGGTGGGTCGCCACATGAGGTTCAGCACCCGCAGCGGCGCGGCGTCGACGTCGGGATCCAGTCCGCGCACACCGGCGCGCAGTGACGGCGGCCAATAGAACAACAGTGGAAAATAATGATACACGCCGAAGTTGTCCTGGTGGCTGGCGAGGTCGTCCATTCCGTGGTAGATGCCCCGTGTGTCCTGCAACGACTCATTGTCCGCCGACGCCTCGGAGGGATCTTTGACGCCTTGAGCCAGCAGCGTGTCATAGTCCGCATACAAGGATTCCACCACATCCCGTCGCAGCACCAAGGTGGCCGTGCGCCACGGAAATTCTCCCTCCCGCATTGGCCGTAAGTAACCCAACTCGATATCCGGTTCCTGGGCGTCCATGTAGCGCAGCCGCAGTACGTTGAGATCGTGGGTGAAACGGTGCAGTTCATCGATGAATTGGGGATGTTGGGCCACGAACTCCGGATCGTCGAGCTCGGGAAAATGTTCCTTCGCGAACGCGCGTCCATCCGCGGCGATGTATCCGAATTCGCCGCGCGTGTTCATGAAATAAAACCCCTGGATACCCGCATACTCGGAAACGAGACCGGGTATGGCGGAATTCTCGTCCATTAAACCCCTCCAACAGGTGTGTACCCCGGGAATTATAGGACTGCTCTCGGGGCGCTGTCACACAAAAGCCGGTATCCGCCGAAGTAGAGGACCGCGGCGGAATCAGGCCTCTGATTCCAGCCCTTCGGTGTCGATTTTGCGTGGTTTGCGCCGCCGCCGGGTCTTCTCGCTGAGTCCGTAGCGTTCTAATTTGTAATGAAGGGTATTCGGGCGCAGCCCCAGCAGCCTCGCCGCCTTGGATTTGTTGCCGCCGCAACGGCGCAGCGCCTGCTGAATGATCAGCGATTCGAATTCGCCGACCATGTCGTCCAGGGACCGATCGGCCACGTCGGCGCCCAGGTCCGCCACAACCCGGGACGGCTCCCGTTGGGTCGTATCCTGTCCTTTTAGCGAAAGATGCTCGAACACCGCGCTACGCAGCATATCCACCGTCAACAGGGTTTCCGATCCGGTAATGGCCTTGAGGTCCTCATCGTCGCAAGCGACCCTCAGCGGTGAGTTGAGATTGAACTGAAGCGCAAAATAATGCGTAAGCAGCGGAATGTCCGGTAGCCGCTCCGCGAGCATCGGCATGATGACCGTGAAACCTCGAAGTATTTTTGCCAACTCGCTCGGCAGCGTGTCCGGACTCCTGCCGGGGTAGCCGATGACGAATCGAACGTTGTAGTTCCTTTGCGACCGCACGAGTCGGGTCAGCGCTTGTTGTTCCGTGTCGTCGGGGTCCGTGTAGGGAACGGCGATGGTATCGTGATCCGTGGACTCCAGGGAAAACTCCTCCAGGTCTGCGGGTTCAAGCACCACGACCCGTCCGTCGCGATCCGCATAACTGTGGAGGTAGTGCACCGACTCGATAAACTGTCCGGTATCGTGCTCATAACAAATCAAAGCCGGGTCGTTAAAGCGCGACAGAAATTGAATACGCCGTATATACGAGTTGAATGCGGGGCTGGCCCCGATCAACGGAACATCGGCGTTGCGTAATGAGTAACATTGTTTGTGCAGGTGGCTCAGCGCGCGAAAACGTTGCACCGATATCTCCGCAGACACGTCGCCATCGATGATGTCGATCGCCCCGGGCGCCAGGGTATCGTTGTGCCGGTTGGCGAAATCCCTGGCATGCCTGCCGTAGAGAGCGATCGCAGTCGAAGCCTTCCACCGTCCAAGGACGTCCGCAAGCCCCGGTTGCTCCTCGTCCAGACTGCAAATGAGTGCCTGAGGTTGCCCGGCGCGCTGAAATGCCCGGGACGACAAGCCGACGTAGGTCTTAACGTCGCGAAAGTGTGCGCGTAAATGACGCGCCAGTTCCTTATCCCTGCCGAGCAGGGTAATCGACAGGGGCAGGGCGCTATCCGAGGCGCGCGCCGCGTGGCTGATCTCGGCGCCCCCGCCTTTGTCCACTTCGGGCAATACCGTGTCTTTGCTCGCGACGACCGACTGCTGCATTGTTTTTACCGTGTTCTTGAGAACTTCGTTCTCCGTTCGCAGCAGTTCGATTTCATCGTTGGCGGCGTGCAGCTTCGACCGCACGGCCGCGAATTTATTGACGAATACATCGGACGCCTTTTCGAACAATTCCTCGACCACGCGAAAATCCAAACTCGAATAGACGTCGCGCTCGAATGTCTCACCGAGCAGCAGCCAACCGTTCAAATCTTCGCTGCGCGGATTGAACGGCACCACCGCGGCAATGCCGTGAGCCTTCATCGCGCCGTGTATGTCCGGTCTGATGGTCTCGATTTCCCGCGCCACCGTAATTTCGTGGATGCCCTGCAGCGCCGGCCGGTCGATTCTTACCATCTGCGCGGCGGTGTTCCCTGCGGTGATCGGGGTAAAGGAGTTGACCAGTGACACCGGACATTGAAGCGTGTCGGACAACCTGGTAACCAATTGCTCCACCGTGGACAACTCGGCGATTTCTCCGATCAGCTTGCGGATGCGGTCATGAAGCGTGGTCTTTCTGCGCCGCACCCGGGACCACGGAATATAAAAATGAATGTCGAAGATGCGGTGCTGGTGAGTGGCATAGGCGGCAACCACCAGAAAGAAGCTAATGGCCATGGGGAGAATAATCGTTGCGTTCAGCCATTTGACACCGAAGTGGAGCAAAGACAACACCACGACCACGATCACGACTATCGGCAGCACCGCGGTAAACAACAGGGCGTTTTGCGCCCGTTGACGCGGGGTCTCGTGGGCAAGCGTTCCATACAGAAAAAATGCCAGGGCCGCGCCGCATGAGCTAATTGCAAATATCTCCATCAGCCCGAACAGGGGGCCCGGAATTCGGGTGACCGTGTACACAATGGGTTCGAATCCCTGAATCACCAGTCCGCCGCCGGCCACCAGGGCGGCCAGGGTGAACGCATACAGGTACCACAAGCCGTAGAGCGAACGCGCCGCCTTCGACGCGGGTCGTCGCCACGACAGGACGATGGACAGGTGCAGCAGCAACGCCCCCGCGGCGACGCTTGCGACGTAATAGAGCCTGACCTCGAACTCCGGTATTACGCCGCTTGCCAGAACATAGAAGTGGGTGACCTCGGCGAGATTCTGGATCGACAGCGCGAACAGGAAAAACAAAAACAAGCGCGTGACGTAATTATGGGTTTTCGACTTGCGCGCATACCAGTAGATGCCGACCTTGAACAACAGCGCGATCATTGCCGGCGCCGACGCCAGCAACGGACTGATTCCTGTTGTTTGTGTTGTTATATCCATAGGGATTTAGTAAGGAATCACCACCATAAAAACACCAACACACCCCCGTCCCATACGCCAGTGTAGATCATCGGCGCGGCGAGGGTAAAGTGACTATGTTACCCACCCGCCAAGTATTTTCCGTTCAAGCGGCCTCCTGCCACAACAGGCCGCCCTGACTCACCGACAGACCGCTACCGGCGCCGGCGATGAATATTTTTTCGCCCTCGGCGACATCATGTTGTTCCGCGAGCAGACGCAGGTTTACCGGGATGGTCGCCGATGTGATATTGCCGAGCCGCGACACGGTGTCGGTCATTCTTTCCTGCGGCACACCCGAATACTTGGCATGCAGCGCAAATACCTTGCGTCCCACCTGATGATGGACGAATTTTTTGATTTCTCCAGGCTCCCAGCTTAGTCGGTGCATGAACTGCGGATACATGTCCGCATGCAGTTGAATATGTTCCTTCACGATATTCACCATGTCCATGTGTCCCGAGGGTTTGTGCTCCCGCTCCGAGAACACGCACAGTTGGTTGAATCGGCCCTGGGATTCCAGCATCAAACCGGCAAATCCGGCTTGCGGATCGGTCTTCGGCGCCAAGATCATGGCGGCGCCGGCGTCGCCCACTGTGAGCCCGCCCACCAGCCGGTGGAATTCCGCGCGATCATGGCATTGTTGCAGGCGCTCGAGCGTGGCGCGCCCGAGGCGCCAGTTTTCCTCGCCGGTAACAATGAGCCCGAGGCGTGCCTGACCGGAGGCAATGAACGAGTCCACGACGTGGATGGCGTTCATGAAGCCATGACATGCGTTGGTGATATCGAAACACATCGCGCGTTGCGCGCCGATCGCATCTTGCACCAGATGGGCGGTCGCCGGTTCCAGATAATCGCGGTTCATGCCCGCGTAGATAACCACATCGATCTCATCGGGTGAGATGCCGGCGCGCTCCAGTGCGTCTTTCGCGGCGCGGGTCCCCATTTGCGATGGCATCATGCCGGCCGGTGCGACACGCCGTTCGACGATGCCCGTGGCGCGCTCCAGCCAGCCGCTGGCGATACCGAAGCGTTCTTTGGATTGAACCTCGTCCATCAGTTGCGACGATGCGACCCGGTTTTCGGGCAGATAAATCCCGATGCTGAGGATGCGTGAATGACCAATCGAAAACATAATAAAGACCCCCTAAAAAAGTTTAGTTGCCGGAGGAAACCCGGTGCGGTTGGTGCTTTGCACGCGCTCGACCGCCAACTCCGCGGCGTCGGGCGCGCCAGAAGGGATGATTCAAAATATTGACGGGGTTTGATACACAATTATTTCATCCGCTATAAATCAATCAGTTACGACGTGATGAAATAACCAAATAGCGGCGGTCGGGGGCTGGACGGTGCGTTCTCGCTGGGCCGCGATGGGGGGGTTGGTGGGCGCTGGCGGGATCGAGTGCGGGTTGCAACGAAAATACGCGAGTTATTCAATCCGTTGAAATAATTCGCTTTTCGTGCAAATTATCTATTTATTTCAATAGATTATGTCCATCGTCGCGGTGCTCTCCCGGCGCATCGCGCCACCAAGTCGTGGCGCGCAAACGCCGCCGGCGCGGCTGAATATTTGCGATGGATTTGACCGAGGTCACACCGGCCGAGGATTTGTTGCGGCGGCGCAAGCAAGACCGTCATTGCGACCGATTGCAGCGGCCGCGATTGGGGGGTTTGCGGCGAATGGCGTGAGAGGCGATTGCCGCCGCGAATGGGGGAGGTTCGGCGATACCGGGGAGCATCGATCGATGCGCGATGGGTCGGGCGGCGGCGCTTCGCGGGCGCGATATCGTGATTCCCGGTTACGCCTACCGCGCGCAGTCGGCGGCGGCATCCGCGCCGGCCGCGAGCCGGGCGCCTGGCGCCGCTTACTTCACGGAGATCACCGTGCACTCGGCGAGATGGCCGACCTTGTGCGCGACGCTCCCCATCACCAGTCCTGCGATATCGCTGAGGCCGCGGGTGCCCATGACGATGGTGTCGGCCTGGATTCGTGCGGCAACATTTGCGATGGTCTTGGCCGGATCACCATATTCCGTCAGTTGTGCAACCGACGTCAGGCCCTTCGCCTGCGCTTTGTGCGCGCCGCTTTCCAGCACGTTTTTGGCGACCACCTTCTCATAGACCAGCGCCGGCGGGCCTTCTATGCCCTCCAGCTCGGCGAAATGCCGCACCGATTCCGGCAGCTCGCGGTTGGGAACGACATGCAGCAACAGCAGTTTGGCCTGATACTTGTCCGCCAGGTCGCAAGCGAGCTCGAGTGCTTTGAACGCCGAATCCGAGCCGTCCAGGGGTACGAGGATATGTTTGATCATCGTTGATTTTTTCCGTAGCGGATAATGTGTGACGAAGTCGTGCCTGATCACTCGAGGCAGCGCGAGGCTGCGTCGTGGTCCGGCTTCACGAAATAGAACTATGATCCCGTCTTGAGGCCCGGTTTAATGATCGAAATCAAGATCCGGGGTGATCTCACCGCGGCCGCGGGGGATTTGCGGCAAAGATGCTGGAAAGTCCGGCCGATTATGATCATTATTGTCACCGCAGTTTCCTCGCGCCGATGGCGGCGTGCATCACGCGGTTAGCACTTTAGAGCGACGAGCTGGCGAGGATTGGAGCTTGGCGAAGGTTAAACGACTGATACTCGACGTATTGAAGCCGCACCACCCGAATGTGGTCGAATTTGCCCAGACATTGAGCGCGCGAGGGTTAGATTATGCGGTGACCATCAACGTGATCGAGATGGACGACAAGACCGAAACTCTGGAGGTTTTAGTCGAGGGCGACGACATCCGCTTCGACGACCTGGTTGCGAGTATCAAGGAACTGGGTGGGTCCTTGCACAGTATTGACGAGGTGTTTGCGGTCTCAGAGGGCGAACAGCCGCAAGTGTGAACGCTCACCTTGCTGTGGACGCGCCATCCCGACATCAAGCTGCTTTCCGCGCACCGTGTTAAGAGACCTGCACCTGTTTGTCCGCATCACGCGTTCACAAGCGATCATCCGGCGTTATTTCGTCGTCAACGGATTCGACGGCGCACTGACGATGCTCGGTCTGGCGATGGGGTTTCGCGTCGGCGGCGATGCCGATACGCCGGTGATGATCAGCGCGTTTCTCGGCGCGGCGGTGGCGCTTGGAGTCAGCGGCGTCAGCAGCGCGTATCTCAGCGAGTCCGCTGAAAGGCAGAAGGCGCTCAGAGACCTGGAACGGGCGATGGTGGCGGATTTGGAAGAAACCGCGCACGGTGCGGCGGCGCGACTGGTTCCGTTATTGATTGCGCTGGTGAATGGTTTGGCGCCATTCGTGATCTCCCTGATCATCATCGCGCCGCTGTGGTTGGCGCAGTCTGGAATTCATCCGCCGTGGCCGGCTTTGGACGTAGTCATCGCGCTGGCATTCGTAATCATTTTCTTCCTGGGGACGTTTCTCGGCCGGGTTAGCGGCGAGCTTTGGTTATGGGCCGGTATCCGAACTGTCGGCATCGCGTTATTGACGGCGGCGATTATTCTGATCGTCAGTCACTGACCGGCGCAGGGGGCTGGCCCGCGGAGCCCGCCGTAGAGTCGTGATTCGGGTTTACGAACAGCAGCAGAATCGCGCCACCGGCGAATAATACCAACAAGGACAGGATGGAAAGGCGGGTGCTCTGCGTAAAATAGGCCATCCCACCCATTAGCGCGGGTCCGATCACCGCGGCGAATTTTCCCAGCAAGTTGTAAAAGCCGAAAAACTCGGCGCTCGAGTCCGGTGGGATGAGGCGCGCATACAAGGACCGGCTCAGCGATTGCACGCCGCCCTGCACCAGGCCGATGGTTGCGGCAATGGCGTAGAATTCCCAGACTTGGTGCAAACGGTAAGCCCACAGGGTGACGCCGAAGTACACGGCCAAACCAATGAGTATCCCGGTCTTGGCGCTCAGCCGCTGGCCGATCCAGCCGAACGCGATGGCCGCGGGAAATCCGACCAGCTGCGTGACCAGCAGCGCGAATATTAAGTGCTGGCTGGTGAATCCGAGCGCCGCGCCGTAGTCCACCGCCATGCGCACGATGGTATCGACGCCGTCAATATATAACCAGTAGGCGGCGAGGAAGAGTATGACTTGCCGATAGCGGCGGAGCGAACGAAACGTATCCCGCAGTTGACGTATTCCGAGCATCGACGCATCGCGTAACGTTACCGCCGCGTGGGTGCGGTGTTCGCGTACATACCGCCACAACGGTATGCTGAACACCGCCCACCATACCGCCGTCAGCAGGAAGGACAACCGCACCGCCTCAGTGCGTCCGGCGAGGCCAAACGTCCCCGGCTCCAGGGTCAGATAAGCGCAGAATCCCAGAAACAGTCCCCCGCCAAGGTAGCCCAGGGCGAAACCCCAAGCGGACACAACATCCAGATGCCGCCTCGGTGCCACGTCTACGAGCAACGCGTCGTAGAAGATGTTCGCGCTGGCGAATCCGACCCCACCGAGTATGTATAAACCCACTGCCCACGGCCATTGGCCGGACGACACGAAAAACAGCGCGCCGGTGGCAATGACGCCCACCGCCGCGAAAGATATTAGAAAGCGCTTCTTGAACGTCCCCTGATCCGCAATCGCCCCGAGCACCGGCGCGAGGCAGATAACCACCAGGCTCGCGATGGAGTTGGCAAGACCCAGACGAAACGAGCTGACGGTGACGTCGGCGTCCGCGGCCCAGTATTGCTTGAGAAACACGGGGAAGAACCCGGCGATGACGACCGTAGCGAACGCAGAGTTGCCCCAGTCGTACAGCGCCCAGGCAATGATCTCCCGGCGATTTTTGATTTCAAAATACGTTGAGCGCACGAGTCAATAAGTTCGGTAGTGGCGCCGTCCGCCGCCGGCGCCGGATAGGGTCATCCTGCAGCGGGCGGCGGCGGCGGATGATTGCGACTCCGCAAGCAGAATGGGATCTTATCTCGTCGACCGTCAGGAGGCGAAGCCGCTGTGGAATCTCGGTCGCCGCCGGCGTCGGTGCGGTCGCCGCCGACGGGGGCCTGCAGGCACCGTGAACGCGCGCCAGACGGACCCGACGGGTCCATATATGCGGGCTAGCGGACAGGGAATGTCAGTGGGTGCGTCCGCCGGCGGTGAGCATCTTCTCCAGCATCTCCATGCGCTCCTCGAGCTTACCCAGCTCGATCAACTTGGCGATCTGGGATAGGGCGTAAATGAAACCTCTGAGCTGCTCCGTGGAGATCTCGCCGCGCTGGGCGGCGTGGTAGAGCGCCGCCATCTCGCGGCGCACCTGGCACAGGTTGGATAACTCCCGCTTTGCGGCCGCGGGCATGGGCACCAGTTGGGCGGTATGCTCGTTCCGCGGGCCAGTGGCGTTGTCGGGGGGCGCTTTTTGTTCCATTGAGTTGAGTGCCTGTAGTTTTTGTCGCTCGGTCGGAGATCGTGATGCGGTCGCAATTTAATTAGCGGCGGTTGTATGACAGGATAGACGCGGTAGCGCACCATTGCAGCATCCCCGATCGGGTGATTTGCCGACCTCGTCGGCCGGCGCGCAGGCGCGTATCGATCGACCCCGCAGCGGCTCGGGAGCGGTCGACATCAACCGATAAAAAAACAAGACCCCGCTGGGTGGCGGGGTCTCAACGTCGCTGGCCCATGTGTATGTCGGGGAGGTCGGACCAGCTATAGGGGAGTCGATATGCTGCCATATCCGCGTCCCGGCATGGGTTAACATTTTGTCATCTGTCGTTCACACGCCGTCGACGCCCGCGGCCCACGCCATCGCGCCGGCCGGTGTCGCTCTGATGCCGTGAAAATGGGGACTAGCCCGCATTTCTCACCAGGCGCCCAGCTACTATTCCTGGCATGCATCTGAAAGACTCGTTACGTCATTTGTATGAAGAGACAGCTTAAATTCCTG
>CAMYKW010000013.1:0-13437 GCA_947259175.1 uncultured Gammaproteobacteria bacterium | reverse complement strand
TCGACCCATAGCTCGCTATGGGTCTCGCTCCAGGCGCGGCGCGCAGCCGCACGAGTCCTGCGCCAGCATCCGGGATCCTGGTGAGAAATGCGGGCTAGCGGCACACCGGCGGGACGTGGCGAGGATTAATACCGTCGCTGGTCGCCGGTTGGCAGGAGAAGTTTACCGACGACCGCGTGGTGCGCGGGGTCAGCCATAGCTTCTTTCCGGCGAGCAGTGGCTCCCGGTTGTTATAGGTGATCTCGATGCGTCCCGAGGGAGAGCTCAGGATGGCGATGGAACTTGTATAATCACCGGTGATGTCAGTCGCCATTGCAATGCCTGCCAGGGTGTTGCTGCCGGGCAGGCGTCCCGACCAAGAATAGTACTCGACGACGCCGGTCTTGACCGGGCCGACGAGCGACAATCCCTCCGACGCCTTGGCGCGCACGGTATAGTCGCGATAAGCAGGGATGGCGATCGACGCCAGGATGCCGATGATCGAGACGACGACCATCAGTTCGATCAATGTGAAACCACGTTGTTCTATGGCGGTCACGGTAACGAATTTGCGCGCTGCGGGTCATCCGAGCCACCCGTGGGTGCCGGATTTAAGCGTTTTCCGGGTAGTTCGATGGCCATTATTTTTTTAAGTATAGATGCTTATTGGCGCGTCTTGCGGATCGAATAGTCCTCAGTATTGATATGACGCAATCAAAACTCAAGGGGCACCGGGTAGTATTTTCACCGTCGCCGGTGTTGGGCGTCAGCATGGGTAGAAGGGCCCCGATAAGCAGGTAATGGACGCTCCAGTACAGTGGCACACGCTGACAATCGATGAAGCGCTCGCCCGGTTGGAGGCGGATCGCGGCGGTTTGCATGCCAAGGAGGCGGCCCGGCGTGGTGGAGAATACGGGCCCAACGAGCTGCCGACGGCGGATCGTGTGTCGCCATGGGCGATCCTGCTCGGGCAACTCAAGAACGTCCTGATCATTATTCTACTCATCGCCACCGTGATCTCCGCGTTTCTCGGCCATCTCCTGGAATCCATTGCCATCACCGTGATCGTGTTGTTTGCCATTACGCTCGGATTTGTCCAGGAGTATCGCGCCGAACGCGCTATCGAGGCGTTACGCAAGATGACGGCCCCGACCGCGCGCCTGTTGCGGGATGGCAGGGAAGTCGAAGTCCCGGCGCGCGACATCGTGCCCGGCGATGTGGTGTTGTTGGCCACCGGGGACAAGATACCCGCCGACGCACGCGTGATCGAATCGGTGAATCTGCGCATTGACGAGGCGCCGTTGACCGGAGAGTCCGAGGCGGTAGACAAACAAGCTGAGCGCCTCACCATTGAAGATCCCGCAATCGGCGATCGCGTGAATATCGCGTACTCCGGGACCACGGTCGCCTACGGTCGCGGGCAAGCACTGGTGTTTGCCACCGGTGTGCACACCGAGTTCGGGAAGATCGCCGGGATGCTGCGTTCGGTGGAAGCCGGACGAACGCCGTTACAGGACAATCTCGACCGGGTCGGACGGGTGCTGGCGATCGCGGCGGCCATCATCGTGATATTCATCGTCATCGCCGGATGGGCGCGGGGTGCGGGATTGTTGGAAATGTTCGTGTTCGGCGTCGCCCTGGCGGTGGCGGTGGTGCCCGAAGCGTTGCCCGCAGTGGTGACCATCTCACTCGCCATCGGCGTACAGCGCATGGTCAAGCGCAACGCGCTCATTCGCCACCTGCCGGCGGTAGAGACCTTGGGCAGCACCTCGGTGATCTGTTCCGATAAAACCGGCACGCTGACCAAGGACGAAATGACCGTGCGCCGTTTGGTGATTGGCGATCGCGTGATCGACGTTACCGGAACCGGGTACGCGCCCCAGGGCGCATTCCAGGTTGACGGGCGCGAAATCCAAGTCGAAGACATCCTGCAAACCCTGCTGCAGGGCGCGGCGTTGGCATCGGATGCGCGGTTGCTGAGGGCGGAGGGCCGATGGGACATCCAGGGCGATCCCACCGAAGGGGCATTGGTGGTGGCCGCGGCAAAAGCGGGGTTTGGGCAGGATCAGCTCGAAGATGCGTTCTTGCGCGTCGATGAAATACCGTTCAGTTCCGAGCGTAAACGTATGACGACGTTGCACCGCAGCGCAAACGGCCACGTCGCCTTCTCCAAGGGAGCGCCCGAAGTTATCCTGGCCTCGTGTTCCAGTCGCCTCACGGAACACGGTGAGCGGCCGCTCGATGACGCCGCCTGGCAGTCCATCCGTGGCGCTGCGCAACGGATGGCGCAGGACGCGTTGCGGGTATTGGCGGTGGCAAGCAGGGCCAACGCCACCATAGACGATGCGGAAAACGATATGGTGTTCGTTGGCTTGATCGGCATCAGCGACCCACCGCGCCCGGAAGCCCGGGAGGCGATTCGAATTTGCGCCCAGGCCGGCATCAAAGCGGTGATGATCACCGGTGATCATCCGCAGACCGCGCAGGCGGTGGCGACGGAATTGGGTTTGTCCAACACCGGGCGTGCGGTCACCGGCGCCGACATCGACAAGATGTCGGACGCGGATCTGGAGAACCAGGTGGTCGACATCGACGTCTACGCCCGGGTTTCGCCGCAACACAAATTGCGGGTGGTGGATGCGTGGCAGAAACTCGGCCATATCGTGGCAATGACCGGAGACGGTGTAAACGACGCCCCGGCGTTGAAAAAAGCCGACATCGGCGTCGCCATGGGGATCACCGGCACCGACGTCAGCAAGGAGGCCGCGGACATAACCCTGGCCGACGACAATTTTGCGTCCATCGTCGGCGCCGTCGAAGAAGGGCGCATTATCTTCGGCAACATCAAGAAATACTTGATGTACCTGCTGTCGTCCAATATCGGCGAAATCGGTCTGATCGCCCTCGCCACCCTGGCCGGCTATCCCCTGCCGCTGACCGCGGTGCAGATCCTGTATATTAATCTGGCGACCGATGGTTTACCGGCGCTCGCCCTGGCGGTGGATCCCCCGGAGGGGGATCTCATGCGCCGTCCTCCCCGAGACCCGCGCAGCGGCGTGTTTACCCGGCCGGTGGTCGCATTGATGGTGGTGGGTGGTGGGTGGTCGATGCTGGCGAATTTCGTACTTTTTTCCTGGGCGCTGGGTTCCGGGCGCAGCCTCGAACACGCGATGGCGATGACATTCGTGTCGTTGACGCTCATCCAGTTTTTCAAGGCGTACAATTTTCGTTCGGAACGGGAGTCGGTATTGGCTCGGCCGTTTACCAACAAGTGGTTGAACTTGGCGATCGTTTGGGAGCTGGTGCTGCTGGCCTTGATCGTTTACTGGCCGGTATTGCAACAACCATTCGGCACCTATAGTTTCACCGCCGGGGATTGGATGATCGTAGCAGGATTCGCATTGACCGTGGTGCCGGTGCTCGAGATCACCAAACGGTTAACGCGATCATTGAACCAAGACACGCAGCGACTATTCTTTCCACACAATATCAACGGCCTGTAGTTTTCGTTTCATTGAAGTGACGGTGCGGATTTCTCCAGTGTTTAACAAAAATAGTCGCTGCGCCGCCGGCGCGCTGGTGTTGTTTCTCTCCGCCATGAACTTTACTCTGCATGGCGCCGCGCAGTCTTCCGCCGCACCGGTGGTGGAGGTCGTTGTCGAAGGCGTGCCCGAACGCATTCTGCCGAAGCTGATTTCCGCCCTCGATATTTCTCGGGAGCGTGAAAAAGAGGCTGTGGATGAAGCGCTGCTGCGCACCTTGCATCGGCGCGCCCGGAACCAGATAGAGACCGCGCTGCAGTCGTTTGGGTTCTATCAACCCGGCGTCAAGGGCACTCTGCGACAGCATGAACAGCGCTGGGTGGCGACCTATACGGTTGTCATGGGACCGCCGCTGCGATATCGAACCGTCAACCTATCCATACTCGGCGAAGGCCGCGATGAACCCTCGCTGCAAAATTTGTTGGACAACTTTCCGATCGAGACCGGTTACATCGTCGACCACACGGTCTACGAAACGGCGAAGCAGGAGTGGCTGCGTACCGCCATCGAGTTGGGTTATCTGGACGCCCGGCTCAGTAAGCGGGAAATCCTCATCGATCTGCAACGTTATGAGGCGCAACTGTCGTTGACCCTGGATACCGGGCCGTTGTTCTACTTCGGTGACATCAACTTGATGCAGGATGATTTCGATGACGTCTTTTTGCGACGCTACGTGCGCATCCAATCCGGGCAGCGCTACTCGGCGGCGAAACTCATCGCGTTGGAGAACGCACTCCGCGACAGCGGTTATTTTCTCGAAGTGACGGTGACCCCGAGGATCGCGGACGCCGCAGACCAGCGGGTGCCCATCGACGTCGCCTTCGCACCGATTAAGCCTTCCAGCTATATTTTCGGCGTGGGCTATGGCACCGATACCGGCGCCCGTGGCAGGATTGGGTGGGAGCGGCACCGGGTCAATCGCCGCGGCCACCAGTTTATGGCCAATCTCAGGATAGCGGAGCGGGTCCAGGATGCGAGCGTCCGTTACGTAATTCCCATTCGTAATCCGCGCAACGACCGCTTCTCGTTATTTGCCACGTACTCGAAAGACGATCCCGATACCAGTGACAGCGAGCTGGGGCGCATCGGTATCAGTCGCGCCACGGTGCATGGCAGGACACGTTGGGAAAGCCTGCTCGCCTTTCAGCGCGAGACCTTTACCGTGGCGGAGCAGCGAGACACGGTTAATTTCCTCGCTCCGGGCGTCAACTTTTCCTGGGTAACCGCCGACGATCCTTTGTTTCCCAACCGCGGTTTTCGCGCCGATATCGGCTTGGTATTGTCCTATGATGGCATCTTGTCAGACGTCAGCTTTGCGCAGACCCGCTTGCAGGGCAAGTGGATCCGCCCGCTCGGCTCCCGCGGCCGCGTTATCCTGCGCGGCGAGGCGGGTTTGACCCTTGCCTCGGAAGTCGCGGTGTTGCCGGCATCGATCCGCTTTTTCGCCGGCGGTGACCAGAGCGTGCGGGGTTATGACTACAAGGAGTTGGGTCCGGTGGATCAAACCGGCGAGGTCATCGGCGGCCGTTATCTGCTGGTCGGCAGCATGGAATACGACCACCGGGTCGGCAACGACTGGAGCGTCGCGGCGTTCCTCGATTCGGGCAACGCGTTCGACGATTTCAACGAGCCGCTGGAACAGGGTGCGGGATTCGGCGTGCGCTGGCGATCTCCGGTGGGTCCGGTGCGCCTGGACATCGCCAGCGCGATCTCCCAACCGGGGAGTCCATGGCGCGTGCACTTCACCCTCGGACCGGATCTGTAAATGCGCAAGGCACTGATCGGTCTCGCGCTCGGCCTGGTCATCGCGGTGCTCGCCCTGGCCGCCGCGGTGCTGTGGCTGGTTGCTACACCGCAGGGTCTCAGATGGGCCTTGGATTTGGCGATGGATCAGCTGCAGGTGGATGTCGCGATCGGCCGCGTCGAAGGCCGTCTGCTGGGACCCCTGACCCTGGAGCAGGTTCGCTATCGCGGCGGGGATGGGGCCGTGGTGACGGTCGGCGGTGTGGAATTCGATTGGCTGCCGCAGTCGCTGTTCGATTCGATTCTGCATGTGCGGCGGCTCGCGGTGCGGGAAGTGGCGGTGCAACAAGGCTCAACGGGCGCCAAGGACCCCGGTCCGGTGGCCTTACCCGAGGTGCGTCTGCCGTTGGCGGTTGCAATTGACGAGGCGCATGTCACCGGTGTGCGCGTTGCGGGGCCGGGCGCACAACCGCCGTTGGTGATCGACGCGTTGCGTCTTCGCGGCCGCGCCGACCAGGATGCGCTGATCGTCGATACCCTGGAGCTGCGCGCGCCGGACTATTCCCTCGACGCCAGGGGCCGGCTCACGCCACGCGGCGAATATCCATTGACGGTGGACGCCGAGTGGTCGCTGCGTCATCCTGCGATTGCCGCGCCGCTGCGTGGTCGCAGCGCCGTCACCGGCACGCTGATGCGCCTGGACACCAGCACCCGAATCAACGCGCCCGCCGCCGCCACCCTGACTGTGGAGATCGCCGAGGCCCTCTCGGCCCCCCGCTGGCGGGGCCGGGTGCGCATGGAACCGGTCGCGCTCACGACGCTGAATGCAGCGTGGCCGCGGTGGCGGTTGGGCGGCGAGGTGCAGGTGGCGGGCGACCTCAAGTCGACGACGCTGGACGGCGTCATCCACGGCGAAAACGAACAGTGGGGCGCTTTGTCCGCCGAGCTCGATGTTCACTGGGATGCGCCCGAGCTGCGCGTCGAACGCATCCACGTCAAGCGTGGCGGCGCCCCGGCGGCGCTCACGGCTTCCGGCCGCGTGGCCTTCGCGGAGCCGCAGCGAGTGTCCTTCGACGTCCGCGGCGACTGGCGGGATATCGCCTATCCGTGGCGCGGGCCCGCGGAATGGGTGACGCCCC
Source organism: uncultured Gammaproteobacteria bacterium (assembly GCA_947259175.1). GTDB lineage: Bacteria > Pseudomonadota > Gammaproteobacteria > Arenicellales > JAANXG01 > CALZGZ01. The sequence goes on along the minus strand of CAMYKW010000013.1, from coordinate 7,034 downwards.
GCGGCCGGTTCCAGGCCGCAGGGGACCTGGATGCGTTCACCGTGGACGTCGACGGCATGCTGTCGGCGCCCGGTGCCGAGACGGGCGAGCTGTCCCGGATTGCGGAGCGGGTGGAGTTGCACGCGGTGGTGGACGGCTTGCGGGGTCAACCCCGCGTCAAACTGCAGGCCGCGGTGCCGTACCTGCGCATCGCGGATTACGCCGCCGACAGCCTGCGCGCCGACATCGACCTCGACACCACCGATACGCAGCCTTCGCGTGTCGACGTGTCAATCGCGGGGTTGCAGCTTTACGGGAATGAAATCACCGACGTCCAGCTTCGCGGTGCGGGCCGGGTCGCCGGCCATACCTTGGAAGTCAAGGCGCAACGCGAGGAATCTTCACTGCATCTCGCCGCCACCGGCGCCTGGCGGGAACCGCAATGGAGCGTCGTCGTTAACCGCTTCGACCTGCGCAACGTGCTGTCGACCGACTGGGCTTTGTCCGACGACGGTATGCGGCTCACGCTGGCGCGAGACGAGGTCGCGGCGCAGCGGGGCTGTTGGCGGGTGTTCGCGGGCGGTGTTTGTCTCGCCGGGCGGTGGCGGCGGGGGGCGGGGTGGGGCGCGGACCTCGATCTGGAGGCGTTGGCGCTTTCCGCGTTGGGCGCGCTGTGGCGGCCGGAAGTGAGTTGGACGGGGTCGGTCTCCGGCAGCGCGCGTCTAAGCGCCGACGCCGGCAACGTGATCTCGATGCGCACGCGACTCGAGTCTGCCGAGGGATCCGCGACCCTGGCCGCGGAGGACAAGCCGCTGGAGTTGCGCTTCCGCGACATCCGCGTCGACGCCAATATCGAAGGCAATCAGCTGCGCGGCGCGATCCGGGCCGCCGTCGTGGACAACGGCGCTTTGACCGGAAATATCACCCTCGGCAACGTGTTCGACGGCGCGGCGGCGGGTCCGTTGGCCGCCGCGCTGGACGCGGATTTCAAGACCCTGGATGCGCTGCGCGCGCTGTCGCCCGAGATCGGCGTCGAGGGCGGTGCGCTCGACGCGCGCCTGACGGCGGGTGGAACTTTGGCGCGGCCCACGGTAAAGGTGTCGGCGCGCATCTTCGACGCGGCGCTCGCGGTTCCGCAGGCCGGGACGCGTCTCGAGGACATCGGGATTCAGCTCGAAAGCGTGGACGACGCCACCGTTGCGCTGACCGCCAGCGCACGGGCCGGAGACGGTGTGTTGCAGGCCTCCGGTACGTCGCAGTTCATCGACGCCAACAATTGGAACCTGGGCCTGAAAATCAAAGGATCTAAGCTGCAGGCGCTGAAACTGCCGGAGGCCACGGTGATTGCAACGCCGGACCTGGAAATCAGGCTGCAGCCGGGCCGCATCGACCTCGGGGGGGTGGTTAGCATCGATGAGGCGGTCATCTCTCCGGAACTCGCCTCCGGCGCCGGGGTTACGCTGTCCCCCGACGTGGTCATCATCGAACAGGACACCGCGCCGCCGGCGGCGATGGAAACCCATGCCGGGATCAGAGTAGACCTCGGGGATCAGGTGAGCTTCTCGGGTTACGGGCTGAGCGGCAAGTTGCGCGGCGGCGTCGATCTCGTTCAAGTGCCGGCCCGGGCGATCCGGGCGACCGGTGAAATCACCATCGCGGACGGTGTGTATTCGCTTTATGGCCGCACGCTGAATATCAGCACCGGCCGCTTGATATTCGCCGGGGGTGCCATCGACAATCCCGGCATTGATGCGCGGGCGGAGCGCACGATCGACGACGTCACCGTAACCGCAAGCTTGAGAGGCACACTGCGGCAGCCGGAGTTTTCCTTGACCTCGACCCCGGCGATGTCGGACACCGACATGCTGTCGTATCTGGTGCTCGGACGACCGGCGAATCAAGTCGGCGGCGGCGACGCCACGTTATTACTGGATGCCGCGAGCTCGCTGCTGCCCAGAGGGGGCGGTGTCGGCGTCACCGATCGCATCAAGTCGGCGTTTGGTCTGGAGACATTGACCGTGGAAACCCGCACCAATGCGGAGGAGGAGACCCGGGAAACCTCGTTGGTGCTGGGCAGGTATCTCACGCCGCGGCTGTATATCGCCTACGCGGCGGGGGTCGCCAATACTCTAAACGTTTTTCGCGTGCGTTATCAGTTGACCAAACGCTGGCTGCTGCAGACCGAATCCTCCAGTGAGGAAAGCGGCGGCGATGTCTTGTTCAAGATCGAACGCTGATCTGAGGGAACGGCACTGCAACTGTGGGAGCGCATTTCAAGCGCGATAGAATTCTTGATCGCTTCGTTGCCGGCCGCGCCCTTCAAGCCGCGACAAGCTTCACATCCTGTCGCGTACGAACTTCATGTAGGTGATGCCCGGAGACAGTACCAGGCGCCACGCGAGTTCCACTTGATCGTTGAATTCGGGATCGAATTCCTTCAGCGCCTCCATCAATGATTCCAACCACAGATCGTACATCTCATCGCTGATGCCCAGTTCGCGCCGGCCATGAATGCGCGCGATCGATTCCATGTGCGGACCTGTCTTCGCCGAGGTGAAAAACTCGACCATATAATGCAACGAGTCGTGCAGCATGGTTTTTTGCGCGCTCATATTGGTGTCACCGAACAATTTGGCGACTTCGTCGGACTTGCCGACAAAAATATCGTAGAATCGACTGATAAAGTCGCAGTTAAAACTGTCGTTTTGTAACGCCCTTGCGAAGCTCGCGTTGAATATGTCCACGTAGTCTTTCATTGATTTGTTTACAAGCGGCAACTCAATGGATTTTTACAACAATAAGCCGTTCCGGGTAAAGTCATACGCCGTAACGCCGCAGTCGGCCGATTAACCTTGCGGAACCCAGGAATTCGCTGGAGAATCAAACCATGCAACGGAAACCACGAAGAATCGTCGCGGGAATATTGGTCGTCCTCGGTGGATTGTTTATGTGGCTTGCCCCCGACGTATCCTATTTCGGTATAGGTGTGCTCGCCCTCGGCGTCGTAATAGAAGTCGTGGGTATTTATCTCGAGCACAAAAATGGCGATGAAGCCTGAAACGGTCCGCCCCGCCCCCGTCCTGGTTAAACCCGCGTAAGGCTTACCCTTCGCCGCCCTTGGGCGCCGCTTTTTCACCGGCATCGCCCGCGGCCAGAAGATCATCGATGACTTTCTGGAACACGTCGTATCCCTGTGCTCCACGTACGATCTTTAACGCCGTTACCTCTCCATCCGACCCCGTCGTGCCGATCGCAAAGCTGGGAGTCCCGCGGATACCCAGCCGACTACCGTCCGCCAGGCTGCGTTTGATTCGTTCGCCGTACTTGCCGCTGTCCAGGCACGCTTGAAACGAGGCCAGGTCGGCAACTCCCGCGGCCTCGGCGTGTTTCGGTAGTTTGTCCAGATGCAGCGCCTTTTGATTGGCAAAAAGCCGCGCATGCATTTGCCAATACTTGTCTTGTTCGCCGGCGCAATGCGCGGCCTCGTGGGCTTTGGGCGCTTGTTTGTGAAACGACAGGGGGAAATCCCGCAGCACATACCTTACCCTGCCGGTATCAATGTAATTCTTTTCCAGCTGCGGCAACACCGAACTGGTATGGCGGGAGCAGAACGGGCACTGAAAGTCCGAGAACTCCACCATGGTGATTTGCGCGTCGGTGCGTCCTTTATAGGGATCATCCGCGACCTTCATGGTCACGTTGACGTCCCGGATCGGGCTGCGGCGCTGCCGTTGGGCGCTGAGCAAAGACTTGATGGCCTTTACCTCCTCGCGGATGGCCCGCTGTCCCGCTTTCAACGACTCCACTTCTTTTTTCAGTTGCTGCAATTCCGCCGCTTCGTCAGCCGCCGCCGGTGCCATAGGCAGGCTTAGAGATCCCGTCAGGCAGATGATCATGCCGAAAGTCGATAATTTCATAATGTGATTCCTGTGTGCTGATGAACGCGGGACGCGATCCGCCGCCCGGTGGATGGGTATTATTTCATAATTGGTGGCCGCGGGCGCAGAAATTTGCCCGCTGCAGCCGAAGTGGCGCCCGGGAGGGCGTTTCAATTATATTGCCTAAGAGGGCGGAATGCGACCGATTACAAACGGCACTGCGGTGGGAGATAACGGGTTTGTATGTCAGTGTCGACGCAAGACCATTTTACCGACCCTATTCCGGTCTGCGGAATGAATGACATGGTTTTACCGTCGATCGCCGGTTCCGCTGCCGAGAACGTGACCACGATGGTGCCCAAATCGGAGACGGCGATGCTGCGCACGTGATCGCCCTTGATGGTGTCCGCCGCCGCCAGTCCGGCATTGGTGTTGCTGGTGGGAAGTTGTCCTTCCACGCTCCAGGTCTCGGCCACCGCGAGTTTTGCGGCGGCCACCAGTTGCAGGCCCTCCGCGACCTTGGCGCGAATCGCGTAGTTCTGATAGACGGGCATCGCGATCGAGGCGAGAATGCCCAGTATGCCGACCACGACCATCAGTTCGATCAATGTGAACCCGCGTTGTCTGACCATGAATTAATTCCGCAGTGTGAGCGCCGCCTCGTGTCGAGTCGAACAAATCGCCACGCAGTGTCGCGGCGAGAATTCCCCATTTTTCCAGCATCGGCGTTATCCGTGCTTGAACAAATGAATGCATTTACTGTGCCAGCCGGGAGATTTGCACGTTGTGTCCGGAAATACGCTTGAATTCACATGGTTACAATGTAGCACCGGCCGGGGAGGCGGCGTGGCCCGCGGGGTCCGCGGTGACAAACTCTGCCGCCATGGGTGACAAAAATTGAGCACGGCACAAGTACCGTAAACAGAGCACGGCACAAGTACCGTAAACAGAGCACGGCACAAGTACCGTAAACAGAGCACGGCACAAGTACCGTAAACGGAGCACGGCACAAGTAACCGCGAAATCGCCCATCGCGCTTAAAAAGCGCACACACCCTGTGCAGTCTCAGCGGTTGGCAAAATGCAGGGACACGAAGATATTGCGCCCCGGTGAATTGAACGTGTCTGCGGTCTGATAATCCTTATCGAACAGATTGCCGATCTTGGCGCGCAATGACAGCCGCCGGTTGAAACGATACTGCCCCACCAGGTCGACGATGCCGTAACCCGGCAGGCGGATGGTGTTTTGCGCGTCCTCGAATCGATCACCCCGGGCGAGCAGGCGCGCACCCGCCATCCAGCGGCCGAAGTCGCGCGCGACATCGAGGCTAAGGCTCTGTTTGACCCGCCGGCGCAGGCGTTTACCGGTGACGCGATTGCGGGGATTCAGCAGGCTGGCGGCGGCCTCCACCCGCCACCCGGCGAGCCGGGCCGCCAGCTCGACCTCGATGCCCTCGATGCGGGCCTGGTCGACGTTGTCCGGAAAGAACGACCCGGTGACGGGATCCGACACGGTCACGATCAGGTCGTCGATGTCGGTGCGATACGCATGCACGCCCCAGCGGCCCCAGTCCCGGCGGCCTTCGATACCCAATTCCAGGGAATCTGAGGTCTCCGGACCCAGCTCCGGATTGCCGAACGCGGGGAAAAACAGCTCGTTGAAGGACGGCGCCTTGAACGCCGTGCCGTAAGACGCGTAGACGCGCACGCCACCCGGCCAGCTGTAGTTCCAGCCGAGGCCGCCGTTGGTGTCGGTGCCGAACACCTCGTTATCGTCGTAGCGCAGCGAGGCCAGCAGTTGATGGCTGCCGAGTTCGCCGAGATATTGCGCGAACACCCCGGTGTTGTCCCGGGAGGTGGCGGTGAAATCCGCGCTGCCGGCGACTTCTTCCTTACGCAGGTCCGCGCCGACGGTGAGCAGATGATTCTCCGCGGCGGCGAAGTCGGTCTGCAACGACAGCTCCTGGCGCTTGGTGTCGAACCGCGACGCAAACGCGCCGCCGGGGGCAAAGTTTTCGCTGTCGTCCCGATTCTCGCCGCCGCGCAGCGTCACCGTCCATCCCTCGGCCGGCGTCAATACCGCGGACCCGCCGATCACCTGCTGCACGAAATCCGTCTCGTCTTGAAACGTGCCGTCGAATTCGGTGGTGCCGCTGGCCCGCCAGGCGAACGCATCCACGGTGGCGCCGTTGTCAAAACGATGGCCGGCGCGAACGTGCAGCGACGCGTTGTCGTAGCCGTCTTCGTCGGGCTGGTCGAGACCGAACGGTCCCGGCACCGGTTGGCGGGCGTCGAATCCCCGGGTCTCGAAATAAGACCCGTCGACGCGGTAATCGGTGTTGCCGGACATGCCGCCCGCGCCGCCGTTGATCGCGTAGCTGCCGTAAGTGCCGGCCCCGGCGTCGGCGGAAGCGCCGGCATCCCGCGAGCCCTTGCGGGTGAATATCTGTATCACCCCGCCGATGGCCTCGGACCCCCACTGGCTGGCCCGCGGGCCCCGGATCACCTCGATGCGCTCGATCTGCGCCACCGGCAGCAGCTCCAACGACGTCAGACCGGCGGTGGCCGACCCGACGCGGATGCCGTTGACCAGGAACAGCACCTGGTCGGATTCGGTGCCGCGCAGGAATAAGCTGGTCGACTTGCCGGCGCCGCCGCTCTCGGTGATGTCGACGCCGGCCAGGCGTTTGAGGATGTCCGGCACGCTTTGTACCTGCTGGCGCTCGATGTCCTCACGGGTCACGATGGTGGACGCCGCCGGCACCTGGCTCACCGACAACGGCGTGCGCGTAGCGGTGACCACGATCTCCGGCAGATCCAGGGCGTGGGCCGGCGGTAGCAGCGAGATCAACAATCCCGCGGAAAAGATGAAACGACGTGTCACGTGCGTTCTCCTCACAGTTTGTGCGCACCCGCACAAGATTCGTGTTTGCTGAGGAGAACCCGATGGCTGTAAACCCAGTGGCCGCCCGCCGCAACACGCTCGAGAACACTTCCGGCCGGTCTCCGGGCTCGTGACTGAACATCACAAGCAGGTCGCCTTCCCATCCGATGCATCAATTGCACATGAGCGTGCCGGTCGAATGCTCAGGACAGTGGCGTGGGGACCTGCTTGGAGTCACCTACCGTTGCGGGGGCAGCGTCGGCTTTCGACCGACTTCCCGTTTCACCCCTGTGT
>CAMYKW010000012.1 GCA_947259175.1 uncultured Gammaproteobacteria bacterium | reverse complement strand
TGTTGCCATGAATCGTCCTGCGAAAGCGCTCCACCTGTCCGTCCAGGAACGTAGCCGACTCGAGTCCTGGCTGCGTGCTCACAACACCCCCCAAGCGCTGGTGTGGCGAGCCCAAATCATTCTGCATGCGGCCGAAGGCTTGCCCAACACGCGTATCGCTGATGAAGTGGGGGTGACCGTGGTGACGGTGCGTGAATGGCGAAAGCGATTTGAAGACGAAGGCATCGACTCGCTTACCGAGATCAGACCCGGGCGAGGACGCAAGCGGGAGATTAGCGCCGCGAAGGTCAAGCGTATTGTCCACGATACGCTTCATGTGAAGCCCCGGGGCGCCACGCACTGGAGCTGTCGCACCATGGCGGACCGCCACAAGGTAAGCTCTGCCACGGTGCAGCGGATCTGGGATGCGCACGGATTACAGCCCCATCGAGTTAAGACCTTCAAGCTGTCCACGGACCCCAAGTTTGTCGACAAGCTGACAGACATTGTGGGTCTATACCTCAATCCTCCAGATAAAGCAGCCATTATCTGTGTCGATGAGAAAAGCCAAATTCAGGCATTGGATCGAACCCAGCCCGGGCTGCCGATGAAACGGGGACGCTGCGGTACCCGGACTCATGACTACAAACGCCATGGCACAACATCCCTTTTTGCTGCCCTCAATGTCCTGGAGGGCACCATCATCGGAAACTGTTATGAACGGCATCGTCATCAGGAGTTTCTGAAATTCCTGCGTCGCCTAGATCGTGAATTTCCCAAAACCAAACCCTTGCACTTGATCCTCGACAACTACGGGACCCATACGCACCCCAACGTCAAAGCATGGCTTGAGAAGCACCCAAGATTCCATCTGCATTTCACCCCGACCAGCGTTCGGCCAACTCACCGCAAAACAACTCCGCCGCGGCGCGTTCACGAGCGTCAAGGATTTGACCAACTCGATCAAACAATTCATCAAGATGTACAACAACGATCCCAAACCTTTCGTCTGGAATGCAAAAGTCGAGGACATCTTGCGTAAGGTCGGCAAATGCAAAGCTATTTTAGAGACAGTACACTAGAATGCATTTCTGCGACCGTCTCCCGCTGGGATGCGGGCCTCGATCCTACCGGGATGAAATCGTCTCCGTAGCAACAACTCAGGTCTCGAATTTCACCGGCCTACTGGCGCGCAGCAGAAATTTCAAACGGCGAAAGGCGGCCGGCTCTGTGCTCGTTGCCGAGATTATAACGGACCTGCCGCTCCATCCGTTCGCTACATACCGAACCACGACCCAGTCGGCGCTCACAAAATACGACTCCAGGTGTGCGTTATATAACGGCGTTGCGCACCTACGATGCAGCGTCCAAGTGCCATCGGACTCCAGCACCAAGCGCACGATCGCCTCCGGATGCTTCCGGTGCACATGCCGCGAAGAGCAGTATCGATGACTGGCGATTAGTCCACACATTGTCATCGCCAGCGACCAATTCGGCACGTCGACAAAACCAAGCACAACAACGGACGCCAGGTGCGCGAGATGGTTCGCCCATGTTAAGCGCCTATCGAATCTTAGTGGGATTACTAGCGGCTTTTCGAATCCATTCGACAAAGTTAATCAACTCCTGGTCAGCAGGCGTCTCCCTGCCGTAAATCCAGTCCATCAACACCGGATCCGGCGTTTCCAAAAGTTCATCGAACTTACCCTTGAGCCCCGGCGACAGACCCTGGTACTCGCTGTCCAAGAAGTTTTGCAGCGCAATATCCAACTCACGCGTACCGCGGCGGCACCGCCATCGAACCCGCGAATCAATCACAATCCCGCGGATCCGCATACCGCGCGATAACACGCACGGCCTGGTTCAGTTGTGAATGCCCGTGTCTTCCTTCGAATTGCGGCTTCGTTTTCGGTTGCGAAGCAAACGATCAACGAATTTTCGATATCACGATACGGCATGCGGCTAGCGTCTCGCCATGATCAGTTTTTTTATTTCCGCAATGGCTTTTCCGGGGTTCAAACTCTTGGGGCATGTCTTGCTGCAGTTCATAATCGTGTGGCAGCGATACAACCGGAACGGATCAATCAGTTCATCCAAACGATCCCCGGTCGCCTCATCGCGACTGTCCACGATCCATCGATACGCCTGTAACAAGATCGCCGGACCCAGGTAGCGGTCACTGTTCCACCAGTAACTGGGGCAACTCGTGGAACAACACGCGCACAAAATACATTCATACAGGCCATCCAGGCGAGCCCGCTCGTCCTTGGACTGCAATCGCTCGCGATCGGGCGGCGCCGGTGTCTTGGATTGCAACCAAGGTTTTATGGACGCATATTGCGCATAAAAATGTGTTAGATCAGGCACCAAATCCTTCACTACCGGCATATGCGGTAATGGATAAATTTTTACGGTGCCCTTAACGTCTTCAATCGGTTTAGTGCAAGCGAGGGTGTTGGTGCCGTCGATATTCATGGCGCACGATCCACAAATCCCCTCGCGACAGGATCTGCGAAACGTAAGCGTTGGGTCGATCTCATTCTTTATCTTGATCAGAGCGTCCAATACCATTGGACCGCAACGATCCAGATCCAACTCGTAGATATCGGTGCGTGGATTTTCGCCACTGTCCGGATCCCAGCGATAGATCTTGAACGGTTTGGCCTTATCGGCCCCCTCCGATCTTGGGTGAGTAATGCCTTTCTTTATTTTTGAGTTCGCCGGTAATGTGAATTCGACCATATACGCAACCTTGCTTGTTGATGGTTATTGGCGCTTGTTTGGTTACATCAGCACTAATAGACCCGCGCCTTTGGCGGGATGGGCTCAACTTCATCGGTTAACGTGAAGTCGTGCACCGGACGATAGTCGATGCGCGTGCTGCCGTGCTCATCCAACCATGACAGTGTATGTTTCATCCAGTTGTCGTCGTCACGTTCCGGGCAATCTTCACGCGCGTGTCCACCTCGGCTTTCCTTGCGATTGTTCGCCGATGCGATGGTCACCAACGCCTGCCGCAGCAGATTCTCCAATTCCAGGGCCTCCGCCAGGTCCGTGTTCCAGATCATGGACCGATCCACGACTTTGACATCCTTGAATGATTCCCAAACCTGCGCCAGCTTATCGATCCCCTCTTCCATGATCTCACCGGTGCGAAAAACCGCGCAGTTGCTCTGCATGGTACGCTGCATCGCCAAGCGGATATCCGCCGTGAGCGTAGATCCGTCGGCATGACGCAATTTATCCAGCCGGTCGATGGCGTGGTCAGTGGAGTCCTTTTCCAGCGGTTTTTGCGCTGCGCCGGGTTTTACAACCTCCGCGGCGCGATGAGCGGCAGCACGTCCAAACACGATCAGATCCAACAGGGAGTTCGATCCCAGGCGGTTTGCACCGTGCACCGAAACGCAGGCCGCCTCACCGATCGCCATCAAACCGGGAACGACATGGTCCGGATCTCCATTGCTCTTGGTGATCATTTCGCCATGATAGTTCGTCGGTATGCCGCCCATGTTGTAGTGTACCGTCGGCAGCACCGGTATCGGCTCTTTGGTGACATCGACCCCCGCGAAAATCTTGGCGGTTTCAGAAATACCGGGCAAGCGCTCAGCCAACAAGTCGGGCCCGAGATGTTCGAGGTGCAGATGAATATGATCGTGCTCGGCGCCCACACCGCGGCCGTCGCGGATCTCCATAGTCATCGACCGTGACACCACGTCACGTGAGGCCAGATCCTTGGCATTCGGAGCGTACCTCTCCATGAAACGTTCACCCTCTGAATTGGTCAGGTAGCCGCCTTCTCCACGCGCGCCTTCGGTAATCAAACAGCCGGATCCATATATTCCAGTGGGGTGGAACTGCACGAACTCCATGTCCTGCAGTGGTAGGCCGGCGCGCAGCACCATCGCATTACCGTCACCGGTGCATGTGTGTGCCGACGTACAAGAGAAATAAGCTCGCCCGTAGCCTCCGGTCGCCAGCACCACGAGCTGCGCTCGAAACCGATGTAGGCTGCCGTCATCGAGGCACCAGGCGAGCACGCCACGGCATTCACCCTCCTCCATAATGAGGTCGAGGGCAAAGTATTCGATATAAAAAGTGGCATTGTGCTTGAGCGACTGTTGATACAAGGTGTGCAGTATGGCGTGTCCGGTGCGATCGGCGGCGGCGCAGGTGCGCATCGCTTGTCCCTGACCAAAATGTGTCGTCATCCCGCCAAAAGCGCGCTGATAGATCCGCCCATCTTCAGTGCGCGAAAAAGGAACGCCGTAGTGCTCGAGTTCAATTACCGCTTCCGGCGCTTCCCGGCACATATATTCGATGGCATCCTGGTCGCCAAGCCAGTCGGAACCTTTTACGGTGTCGTACATATGCCAGCGCCAGTCGTCTTCACCCATGTTTCCCAATGCGGCGCTCATCCCCCCTTGTGCCGCCACTGTGTGGCTGCGGGTGGGGAAAACCTTGGTGATACATGCGGTAGACAATCCCGCAGCGGCCATCCCAAATGTCGCGCGTAGTCCGGCCCCGCCGGCTCCCACGACGATAACATCGTACGTATGATCAATAATGGTATACGGTTCGGACACCGATCAGCCTCCTAACGCCACGCGTAGCACCAGTATCACGGACACAAGAGCCAGGAATGCGGCGACGAAATTCAGCGTCAACGAACTGGCGATTTTCAACCATTCGGTATGAATGTAGTCCTCGATCACGACCTGGATACCCAGTTGCAGATGATAGAAAAAAGAAATCACGAACATGATGAGTAATGCCGCAATCACCGGCGAACGCATCCAGTCCAATACTGTTTGATATTCGGCACCCACCAACGAGGCCACTGAAAACACGAACCACAAACTCAGGGGAATAAGTGCTACCGAGGTCACGCGCTGCCACCACCAATGGCCGATTCCCTCCTTGGCCGGGCCCAAGCCGATGGCGCGTCCCAAAGGCGTACGTAGCCCCTTCATACGCCCGTACCTCGCGCCGCGTAGCCGATCACCCAGGTGAGCAAAGTCAGCGCAAACGAGATTACGACCACCCACCAGCCGGTTTTGTAAAGCGTGGTAATTTCCAAACCCGCGCCGATATCCCACGCCAGATGGCGAACACCATTGCATAGGTGATAGAACAGAGAATACGACCAGAAAAACAAAACGAAGCGGCCAAGATTGGAACCAAGCAAGTGCTGCGCCGCGGCGTAACTTTCCGCACCGGCGGCAATGGACCACAGCCAATACACCAATACCGGCGAGCTGAAGGCGAGGAACATGCCGGTGCCGCGGTGCGTTATGGAGAGTAGCGACGTGAGTTGCGGGCGGTATACCTGCAAGTGCGGCGACAAAGGACGATTATCGGTTGACATAGCCAGATAGTATCCCATAAATCTGTTTTATAGAGGTGATAAGCTACCTACGGAGCGCCCATGAAGCAAGCACTGCCGCCAAGGAAATCCGCGCACCTGCGCCGGCGGCGCAACAGCCGCCAAGTTAGAAATCCACGCAGCGGCCCTTGCGTTCCCAATCGCCGTAGCGGGTCGGTTCCGGGCCTTGCGGGCCGCCGATTTCCCGTGGCCGTTTGTTAGTTTTCTTGCGCGGCGCTGAATCATCGGGGGACTCGGCATCGCGAACGGTTTTCTGGCGTTTGTTTTCGCTCATCCTGTATGGTGCAGTGCAAAATGTTTGTTATTCTGTACCGAAATAGGCACGAGTGACAAGCAACCCGCGACACACGGTGCGGCGGTCCGTGGTCGCAGCGGACGGCGAGGCAACGGCATCGCCGCGCGGCAAGCCGTCACAGGTTGACGGCGCATCGTGCTACGTCCGCTAAACTATAATATTCTTAAAAACATAGTGATACATCTAATATGTTATGCAAATTATCAGACCAGACATGGGTGCTCGCGGCGGGTGAGGACGTCGAAGAGTTCTTGCAGGGGCAACTGTCCAACGACCTGGCCGCGCTCGATGCGGCGCACAGTCAGTTACACGGCTACTGCAATCCCAAAGGCCGATTGTTGTGTATCACCCGCGTGGTGCGTCACGCGCGAGGTTTCCTATTGCAGCTACCGATTGCGCTCAGCGACGCCATCGTCACGCGGCTGCGGCGGTACGTGTTACGCGCCAAAGTCGCGCTGGACACCGCCGACGGCGTCGTCGGCATCGGCATCGCCGGAGACGCCGCCGTCGCAGCGTTAGGCGAACAGCTCGAGGCGCTGCCGGATTTCGACAATGGTTACCTGCGGCGCTCGGAACTCGGCATTTACGGCTTGCCGGGACCGATCCCGCGTTATCAGATCGTTGGGCCTGTGTCGCAGATCCAACCGCTGTGGGAATCGCTCAGTTCAACGCCACTCCCGCAACAGCCCTGGACCTGGCCGCGCCTGGACATCCTTTCCGGTATTCCGCAAATATTCCCGTCCACCAGCGAGGCTTTCGTGCCGCAAATGGTTAATCTGGACCTTATCGGGGGGGTCAGCTTTCAGAAAGGCTGCTATCCCGGCCAGGAGATCGTGGCGCGGATGCACTACCTGGGAAAACTCAAACAACGCATGATTCTCGCGCGAGTGAAGAATTCCACAGCACCCGAACCCGGCGACAAGGTCTATTCACGCGCTTTCGGCGAACAGAGCGCTGGAACGATCGTGGATGCGCAACAAGCGGGCGCGGATTGCTTCGATGTATTGGCGGTAGTGCAGTTATCGGCGTATCAGACGGGTGAATTGAATCTGAACGCCACCGACGGACCCGTATTGACACCGGAAAACTTGCCCTACACCGTACCTACTGATTGACTGATTCCCTTGCCTGCGGCTTCGGCGGCGATTTTTCGTCGATTACCTGATAAAAGATCTCGCCCTTTTTGATCATTCCCAATTCGGATCGCGCACGTTCTTCGAGGGCATCGGTGCCTTGCTTGAGGTCGACCACTTCGGCGTGCAGAATCTGATTTCGCTCCCGTAGCTGTTTATTCACTTGTTCTTGTGAACTGATGGCTTTTTCCAGTTGCCACAGTTTGATGACGCCGTGGTTGCCGAGCCACAAGGAATATTGCAGATAAAGCAGCAGCACCACCAACAAACCGATTAATATTTTCATCACCGCGAGGCATCCTGGTTGCAGTACAGGCACATATTAGACGTTCGCTTGAGGGGATCTACCGGCTCGTTACTCGAATCATACGGTTCACTTCCAGGCGAAAGCACCGATGCCGGGATATGCCGCCTGATCCCCCAATTCCGCTTCAATTTTCAATAACCGATTGTACTTGGCCACCCGTTCGGATCTGCACAAAGATCCGGTCTTGATCTGACCGGCGCCAGTGGCCACCGCCAGATCCGCGATGGTCGTGTCTTCGGTCTCCCCGGAGCGATGTGAGATCGTGGTGCGGTAGCCCGCCTCCTGCGCCATCCGGATCGCGGCAAAGGTTTCCGTGAGGGTGCCGATCTGGTTGAGCTTGATGAGAATAGAATTCGCAACACCCGCTTCGATTCCTTTTTTCAGTATTTCGGTATTGGTCACGAAGATATCGTCCCCGGTCAGCTGCACCCGGTCGCCGATGCGGCCGGTCAAATTCGCCCATCCTTCCCAGTCGTTTTCCGCCATTCCGTCCTCCACCGAAACGATGGGATATCGCTCCACCCAATCTTGGATATATTGCGCGAATTCACTGGATCCCATTTCCTTGCCTTCCGCGGCCAGCGAGTATTTCGCGTCGCTGCAGAATTCCGAACTGGCGACATCCAAACCAATCATCAAATCCTCGCCCGGCTGATACCCCGCCTGTTCCGCGGCTTCCAACAAAATCTGAACCGCCGCTTCATTGCTTCCTATATCGGGGGCAAAGCCGCCTTCATCACCGACCGCCGTACTCAGCCCTTTGCCATGCAGCACTTTTTTCAAGGTGTGGAACACCTCCACTCCGACCCGCAGCGCTTCCGAAAAACGCGCCGGCCCGGTTGGCAAGATCATGAACTCCTGAAAATCGATCGCATTGTCCGCGTGCGCCCCTCCATTGATGACGTTCATCTGAGGAACCGGCATCCGCAAAGATTCTTTTCCACCGTACACATCGGCCAGATAGCGATACAGGGGGTGTTTCCGGCTTATCGCCGCCGCCTTCGCCACCGCCAGGGATACCGCAAGCAGGGCATTGGCGCCCAGCCGGCTTTTATTTTCGGTCCCGTCCAGCTCGATCATACGCTGATCGATGGCGGCCTGATCGCCGGCATCCAGACCGATCAGCGCCGCCTGGATCTCGCCGTCGACGTTGGCAACCGCCTTCAGCACCCCTTTGCCCTGGTACCGCACCGGGTCGTTGTCACGCAGTTCCAACGCCTCCAAGGTTCCGGTAGAAGCGCCGGAGGGTACCGCCGCCGACGCAATGGCGCCGTCGTCAAGCGTCACCTCGGCTTCAATCGTCGGGTTGCCTCGCGAATCCAGGATTTCTCGTGCATGTATTTGGTTTATTGTTGTCATCACTTTATCCACATGAAAGGACCCCATGGGGTCAATGAAAACTATGCTCCAGAAATGTTTGTTGCTTTACCGTTTCGTCCAGTATCTTGAGCGTGTTAAGCAGTTGTTCCAGGTCATCCATCGGCACCGCGTTCGCACCGTCGCTCAGGGCGTGATCCGGATCAGGATGGGTTTCCATGAACAACCCGGACACCCCGGCGGCGACCGCGGCCCGCGCCAACAAGGGCACATGCTCCCGCTGGCCGCCGGAGCGAGATCCCAACCCCCCCGGGAGTTGCACCGCGTGGGTGGCGTCAAACACCACCGGACAAGCCGTGTCGCGCAAGATCGCCAGGGATCGCATGTCGACGACAAGGTTGTGGTATCCAAACGTGGTGCCACGCTCGCATACCATAATCCTGCCTTCGCCGCCGGCCTGCACGGCTTTAGCTACCACATTACGCATCTCTGCGGGGGACAAAAACTGGCCCTTCTTGATATTCACGGGCTTTCCGCTGGCGGCGGCGGCCTCAATTAAATCGGTTTGCCGGCACAGAAACGCCGGTGTCTGCAACACGTCCACAACCTGCGCCGCGGCAGCGACCTCCGCTGGAGAATGCACATCAGTCAACACCATGACCTCGGCCTGCCGGCGCACCTGTTCAAGGATTTTCAGTCCCTGGTCAAGACCAGGACCACGGAACGAGTTGGATGAACTGCGGTTCGCCTTGTCATAGGACGCCTTATACACAAAGGTCATTTGCAGACGAGTTGTTATGTCTTTCAGACGGGCGGCGATGTCGATCGCCATTTGTTGCGATTCAATCACACACGGACCGGCAATCAGAAACAACGGCCTGTCCAGACCGACCTCGGCGTTACCCAACCTCACTGTGCTAGGACCTGCGTATCGGGGGCGTGCTCTCCGCTCGTGTTACTTTCATGATAATCGCGTGCGGCCCTGATATATCCAGAGAACAGTGGGTGCCCATCGCGGGGGGAGGAAGTGAACTCCGGATGGAACTGACAACCTACGAACCATGGATGATCCGCCAACTCGACCACTTCCACCAGATCATCGTTCGACACACCGGCGACTATCAGCCCACGTTGCTCGAGTTCGCTTCGATACCGGTTATTGAATTCGAATCGATGCCGATGCCGCTCGACAATTTTGTCTTCTCCATAGGCAGCGCGGGTGTGTGTGCCGGGCGTTAATAAACAAGTCTGCTCGCCCAAACGCATCGTCCCCCCCAGGTCGGAATCTCTACTGCGCTGCTCCCGCGTACCGTCTTCATTGATCCATTCATAAATCAAGGCAATCACGGGGTGTTCGGTCTGCGGATCGAATTCGGTGCTGTGGGCGTTCCCCAGGCCCGCCACGTGGCGCGCGAACTCAATCACCGACACCTGCATCCCCAGGCAGATTCCGAGATAAGGTATTTTGTGCTCGCGGGCGTACTGCACCGCGAGAATCTTGCCTTCGATGCCCCGTTCGCCAAAACCGCCCGGAACTAAAATCGCATCCACGCCGGCCAGGCTGCCGGTTCCTTCCGACTCGATGCGTTCGGAATCCACGTAGTCGATCTTGATACGGGTGCGTGTGTGTATCCCGGCGTGTATCAACGCCTCCGACAGGGATTTATAGGATTCGGTCAGGTCCACATACTTGCCGACCAAAGCCACCGTCACCTCCTGTGTCGGATGATTTCTGTTGTAAACCACTTGCTCCCACTCGGAAAGGTCGGCGTCCCTGACATCGAGATTCAACTGCCTCACTACGATATCGTCCAGTTCCTGATCGCGAAACACCTCTGGGATCTGGTAGATGTTGTCCACATCCATGGCGGATATCACCGCCTGTTCCGGTACGTTGGTGAACAGCGCGATTTTTCTGCGCGCATCATCAGGCAGGGGTTCGTTCACCCGGCAGACCAATACATCGGGTTGAATACCAATACTGCGTAACTCCTTCACCGAATGTTGGGTGGGCTTGGTCTTGATTTCTCCCGCCGCAACGATTTTTGGCACCAGCGTGAGATGAATAAACACGACATGCTCACTGCCGAGTTCGATGCGCATCTGACGTATCGCTTCCAGGAACGGCAGTGATTCGATATCGCCCACCGTGCCCCCGATTTCCACCAAAGCGACTTCCGCACCCTGGGCGCCTTCACGGATACACTGTTTGATCTCGTCAGTGATATGCGGAATAACCTGTACCGTGCCCCCCAGGTAGTCCCCGCGGCGCTCTTTTCGAATCACGCGCTCGTAAATCTGGCCGGTGGTGAAGTTGTTGCGTTGCCCCATTGTCGTGCGGACAAAACGTTCGTAATGCCCCAGATCCAGGTCCGTTTCCGCACCATCGGCGGTGACAAACACCTCGCCGTGTTGAAACGGACTCATCGTACCGGGATCAACATTGATGTAAGGATCGAGCTTGAGCAGGGTGACTTTGAGTCCGCGGGACTCCAGTACCGCACCTAGGGAAGCCGCGGCAATGCCTTTTCCCAAGGAAGATACGACACCGCCTGTAATGAAGATGTACTTTGCCATGAATGCTGCGCTAAACGGGGATGCAGAACGCGCCCCCGGACGGGAGGGCAGCTTACCAAAGCCGGCTGGTTTCTACAAATGCGCTTGCAGCGCACGGATCTCGATCGCCATGCCCGGCTCGTCCGGCGCGGCGGCAAACGGCGCGCAATACCAGTAATCGGCTACGGCCGCGATCTCATCTTCGATGTACAGCAAAGGAATACGCTCTCTGACCCAAGGTGGTACGCGGTGTTCTTGAAGTAATTTCTTCAACTTTTTATGATGGGCGCGACGCGCCACCAGGCAGCGCTCACCGCCGTGCCGCCATTTTACGATCAGCGGCGCCTTGATCCGCGATCGCGCCAACCCGGCGCCGCGCGCCGGAATTGCAGCGATTGTGAGGTTGAGTTCCGGAACGGTCAATGGCTGCTCTATATCCCAGATCCGTGCTTCCGGTTCAATCCGCCGCGGTAGCGGCTGCAGCGCATACAACCAATCGTCATATTTCCTCAGTTCGGCGCCGGGCCAGCGGATAATGGCATTGGTTGGCGTGCGGCGGCGGATCAATACACCCGTCACCTGCTGCAGTTGTCGTTGCGACGGTGGACTGAATCCTGTTTGTCGCAGCCACGCTGTCACCAGATTCGCCATTCGCCCGTCGGACAGATCGTACAGGGCCGATAGATTGAGTCTGTAGCCGGTCCCTGTGACGGCGTCCAGAACCTGCTGCTCCGTAAGCTGCAAATCGGCGGTCGCGACTTCCTCCAACAACAATTGAGTGCGCCGCATGCGCCCTGAAGTATCCGCCAAAACATCGTTCACCGACGGCCAGCGTTGTTGCAATAGCGGTACCACTTGATGGCGCAGGTAATTCCTGGAATATGCAATATCGCGATTCGACGCATCCTCGATCCACTGCAGTTCGTGGGCCTCGGCGTAGGCTCGCAGCTGGCGCCGATCGTAATCCAGCAACGGCCTTACAATAATTCGCTGTTCGAACTCGGATACCGGGCTCATGCCGGAGAGCCCGCGGACACCAGCGCCGCGCAACAGATTGAGCAACAGCGTCTCGGCTTGGTCGTCGCGGTGGTGTGCAAGCAGGAGATAATCTGTCGTTTGCAACATCGACAGGCACCAACGGTACCGGGCTTTGCGCGCGCTCGCTTCCAGGCCCTCTCCTCGCGTGGCGCCGACATCGAGCTTGCGGGTCTTGAAACCTACGGACCACGCTGCGCACAAACCCCCACAAAACCCCTGCCACTCGTCGGCGTTCGGATGTATCCCATGATGGGCATGAAGCGCGGTCAGTGAAATATCGGTACAACGTCGAAGTTCGGCTAAAACGTGTAACAGAACCACGGAATCCAGGCCGCCGCTGAGTCCGACGTAGATCCGGGCGTCGCGGGGGACTTGCAGCGTGTGAAACAGCTTGCGGTACAGCGCCTGTGCATCGAGTTTTCTCCGGCTGCTCTTGAACAGGCCGGTCATCCTTGTTGCTGAAACTTGCCCTGTTTCATCAGCCGGTCGTAACGCTCTTCAATGAGCACGTCGCTTGAAAGGCCCGACAATTCATCCAGCTCCTTGACCAGGGCGTGCTTCAGGGTCTGTGCCATTCGATCGACATCGCGATGCGCGCCGCCCAGTGGTTCGGGGACAATCTGGTCGATCAGACCGAGTTTCTGCAGGCGGTCCGCGGTCATTCCCATGGCTTCGGCGGCGTCCGCGGCGCGTTCGGAACTCTTCCACAATATGGAGGCACATCCTTCCGGTGAAATGACCGAATACGTGGCGTACTGCAGCATCAGCAAACGATCGCATACACCGATCGCCAATGCGCCCCCCGATCCACCTTCGCCGATCACGGTGGAAACGATTGGTGTTTCGAGTTGCGCCATTACGTAAAGGTTGTGCGCGATGGCTTCACTTTGACCGCGCTCCTCGGCTCCTACTCCAGGATATGCCCCCGGGGTATCGATCATGGTAATCAATGGTATATGAAACCGCTCCGCCATACGCATCAGCCGCAGCGCCTTACGATAACCCTCCGGCCGTGGCATACCGAAGTTACGGTACACTTTTTCATTGGTATCCCGGCCCTTCTGATGGCCGAGCACCATCACCGTCCGTTCCTCCAACCGCGCCAGTCCACCGACGATGGCATGATCATCAGCGTACATTCTGTCTCCGTGCAGCTCCTCGAAGCCGGCGAATATGCGCGGGATGTAGTCCAGCGGGTACGGCCGTTGGGGATGGCGCGCTAATTGCGCTGTCTGCCAGGGCGATAATGACGAAAAAATGCTCTCGGTGAGTTTTTCGCTTTTTTTCTGCAGGCGCGCAATTTCGTCGTTGATGTCGATCTCATCGCCCACGCCTACATGGCGAAGTTCGTCGATTTTTGCCGCCAATTCGGCGATGGGCTGTTCAAAATCCAGAAAATTCAGGTCCATGGAAACAGTTTACACGTGTGGCGCGGTGGTTATCAAAGTGGCCGACTGAGTCAATCGATCGCTATCCGGTTGATGCTATCGGCGTGACCTCGGCGATGGTAAACGGTTTGTAGACCAGACGCACTGCATCTTTACCCACCAGATCCTCGACTTCACTCAACAAGCGAGCGGTAGGACTCACCCGCCAACGCTGTCCCGCAGGCAGAGTCACCTGGGCAGAGGACGTGACATATTGAAAAATAACCCGGCAACGCCCCGCAGCTCCGTTCTCCAGCACGTTTCCCAGGCGCGCGCATACATCACCTTTGACTTCATCCGGCGTAAGCCGGATCACCAACCTGTCCGCAAAGATACTGCGTGCCTCTTCCAGATCATAGATGTGCTCGGCTGCCATCTTGAATCCGCCTGTATACTCGTCCACGCTCACGGATCCCTGGACAATCAGCAAATTGTCTTTACGCAGTGCGTCGCGGGATTTGGAAAATAATTCTGAAAACACCGCAATTTCCAGTCGCGCGGTTTTGTCGTCTAATGTGACGAAAGCCATACGGTCACCGCGGCGGGTGTTCATCATACGCAACCCCACCACCAATCCGGCCACGACGATGTTTCGATCTTCCGACGGCCGCAACTCAGACAGGCACGCATCGGTAACCTGCGCCAGTTCATCCCGGTAGGCATCGATGGGGTGTCCGCTCAAATAGAGTCCGAGAGTTTCCTTTTCTCCGGACAGCACCTGATCGTCGCTCCATGGCTGTACCTCATGATAGTTACTTACCGCCTGGGGCGGTGCGCTAACGCCGAACATGTCCGATTGTCCCGCGCTGATATCGCTCGATCGCTGGCCCGCGACATTCAAAGCAGTGGATACACTCGCCATCAAGCTTGCTCGGTGGGCGCCCAAGCCGTCCAGGGCTCCCGATTTAACCAGCGACTCGAGTGCGCGCCGATTGACGCGCTTGATATCGACGCGCTTGCACAGATCGAACAGGTCTCGAAATGTCCCGCCCTGAGCCCTGGCCTCCACTATAGCCTCGATGACCGCGTAACCGATGCCTTTAACCGCGCCCAACCCATACAAGATCTTGCCGTCTTTGGTGGCTTCGAAGGCGAACTTGCATTGATTGACATCCGGGCTCAGCACCTCCAGATCCATCTCTCGGCATTCGGCAATCAGCGTCACCACTTTGTCGGTGTGCTCCATGTCGGCGGACAGCGCCGCGGCCATAAATTGAGCCGGATAATGCGCCTTCAACCAAGCCGTCTGATAGGTGATCAACGCATAGGCCGCGGAATGTGATTTGTTGAATCCGTAGCCCGCGAATTTTTCCATTAGATCAAAGATGCTGCTGGCAGTCGATTGTTCCACGCCGCGCTCGTGGGCCCCATGCAGGAACACCTCCCGTTGGCGCGCCATCTCTTCGGGTTTTTTCTTGCCCATTGCCCGCCGCAACAAGTCCGCGGAACCCAGGGAGTAACCGGCCAGCACCCTGGCGATTTCCATGACCTGTTCCTGGTAAAGAATCACGCCGTAAGTGGGTTGTAGAATCGGTTCCAACGCAGGATGTGCATACGACAGGCGGGCGCGGCCGTGTTTACGGTCAATAAAATCCTCGACCATGCCGGACTGCAAAGGGCCGGGGCGATAAAGGGCGACAAGGGCAACCAAATCCTCAAAACGATCCGGTTGCAAGCGTTGAATCAAATCTTTCATGCCGCGGGATTCCAGCTGAAATAACGCCGTTGTGCGGCACGACTTCAGCAATTGATACGTCTGCGCATCACCGATATCCAATTTATCGAGGACTATCGGCTCTTCACCGTGTTCCTTCCTCTGTTGATTCACCTTTGTCAGCGTTTTGTCGATTATGGTTAGTGTTCGCAGTCCCAGAAAATCGAACTTAACCAAACCGATTGCTTCCAGATCATCCTTATCGAGTTGGGTAACGGTTTGATCGCCGCCCTGATCACAATAAAGGGCGGTAAATTCCGTAAGCGCCGTCGGCGCAATGACGACGCCGCCGGCGTGTTTCCCTACATTTCTCGACAGGCCCTCCAGCGCCTTCGCGATGTCCAACAACTGGCGCACATCATCGTCCTTGTCGTAGTATTCTTTGAGCAGCTCTTCTTGTTTGAGCGCCTGATCCAGAGTCATTCCGACCTGGAAAGGGATCAACTTTGCGATCTTATCCACGTACCCGTACGCCATACCCATGACCCTTCCAACGTCGCGGACCACCGCTCGGGCCGCCATCGTGCCGTGGGTAATGATCTGGGAAACCTTTTCCCGGCCGTAGTTATCAGCTACATAGTCGATAACGCGATCTCTGCCCTCGATACAAAAGTCGATATCAAAATCGGGCAGCGACACACGTTCCGGATTTAGGAACCTTTCAAACAAAAGTCCGTGTTGAATCGGGTCCAATTCGGTAATCCCGAGCACGTACGCCACAAGAGAACCGGCGCCTGAACCACGCCCCGGACCCACCGGGATTCCGTTGTCTTTCGCCCATTGGATGAAGTCGGCGACAATCAGAAAGTACCCGGGGAAACCCATTTGTGCGATTACATCCAGCTCGAGTTCCAGCCGATCACGGTAGGCTGCAACCGCTTCCACCTCTTTCAACTCGAGCCGCTGCTCCAGCCCGTGTCGCGACTTCTCCCGCAGATATTGTTCCGGTGCGAGGTTTCCGGGAACCGGAAAATTTGGAAGATAATAGTCGCCGATCTCGAGAAAAAAGTTACATCGCTTAGCGATCTCCACAGAATTCTGAATCGCTTCGGGGATATCTGAAAACAGCTCGATCATCTCATCCGCGGAGCGTAAATACTGCTGCGGTGTGAATCGGCGCTGCCTGCGCCGGTCATCCAACACCCTGCCCTCGTGAATACAAACACGAACTTCATGAACACCGAAGTCCTGCTCTGAAAGGAAATGCACATCATTGGTCGCTACGACCGGCAACCCGCGGCGAGCCGCGAGATCTACGGCTTCATGTATGTAATCGTCTTCGAGCTGGCGGCCCACGCGCTGAAGTTCTATATAGAATCGATTATCGAAAATCCGACTGTATTCATCGACCAACTGATCTACGCGCGCGGACGCGCTCGCGTTGAGCGCCTGACCGATATCTCCTTCCTGGGCGCCCGACAGCGCGATCAATCCTTCGTTTGCCTGTTGCAGCCATTCCTTGTGCACACAGGCTCGACCGTGGTGTTGGGATTCCTGGTAGGCGCGGCTGACCAGGCTGCAAATATTCTGATATCCCGTCTGACTCTGCACCAGAAGAACCAGGCGGTGGGGCGCATTGAGATTGGAGGGATTCACCACCCACATATCGGCGCCGATAATCGGCTTGACCCCGGTGTTGAGCGCGCTGCGGTAGAACTTGACCATTCCGTAAATATTGACCAAGTCAGTGATGGCAACCGCCGGCATTCCAAGCTCCAAGACACTTTTTACGAGCTTGTTGATCCTGACCACGCTATTGGCGAGAGAATATTCGGTATGCAAATGAAGATGTACGAAAGAATGATTCACCTGGCGCGCCCCGAATTCTCTCTGATCACCGTGCGAACCGGGGCGAAAGTTCTCCTGTGCACCTCACTCGCTCCGAACTTTGCCAGGGCGTGCAGATGCCGACGCGTTGGATACCCCATATTCGTGGCGAAACCGTATTGCGGATAGTCGTTATGCAGCCCTGTCATTATGTTATCCCGGTGCACCTTCGCAAGTATCGACGCGGCCGATATGCATGGCACCAACGCATCGCCTCTCGTCACGGTGTGTACTTTACAGCCCAACTCAGGCGCATGACAGCCGTCGATCAACACCAGCTCCGGATCGATTGCCAGGGAGCTGACGGCGCGGTACATAGCCAACAACGTGGCCTGCAGAATATTCAGCATATCGATTTCATCGACACCGGCCTCACCGATGGCCCAGCAAAGCGCCTGGTGTTTGATCTCGCGTTCCAAATGCTCGCGCATTGTTCGGCTCACTCGTTTCGAGTCACCAAGTCCGGTGAGGGAATAATGCGCCGGCAGTATCACCGCTGCCGCGACCACCGGACCCGCAAGGGGTCCGCGGCCGGCTTCGTCCACCCCCGCTTGCCGGACGCTGTCCCCGGTGGCGGCTTGGTACTCCACGTTCATCCGGGGAGACCCAAAATGACGTCCGCTGCGCGTTCGCTGGCGCCCATCTTCAGCGTATCGTAGATGGTGGCCAAGCGCCTTGAGACATCGCTGCGTAACGCAGGATCGTCCAGAAATTCGGCCACAGCAGCGGTCAGATTCTGCGTTGTTGCATCACGCTGCAACAATTCAGGCACTACCGGTTGTGCAAGAAGATTGTTGGGCATGGAAAAATATCGAACGTGAGCGAACAGCTTCACCAGCACGCCGGTTAACCACGAAACCTTGTAGGCCACTACCATTGGCTTGGCGAACAGTGCGGCTTCCAGAGCGGCGGTACCGGACGCCAGCAGCGCGACGTCGCTAGCGGCGATCGCCTGCCGTGATCTGCCCGTGACCACTTTGATGGGAAGATTATAACCGCTGTCCTGTAGTAGCTTGCCGAAATAGGACTTGGTGTCATCGTCGACGAACGGCGCAACAAACTCAATATCGCGACGCTGCTCACACAGGTTCTTGGCAACGTCGATGAACAATGATCCGAGGGCGTTCAGTTCACTTTTTCGGCTGCCCGGCAGCAACGCCACTAACTGATCGGCTTGCACCCCGAAGCCGTTGCGCAACGCGGTTACATCCACGTTCGGGTCGATTTCATCTGCAATCGGATGTCCGACGAAGGTAACCGGAACCGAGTGCTTGCGATAGTACTCGGCTTCAAATGGAAACAACGTCAACATATGATTCACGGCGCGTCGGATTTTGTGTATTCGGTAACCCCGCCACGCCCAAACCGTCGGACTCACGTAATGGACGGTACGGATGCCCCGCTGGCGCAGCTTGACCTCGAGGCCAAGATTAAAATCGGGCACATCAATACCGACAAACACGTCCGGAGGATTGCTGATAAAGTGTTCCGCCAACTGCCGGCGCGTACGCATGATATTCAGCAATCTGGCGGCCAGATCATCCAGACCCATCACCGAGATACTGTCCATCGGGAACATGCTCACTGCTCCAAGCGCCGTCATCCGAGGTCCGCATATGCCGCTGATCGAGGCGTCGGGCTGCCGCGTTTTTATCACGTCAATCAGTCGCGCGCCGAGTATGTCGCCGGACGCCTCACCGGCGACAACACCGATCTTCAGTACTTGCGGTTTAGCCCGCATTTCCCGTCACGGTGCCCCGCCGTTACTGTTGCCGGGCGACTGCGAATCATGAGCGCGCCGGCGGTGGTTAAAAGTTCGTTGAGCTTCACGATGCACGCCGCAGCTGCGGGAATGGCCGTTGCGAGGCCGGCGTATTGACTTGGAATTGCTAGCGAACAATGCCGCGATGGGTATTTTTCAGGAACTGAGCCAATTTACGAACTTCCGGACTTTGCCATTCATCAGCGTCCAAACGGCTGATCGATTCCTTCAGCGGGAGGTTGCTGCGGTACACCAGCTTATACGCCTGTTTCAATTCGGAAATGTCGTGGCTGGAGAAACTCCTCTTTCGCAGGCCCTTGACGTTGATGCCGTGCGGCTCGGCACGGTTTCCAGCCACCATGATGTAAGGAGGCACGTCCTGCAAACAAACTGTACCAATTCCGGTAATACAATGAGCGCCGATTCGGCAATACTGATGCACAAGTGAAAACCCGCCAAGAACGGCGTAATCCCCAACGGTTACGTGTCCCGCAAGACTCGCGCAGTTTGCAAATATCGTGTTGTCACCCAGTTGACAGTCATGGGCGATATGGACGTAGGCCATTAAGAAATTGTTATCACCAAGGCGCGTGACGCCTTCTTTCTCCTCACTACCGCGATTTATCGTGCAGTACTCGCGGATGATGTTGCCGTTGCCTATCTCCAAACGCGTGTCGGCGCCGGCATAAGCAAGATGCTGCGGCGCTTCTCCGATCGAACAGAATTGAAAGAGTCTATTATCGCGACCGATGGTGGTACGGCCCGTGATCACCACATGGGGACCTACCGCCGTCCCATCGCCGATAACGACGTTTTCGTCAATAACTGAGTACGGTCCGACACTGACATTTGCACCCAACCGGGCGCCGGCCGCTATGACCGCACGGTCATCGATCACTTATAGGTCCTTGTACGTAAACATCAGGTTTGCGCTGGCGCACAAAATACCATCCACGTTGGCCTCACCGCCGCAGCGCCACATATTTTTTATGCGGCGCAATATCGTGACGTCGATTCGAAGTTGGTCGCCGGGTTCAACCGGTCTCTTGAAACGTGCTTTGTCGATTCCGGTAAAATAGTAAATCCGTTTCTCGCCACCCGATATATCCAGGCCATAACTTGCGAGGATCGCGGCCGCTTGCGCCATCGCCTCTACGATCAAAACTCCAGGCATTACCGGCCGATTGGGAAAGTGTCCGGGAAAGAACGGCTCGTTTATCGTCACATTCTTGATCGCAGTGAGGGACTCTCCCGCGACCAGGTCGACGATTCGGTCAACGAGCAGAAAGGGATATCGATGCGGGAGATAGTTTCTGATTTCGTGGATGTCTATTCCTTCCACCTATGCTCTCCCGTTTACACATAACGGCGCCCACTTGACGGCAACCGCGATTGAGGACGTACCGTCACGATGCATCATTTAGTACTCTTTCGCGCGGTTTCCAGTTTCTTGAGCACATGTTCCGTGATGTCCATCGTATCGTCGGCATAAACCACTCCCTGATGAATAATCAGGGAATATTTATCGACTTTGGCAATCTCGACAATTGCCTTATGCACGATCTTCTCCAGTTCGCGCAGCTCCTCGTTTCTTCTAACACTGTAATCTTCTCGAAACTCTTGCGTTTGTCGCTTTAATTTACGCTTGAGATCACGCAGTTCCCTTTCTTTCTCTCGGCGTTCAGATTCCTTAATCACCAATTCGTTTTTCTCGAGCTCATCCTCGAGTTTCTTTACCTTGTCCCCGGTAACACGCAACTGGCGATCTCTAGGTCCGAATTCGGACTCCAGCTTTTTTAAAGCCGCATCACCTTGGGGGGCCTCTTCGATCACCTTGACGACATTGACATATCCGATTTTAGGCTGCTGAGCCCAACAGACAGACACAACAACCAGGGCTGCAATGCCCGATACACCGACAACGAATTTCTTTAAACACATCACTTGATATACCCGCCCTAAGGTTACGTCCGATGACACTAACGAAAGAATCTGCCTATGGTTACCTGCACGTTCTCGGTTTCGTCTCCTTCTTTATCATTAATTGGCACACCATAGCTGACCGACAGCGGCCCCAACGGCGAGAACCAATTAAACGCAAGTCCGGTGGAGAATCGCATCTCGGACAAGTCAACATTTTCATCCGAACCGTAGACTTGTCCACCGTCTATAAAGATGCTGAATCGCTTGTCGCGCGCCTCGGTACCCGGTATCGGAAACAACAACTCCACGTTGGTCAAGACCCGGCGGCTGCCCCCCAATGGTGCAGGAGTTTCACCGGTATCCCGCGGTCCCAAGGATCTGGCTTTATAGCCGCGCACGGTTCCGGCGCCGCCGGCAAAGAAGTTTTTGAAAAACGGAAGTTCTTCCGTATCCCCATATCCATTTCCGTAGCCGAGTTCGCCCGCCGCCTTGAATACCATATTGTCGGTCACCGGCCGATACCAAGAGAGCCGGTAATTCAATTTCGCGTATTCCAGGTCGAGCCCCGGTAATGCCAACTCCCATGATAACCGATTCAGCAGTCCGGTTGTCGGGTAAAGGATGCTGTCGCGTGTGTCGTGAGCGACGCTGCCTTTGAACGGGGCGATGTCGTTGGAAGGGCTTGTTTCGATGAAACTCAATATTTCCGGCGGTGTTTCCGGGGTTGCTTCGAGTTCCACCCGCTCGAAAGACAGCCCGGCATTCAAAGAATTAAACTCGCTCAATGGGAATCGGTAGTTGACCCCAAGTCCCGTAGTGTCAGTTACGTACTCCGCAGTATTCGCCTCCTCGGCATCGACTTCGCGGCGAAACAGGTTGAATCCCCGGCTGATGCCGTCAATGGTGTGATACGGATTCAGGTACTGTAGGTTGATAACCCGCGTCACCGACGAGTTGTCGAAACTCAGGTTCAATTCGCGGCCGGTGCCGAACAGATTACGCTGTGAGACACTCGCCTGAAGCAGCAGACCGTCCGCATCTGAATAGCCGACACCGAACAGCACGCTGCCGGTGGACCGCTCCTTCACTTCCACATTTACATCCACCTGATCCGGACTGCCGGGCACCGTCGGCGTGTCGATCTTAACATCGTCGAAAAATCCAAGCCGCTGCAGGCGAACCCGCGACCGCTGGATTTTTGCGGCCGAGTACCAGGCTCCCTCGAGCTGCCGCATCTCACGGCGGATTACGGAATCCCGAGTAGTGGTGTTGCCGCTGATATTGATTCGACGCACATAAATTCGTCGTCCCGGATCGACAACAAAGGTGAACGAGACGGTCTGATTTTCCTTGTCGATTTCCGGAACCGCCCGGACGTTTGTAAATGCGTAGCCCTCGTCGGCGAGGCGATCCGCAATTATCTTGCGACTGGCACTGATTTCTTTGCGTGAATAGGTGTCGCCGGGATTGATGGTAACCAGAGAAATAAGTTCGGGCTCCGGGACCACCAATCTTCCTTTAATGGAAAAATCCGATACCGTGTACTTGTCGCCCTCGGTGATATTTATCGTAATGAATATGTCGCGTTTATCGGCGGAGATTGAAACCTGGGTAGACTCGATATCGAAGTCGAGATAACCCTGGTCCTGATAGAAGCTGCGCAAGGATTCCAGATCGGCGGATAGTTTTTGTTTGGAATACCTGTCTTTCTTGGACAAGAAACTGAATATGGTCGGCGTGCTCAGCTTGAAGCGCTTTTGAAGTTCCTTTTCGGAATATGCCTCGTTTCCGACAATATTGATTTGCTTGATCTTCGCAGTTTCTCCCTCGGTGATGTCAACGGTGACCGACACCCTGCTCCTTTCCAGAGGCGTGACGACGGTCTCGATCTCGGCTCCGTATTTCCCTTGGGCGAAATATTGATTTTTCAGTTCCTGGACGACTCGATCGAGAATAGACTGGTTGAACACACGGCCCTCAACAAATCCGATCTGCTTCATCCCCTCCGCGAGGGTGTCTTTATCCAGGGCTTTATTGCCCTTGAATTCAATCTTCGCTATCGATGGCCGCTCCTTCACAACCACAATCAACACGGTTCCTTCTTGCTCCAATTGCACATCTTCGAAGAACCCGGTCTGATAAAGAGCGCGTATCGATTGCTGGGCGGTCTCATCATCGATTCGATCACCGACCTTTACGGGCAAATAATTGAACACCGTACCGGCGGAAATACGCTGCAATCCTTCAACGCGAATATCCGAGACGACAAAACTCTCGATAGCCGTCGCAAGCCTAGCAAATGCGAACAACACACATAAGCCAACCAATAGCTTTTTCATTTTTTGCAATATTATATTTGAAAAGATGTCTCGCTCTCGGCGATACGAACGGGCATAAAGCGCGTCACTGGAGCAACCGAACTATATCATTATAAAAAGCCAGGCTCATAAGTGCGAACAACAGCACGATGCCAACTTGTTGTCCCCAAACCAACATTTCCTTGGAAAGGGGTTTCCCCGTAATGGCTTCGACCAGATAGTACAGAAGATGACCGCCGTCCAGGATCGGGATAGGCAGAAGGTTGAGGACCCCCAGGCTGATGCTGACCACTGCAAGGAATACCATGAACTGGATAAATCCGATGCGCACGGTGTGCCCCGCGTATTGAGCTATGGTGAGCGGTCCACTGATGTTCTTTGTGGAAACCTCCAACTGGACGATCTTCACAAGCATTTTTATCGTCAGAACGGACATCGTCCAGGTACTCTGCAGACTGTTGATCAAGGCCTCGCCGGGGCCGTAGCGAATTTTCACCCGCAAACCCTCCGGAATCTCCAGCGGCGCCGGCTGGATACCGATTCGCCCGATCTCCTTGCCGTCAATCTGCACGCGCTCGGGAACCAGCTCGAATGACATGACCTCACCCGAGCGCGATACCTCCAGGGTGACCTCCCGTCCCCCAAGGGGTTGGATCAGCTCCACCACTTCCAACCACGATGCAATCGGTCGGCCGTTAATACCCGCGATGCGATCACCGGCTCGAAGACCGGCTATGTCAGCGGGTAAGCCGGCCTGTACTTTGCCGATGACGGGTTCAGCCTCGGGGATATACCCCATCAGTCCGATTCCTCGTTCCAACAGCGCGGAGTTGATTTCTGATAACGGCAGTTTACGCAGGTCGATTTCCCTCGTGCGCTGGACGCCGTCGGTAGCGATGACCTCCACCGGGATCTGCCGCTGTTTGAACGCTTGATTGAATAAATACAGCCGATGCTCATCCCAGCTACGGTTCGGTTTGCCGTCTATCGCCACTATCTCATCCCCCACCTGGAAACCCCCTTGCTGGGCGATGGAGTTTTCCACCACCCGCCCCACCACCGGCTTGATGCCGTCCACCCCGGCAACGAAAACCATCCAGTAGGCCAGTATTGCAAACAGAAAATTGAACATCGGCCCGGCAAGCACAATGGCCACGCGTTTCCACAAGACTTGTCGGTTAAACGCACGGTGCCGTTCCTGTTCCGGCACCTCCTCCTCGTTCTCGTCGAGCATTTTCACATAGCCCCCGAGGGGAATTGCCGCGACCACATATTCGGTGTCATCCCTTTTGCCGCGCCTGAGCCACAACGGCCGGCCAAAGCCCACCGAAAACCGCAACACCTTGACGCCCAGGCGCCTGGCGACCCAGAAATGGCCGAACTCATGGACCGTCACCAGTATCCCCAGGGCGACGACAAATCCACCGATGCTATATAGTAGCTCCACCACGACTAATTCCCGCCCACGGATTGGGTCACGGCCGCCTGCCGATTCCCGCTGCGCCGACGGCGCGATGCCACGGCGACTTTGTCCCGCGCATAATTCCGGGCGTGTTCGTCGGCGGCCAGCACCGACTCCAGATCGCACTCATCCACGGCAGCGACTTGATCCAAGGTGGTGGATATAAGCCAGGGTATGTCTGTAAATCCGAGTCTTCCGTTCAGAAAGGCGTCCACCGCCACTTCA
Organism: uncultured Gammaproteobacteria bacterium; assembly: GCA_947259175.1. Classification (GTDB taxonomy): domain Bacteria; phylum Pseudomonadota; class Gammaproteobacteria; order Arenicellales; family JAANXG01; genus CALZGZ01. Next base: position 35,917 of record CAMYKW010000012.1, on the reverse strand, counting down.
TTGGCGGCATTGGCGATACTTGGGGCGGTGCCTCCTCTCTTTGCGACCTCTCCGGCGATACGCAGACATGGAAATCGGTCCAACCGAGGTGGCTCGAATTCGAGCGCCCCGGAGGCACTCAAATCCAGCCGTTGTGCGCCGGAGGACATGCGCTCCGGCCACGCCAGTGCGTGGGCAATGGGAATGCGCATGTCGGGACTCGCGAGTTGCGCCAGCACCGACCCGTCGACATATTCCACCATCGAGTGCACGATGCTTTGCGGATGAATCACGACATCGACGTTTTCCGGGCCGACGTTGAATAAGCGAGTTGCTTCGATAATTTCCAAACCCTTGTTCATCATTGTCGCCGAATCTACCGAGATCTTCTTACCCATATTCCAGTTCGGGTGCGAACATGCCTGGGCAGGGGTGACGTACTCCAGCTCTTCAACGGTGCAGTTTCTAAACGGGCCACCGGAAGCAGTCAATATGATTCGGCTAATACCGTGGTCACCAGGTTCGTCGGGGATCGGTATGCCGCTTCCGCAGGATGCCGGCAGACACTGGAATATGGCGTTGTGTTCGCTGTCGATGGGCAAGATCGTCGCGCCGGAACGGCGCGCCTCGGCAACAAACATATTCCCCAGCATAACCAGGGGCTCTTTGTTCGCAATCAGCACTTTCTTCCCGGCCTTTACCGCATCCAGGGCCGGCATCAAACCGGCGGCGCCGACGATGGCCGCCATGATCACATCGGCATGCGCAAGCGCCGCGACCCGCCGCACCCCGGCTTCGCCACTCAATACTTCGGTATCCAAACCCGCTTGCTGCACCAGTCGGCTGAGCTCATCCGCGGCAACCGCGTCCGCCAGGACCGCGAACTGCGGCCGGTGTTTGCGGCATTGCTCCAGCAACAACGCCGCGTTGCGATGCGCGGCTAACGCGAGCACCCGATAACGAGACTCGTGCTGTGACAGGACATCGAGCGTGTTGACGCCGACAGACCCCGTCGACCCCAGGACCACCACCCCGAGCGACTGTTTCGTGGTGTTCATGTTGTGCTATTTCGGATCATGTCGGTTTGGATGTCATGAGCGCCGGCAACACGTGTACGCCGACAAAAAAAACCGGTGACGCGGCGCTGACGCTATCAATTCGATCGAGAACCCCGCCGTGCCCCGGCAGAATCGTTCCGCTGTCCTTGACGCCGGCGCGGCGCTTGATGAGGCTCTCAAAAAGATCACCACACACGGACAATAAAGCGGCGATCAAAGCCAACACAAGCCATAGCGGCAACGTCCAGGCAGAAAGTTGCAAGTACCAGACTCCTACTACCGTAGCAAACACGATAACCCCGGCCAGCCCGCCGAGCAAACCCTCTACGCTTTTTCCGGGGCTGATCACCGGCGCGAGCTTGATCTTTCCCCAGGCCCGGCCCGCAAAATAGGCCATAATATCTGCAATCCACACGATCGACATCAGTATCAGCACCATTGCCGGTCCCCGCGGACCTTGATGCAGGCCGTACAGCGCACACCACGCCGGCACCAGCACCAATAGCCCGCTTACGAGCGTCATCCACTCAGGCCCGATCGATATAGAGGACCGCGCCTGGAACAATCTGAAGCACGCGCCGATCCACCATATAACGCCAATTACCGCGATCGGCAGGATTAACGCGGGAAACGCGAATGAGGCGGCGCCCGTCACGAACACAGCACCGACGTATGCAATTTTTGCCGGCGGCGAATGAATATCGGCAAGCGCACTCCATTCCCAGGCTGCAAGCACCACGACGATTCCAAGGAGCAGCGCGAATTGACGCGAGGATAATAAGAAAACGGAGACGACAAATATTGGTATCAGTAGTGCTGCAGTAAGCACTCGATGTTTAAGCATTACGTATTTGGCGCTGATTAACGATCTGGTCGCCGGTCCTCCCGAAACGCCGTTCGCGCTTTGCGAATGATGCCAGCGCCTGTTCAAACTCCTCGCCGTCGAATGCCGGCCACAATGTCTCGGTGAAGTACAATTCCGTGTACGCCAGCTGCCACAACAGGAAGTTGCTTACCCGCCGCTCGCCGCCGGTGCGAATGAATAAATCAGGCTCGGGCAAAAAGGAAGTCGCCAGGCATTGCGCGATAGTATCCTCAGTTACATCCTCCGCCTTCAAGTTACCCGCGGCGGCATCGCGTGCGATGCGTTGGCATGCCTGGGTCACATCCCAGCGACCGCCGTAGTTGGCCGCGATAGTCAGTTTCAAGCCGTCATTGTTACGGGTCAGGGTTTCAGCCCGCTGTATCAACATGCGAATCTTGGGGCTGAAGCGCGATGTATCACCCACTATCCGCAAACAGACATTATTTTCATGTAGCCTCCGTGCTTTCTGTTCCAGGGCATTGGCGAAAAGATCCATCAACAAATTTACTTCCGCCGGCGGCCGTCTCCAGTTCTCGCTACTGAATGCAAACAGGGTCAAATACGGGATCTTATAATCTGCGCAGGCCTTCACCATAGTACGCACCGATTCAAGCCCCCGGCGATGACCGGAAATGCGGGGTAAGCCGTGACGTTTGGCCCATCGGCCGTTGCCATCCATTATTACCGCAATGTGTGTCGGCAAGCTTGGGTACGAGGACACGTCCTCCTCGTTATCTGCAATATGTTTTTCGTCAGGCATCGTATCTTGTCAGGTAGGCAACCTCACACTTCCAATATTTCTTTCTCTTTCTCAACGATGATCCTGTCGATTTCTTCCACATAGTGGTCGGTGAGTTTTTGAATCTCGTCCAACGCGCGCTTCTCTTCGTCTTCAGCCAGCTCTTTATCCTTCAGCATGTCACGCAGATGATTGTTGGCGTCACGTCGGATATTGCGAACAGCCACTTTTCCATGCTCCCCTTCGGCACGAACCAGTTTGCCCATTTCGCGACGGCGTTCCTCGGTGAGCGGTGGAATAGGTATACGTACCGTATCTCCGGACGTCACCGGATTGAGTCCCAGCTCCGACTCATGGATCGCCTTCTCGACTGCAGGAATCATAGATTTTTCCCAAGGTGTAACCGCCAGACTCCTGGCGTCCGACACGCTCACGCTGGCAACCTGATTGATCGGAGTCGGGTTGCCGTAGTAATCAACTCTCAAATGGTCGAGCAGCGCGGTGTTGGCGCGTCCGGTTCGAATCTTGGCCAGTTCATGAATGAGCGCATCGACGCTCTTTTTCATGCGAGTTTCCGCGTCTTTTCTGATTTCTTTTGTCATGGATCACGCCTCGTTCAGGATCAGCGTACCTTCGTTTTCACCCTTGATGATTCGCATCAAGCTTCCGGGCTGGGAAATGGCGAACACCCGCAACGGCATGTTGTGCTCGCGGCACAGCGCAACGGCAGTGGCGTCCATCACCGCCAAACGCTTTTCCAGGACCTCATCATAACTGATCTGTTCGTACTTGGTGGCATCGGGATTGGTAACGGGATCCTCGCTGTACACTCCGTCGACCTTTGTCGCCTTCAGCATCATGTCGGCGCCAACTTCTATCGCTCGCAAACTTGCCGCGGTGTCAGTGGTGAAAAAAGGATTTCCCGTGCCGGCTGCAAAAATCACAACACAACGATTTTCCAAATCTTTCAACGCCTGGTCGCGCTTATACGATTCTGCAATCGGGGTCACCGGAATGGCGGACTGTACCTTGGCCGCTACTCCGGCTGCCTGCAGGGCGCTTTGTAGCACCAGGGCGTTCATTACCGTTGCCAACATCCCAACGTAATCCGCGGTGACCTTGTCCACACCCATGGTTGAGGCGTTGACACCGCGGAAAAAATTTCCACCGCCGATGACGATTGCCAACTGCACGTTGAGGCTCGTGACGGAAGCGATCTGCGCACAAATTTCTTCCATTGTCGTGCGATCGATTCCGTTCCCGCCACCTCCGCTCAGGGCTTCTCCGCTGAGTTTCAGCAACACCCGACCATGGGAGACCCCGCCCTCGGCGCCCATGGGTTGTTACGCTCCTTTGGCCTGTGCCATAACCTCCGCAACGAAATCATCGGCACGGCGCTCCAGCCCTTCTCCGACCTCGAATCGAATGAACTCTTCTACCACTGCGCCCTCAGAATTCAACAGCTTCTCGACGCTCTGATCCGGGTCCTTGACAAACGGCTGCCCCAGTAGCGTGATTTCGTTGCAGTACTTATGCAGCCGGCCGTCGACGATCTTTGCAACGATCTGCGCCGGTTTCCCGCTTTCGCCGGCTTGCGCGGCGAAGATCTCCCGCTCTTTCTCCATCACTTCCGCCGGTATCGCCTGTTTCGAAAGGTAAAGCGGCCGACTGGCGGCGATGTGCATAGCGATGTCCTTACCCAAGTCGGCACGGCCGCCCTGGCTGGCCACCAGCACACCGATGCGATTTCCGTGCACATACGCGCTGATCTGCGCATCCGGTCCCGCCGCGATAGCCTGGAAGCGGCGTACATTGATGTTTTCCCCGATTTTGGTGATCAGCTCGCGTCGCGCCTCCTCGACGGTCCCGCCGCCGCCGCTCAGCACCGAGTCTCCCAAGGCGGCCACCGACGCCGGTCGCCGCTCCATAACCGTTTCCGCCACGGCTCGGGCGAACGCCGAGAAACTATCGTCTTTGGCGACGAAATCCGTTTCGCAATTGACTTCTACCAAAACGCCGCTGTTCCCGTCGTCGGACACCAATGCGACGATCACGCCATCTGCCGCAATCCGGCCAGACTTCTTGTCCGCTTTGGCCGCGCCTTTTTTTCGCAACAGCTCAACCGCCGCTTCCATGTCACCGTCTGCGTCCTTGAGGGCGCCTTTACACTCCATCATTCCAGCCCCGGTGCGCGTTCGCAGTTCTTTCACCATAGCGGCACTAATTGCCATTTCGTTGTCTCCAGGAGATGTGCTAGTCGTTTTGCTCAGGATTGCTCTTTAGCAGCTTCGGCGGTCTCGGCGTCGGACGGGGCCGCGGCCTGCGTGGCGTCGGGCGCCTCCGGTTCAGCCGCGGTCTGACTGTCGCCGCTCACGGCTGTTTGCTTTTTAGTTGTCGTCTTTTTTGATGCGGGATTCTTGGTTGCGGCCTTTTTCGACGCCGTCTTCTTGGTCACCGTCTTTTTCGACACCGTCTTTTTGGTCACCTTCTTCTTGGTCTTTTTTACCGCTTTAGTCTCGGTCTCGCCTGCTTTCGACTCGGCAGCGGGTGATGCCGATTCACCGCTCTGATCAGCCTCGGCAGCGGGTGATGCCGATTCACCGCTCTGATCAGCCCCGGCGGTGCCGGTCACCCCGGCAGCGGCGACTTCGTCCTGTTTCACGCTCGCCGGTGCGGCTTCGGCCGCCTCCGCCTCGGTCGCTTCCCCGGCTGCCGGGGCCGCCGGTTCCACCGTGGTATCCACCGTCGCCGCCGCTACCGCCTGACCGCTTTCATCCACCTCAACATACTCCCCAGCCTGCGGCACCAGCTGCTCGGCGGCGATCTGGCGGCCGTCGAGGATCGCATCGGCGGCACCCGTTGCGTACAGCCGTATCGCACGGATCGCATCGTCGTTGCCGGGTATCACATAGTCCACATTGTCCGGTTCGCAGTTGGTGTCGACCACGGCCACAACCGGTATCTTGAGCTTGTTCGCCTCGGCCACCGCTATGTATTCCTGCTTCACATCAATGACGAACAGTGCATCGGGCAGCCCCCCCATGTCCTTGATGCCCGCCAGGCTTCTTTCAAGCTTGGCGCGCTCGCGCTCCAGTTGCAGCGCTTCTTTCTTGCTCAGTTTTTCCAGCCCCCCTTCCGCAACCTGTATATCCAGGTCCTTCAGCCGCTGAATCGAGTTCTTGACGGTCTTGAAATTGGTCAACATCCCCCCGAGCCAACGGTGATTCACGTAAGGGGATCCGCAGATCTCGGCGGATTCCTTGATTACTTTGCCGGCCGAGCGCTTGGTACCGACGAACAGCACTTTTCCACCGTTCCCCGCAAGCTGCTTCAGAAACGCCATTGCCTCTGCGAACAGCGGCAAGGTGTGTTCCAGATTTATGATGTAGATTTTGTTGCGCTCACCGTAGATATACGGGCGCATCTTGGGGGACCAGTATCGGGTCTGGTGACCGAAATGCACGCCAGCTTCGAGCATCTGGCGCATGGTGACATTTGCCATCGAATCTTCTCCGTTCGGGTTTACACTTACGCAGACCCCAACCGCCGACCCCAGCGGACGACCCGCGAGGCACCCGGGCGGATGTGCCGACCTGCGTGCGAAGTTAAAAATTGACCGCGCTTTATAACACAGCCCTAAATCGCGGGCAATCTTGGCCCCGGGAAGACCGCCGGCAGGCCGCAATCGCCTGCGCCCGGCGTCAAAAATCGTGTAGCATGTGCGCCCCGATACCTAACCCGGAATTTAATGGCTATCACCCTTAAGACTCCTGAAGAAATGGACAAAATGCGCGTCGCCGGAGGCCTTGCGGCTCAGGTCCTGGATATGGTCGGGCCCAGGGTGGCGGCGGGGATGACCACCGAAGCACTCGACCGGATCTGCCACGATTACATCGTCAACGACCTCAAAGCGGTGCCCGCACCATTGAATTACCGTGGTTTCCCGAAGTCTATCTGTACCTCCGTCAACCATGTGGTGTGCCATGGCATTCCCGGAGATAAGAAGCTGAAGAACGGCGATATCATCAATATCGACATCACCGTGATCAAAGACGGCTATCACGGTGACACCAGCAGAATGTTCTTCGTCGGTAAGCCGTCGATTCTGGCGAAGCGGCTTACCCAGGTGAGCCGCGAGTGTTTGCTTCGTGCCATCGACATTGTGCGGCCCGGCACCCGCTTGGGCGATATCGGCCATGTCATCCAAAACCACGCGGAGGGGCATAATTTCTCCGTGGTTCGTGAGTACTGCGGCCACGGGATCGGCAAGGAATTCCACGAAGAGCCGCAGGTCTTACACTACGGCGAACGTGGCACCGGCGTCGAACTGGTGCCGGGTATGACGTTCACGATCGAACCGATGATCAATGCCGGACGCAAGGAAACCAGGCTGTTGTCCGACAACTGGACCGTGGTCACACGGGACCATAGTCTTTCCGCGCAGTGGGAACACACCGTGCTGGTCACAGAAGACGGACACGAAGTGTTGACCAACTCATCGTCGCGAACGAGTTGACGTGTATCTGGCGAATACCAAGTTGATCGATGTGCCGGGCCTTCAATCTCGGCTCGAAAAAATTGACGACCCGGTCGCTTTGTTGCGCACCGCGCTCAGCGAAGCGCGGCAACAACTTCGCGACTATCACATGCAAGGCGCCCCGGCGCAGGACATTGTGCACCATCACGCGTGGCTGGTGGATCAGGTGCTGCATCTCGCCTGGCTCCATCATCGTCATCTGCTTCCCGGAAAAATCGACGTGGCGCTGGTCGCGGCGGGAGGATACGGGCGAGGCGAGCTGCATCCCCATTCCGATGTGGACTTGATGTTGCTGGTAAACACTCAGCGTTATGAGAAGATCCGTTCGTTTACCGAGTCCTTGCTGAGCTTCCTGTGGGACATCGGGCTCGAAGTCGGCCACAGCGTACGCTCGATCAAAGACTGTGTGCGCGAAGCAAAAAATGACCTCACTGTCGCCACCAACATCATGGAGGCGCGCCTGCTCGAAGGAAGCGAGACCCTGATCGCGCAAATGCAAAGCAAGACTTCCGGATCCGCACAATGGCGTGCGGAGTCGTTTTACAAGGCGAAACTCGAAGAACAAGACGTCCGGCACGATAAGTTTGACGACACCGCCTACAATCTCGAGCCCAATATCAAGGAGGGTCCGGGGGGGCTGCGCGACATCCAAACCGTATTATGGGTGATGCAACGCCGATATGGGGCCACCCAGCTCAGAGACCTGATCGAACTCGGTTTCCTGACCGCGGATGAGTATCGATCCTTGATCCGCGGACGGAATTTTATCTGGAAGCTGCGCAACGGCCTGCATTTCAATTCCAACCGGCGGGAGGATCGACTGCTGTTTGACCACCAGCGCGTGCTCGCGGAACAAATGGGATACCGGGATGATGACGGCCGTCTCGCGGTGGAACAATTGATGAAGCGTTACTATCGAACGGTTAAAGAGCTTCGATTGTTGAATGAAATCCTGCTGCAGCACTATGAAGAGACAAATCTATCGCCGGCATCGGCCCACATCGAAAACATCAATCGGCGCTTTCGTGCTTACAACGGCTATCTGGAAACCATCGACGAGGATATGTTTGAAAAGCGCCCCCTCGTGCTACTGGAATTGTTCCTCATCCTGCAACAAAACCCCAAACTGAAAGGTGTCCGCGCGGTAACCATACGCCAGATTCGCGCCAACCTGCACCGCATCGATCAAGAGTTTCGTAATGACATCCGGTGCCGCAGTTTATTCATGGAGATTATGCGTCAACCGCACGGTCAGACACACACCCTGCGCAAGATGAATGCCTACGGTGTTCTAGGCGCCTATATCCCGCAATTCGGCGCCGTGGTCGGACAGATGCAATACGACCTGTTTCACGTGTACACAGTAGACGCGCATTCGCTGTTCGTATTACGCAACCTGCGGCGATTCGCGGTTCCCGAACACCGCGACGAATTTCCGCGCGCCAGCCGGATCATGTCGCAGACATTCAAACCCGAGCGCTTGTATCTCTCCGGTTTGTTTCATGACATCGCCAAGGGTCGCAAAGGCGACCACTCCGTGCTTGGGGAGCGGGATGCCTTCGAGTTCTGCAAAGCCCATGAAATGAGCAATTACGACGCCCACTTCGTTGCCTGGCTGGTCCGCAACCACTTGTTGATGTCCTGGACCGCCCAGCGTCAGGACATCACCGACGAGGGCGTTGTGCTCGAGTTCGCCAGGAAGGTGGGAGATCAGGAAAGATTGAATAACCTATACCTGCTGACGATCGCCGATATTCGCGGCACCAGCCCGCATGTGTGGAATGCCTGGAAGGGCCGGCTGTTGGACGATCTTTATTACATCACCACTCAGGTGTTGCGGCGCGGCCACACCGAACCAACCCGCGTCGAACAACGCATCAACGATGTAAAGGAGCAGGCGCTGGAGCTCGTTGCGAAAGAGCGCGTCGCTCCGGAGGCGATCAGCCAGCACTGGGCATCGTTTCCCAACGACTACTTTCTACGCTATAGCGCCGGGGAGATCGCCCTGCATATCAACATGATCGCATCAACCTCCGCCATCCAGCTTCCGCTGGTCGAGGTGCAGCATGATTCCAATCTGGCGGCCAATGTGTTTTTGGTCTACGCGCCGGAAACCGAACGGCTGCTTAGTTTGGTGACCGGCGGCTTCGCGCGGATGAATTTGAACATCGTCGACGCCCGGATCCACACCACACCGGCTGGATTCGCCCTGTACACGTTCATCGCCCTCGAGAAAGGCGACCGGCAGGCCAGCGATGCGGAGACCCTGAACCGACTGAAGCACCGGCTGCGCAACGAAATTGTCAACCCGGCCGTGGATCGGCCGCGAGTACAGGCCCGCGTCCCCCGCACCTTGAAACATTTCCCAATCGACACGCGGGTGAGTTTCTCACAATCACCCAGCGGCCAACATACGGTGATGGAGGTCGTAGCCCAGGACCAGCCCGGTCTGTTGCATGAGGTGGCCCGCTGCCTCTCCGAGTGCAAGGTGAAGTTGGCAACTGCTAAAATCGCGACCTACGGCGAGCGCGCTGAGGACGTCTTTTTTATCACGGATCGCGACGGAAATCTGGTGACAAAGCACACGCAACAGACCTGTCTGGCGCATCGAATTCAACAGGCTCTGTCGCCGGATTCCGAAAGCAAAGCGCCTAAGGCGGTATCGCTCTAACCCGCGACACAAACCAAACGATATATAGGAGCAGCGTTCATGAACGACATGAGCACGGTGATAGATCAGGCGTTCGAAAATCGCGCCGAGATCACTCCGGAGAATGTCTCTAACGAAGTCAAAGACGCGGTGGCCGGCGCGATTGAGATGCTCGATTCAGGGCGTCAACGCGTGGCCGAACCCGTCAATGGAAAGTGGGTCGTGAACCAGTGGCTGAAAAAAGCGGTGTTGCTTTACTTTCGCATTTCCGACAACGAATCCGTGGCGGGAAACTGGACGCGATATTTCGATAAAGTGCCGCTCAAATTTGCACAATACGAGCGCCATGACTTCGAGCAGTCGGAGCTGCGGGTGGTGCCTCCCGCGACGGTGCGCAAAGGCGCGTTCATCGGCCCCAACGTGGTGCTAATGCCGAGCTACGTCAACATCGGCGCGTTTGTCGGCGAGGGCACAATGGTCGACACCTGGGCTACGGTGGGGTCCTGCGCGCAAATCGGCAAACATGTTCATTTATCGGGGGGCGTGGGAATCGGCGGAGTATTGGAACCGATTCAAGCCGCACCGACGATTATTGAGGACAACTGTTTTATCGGCGCGCGCAGCGAGATTGTCGAGGGCGTGATCGTAGAAGAAGGATCGGTAATATCGATGGGCGTGTATATCGGTCAAAGCACGAAAATTCTGGACCGCGAAAGCGGAGAGATTATCTACGGGCGCATCCCGTCCGGCTCGGTGGTCGTCTCCGGCTCCCTGCCCGCGACGGACGGCTCTCACAGCCTCTACTGTGCGGTAATCGTCAAGCGCGTGGACGCCAAGACGCGGGCCAAGGTCGGCATCAATGAATTGTTGCGCGCCGACTAGCGTGAACATGGATGACGCGACGCTGGAACTCGCCAAGGCGTTGATTCGACGCCCGTCGATCACTCCAAACGATCATGGCTGTCAGCAGCTCATCGCCGCGCGGTTGCGGGCCCTGGGCTTCCATGTCGAAAACCTGCGCTTCGGCAGTGTAGACAACCTTTGGACCCGCCGGGGAGACTCCGCTCCACTACTGGTATTCGCCGGGCACTCCGACGTCGTGCCACCGGGTGATTCCGCGGCATGGAAATACGATCCCTTCACCCCCACCATCGACGGCGGCATGTTGTACGGGCGCGGAGCCGCGGACATGAAGTCATCCCTGGCGGCGTTCGTAACGGCGGCGGAAGCCTTCGTGGCGCGGCGGCCGGATCACCCAGGCTCGGTGGCGCTGCTGATTACATCTGACGAAGAAGGACCCGCCGTCGACGGAACGGTCAAGGTCATCGATGCATTGCGGCGCCGCAACGAAAATATCGATTACTGCGTGGTCGGGGAACCTACTTCGAGCGCGCGCACCGGCGACACGATCAAGAACGGGCGCCGTGGATCGCTGTCCGGCAGGGCCGCCGTTTATGGCGTGCAGGGGCATGTCGCCTACCCCCATCTGGCGGCCAACCCGGTACACCAGATGGCGCCCGTGGTCCAGGCTTTGACAGCGACCGAATGGGACACCGGTAACGAGCATTTTCCACCGACCAGCTTTCAGATCACCAGGCTGCATGCGGATTCAGGTGCCGTCAACATCACTCCTGAAAGGTTGGAAATGGATTTCAACTTTCGCTTTTCCTCGCAGTTAACCCCGGAGCAGTTGATGGCCCGGGTGCGGTCGACGTTCGACAAACATCATCTACACTATGATATTGATTGGAATGCGTCGGGGCTTCCGTACCTTACCGCGGCCGGTCCGTTGCTGGATGTCGTAAAGCAAGCGGTGCGCGAGGAACTGGATATCGACCCATGCGTATCCACCGACGGCGGCACCTCGGACGGCCGTTTTATCGCTCCCACCGGGGCGCAGGTCGTGGAATTCGGACCGACGAATGAGACCATACACAAAGTGAACGAATGTCTGGACGCCCGGGACCCGCACCGGCTGTCTCGAGTCTATTTGAGCATTATGGAGAAATTGTTGTTCTAAGCACGAAGGATCTGCGCGCAGCCACGGCGAATTACGCAATGCCACAAGATAGCAGCACCAGTTGGGAGATGGCGGCCGGTACCGATATCGGGCTGATACGCATCCGCAATGAAGATGCTGTGCGCATTTTTCCGCAACAAGGTATCGTTATTCTGTCCGACGGCATGGGCGGGCATCGCGCCGGTGACGTGGCCAGCAGCATGGCGGTCGAGGTGATTGCCTCTCAGCTCGGCTGCGGCCCCCGCGGTAGCCACGCCGGCAACGGATTACCGGTGAGTCCGCAGACACTGGCCGAAACCCTCCTCAACGCAAATACCGCGATACTCAATGTCGCCCGCGAACAAGCCGATTGTTCCGGCATGGGCGCGACGGTTGTGGTTGTGTGTTTTCACGACCAGCATTACATCGCGGCCCATATCGGAGATTCCCGTTTATATCGCTTCGCCGAAGGCCGCCTGGAGCAATTGACCGTGGATCATACCCTCGCGGAGCGGTACATGCGCCAGGGCTTCATCACCCGCCAGCAGGCAACGCGGTGGAATGGAAAAAACATTCTAGTAAAGGCACTGGGCACGGACGAAACCGTCACCCCCGACATCAACCAGGGCCCGGTGAGCAGCGATGATCTATTCCTGTTGTGTTCGGACGGTTTGACCGAGGCCATGGCTGACGCCGAGATCGAAAACTTGCTGCAACAGGATGATATTGGGTTACAGTGCAAGGTGGAACGCTTGATCGCCGCCGCCAACAATAACGGCGGTCCCGACAATATTTCGGTGATTCTCGCGAGGCCGTCTCGACTATAAATTTTTGAAATCCCATGGCCAGATTGCTGTTGATAAAAAAAGGAGAAGTTATTACCCAATTCAATCTCCCGGCGGGCGGCGTCGGGATCGGCCGCTCTGCGGTCAATGAAATCCGACTGAAGTCGCCTTCGGTAAGCGAACGGCATGCACGGATATTCACCTCCGACTCCGGGTCCGTAATCAAGGATCTGAGCAGTGCCCTGGGCACATTTGTCAACGACAGATCCGTCACGCGCTGCGACTTGCGCGATAACGACTTGATTCTCATCGGCAGCTACAAGCTTAAATATTTACAGCACGACGGCGGCGAACGCGCGGCGCCGACCGCCGCCGCTGCGCCGGAACCTGAGGCGGTGCCGCCTGTCGGCGAAATGCCCGCGGCGCCAGCCGCGTTCGTATCCACGGCGGATCAACACGAGCCGGCGTCTGTCGCCAACGGCGCACAGTTGTTGGTGCTGAACGGTGTCAACCAGGGCGCCGTCATCAACTTGACCCGCGACCGGCTGGTGCTAGGCAGGGATCACAAGCGCAGCGTTGTCATCGAACCGGTAGGTCACGAATTCCTGGTGTCGTCCTTGCCGGACGCGTCAGCCGCAGCGCTCAACGGCAAGCCGTTGAACAAACCGGTGGTGCTGTGCGACCAGGACGAGTTGCTGGTGGATGACGTGAGTCTGCGTTTCACCATTGACGGTTCCCACGAAACGGATTGAGCGGCAATCAGCCCCCCTTGCCCTGCGTGCAATGCGCTGCACGAGCGGGCGCGCAATGTAATCGCGGCTGAAAGCCGCTCCTACAGACGGCTGATATCAACACTGTTGCTGCGACGTTACGGCGATGCGAATGCATGTTTCAGTGCATCGCTGATGCGGCGCACGGGTATCACCGACACGGTCTCGGGCAGGTGTTTACTGGCATTGGCGTCGGGGATGATTGCGCGCGCGAATCCCAGCTTCACCGCCTCGCGAACCCGGTCGACGCCGCGCTGCACCGGCCGCACCTCCCCGGATAGACCCACTTCCCCGAACACCACGGTGTCCCCGCGCAGCACCTGGTTCCTGAGACTGGAAACCACCGCCATACAGATGGCGAGGTCCGCCGCCGGTTCGACGACGCGTACGCCGCCCACCGCGCTAACGAAGACGTCCTGATCGTACAGCACACAGTCGGCGTGCCGATGCAGGACCGCCAGCAACATCGCCAATCGCGACGCATCCAGGCCCACCGTGAGACGGCGTGGATTCGCCAGCGGGCTCCTGTCGACCAGCGCCTGTACTTCCACCAATAACGGCCGCGTCCCCTCCTGGGTCGCCAGGGTCACGCTGCCCGGGGACTTGTCGCGGTCCCGGCCGACGAACATCGCCGACGGGTTCGCCACTTCCTTGAGCCCGCGATCGGTCATTGCGAACACCCCGATTTCGTTGACCGCACCGAACCGGTTCTTGAACGATCTGATCAGGCGGAAACTACTGGACCGGTCGCCCTCGAAGTAAAGCACCGTGTCCACCATATGCTCGAGCACACGCGGCCCGGCGAGCACCCCCTCCTTGGTCACGTGTCCGATAAGAATCGCGGTGGTGCCGGTTTGCTTGGCGTACCGCACCAGTTGCGCCGCGGTTTCCCGCACCTGCGCGACGCTGCCCGGCGCCGACTGCAGCGCGTTCGTATACAAGGTTTGAATCGAGTCGATGACCAGCACCCGGGGCCGTTGTTGGGCGGCGGCGGCGATGACGGTCTCCAGGCAGTTGTCGGCCAGCAACTCCAGCTCCGCGCCGTCGACGCCCAGTCGACTGGCGCGCAGCGCAATCTGCTGCGCGGATTCCTCACCGGTTACGTACAAGGCGCCGACTTGCCGGCTGATCGCGGCGAGCCCCTGGAGCAGCAGCGTAGACTTCCCGATACCCGGATCCCCGCCAAGCAGAATCACCGAGCCCACCACCAGGCCGCCTCCCAACACCCGGTCGAGCTCCGCAATACCGCTGGACATGCGGTCCTCATGTTGAATCTCCACCGCCGCCAGGCGACGCACCGGGTCCGGGTCGGCGTAGCCCGCGTAGCGGTGCGAGGCATCGGCGGCGGCCGGCGCCGCCGTCTCCATCAACGCGTTCCAGGCCTGACACTCCGGGCACTGGCCCGCCCATTTCGGTGACTGTGCGCCGCAGCTGGTGCAGGTAAAGACCGGCTTATTCTTGGCCGCCATCCCCGGGACCTCGAGCAATCAGCGTGACCCGCACGCGGCGCCGCGCAGGCGGTCGAGGCACACACCCGGACGCTCAGCCATACAGCGCGTCGAAATCGGTGTTGGTGAAATTCTCGAACCGGGTGTACTCCCCCATGAAGGTCAAGCGCACCGTCCCCACCGGGCCGTTCCGCTGTTTGCCGATTATGATCTCGGCGGTGCCCTTATCGCGGCTGTCCTCGTCGTAGACCTCGTCGCGGTAGATGAAAAAGATCACATCCGCGTCTTGCTCGATAGCACCGCTCTCGCGCAGGTCCGACATCACCGGGCGTTTATTCGGACGGTTTTCCAGGCTGCGGTTGAGCTGCGACAGGGCCACCAGCGGTACATTGAGCTCCTTGGCCAGGGTCTTTAATGACCGCGTAATACTGGAAATCTCGGTGGCGCGATTCTCCGCGCTCGAGCCGTCGTTGGACTGCATCAATTGCAGATAGTCGACGATGATCAGGCCGAGGCCATGTTCGCGCGCCAGGCGGCGCGCGCGGGTGCGCAGATCCAGCGGCGTGAGCGCCGGGGTGTCGTCGACATAAATCGGCTTGTCGGCCAGCATGCTGAGCGTGCCGGTGATGCGCGGCCAGTCATCATCGTCGAGGCGGCCGGTGCGCAACTTCTGCGCGTTCACCCGGCTCAAGGAAGCCAACATGCGCATCGACAACTGTTGTCCGGGCATCTCCATGCTGAATATCGCCACCGGCAGATTCTTGTCGATCGCCGCGTGCTCGACGAGATTCATCGCCAGCGCGGTCTTACCCATGGACGGGCGTCCGGCGATGATGATCAGATCGGCGGCCTGCAGTCCGGCGGTCATCTCGTCGAGATCGGCGAACCCGGTGGCCAGGCCGGTCACCAGCTCCTTCGACGCGAATAATTCCTCGACCCGCTCGAGCGTCTGTTTCAATAAACCCTTGATGGGCTGAAAGCTGCCGCCCCGTTGCACGCCGCGTTGCGCAATTTCAAAAATCACCTGCTCGGCGTGGTCCAACACCTCCCCCGGGCTCCGGCCCTCCGGATGGTAGGCGCGTCCCACGATGTCGTTGCCGGCGTCTATCAACCGTCTAAGGATCGCGCGTTCGTGGACGATGCGGGCGTAGGCAGTGACGTTGGCGGTGTTCGGCGTGTTCTGCGCCAGCGATCCCAGATAGGCCAACCCCCCGGTGGCGTCGAGTTCTCCGACGTTGCTCAGCCACTCCGACACCGTCACTACGTCCGCGGGATCACTGTTTTCATTCAGGGCGCAGATGGCGCGAAATATGTGCCGGTGATCGTTACGATAAAAATCATCGCCGCCGATGATACCGCTGACCTCGTCGATCAACTGGTTGTCCAGCATCAAACCGCCGAGCACGGATTGTTCTGCCTCGATCGCCTGCGGCGGCAAGCGTAAATGATCGCTGATCTGCTCGGCGCGGGTGGACAGAGTCGGTGTACTCATGCAATCGTTCCTCAGACGTCGGCAACTCTCGTTGGAGATCGACTCATCCGCAATCCTCGCCGCTCGGCGAAGTCCGGGTGCATCGGCTTGGCAACATGGGCTCGAGGAGAACGCCCGGCTCGGCGTTCCGGTGCTCGGCGCGGCGGGTTCGGTCGCGGTTTGACCACCTCATGCTGCTCGAAGCAGGTTAACGTAAAACCGCCGCTAGCGGCAACGTGAGTTGAGCGGCGTGTTTACGCGCAGTCTCCGCGTTTGCTTGCAATGCTTTCCAGGAGTTGTCGCGCGTATTTAATCGATCACTTCAACGCACGGAGCGAACCCATTGACGTGCGGAATACAACCCACGCGCGGTTTAAGGATCGCGCCCGTTATTCCTCCGCCACGATGACCACGGTCACCGTGCAGTGCACCTCCGGATGCAAGCTCACTGCGACTTCGTGTTCGCCGATAGTCTTCAGCGGACCTTCGGAGAGATGGATCTCGGATTTTTGCAGCTCGTGCCCGATGTTTTGCATTGCCTCGGCGATGTCACTGGTGGTCACCGACCCGAACAGCCTGTCTTCCTCGCTCACCCGGCGCGCGATCTCGACGCTGGCGCCGGCCATAGCCTGCGCACGCTGCTGCGCCTGGTCGAGTTTCTCCTCGGCGGTCTTTTCCAGCTCCTTGCGCTGCTGCTCGAACTTCTCACGGTTTTCCGGGGTCGCCGGTGCGGCCTTGCCCTGGGGCACGAGGTAGTTGCGAGCGTACCCCGCCCTGACCTTCACCAGGTCGCCCAGGTCACCCAGGTTCTGTATCTTTTCCAGCAATATCACTTCCACGGCGAACCTCCCGGACTAACCGTGTCCATCGGTGTAAGGCAGCAACGCCAGGTATCGCGCCAGTTTCACCGCGCGCGCCAACTGCCGTTGATAGCGGGCCCGGGTGCCGGTGTTGCGGCTGGGTATGATACGCCCGGTCTCGGTAATATAGTTTTTCAGCGTCGCGAGATCCTTGTAGTCGATCTCATCGACGCCCAGCGCCGTGAAGCGGCAGTATTTACGTCGTCGGTAGGGTCTAGCCATCTGGGTTGTCCTTGTTTTTGGGGTCGGATTCAGGCGCCTCGGCAGCGGATTCGGCTTCGACCGGCGCCTCGCTCGACTCCGCGGCATCGGAGGCTTCTGCGGACTCGTCAACCGCCTCCTCCACAGCAGGCTCGCCGGCGTCGGAGGCTTCCGCGGACTCGTCAACCGCCTCCTGCACAGCAGGCTCGCCGGCGTCGGAGGCTTCCGCGGACTCGTCAACCGCCTCCTCCACAGCAGGCTCGCCGGCGTCGGAGGCTTCCGCGGACTCGTCAGTCGCCTCTTCCACGGCAGGCTCGCCGGCCTTCTCGGCTTTGGCCTCGGCCTCGGCCTCAGCCGCGGCGGCCATCTCGGCCTCGCGGGCTTGGGCGGCGGCCTCGCGCTCCCGTTCTTCCTCCACCTCCTTCATCATCGGCGAGGGTTCGGAAACCGCGTGGTCGCGCCGCAGCACCAGGGAGCGCAACACCGCATCGCTGAAGCGGAACGCGTTTTCGATCTCGTCCAGCGCCGGTTTGTCGCACTCTACGTTCAACAACACGTAATGGGCCTTGTGAACTTTATTGATGGAAAAAGCGAGCTGTCGGCGGCCCCAGTCCTCGAGGCGATGGATCGATCCACCGCCATTCTCGATCATCGCCCGATAGCGGTCGATCATCGCCGGCACCTGCTCGCTCTGGTCCGGATGGACCAGAAATACGATTTCATAATGTCGCATGTGTGCTCCTTATGGGTGATTACAGCCTCCCGTCATCGCGGTGAGGCAAGGAGTTGGCGTTAAGACGCGGCGCGATTGTAGTGGAAATCCCGTGCGTACGCAAAGACCGGGGTTACGCTGCATTCCGGGTAATTATCTATGTCAAATCATCACGTTGTGCGCTTATCATTAACCGCTGTGAGAGGTGTTTTTGTCAATCTTGGCCGGCGCTTTGCCCGCACTGTGCGCCAGCAACAGCCCGAGCAGCAGGTTGACAGGAAACAATTCCACGATATTGATCGCCAGGCTCGCCAGGGCGATCACCGCGTACAGCGGCCTGGCGCGGGCGTCGCGCCAAGCCGCCCAGGCGAGCAGCGCATAGAAGCCGGCGCCACCTACCAGGCCGATCTGGCCAATCAAGCTGTGCACCGTGGAGTCGCTGCCCGCGAACCACCACGTCGAAGGAAGTTCGGCGACCTCGGCCGCGACGAACACGCGCCAGTGAACCGCCGCATTGGTTCCGACCCCCAGGCCTTCCCCGAACAGCAGCGTGAGCGGCCCCGGCGCCTCGATGATCACGCGCTGAATCTTGTCCATGCGCCCGAACACCGACGTCAATATCTCCTCGCGTCCGGTCAGCCACGGCAACGCCAGCGTCAGCGCGACCGTGGCAATCAACAGCACCAACCACCGTGCGCGGCTCGAACGGGCAATGGCCCGCGCGAATCCTTGGCCGAGCACGACCAGGTACAGCAGCAACGCCGCCGCCGATGCCGCGGCGATCACCACGACGCCGACCGCGACCGCCGCTAACACGCGCATGCGCAGCGACGGGTCTGCACAGCGCAGGTAGCACGTCAGCGCGATGACACTGAATAAGCCGAGGGTGGTCGGTTGCAGGAAGGCGCCGGTGACCCGGTCCCCCGGCAGCAGCGACAGGCCCTTGCCGGCAAACAGCACCAGCCCCCACCCCATCTCCAGCGGTACCAGAATCAGCTGCACAAAAACCAACACAATCAGATAGTTCGAAAATAAAGCTAAACTTTGAGTTGATGCCAATCGAGACGCGGCGAGGGCCACCGCGAGAAACGCAAATGCGCGCATCCCCGGCATCAGCAGCTCCCCGCCAAACCGCAGCCACGACACCAGCGCCGCGCAGCTCACCAGCGCCGCGAACCCGAGCACCGCCGGCTGCGTCGCCGCCGGCGGCCACTGACGCGCGCGCCACCCGCTCCACAGGGAGACGCCGACGATGAGCATCACCACACCGAATTTCGCCAGTTTGGCGAAGACCTGGTGACCGGCGACCGCGTACAGCCGCGTCTTGGTCCGCCAAAAAAAATCTTGAATCTCTTCATAGAGCGGGCCGGATCGTGGCACGACCTTGATACCGGCTTTTTCGATCAGGTGATCGTGGTACGCGGGCGTTTCCAGCCAGCCGGTGCGCTTCAACCAGAAAGTCGCGCCGTTGGCGAGGGTTGCCACGCACACCAGTAACCATACGACGTGCAACCCCGCACGGTTCGGTTCGCAGTTCGTCGCTGCAAGCATCAACTGTGCGCGATCATCTCGGTCAGCGTGTCCAGGGACTCCCGGGTATGCGGGTACTCCAACGCCGTGACACGGGTGGTTTCCGCGACCCGCGCGCAGAATGCAAGATGTCCCGCTAACAGGGCTTGTGGGAATAGCTGCGCCGATACGGTGTGCCGAGCGACCGCCAACGCCGCCTCAGCGGCGGATAGACCGTGGGCCACCGGGGTTTCGTCGGTTCCGGGCCGCAACACGTAGATGTGCGCCACGCCGACCGGGGCGCTCTCCGCGTATTGCTGCGCATCGCTGAGCTTGGGCTGCGGAAACGGCGGCAGGCTGTGCAAGCGGCCGTTCATGGCCACCGGAACGACATCGTCGGCGAGGCGCCGCATCGCCGCGCGGGTTCCGGCCAACTCCGCGGCAATGGTCGATTTGCCCAAGCCGGATTCACCGACGAACACCAGCGCCGATCCTTCGCGGATCACCGCGCCGCCGTGCAGGCACCAGCGCCCCTGCAACGCCAACGCCAGCACCAGCACCGGGCCGAGGAATAGGTGCGTCGTGTCCGCATCGCTCGGGCCGGGATCCAGGCGCTCGATCCACTTGCCGTCGTCGCGCACAAAAAACCGCACCGACTTGACCTGGATGACATAACCGTCCGCGAGCTGTCGGCAGCGCACCGCTTCGCGCCGGCCGCCGACCCAACCCGAAACCCGCCGTTCGCCAGCGCCCCGGGCGGCGTCGACCGGCGCCCGGGGCAGCACCCGGGCGGCGAACCGCGGTGTCGGCAGGCGGCGTTCGCGAAACGCCTCGAGCACCGGCACATCGGCGTCGATCCAAAAGCGGCATCCGGCGATGTGGTAGGCGCGCACCGCCGATTCCGTTTCCTGCCGGAACGGCGCTAAGCGGACGAATACATTGGGCATGAGCCGGCAGGTCGCGGGGGATCGCTAGACCTTAAAGACTACGTCCCCGGCGCTTTCCTCGGTACCGAGCGAAGGCCCCAAGATGAGGTCGCGGACGTCGCCATGCGCCGTCAGGCGCGGCGGCTGGTAGGGTTTTTTGGCCGGCGCCCGGTCGCTGGCGCGTCGCGGATGCCGGTGGCTGCGAGTGTGCTCGACTGACTTTATCATCTAATGCTAATTATAGTAATTATTTATCAGCTCAACATGGACCGGCGGTGTCGCGAAACGCGAAGCCGGCGGGAGTATACCTGCTCCACATTTCCAGTGAAACGCACAGCCACGCGATATAAGCGTTTTCCCCCCGGCATTCGCGATGCGCGGCCAGCCAGCCGGGATCCACGTAACGCGACCAGGCATTATTACCGGGATCCAGCCACTGATTCACCCGGGTTAACTCTTGTTCACACATGCCATAGGCATACACCGGTCCGAAGGACGTCTTGTGCCGCCGTGACAGGATCGCCTCAGGCACCACCTCGCGCAAGCCGCGGCGGATGATGGGGCGGGTGATGCCTCGGGAAACCAATTGATCGGTGGGAATCTTGAGCATGAATTCCACCAACCGCCGGTCGCGGAACGGGTAACGCAACTCGATGCCGTAGGGGTTACAAAAAAACCGCTCCTGGAATCCCACGCCGGCAACCAGCGCCAATACACCGAAGTATTGCTCCGGGCGCCGCGCGCGCGGCGAATCCCCGGGCCAGGCATCGCCGCGGTTGAGATGGCGCCGGGCGAACGGCGTCAACCAGGGGGGGACCGCCCGCGGCCGCAGCCGACGATACACGCGGTGCGGAACCAGACCGCGCACCAATCCCCGCCGCAACAGCGCGCGCCAACCGTATTGGCCGGCGAACCACAGGCCCTCGGCGAAGGCGTTCCCCAGGCGGCCCTCGCGCAGCAGATCCGCAAGCCATCGCTCGCTGCCGCGATACAGATGATCTCCCATCAGCCCGGTCAAGGCGACGCCCACGCCGCGTTGCTGGAGCGCTTGGTAGAGTTCCTGGTGGAAGCGCCGGTACGGATTCTGAAACGGCGCAAACGGGTGAATCGGCCACGACTTGAAGTCGCTCAACGGCCATGCCGCGTCACAATTCACCTGCAGCGGCGTGAGCCCGTGGGCGCGATACATCGGCTCGAGATACTCGCGCTCGTCGCACGCGGAAAACCGATCGAACACCCACGATGCGGCGATCAGCCGGCGCCCCCGTGCGCTCAGATGGCGTGCGGCGAGTGCGGCAATCGGCGCGGAATCGAGGCCGCCGCTCATCGCCACCGCGGGCTCATGCTGGGTGCGCAAACGGCATGCGACGCTGTCGCTCAGCAACTCGTGGAACTGCTCGGCGTATTCATCTTCGTTGCGGTAGCGCAGCCGCGCGGCGGGATCGAACGGCCAGAATGATTCGTAGCGCACCCGGTCCGGGATCACGCGCAGCACTTGCGCCGGGAGCAGCACCCTGACCCCGGCAAAAAATGTGTCCGCGCCGCTGCGCTCGCTGTAGGCAAAATACATCGCCAGCGGCCCCGGGTCGGGCGCCACCTCGAGCTCCGGATGCGCCAACACCCCGCCCGGTTCCGAGGCCGCAATCAACACGCGGCCCGAGAGCGCGTAATAAATATTGCGTCCGCCCATGGGATCGCAGGCCAGCACCAACTCGCGCTGCGCATGGTCGTATACCGCCAGCGCAAACGGCCCCAGCAACCGCGGTACGCAGCGGGGGCCGTATTGCGCCCAGGCTTGCAGCACCAGCTGCGCGTCGGACAACTGCGCCAGCGGCGGCAGATCGCCGCCGAGCTGTCGATACACTTCGCGCCGGTTGTCCAGGCGCCCATCCCACACCAAGGTCAGGGCGGCCTGCGCATGCACCAGCGGTTGCCGTTCACCGACCTCCTCCGGGGTGGTCCAGAAGTGCAGATGACCCAGCACCGCGGATCCCCGCGTCTCGATACGCCGGCCGTCACGGCCGAGATAATCCATCGCCGCAAGCATCTCGGCGACCGTGGCGGCCGTGGCGGGACGCGCGTCGCGGTGAAAACATAAGGCGAAGCCGCTCACTGCGTGCGTCTAATTGTTCGAGTTGCGCTCTCGGCGCCGCTGGGCGCGCGGCTGCGCCGGATCCATGGATCGAAACACGGGATGGTTGGTGACATAATCACTCAATATTGCGTTTTTATTAACTCTTTCACCGAATTTTCTAGCATTTTTGTGACCGATGCGTTTTCCTTCTGAGATCACAAATAGTACAATTGTCGAGCCGCAGCTGACGACTGGGCTGCTGCGACCGACCAGCCGTTAACCATGTCGTAAATGGCCGGGCGGTAATGGAACAGTAGTTGAGGTCACTTGCCAAAGCCAAACCTGTCGCAAGACAGGGACGGAAAGCCGCGGGTCTTACGCATTTTCGCAGACAGCCGGGCCGCCAAGTGGGACGAGAAGGTGGTACGGAGTGTGTTCACAGATGGGGTGTGCGTAATGACTGAGATGCTTGCAAAATTCATCCGCGGCGGATGTGCCGCGTTCCTGGTTTCGATTTCCTTTCTCGTGTCCGCGCCTGCGCAGGCGGGTCACCTGGATTGGGCGGGTTGGCCGTCGGCGGACAACGAAGACGGCAAGATGCTGATCATATCGGGGCCGTTCTTCAGCACTCCGCTCATCGAACCGGTGATCTATCTCGCGCTGCCCCCCGACGCCACCCAGTTTCACGTACAGGTGTTCGACGGCGACAACAGCGAGCTTCTCGATGCCTCGAAAAACTACGATGTGAGCGGCGGCCCGGGTGCAACGCCGGGGAATTTCGAATACACCATTGCCGCCGATCCCCTCAAGGATCAGAGCACGGCCGAGATCGCCGCGCTGACCACAACCGACGCCGCCTTCGCCGACTCGACGTGGTCCAACTGGATCGGCGACGGCGCCACTACCGGACGGGCGGTCGACCCGGCGGCCCAGTCGCCGTCTGGGGTTTATTTTTACCGCGTCAACGTGAAGTATGTCGGGGCGATGCCCGGCTATCAGTTCGGCAACGGTTTCATGGTGCGCGTCAAAAGCGACAGCGAGACCAGTCAGGCACAGATCAGCGTGTTCCAGAACGCAAGCGTCGTCGGCGTACCGGTGAATCCGATATACGATCCGGACTTCAACACCCCGGGCAACTTTTACACCGGCGACTGGGACTTTTTCTATGTTGCGCCCAATGCAATTCCGCTTGGCGCGGACTTCACCGACAACGACGCCGATTGGGTCGGCTCCCCCGATGGCGCCTTTCCCGAGGACGACGGCGCGCCGGATGACCCGAAGACGATCTCCCCGGACATCCGCTACGAGCTGTTCAATCCGCTCGGTGACTTGCTGGTATTCGAGACCCAACCCTCTGGTAACTCGGTAAATAATGATTTCAACGTCACGCCGGTAGAGGCTGGATCCTATCGCTGGCACTGGTTCGGCGTCGACGCCAACAACGTGTACAGCCTGCTGGTGGACGGCGACCTGTTCATCCGCGTGTGCGTTGTCAATTGCGATCCATTTCTGGTCGGAGACTTTGTGTGGGAGGACTTGAACGGCGACGGGGTCCAGGATCCCGGCGAACCCGGCATCCCCGGCGTGGTGCTCAACCTGCGCGGCGCGCTGGGCGGCTTGATCGAGCAGACCACGACCGATCCCAACGGCAGCTACGACTTCGAAACCGACACCGGTCAATATACGATTGAGGTGGACCCGGCCAACAGCACCCCGCCGACCCCCGGCGGCAAGATCGGCGACCTGCTGTGGCACGACGTCAATGACAACGGCGTTCAGGACCCCGGCGAGCCCGGCCTGGGCAACGTTACCGTCAACCTGCTGCTGGTCGGCCCCAATGGTGTACCGGACCCCGACCCCACCGACCCGCTCTATGACGACGTGTTCGTGGCCACCGTGACCACCAACGTCAACGGCCGCTACCGCTTCACCGACCTGGCTCCGGGCACCTACTACGTGCGAGTCATCGACAGTAACGACATCCCCGCCGGCCTGACGCTGTCCACCGGCACCAGCCCCAGCGCCACCCGCAGCATCACCGCGACCGAGGTGTTCGACGATCTGGATTTCGGTTATACCGACGCTGTCGACACCGCGTCGGTCGGCGACCGGGTATGGAATGACGTCAACGACAACGGTGTACAGGATCCCGGCGAACCGGGCATCATCGGCGTGACGCTCGATTTGATTGACCTCGGCGCCGACGGTCTTCCCGGCGGCAGCGGGCCCGATGCCGACACGGTGGTGTCCACCACAACCACCAGCGGCAACGGCAAGTATCTGTTCACCGGCGTAGCGGCGGGCACCTATCAGGTGGACGTCACCGACGTCCGCGGCGTGCTCGCCGGATTGTCCCTCTCGCCGACCCTTGCGCCGATACCCGAGCCCACCGATCCGTTTACCATTGTGATCCCCGCGGGTACCAGCACAGTCATATTGGACAAGGACTTCGGCTACTTCAATCCCGACCCGCATACGCTCACCGATTCGGTGTGGCTGGACAGCGACCGCGACGGCGTGCGCGACGGCGGTGAAGTCGGCTTTGCCGGCGTCACCGTAAGCCTGTTGAACGAGGACGGCGACTATCTGGCCTCCACCACCTCGGACGCCAACGGCGTATTCAGTTTCGACGGCTTGATCCACGATGCGTACCGCCTGGTGGTGACCGACTTCGAGGGCGTGCTGGACGGTCATCTGCCGACCACACAGGCCGGTTGTTGTGGTCATCCGGTGGAGATCGAAGACATCGATGTGTCCGGCAACAACTTCGGCTACAACCTGCAGGGGCAGCTGACCGACTACAGTGCCACCACGGCCACCTCGCAGACCGACACCGTGGTCGACGTCAATATTCTCACTTACGACTTCGGCTACACGTCAAACCTGATCGTCATCGGTGACACCGTGTTCAGCGACACCAATGGCGACGGGGTGCAGGATCCCGGCGAACCGGGGATACCGGGCGTATGCGTGAACCTGCGCGACGGCGCCGGCAATTTGATCACCCGCACGCCCACCGACACCAACGGCAGTTACGCGTTTACGGTACTGCCGGGCGACTACACCGTCGAGGTGTGCGACCGCAACCTGTCCAGCGATCCGCTGGGCCGGGTCGGCGACCGGGTGTGGCTGGATCTGAACAACGACGGCGTCCAGGATCCCGGGGAGCCGGGCCTGCCCAATGCCAGCGTAGTGCTGCGTGACGCCGCCACCGACGCCGTGCTCGCCGCTACCAGCACCGACGGCAACGGCTTGTACAGCTTCAACAACCTGCTGCCGGGCAGCTATTACACCAACGTCGTGGAAAGCACCCTGCCGGCGGGACTGTCGCTTACTCCCGGCAGCACCAACCCAAGCTCGCCGCCGGTGACCATCACCAACGCCGGCGAGACCTTTGACGGTCTTGACTTTGGCTACGGCACCGCGGGTCAGGGGGCCATCGGCGACTTCGTGTGGTTCGACAGCAACGGAAACGCGTTACAGGATCCCGGCGAGTCCGGTATCAGCAACGTCGTCGTCAACCTGCTCAGCGGCGGTGTACCGATCGCCACGACCTCAACGGCGGGTGGCTACTACCTGTTCGCCGGACTGCCCGCGGGCAATTACACCGTGGACATCGCTTCCAGCAACTTCGGTCCCGGCGGTGCCTTGGAGGGCTTGACGATGTCGGGAGGCGTCGACCCGGCGCCGGTTCCCTTGGGATTGAGCGAGATCAATCTCAACGTCGACTTCGGCTACCGCAGCGACCCGCTGTACTCGATTGCCGACCGGGTGTGGGCCGATGACAACCGCAACCGGTCCCAGGACGGCGGCGAACTCGGTATCCCCGGCGTCACCGTGGTGTTGCTCGACGACACCGGTTTCGTCATCGCACAGACCACCACCGACGCCAACGGTGATTTCAGTTTTGCCGGTCTGCCCCCGGGTGACTACCGGCTGGCGGTGACCGATGTCGACGGGAATCTGGCCGACTTGCTGCCGACCACCGACCCTGCGGTGAACGGGCTGCCGGTCGCGTTGACCAATGCCGACGTGAACGGCATCAACTTCGGTTATGCCCCCACCGGCCAGCTGGAGGACTTCGCCAACACCACCGGCGGTGATGAGATCAGCCGCACCGTGGTCACCGACGACGACACCTTCGACTTCGGTTACTTCGTGCCCGATCGGCCCTGCGCTAAGTGCGAGGGCAAGGTCACCACGCTGACGCTCAAATACCTCGGCGACAAGGTGAATGCCCGCATTAAGGTAAAGCAGAAGAAGGACGGCGATGTGGTTTTCGACGGCATCGTGCAGCCCGGTGACAGCTTCACCTTCTGGGGCACCTGGAAAGGCACCCTGGGCACCGAGATCCTGGTCTACATTAAGAGTTCCTATTACTGGAAACTCGACACCAAGATCCACACCAGTTGCTCGCAACCCATCGGGCCGGGGCTGGTGTTCGGTCATTTCGAGGTCATCGCCGGAGAAAGCCTGCACGGCGGTCCGCTGTGTCCGGTGGAGTGTGTCGTCAAGCATGACGACGACAGCAGCGACGGCGACGACAGCAGCGGCGACGGCGCCAGCAAGTCCGAAGAGGACAGCGGCAGCAAGTCCAGCAGCGAGTCCGGCAGCAAGTCCAGCTCCAGCAAGGACGATCACGACAGCCGCTCCGAAGGCAGCAAGTCCGGCGGTGACGGCAAGTCCGACGACGACAGCAGCGATGGCGACGACAGCAGCGGCGACGGCGCCAGCGGTGAACGCAATCCCTGCGCGTGTCCACACGACTATGACGACTATAGCAGTGACGGCGACGACAGCAGCGGCGACGGCGCCAGCCGGACCAGCTACTATCATCGTTACGATGACGCCAGCAGCGACGACGACGACAGCAGCCGCGACGGCGCCAGCAGCGACTACTATCCCAACGCCTTCTGCGGCCCGGGGCCGGACGACGCCAGCAGCGGCGACGACGACAGCAGCGGTGATGGCGCCAGCAACGATCACAAGAGCGGCAGTAAATTCAGCAGCAGATATAGCCGCTACGGCGGCTGGTCGGGCTGGTAATCGCCGCGGACGTGCTTCAGGGATAAAATTATTGTCACGGCCTTCCGGATGTTCCCCGGGAGGCCGTTTTTTCGATGCAGTTCCGCTTTGCGGTAGTCGGCAATGAATGCCTTCGGCGATCGTTTCTATCGCGGTTAAGACCCGCTCCAACAGGAATTCGTCTGATGCAACGACGCTTTCCCCGCGCGACTCGCTGCAGCATTCTAGAGCTCGTGCATCAATCCATGCGAAAATTCAATCCGATTTAGATTGCGGGTTCACGCCGCCCAACATCGCAAAACCTCATCCGATTCCCATGGCCGGCATCGCAGGCATCGCCCAGACAAACCCACAACCAATCCAGGACAGGCTGGAGCGCATGACCCGGGCGCAGGCGTATCGCGGTCCCGACGGGGTCGCCTGCTGGCACGATGGACACGCCGCCCTCGCCCACCTCGCCCTGCACACCACCCCTGAGTCCCGGCGCGAACGGCAACCGGTCACCAGCGACGACGGCCGGCTGTATCTGGTGGCTGACGCGCGCATCGATAACCGCGCCGAACTCATCCCCCAACTTCGCCGCTCGGGATTACTGGCCAACACGCAATCCACCGACGCCGAGATCATCCTCGCCGCCTATCGGAGATGGGGGCAACAGGGCGTCGCCAGGTTGATCGGTGATTTCACGTTCGCGCTATGGGATCAGCCGAATCGGCGCCTGTTCGCCGCCCGCGACCCGATGGGTATGAGACAGTTGTTTTTTACGGTTAACCAAGACACGCTGATGCTGGCCACCAGCATCGGCGCCATCGTCCGGGGCCTGGCGTCGCGGCCGGAACTCAACCGGCCCGTGATCGAGGCGTTCCTGCGCCAGTCCTACAGGCCGCTGGTATCCGAGACGGTGTACGCCGGCATCCAGCGTCTGCCGCCGGCCCATCAACTCATTTGGGAAAACGGACGACTCAAACAGGAACTGTATTATGCGCTGGGTTCATCATCACCGGAATCCTTCGCCAACGACACCGAGTGGGTGGAGGCGTTTCGCGGTCTTTTCGATACTGTCATCCGGGAACAATTCAGGAGTGACACCCCGGTCGGTATATGGCTCAGCGGTGGATTGGACTCCTCGTCCCTCGCCTGTGCCGCCCATGACCTGGTGTCGCGGGATCGGTTAGACGCCGATATCAAATTGTATGCCTCGGTGTTTGACGACACTCCGCTTGCGGACGAACGGGAATACATCGCGCTAGTGGAAAAAGTCTGCCCCGGATTCGACAGCCGGCACGTAATCAGCGACGATCACTGGGCGTTTCGCGAATTCGGCGGTGACGACGGCTTCCCGTTGGATGAGCCCGAAGTCTACGTCACCCGCGCCAACACTTCGGCGCTGTTGCACCGCGCGGCCGCGGACGGTTGCCGCATTGTCGTCACCGGTGACATGGCGAACTGTTCCCTGGGCGATACGATCTATTGTCACCCCGAGGCGCTGCGGGGGGTTCCCGCTTCGCGGGTGTTTCAGGAAGCCCGTCACTACAAGGCGCCGCGCAACGTGAGCTGGCTGGGTTTGTTTTTACGCGCCTTCCTGCCTCAGCGCGTGATGGAACGGTACCGGAGCCGGTCGCAGCCGGCGGCCGGCTTCAGCAACGACTCGGTGCCGTGGCTGAAGCCCCGGCATGCGTCTTCGGCGCCGACCCAGCACACAATCGATCCGCGCTTCTTCGAAGCCCGACATGCCTCGCTGTCGGGCCGCATCATTCATCGCTACGTGCGCAAGTTTTTCGACCTCGCCCGGCTCGCCAATCTGGACACCGCCTGTGCGCATGCAGGCGTCGAAATGCGGCTGCCGTTTCTGGACCGCCGCATCGTAGAATTTGCGATGGGCATGCCGCAACATCTGGCGTGCGACGGCGGCATCAATCGAGTGATTTTGCGGAAAGGCCTGCGTGACATCCTGCCTGCCGCTATTTGTTCGCGGCTCAAGGGACAAGGTGATCAAAGAGCTCTGGTGTTCCGCGGTTTCGATAAGGAACGCCGCCGTATCGCGGCGCTGGCGAGCAATCCGCACGCTGCGGCTTTGGGATTCATCGATGCCGCCGTCTTCGAAGAGCATTTGGCTTGTGTCGGGCGGAATCAGGATCAGGAAATCGAGAAATTTCTGCCCTCCCTGAGTCTGGAGGCGTGGCTGCGGGACACCTACTTTTCGCATGCAGACTGACGTATAATCAAGGCAAATCTAGGCTGGAGGTCGGGTTATGAAGCGAAATCGTGAGAACATAAACCAAAAGCGGAAACCCAACCAAAAAAACAAGAAATTAGCCTACCGCAAACCCGAGATCGTTGCACATGGCCGCGTGTCCGACATCATCAACGGCGCTGCAGGCAACGTAGGCGACGGCGCCGGCGGTTCGTTCTTCTTCTAGATTGCTGCAGCTATCGACCGTCCTAATTTCACAACCAAGGCGGTATCTCACCACGAAGCCGAACAGGCGGCGCGGCGCCTGGCGGAAAAACTCGAATCCGTTTGCGGACGGAAACAGCTTCAAGACCACCAGTTTCTCGCCATCCCCCGCGGCGGTCTGTTTGTCCTCGGTTTCGTCTCATACTTCCTTAACCTCGGCGCCGAGAACCTGCGACACGACCCCAGGGCGACGGTGGCGGTGATTGTCGATGACTGCTGCATCTCCGGCGCCCGGGTGCGAAGATTTCTTGCCGACTTGCCGTTCGAACGCTTAATCCTCGGCTTCCTGTTCGCCGTGCCCGAAACGCTGCGCGGCATCCTGGCGCAGGACCAACGCGTGTCCAAGTGCGTCAGCGCCTTCGAGCTCACCGATCGAGCGCCGGAGATGTTCGACGACCCATCGCAATACGGCGCCTGGCAGACCCGCTGGCGCGAGCGTTTGCCGGAACGCTACTTCATCGGTTTTCCGGAACGCATCTACCTGCCGTGGTCGGAACCGGATTTTCTGCAATGGAATGTCGAATCCGGAGAGATAGAGCCGGGTTGGCGCACGGCGCCGCCGTCCGCATGCCTCAAAAACTGGGCGGCCTTGGACTTGCCGCCCAAAGTCGTTGACAAGCCGGCCTATCGCTTGGGCGACCACATTGCTTACCGCATCCTCGATGACGAAATTCAATTGTTGCATCAAGGTGACGGCCGCATCTATTCGCTGAAACATACCGCCCGCGACATGTGGCGCGCATTGGTCGGCTACGGCGATCTGCGGGCGGCGGTGGAGCACATGCGCACGCGATACGAGGCGAGCTACGATGTACTGTTCTATCCCGGCCCTGGCTGGTCCTCGCACACCTGCGCTTGGCCTTCACTCGACCCATAGCTCGCTATGGGTCTCGCTCCAGGCACAGCACGCAGCCGCACGACTCCTGCGCCAGCATCCGGGATCCTGGTGAGAAATGCGGGCTAGACGTGTGGACACCGCGGATTCAGCGGTCACGTATGTTTTGTACGGCTACGCCGTGGAATCGACGCTGCCTTTATCGCACCTGTCTGCGGTCTCCGGCGTGAGCGCCGATGTCAGGTTCGAAATGACGGACCAGCCGCCGGCGCCGGCGCGCTGGAAAACATCCCAGCCCGTCTACGAAAGCCCGTTCCGGGACGGCGATGAACAATCACGACTGCGTTTGTACCGTGACGGCGACACCGACGTTTTACAGTTTCCCGGCGTCGCGGATTTCTATGTCTGTGGGAACATGATTCATTGCGTCGCCGCGCCGGGAACACCGCCGGAGCTGCTGGAACTGAGGTTGTTGGGCGTGGTGCTTTCTCTATGGTGCGAACGGCGCGGAATCCCCGTGCTGCACGGCTGTTCAATCAACGTCAACGGGCGCGCACTGCTGTTTTTGGCGGATCGAGGAACAGGTAAAAGCGCCTTGGCGGCCGCCTGGCTGAAAAGCGGTTACGCCATGCTGAGTGACGACGTGATCCCGATCGAAACGCGCCACGGCGTCGCCGTGGCCAATCCCAGTTTCCCCCACCTCCGGCTGGAGCCCGATGCCTGCGATTATTTTCTTGGACACGAAGTTCAGTTGCCGCTGGTGAATGCGGGTTTTTCCAAGCGTCTGTTGGCCGCAAATGAAGCAGAGTTCGTCCGCTTCGAACACCGATCCTTGCCGATCGGCGCCATCTATGTTTGTGAGCGGCGCGGTTCTGCGCAAACATCCGTCGCGGCCGCCGATGTTGAGTCGCTGCCGGCTCACCAGGGCCTGTTCAGCCTGTTGCGTCATTCCTACTTGTCCACCATGATCGAACACGCCAATGAACAACACGGTCGGATGCAGTTGCTGGCCTCGGTGCTCGATCGCACGCCGGTGTTACGGCTGGTTTATGACAGCGGTTTTGACAACCTGGATTGCGTGGTCGGCGCCGTATTACGTGATCAACGGGAACCGCCTCGCGATGGCGACGGAGTCGATTGAATGACCGCATACGTGCTGTCACCATCAGCTAAGCTGCAAAAGGTCGGCGATGAAATGGTGGTGCTGAACCTCGACAATGGGCAGTATTACGGACTCAATGATGTGGGCTGCCGCATCGTCGAACTACTGCAGGAACTCCGCGACGTCGAAGCGGTGCTCAGTCAATTGCAACAGGAGTACGACGTCGGCGCGGAGACATTGAACCGGGACATGCAGGACCTGCTCGACGAACTCGAAAGACACGAGCTGATAAAACATGCCGATTAGCCGCACGCTGCGACAAGCCGCACGCTTGTCGCTCGCCGACTGGTGGTTGATCGCCGAGTCCTGGTTTACCGCCCTTTACGTTTTTCTGCTGATCCGCGGACTGCCGTTTTCCACCTGGTACCGGCTGTTGCTGAGCCCCGAATCCGGGGCCGACGAAAACGCCGACGAAGGCAAGATCAAGCGGATTGCCCGCTGTTTTGCCATCGCGGCAAACCGTCACCCGTGCCGCCTCACCTGCCTGCACCGCTCCATCGCCCTGTTGCGGCTTTACCGGCGGCGCAATATTCCCGTGCGGTTGCGCATGGGCATTCGCAAACAGGATGAAACGATGGAAGGACACGCCTGGCTGACCATGGGTCAGCGGGTGTTGAACGACCGGCAGGACATTGCGGATGCGTATACGATCGTTGATTTGTCCTCGCACTCCGCGTATTTGAACACTTAAAATACCCCCCCTTTCGTGTGCACCGGCGCGTTCTCCCGGTAGCTTTCGGGTATGCGAAAAATCCGCTTGTCGGCGGATGATTGATCGATCTTGCTCAGCCGAATCGCCCTGGCCTCTTCCGCCTTGCGCTTTCCGCGATATTCGATCCGCACCGGAACGCCGTCGACGAAATCCACCGGCAACTGCGGGATCAACTGGGCGTAGCGGGGAGTCGACGTCGCGATCTCCAACGCCGCGACTCGCATTTGATCGAGTAGATCGGCGTCGGCGGACGCGAGTTCGAGATCCGCGTAGGCGGCGATACATACACTGCGTAACTGGGACTCGCCCTGATACACATGGAATTCATTACAGCGGAATGGCTCACTGCCGCCGGAGCCCGCCGCTCTATGGCGGATGTCCTGCAGCGGAGCGCCGCCCATCATCCAATCCTGCATCTCGAGGGCGCGGCGGCGATAAGCATCCCGGTACTTTTTTTGAACGGTACGCGCTTTCGACGCCACTTGCGATTCGATATTCTGCCGGCCCTGCTGCGCCTCCCGGACCATGGGAACATCAACGTAATATCGAGTCCGTTTGACATGATCCAACAACGTGAAGCCTTTCTTGTCGTCGTCGTAGATCACGGTAAAGCGGGGAGAATCATTCTCCCTCGAGACCATGGCCACTTTGCCGCCACCGGCATACACGCTCAGGTCCTGCCCGCGCACGGTGTTATCCGGATTCAATGACTCGAAATGCAAAGCCGCATCCGCGTGCACGACGCTCACGACCGCGCACAGAGAAACGATTATTGAAATTTTCCACCTGGAACGGTTCGACACGGCGCTTCCTGTCTGCTTAGCCTAGAACGGTATTCGCGGTTGTTCCGGGCCGGGCGCGCCTTCGGAACCCGATTCGGCCGGCTGCGCAGATTGCGCTTGTTGCGCGTCGCGCAGCGGTCTTCCTGTCGCGCCGGCCTGCGGTGCTTGCGCGCGCGGCGCGGACCGCTTCGGCGGGCGGCGCATCCGCGCCGGATGACGTCCGCGGGTCGACCGCGTCCTCGGCGCGGCCATCGATGCCGGCGCGGCCGATGGCACCGCGGACAGGTCCGGGCGCTCCAGACTCAGCTTTTCCAGGCGTTTGCCCCGTTCGATGATCACCCGATTGGTCTCGATCGCATACAGCTTCGCGTCGGTGCCATTGATGCGATCACCGATCGAATAACTGCGGTCCGAAGCCGCTTCGGAGGCGATCACCGCCCGCGCCTTGTCGTCACGGTTACTGGCCATGACGCCCAGCAGCGTCAGCCGCAGCCGGGTTTCCGGGGCCTGCTGCACTACCGGCTGCGCTTTCGGCGCGATCCCGAACAAATGCGCCGCGATGATCTGGTTCAAACGGTAATCCTCCGCGGCCGCCCGTGTGTCGGGTTTCACCTGCGCCGGCGCGGTATCCCCCGCCGGGGTCCACCCAGGAATGAATCTCTCGGCGATATCGTAAAGCACCCAGCCGAGAATCAGAATCGCAGCCAAGATCGAGACGGTCGGTAAGTAATTTCTATAGCTCATTGTATGATAGGCGCTGCACCACCCTGCGGTCGCCCCTCGCGCCGGTGTATCAATCGATAACATAAAGAAATATAACAGAATTGCGTGAAATTTTTTGGAATTCGACGGTAAATTATGGGCATGGCGCGGACCGCCCCTAGGGCATGACTGCCAACACCGATACCGCGCTCCGCGGTGCCTGCGCACGGGCGATCAACCACGATCCGGGACCGCTGCTCGATCTCGCCCGCGGCGCGTCGCTGCCCGGACTGACACGATACTTCATCGATCAGGGTATTCACGGTCTGCTCTACGATGCGCTGCAGCACCAACCAGCCGCCACCGTTGACGCGGGGTTGTTAGCGACGCTGCAGCGCTTGTCCCACCGCGAGGCGGGGCGCAGTCTGCTGCAAGAGCATGAGTTACAGCGCGTGGACGCCGCCCTGCGGCAAAGCGGATTGCGCTGTGTGGCGCTCAAGGGCACCCCCCTGGCCTACTCAATCTATCCGTCCCCCGCACTGCGGCCGCGGGCGGACATCGACTTGTTGTTCGCTGAATCCGACATCGCCGCCGCGCGGGAGTGCTTGATCCACCTTGGCTACCGTTGTCAGCCGCTGGTGACGCCCCTGGAGCACGCGCTGTTCTTGACGACCCAATTCACCTGCCGCCGGTCTGTGGACGGCCAACCGCCCCGGTTCGTCGATGCCCACTGGCGGATCAGCAATTCACCGTTATTCGCCAACAAGCTGCAGTTTGACGAGTTGTGTCACAGCGCCGCGCCCATCAGTTCCCTGACCACGACGATCCACGCGCCGGATCCGATGCACTCCCTGCTCATCGCCTGCATGCACCGCATCAGCGAAGCGGACCGGGATCGATTGATCTGGATCTACGACATCCACCTGTTGCTGCAACAATCCGCCGGCGAGCAGATCGCGCAAGCGGTCGGGATCGCCGTCGAGCGCGGCCTGGCATGCATCGTGCTGGACGGCCTGACGGCGGCCCGCGACGCGTTCGCCAGCGAGGTCGATCCCGGCATCCTGAGCGCGCTCCGCGCAGCCATATCCGAGCGCACCGAGCCCGCCGCGCGCCTGCTGCGCGCCGGGAGCACGTTGGCGCGACGGTGTGCCGAATTTCGCGCCCTGCCCGGGTGGCGACAACGTCTGCGCATGCTGCGGGCCAGCCTGTTCCCCCCCAAGTCCTATCTCCAGCTGCAGGGCCTGACACCCGGCCGCGCACCATGGCTATGGGCTTACCTCAAGCGCATCGCGATGGGGATACGACCGGCGCCGAATCGCGGCCGTGACGATCAATAAAAAGGCTGAGTTTTCTTATTAAGTTTCCGATATAACTAATTGTTAATTATCAGATAATGCACTTTGCAACTCGACACCTATCGGAGCGGCTTTCAGCCGCGAATAAACCCATCGACGACAGCATGATCGCGGTTGAAAACCGCCCCCGCACAAAGCCACTAACATCGCGTTGTGCCACTCGTATTTTCAAACTAGCCCGCATATTGCATCAGTATCCGGGAACACTGCTGTCCCGTTAACGGGCAAATAAGAAGGCCTGATTCATCCGTCATTGATACAATGAGTTTTGCGATAACTTGTTGAATCAAAGAGGAGAACCAG
>CAMYKW010000011.1 GCA_947259175.1 uncultured Gammaproteobacteria bacterium | reverse complement strand
TTAAGTCAAGCGTGAATTTCTTGTCCGTAAGTTAAAGTCACAGTTCATATACATTATGTTCGATGACGATACCCGCCTTTAACCACCGGTCATTCTAGCCCGCATATTGCACCACGGCGCGTTTTACTGAAATTTCAACCGTTAAACCGGAGCCAGAGGTAACTCAATCGCGAAAGTGGCGCCGGCCTGCGGAGCATTCCGCGCCCAGACCATCCCGTGCTGTAACGTCATTATGCGCTTGGCGATCGCCAAACCCAGGCCGGCATGCGATCCATCCCCAGAGCCCGGGTCGGCGCGGAAAAAAGGTTCGAATACCGCATCGAGGTCGTCTTCGGCGATACCCAGGCCACTGTCGGTCACGGACACCACGACCCGGCCTTCGCGCACCCCGATTGCGACGGCGATGCGGCCGCCGTCCGGCGTGTGCGCAAAGGCGTTGTCCAGCAAGTTATCCAGAACGCGCTCGGTCATGGCGATATCGCCGTGTGCGAACGGCGCATCGGGCACCGCAGTCAGCTGCAGAGCAATTCCTCTGTGCTTGGCCCGCAAGCGATGTTTCTGCACCACGTCCTGCGCCAGTTCGGCGGGCGCAAACGGCTCCAACATCGGCGCTTTCTCGCGTGCGTCCAGGCTCGCCAGTTCGAATAACTCCTCGACCATGCGGCTCAGCCGTTTCCCCTGCTCGAGCGCAGTACCGAGGAATTCGGCGCGCTGTTCCTCGGGGAGCTCCCGTGTCTTGATCTGCAGGGTTTCGAGATAACCGAGCATTGAGGCCAGTGGCGTGCGCAGGTCATGGGAAACCTGGGCAATCAGGCTGCGGCGAAGGGCGTCCTGTTCGCGCAGTTGTTCGATTTGCTCGCGTATCCTCTCGGCCATGCGCACTTGCGACGGCACCGTACGTGCGCTGCGAGTCAAATCGGCTGTGTTCGAACTCCTCCATTACCCCGGACAAACGCTGCAAACGGCGAGTCAACAGGCGAAACACCGCCAACCCCACCAACAGGCCGAAAGCAAGGCTGGCGGCGACGGCCCAGCCGCTCATGCGCAGGAAGTAGCTCTCCCGAATCATGCGCTCCACCTGCTCCACCTGTTCGCCGCGCAATACCACGTATAGGTAACCTTCGGGTCGCTGCGGATTAGGCACCGGCGTCACCGAAAACGCTTTTTTCCCATCGTGGCTCCGCGGGTCATCGCCCAGCAACGGGTAGTTCTCATCCATCGCCAGGAACGAATGAATCGGGTCCAGCGACACCCGCTTGCGCTTCACCTTCCCGGGATCCGCGGAGTAAGAGAGGATATTGCCCACGGTATCGAGCAGATAAATCTCTATGCTCGGATTGATCACCATGTACTGGCGGAAGGTTTCCGCCAGCGCCCGTTGGTCGATACGTCCCTCGGCGACCAGGTTGCGATCGGCCACGAGATCGCGCGCCAGATTGCGGTTGAACTGTTGATTGACCTGTTGCAGGTAGTTGCGCGTGATGGTGTTGCTGATAAACGCATACGCCAGGCCGATCACGATCAACAGGATTGCCAGACCCAAAGACAGCTTCGCGTACAGGGTGTTGAGCACTGCTCAATCCGCAAACTTGTAGCCCACTCCCCACACCGTCTGAATATAGCGGGGTTTGGATGGGTTTTCCTCAATCTTCGTCCGCAACCGGTTGATGTGGGTGTTGACGGTGTGCTCGTAGCCTTCATGGCTGTAACCCCATACGGCGTCGAGCAACTGAACGCGGCTGAACACGCGTCCCGGATGGCGCGCGAAGTGCAGCAGCAGGTCAAACTCACGCGCAGTCAACTCCACCGGCACGCCGTCGATCGTCACCTCGCGGCGCCGCGCGTCTATGCTCATCCCGGCATGCTCGATCCGTTGGTTGGCCCCGTTGGTAGCGGCGGGGTTTGCGGTGAGAGCATCCACCCGTCGAAACAGCGCTTTGATGCGCGCCATCAATTCCGGGATGCTGAACGGTTTGGTCAGATAATCGTCCGCCCCCATCTCCAGGCCCACCACACGGTCCAGCTCCGTGGACTTGGCGGTTGCGCAGCTCGCGGCATACCGACAGGCCGTCCAGGCCCGGCAGCATCAGGTCCAGCACCACCAGATCGAAGGAATTGCGGCGAAAGACTTCAAGTCCCTCGACACCGTTTGCGGCGATGGTCGCGTCGCACTCAAGATCCTTGAGGTTGATCCGGATCAGCCGGGAGATGTCCGGGTCGTCCTCGATGATCAGCACCTTGCGTTTCATGGCCCGGCCATCATATGTCCTTGCGAATACTCGAGTACACAGCCAGCGCAACTCAATCCGCTGGCTTATTCCCTGCCGCGCCGCGTAGTGACGGGGACCGGCCGGGGCCGGTTCCCGTCACGGCACATCGGCACGTTAGTGTACGCGGGTGATCACCACCTTGGCCACCGGGTCGGTCCAATCGTGTATACCCAGCTGTAGATCATCGCCGCCGACAACACCGGGATGGCTGGTTATTACGCCGCCTTCAGCCAGCGCCGGATCGCTGGTTCCGGTGCCGGGATCCCCTGAGGGGGGGCCCACCAGACCTTGGCACGGCGGCACTATATCAGCGTAGTCTTCGGTATTCATCTCAGTCCCGGCGTCATACGCACCGATCATGACGCTCACACTGTTGCCGACTTTCTTCGGCAGGCGCTTGGCATCGAGACCGGTAAATCCGTCGTTGGTACAAATCAACATCGACACGAACGACAAATACTTCGCCGGGGGGGAAGCGGTAATTTGAAAATTGAGCATGCCCCCGGGGAGGATCGGCGGCGGGCCGATGGGCGAGGGAACCACCTTGGATTCGAATACGTGTTTGTTCGCGGCCAATGCGTCAGCAAGAGGCGTCACGTTACCGTTCTCTGCGATTTCTTTCACTTCAAAGCTGGCGGGCTCGCCGACCTCAAACACATCCACCGGCCGCCTGTGCGTAGCCACCACGGGCGGGGTCAAGGGCTGACCGCTGGTCATATTCATAATCGTCACGTCGTAAGTCTTAATCGGCGGGCCCGCATAACTGGTGGTCATGCCGACAGCCGGTAACAATGCAACGGCCGCGGCCGCGGAAAACAGTTTATGTACTGATCGATTCATGATTCTTGGTCTCCTGAAGGTGGTTCGACGCCCCACCTTAGGGAACAGATGTCACAAATCGATCACAAAAGGTTCAAGATTTGGTGTCAGTCCTCGGCGCCACTTGCGCACGACGCCACAGCAGATACACACCGAGGCCGACGAGACACAACGCAAGGACCGGGCGCACCACGCCGCCCATGAACACCACCGGCACGGCGATGGCAAACGCGAAGATGGGAAAATAGAACTGTGTCCAGGCCTTGACGCCGCGGTCGCGCTGATAAAGGGGAAACACGGTGGAAAACGCCGCCAGGGTGAGGAAAAACGCCGACCACGGCCGGGTAATGAACAAAGTGAGGTCGTTGTTGATCGACCACGCGCGGTTGAGGTTGAGTTCGGCGATGTCGCCGAGCACCACGCCCAGGATCATCGGCGCCAGTGGAAAGCCGAGATTGCGCAGCACATAGCCGAGGATGCCGAACAAAAACAAGGTCCATAAATCAAAACCGACGTTGTGCAACGCGAACACGCCGATCGCGCAATAGATCAAAATCACCGATGCGAGGATGTACATCGGTATGCGGGTGATCAGTACGAAGATGCGCAGGCAGAACGCCTGCATAGTGACCATGATGAAGTGGGCGAAAAAGAACGCGATAAAAATGGAATACGCGAGCACCGGTTCTTCGCTGATAAACGACGGGCTCGGCACCACGTCGTGTATCAATAATGCACCGAGCATCACCGCGGTGATGATGTCGCCCGGTATGCCCAGGGCCATGACCATAATCAACGCGCCGCCTTCGGTGGCATTGTTCGACGACTCGGGCGCGACGATGCCGTCGGCGATCCCGGTGCCGAACTCGTCGGGATTTTTCGACGCCTTCTTGGCCTGATCGTAAGCGAGGATATTGGACACCGACGACCCCGCACCGGGCAGGATGCCGGTGAACACGCCGATGAATGACGAGCGCAACACCACCACCCAGCGGCTCAGGACCTCGGCGATGGCCCGGCGGTGCTCGACCCGCACCGCCCGGGTTCCCTTGGGCATTAGCGGCTTACCCGCCTTGACCCGGTCCTGGACGTCACTCAACAACTGACTGAACGCGAACAGGCCGACGAGCACCGGCAGGAACGCAAAGCCCTGCCGGATGGCGTCGTTGCCGAAGGTGAACCGCGCCACGCCGTTGACCTCGTCCTCGCCGATGGCGGCGACCAGCAAGCCCAGGGTGCCGGCGATGATGCCCTTGAGCAATGCTTTACCGGACAGGCTGGAGGTGATCGTCAGTGCAAACATCACCAGTGCAAAATAGTCCCACGGCCCGAACTCCAGGCCGACCCGCGCCAGTTGCGGCGCCAGGGTCACCAGCACCACCGCCCCGGTGATGCCGCCGAAGAACGACGACCACACGCCGATCCCCAGGGCCAGGCCCGGGCGTCCCTTGCGCGCCATGGGAAAGCCGTCGAAGGTGGTCGCCACCGACGACGGCGTGCCGGGGATGCCGGTGAGCATGCCCGCCATCAGCCCGCCGGAGAGGCCGCCGACCAGCACCCCGATCATCGTCGACAGCCCCTGGGTGGCGGTCATGCCGAAGGTGAACGGCAGGGTCAGCACCACCGCCATGGCGACGGTGAAGCCGGGAATGGCGCCGGCGATCAAACCCGCGGTGACACCGAGGGTCATCAATGCCAGCGTATGCAGCTGGAAGACCTCGGAAGCCGCGCTGAGTATGTTCTCGATCAGCGGTGCATCTCCATCGTCACTAGTAAAACAGGCTTCCCGTGGGGAGAAACACCTTCAGTCCGTAGGTGAAGATCGCCCACATGGCGCCCACCGAGATCACCGCGATCGCCGCGTGGAGCGCATGGCCGTGCAGATCCCGGCGCCCCAGGGAGGTGAGCGTGACATAGACGAACAACATCCCCCCCACCAGCATGCCCAGGTAAGGCAGGGTGAGCAGGAACAAACCGAACCAAAGAAAACACCAGAAGGCGTTGAGATGGTGCAGGAACCACTGCTTAAGCCCCCGCGGTTCCGGCGTCTGCCGCTCAACAGGCTCACGGCGCAGCGACTGCACGAAGTACGCGAGGCTCAACACGGTGAGAAACACGAGGATGACGCGCGGCCATACCTCGGCCCCCAGGCTGGCATAGCTGGTCTCGCGGATGCTGAAGGTCGCCGCGAGGAACACGCCGCAGAAAACCAGCAGGAAAATCGCAACCAGTGTGTCTACATGGAATCGGCGCACACTGCGGTCCCAGGTTTAGACGTACGCTACCGGCGGCCTCAGTGCGCGACCGCCGGCGGCGTGCATCCGTTGAGAACTTACCGACGCCGTTACGGCTTGTAGATTCCGACCTTGACTGCGGTCGTCCTCAAGGTGTCGTAGGTCTGCTGCAAGTGCTTACCGTAATCCGCGGTGCCGAGCGGAAGCACGATGCTGCCTTTGGCCTCGAGTTGCGACACGACTTCCGGGGAATTCATCGCCCTGAGGATGGCGGCCTCGTAGTGTTTGATGACGTCTGCAGGGGTGCCCTTGGGCGCCATCACACCGCGGTCCAGACCGAACACCAGGTCGATTCCCTGCTCCTTGAGGGTCTTCACATTCGGCACCCGCTTGTCCCTGTCCGGCGTGGCGATACCCAGCGCCTTGAGCTCGTTGGTCTTGATGTATTTCTGCGCGGCGGTGACGTTGATCTCACCGAGCTCGATGTTCTTGGCCAGCAGCGCGGTCATGCGCTCACGGGTGCCGTCGTAGGAGATGTGCTTGAACTTGACGTTCGCGGCATCTTCGAGCAGCAGAAAGATGAATTGACTGGTGGAGCCCAGGGTGCCGCCGGCGAGCACGCTGCTGGGCTTCGCCTTGGCCGCCGCAA
Organism: uncultured Gammaproteobacteria bacterium; assembly: GCA_947259175.1. Lineage (GTDB taxonomy): Bacteria > Pseudomonadota > Gammaproteobacteria > Arenicellales > JAANXG01 > CALZGZ01. Next base: position 54,992 of record CAMYKW010000011.1, on the reverse strand, counting down.
TCAGGTCCTTGACGTCGTTGTACGGCACGTCCTTGTTGGCGCCGATGATGGACGGCGTGTTGGTCACCATCGCCACCGGCTCAAAGGCGTCCCAGGTGAAATCCACGCGGCCGCTGAAAAAGCTGGTAATGGCGCTTTGATGCATCGCGAACAGCGTGCAGCCGTCCGGCTTGGCGACACGGGCTTCCTTGGCGCCCTTATTGCCGCCCTGCCCGGTGATGTTGACCACCTGCAGCGGCGGCTGGAGGCCACCTTTGTTCATCGCATCGACGACGACGCGAAAAATAATATCGGTGCCGCCACCGGCCTTCCACGGAACGATCAATTTAGCGGTACTGCACGGGATGTCCGCGGCGAACAGTTTTCCCGGTACGAATGCGAACGCAAACGCGGCGATGACGATGCTGAAAATATAACGCTTAATCATGCTCCACCCTCTATGTCTGATTATGAAAATCGAAGATTAGCGTAACCCATCTGGTGCGGGCTTGACCAGTGTGACGCTATCGCCCCACGGCATAGCCCTGCATGTAGCGTGGATTCGCCCCCGCCTTGAGCATCCCGCCGTCCCGGGCCACCGCGCTGATGCGGCCCAGGCACCAGTCGTTCTCGAGTTGAATGTCGTGCCCGCGGCGGCGCAACTCGCCGATTGCCTCCCCGTGAAAGCGGCTTTCGATAGCAACGCGGCCGGGGTACGACTCGCGGGGATAAAACGAACCCGGGAAATGGCTGGTGTGGAACATCGGCGCGTCGATCGCCTCCTGCAGGTTCATGCCGTGGTGCACATGGCGTAAAAAGAACGTCAACGACCACTGATCCTGCTTGTCCTCGCCGGGTGTGCCGAACGCCAGGTACGGCTCTCCGTGGCGGAACGCCAGGGACGGAGTCAGCGTGGTGCGCGGCCGCGCACCCGGGGCCAGGCTCGTCGGCAGGCCCTCCTGCAGCCAGAACATCTGCGCCCGCGTACCCAGCGCGAATCCGAGACCGGGGATCACCGGCGAACTCTGCAGCCAGCCGCCGCTGGGCGTCGCCGCAACCATATTGCCGGCCCGGTCCACCACGTCCAGGTGGCAGGTGTCGCCGCGTACGCCGCCGTAGCGGGCGAAGGTGTCTTCGGCGGTCCCCAACACCGCGGCGCCGCCGGCCGCGGCGTCCGGTTTCGCGATGCGGTGGATCGGTTCGGCGCCGTACCCGGGGAGCTTGCCCGGACGCAGCTCCAGGCTCGCCTGGGTGTCCACCAGCGCCCGGCGCGCGTCGTTGTAGGCGTCACTCAACAACTGATCCGCGGGCACCGCCACGAAATCCGGGTCGCCATAGAACGCCTCGCGGTCGGCGAACGCGAGCTTGGCGCATTCCACCACCGTGTGCACGAATTCAGCGCCGTATGGATCCATGGATGCCAGGTCGATGCCTTTCAACAACGCAAGCTGCTGCAGGAACACCGGACCCTGCCCCCAGCTGTGCGTCTTATGCACCGTGTAACCGTGGTAATCGTAGGACAACGGCGATTCGAGGCTCGCCTGCCATGCCGCCAGGTCGTCGGCGGTTAACAAACCGGCGTGCCGCCGTCCGGAGGAATCCAGGAATTCATTGTCGCGGCAAAATGCGTCGATCGCCTCGGCGATAAAACCGCGGTAAAACAAATCACGCGCTCGTTGAATTTGCGCCTCGCGGTCACCGCCCACGGCTTCGGCCTCGGCCACGATGCGAGCGTAGGTGTCGGCGAGCTCCGGATTGCGGAACAGCGTGCCGGCGCGGGGTGGTGAGCCGTTGTCCAGATACAACGCCCCCGAACTTGGCCACTCATCGCGGAACAGCTCGCTGACCGTGCCGATCGTGGCGCAGACGCCGGACACTATTGGATAACCCTCGCGGGCATAATGGATTGCCGGCGCGATGACGTCGCGCAACGGCAGCGAGCCGAACTCGCGCAGCATCAACAACCAGGCGTCGAAGGCACCGGGCACGGTGGCGGCCAGCAGGCCGGAGCCGGGCACCATGTCCAGGCCCAGCGCACGAAACCGCTCGATGGTGGCGCCGGCCGGCGCCGTACCCTGGCCGCACACCACCTGCACCTGTTGCCGTTCGGTGCTGTACAGAACGATCGGCAGGTCGCCGCCGGGGCCGTTGAGGTGCGGCTCCACCACCTGCAGGACGAATCCCGCCGCTGCCGCGGCGTCAAAGGCGTTGCCGCCCTTCTCGAGGATGGCCATGCCCACCGAAGAGGCGAGCCAGTGGGTGGAGGCGACCATGCCGAAGGTGCCGCTGAGTTCGGGTCGCGTAGTGAACATAAGCTTGTTTGTTAATCAGGTTTGATTAGAAAGTGCCGGCGACTATATCACCGGCGCATGCGGGTCTCGTAACCGGGCAACGCCCGCGGCCCCGGCCGTGCGGCGCTCAAGTGCCGATGCACAGCGGCGCCACCAGCTTGCGCAGCGCGGCGATGATGCTCAAGGCGACGATCTTGCCGGTGCGCGGATTGCCGGGCGACGGCACGTTCTCGATCTTCAACTCCAGGCGCGCGCTGTCGGCTTCCACCACCACCTGGTGGGTGTTGCGCGTCACCGTCGGATCCGCCCAGATTTCCAGCCGGGTGCGGTCGGCGCCGATGCCGGCCAGGCCCAGCACCGCGGCGACATTCACGTTGGCGGGAAAGTGATGCGCGCCCTCGCGCGCGTTGCCTTCGAAAACCCGCAAAGGCTTCTCGAGCCCACTGAGGTCGATGCCCCGGTCCGCCAGATACTGCACGCCGGCCAGCCCGGCCGGCGGCTTGCGGGTCACCATGCGCACCGATTCGATGCGGCCCTCGGCCGCCGCCTGCACCGCATCCAGGCCCAGCAGCGCCCCGGTGGGGACAATGATTCTCGTCCCGTGGTTCTTGGCGACCTCAACCAGGTCCAAATGCTCCAGCAGCGCGGCCACCGTGATCGGCATCAGGATCTTCCCCGCGCTCAGCACCGGCCGCGCCAACTGCGCAAACACCGCCGCCGGCGCGCACTCCACCACCACATCCGCGGCATCCGCGAGCTCCGCCAGCGACAACACCGGGACCATACGGCGGAAGCCGGCCATGCGATCCTCGGCGCCTCGCCGGTCGCGGGCCGACACCGCGACCAACTCCAGGCCGTCGATACCCTGGTCCACGCGCCGGGCAACGACACCGCCCACGGCGCCAAATCCGCCGATGGCGACGCGCAATGGTTTGTGATCGCTGCCGGTGATAGTCATCGCCGACAGTTTACAGTTCTGCCCCCTGCCTGTCTCACCGCGGGCTTTGGTGGGAGCGCTTTGCAAGCGCGAATCAATTCAATACCCCCGTTCCCAATCCACCACATCGCTGAGCGGTTCGCCGCGCCGGTGGCGGCGGATGTTGGCCACGATATGGGCGGCGGCGGTGCCGGGGTTGGTGAGGCTGGCGATATGCGGGGTCACGGTCACCGCCGGATGTGTCCACAAGCGATGATCTCCGGGCAACGGTTCATCGGCGAACACATCCAGGGTGGCGCCGGCGATGTGTCCGGCATCCAGCGCCGTCAGCAGATCCTCCTCATCGACGTGCGCGCCCCGCGCGACGTTGATGATGTACGCGCCGCGCGGCAGCGCCGCCAACGTCTGCCGGTTGATGATGGCGCGGGTCTGGGGCGTCAGCGGCAGTAGACAAATGAGTATCTCGGTGCCGTGCAAGAAATCCTGCAGCTGGGATTCGCCGTGAAAGCAGCGAATGCCGGCCAACGACTTGGGCGTGCGGCTCCAGCCGGCCACGGTGAAATCCAGGGCGGCCAATTTGCCGGCGGCGTCGGCGCCCATTACGCCCAGGCCCATGATGCCGATGCGCCGCTCCCGGGCAACAACCTGCGGCAACTGTCGCCAACGCCGCTGACCCTGCTGGGCCGCATAGTCCGGCATGCGGCGGTGATAACGCAGCACGTGATACAGCAGGTATTCACTCATCCCCTCGGTCAGCGCCGGATCCACCATGCGCACGATGGGCACATCGCGGCGCAGCCCGTCCTCACGCAACAGGTGATCGACCCCGGCGCCCAGCGAGAATACGATTTTGAGGTTCGGCAGCGAGTGCAGCACGTCGCCGATGGGCGTCCAGATCAGGGCATATTCGATCTCTTCCGGATCACCGACGTCGGGCCACACGCGCACCGCGAGTTCCGGCATCGCCGCCTGCAGCGCGCGCTGCCAGTCAGGCCCGGAATCGACTGCGCTCTTGAACAGTAAGGTTGGCACGTTATCGGGGTTCGGGGTTCGGGGTTAGGGGTTCGGGGTTCGGGGTTCGCGGTTCGGGGTTTGCAACCGCGCTTGCGATGTTGTTGTGCGTAATGACCGATCACCGAACGCCGATCACCGATCACCGATCTCCGCAATCACAGGTCCACGAAAAAATCGTTGCCCTTGTCGTCGACGATAATGAAGGCCGGAAAATTCTTCACCCGGATCTTGCGCACCGCCTCCATTCCAAGGTCTTCGAAATCGACGACTTGTACATCTTCAATGTTTTCCCGGGCGAGAATCGCGGCGGGTCCGCCGATCGATCCCAGATAGAATCCACCGTGCTTGCCGCAGGCCTCGCGCACCTGCGGCGAGCGGTTGCCCTTGGCGAGCATGATCTTCGACCCGCCGTGGGACTGAAACAAATCGACGTAGGAATCCATGCGCCCCGCCGTGGTGGGGCCGAAACTCCCCGATGGCATGCCCTCGGGGGTCTTCGCCGGTCCGGCGTAATAGATCGGATGGTTCTTGAAGTACTCCGGCATCGGCTCGCCGCGGTCGAGCTGCTGCTTGATCCTCGCGTGGGCGATATCCCGCGCGACGATCAGGGTGCCGGTGAGGCTCAACCGGGTGCGTATCGGGAACCGGCTCAGGGTCTGCAAGGTTTCCGCCATCGGCTGGTCGATATCGATGCTCACCGGCGGCGCGGTCTCCGGCGCCTGCGCCGGCATGTAGTTCTCGGGGTGGTATTCGAGCTGCTCGAGGAAGATCCCGTCGCGGGTGATCTTGGCCTTGATGTTGCGGTCCGCGCTGCAGCTCACGCCGATGCCCACCGGGCACGACGCCGCATGCCGCGGCAGGCGAATCACGCGCACATCGTGGGCGAGATACTTGCCGCCGAACTGCGCGCCGATGCCGGTTTCCCGGGCAATCTGAAACACGCGTTGCTCCCACTCCAGGTCGCGAAACGCGCGGCCGAGTTCACTGCCGACGGTGGGTAGATGATCCAGATAGCCGCAGGAAGCCAGTTTGACCATCTTCATCGTCGTCTCCGCGCTGGTGCCGCCGATGACCAGCGCGATGTGATACGGCGGACACGCCGCGGTACCAAGCCCACTCAGCTTCTCGCCGATGAACCGCACCAGGGATTCCTCGTTGAGCAGGCTCTTGGTCTCCTGAAACAATTGCGACTTATTGGCCGAACCGCCGCCCTTGGCGATGAACAGGAACGAGTACTCATCGCCCGCGGTGGCCATGATGTCGATCTGCGCCGGCAGATTGGTGCTGGTGTTGTTTTCGTCGGTCATCGACAGCGGCGCAATCTGGGAATAACGCAGATTTTTCTGCTGGTAGGTGTCATGGATGCCGGCGGACAACGGCTCCTCGTCGTTGCCGCCGGTCCACACCCGCTGGCCCTTCTTGCCCATGACGATGGCAGTGCCGGTATCCTGGCAGGACGGCAACACCCCGGCGGCGGCGACACAGGCGTTCTGCAACAGGGTGTAGATGACAAAGCGGTCGTTGTCGGTCGCGTCGGGATCCTGGAGTTCCTGGGACAACTGTTCCAGGTGCGCGGCGCGCAGGAAGAACGACACGTCGCTGAACGCCTCGCGGGCAAGCAACCGCAGGCCCTCGGGATCGACCTTGAGGATCTTGTGCCCCTCGAATTCGGCCTCGGATACGTAATCGCCGGTGAGCAGGCGATACTCGGTGGCATCGTAGCCGTATTGAAATATCGGTTCGAACTTGAAATCCGTCATCTCATTCCCCAATCGTTCACCCGCAGCAATGACGTCGCTCAGACATAGCTCCGATACACCGGCTGATACATCTGTGATTTGACGTAGCCGAGCACATCCTCCGGCCGCTCCAGCGTCGCCAAATCACGCCGCCAGGCGACTTCCGCCACCGCGGCGGCGATGTGCGCGGAGACCTCACGGATGCTGGACAGCGGCGGATACAGACGCCCCAGCTTCAGGTCGCCCGGGGTTACCTGATCCGCCAATGCCCGCGCCGCCTCGGAAAACATCTCATCGGTGACCAGCCGCGCGCCGGACACCACGACGCCGAGACCGACGCCGGGAAAGATATAGGCGTTGTTGCCCTGGCCGGGGACGAAGGTCTGATCCGCGAAATTGACCGGGTCGAACGGGCTGCCGCTGGCGAACACCGCGCGGCCCTGCGTCCAGTTGTAGGCCTCCTCGGCGGTGCACTCCGACTTCGAAGTGGGGTTCGACAGCGCAAACACCACCGGCCGCTCGTTGATGTGCGCCATGGCCTCGAGCACCTCGCGGGTGAAGGTCTTGGGCTGGCCGCTGACACCGATGATCGCGGTGGGCTCGAGCGCCTCGACCGCGTCCAGGAAGCGGTCCACCGGCGCGTGCTCGTGGGCGTAGGGACGCTTGTGTTCCACCAGGTCGGTGCGCGATTTAACCACCAGGCCGCGGGAATCAAAGAACCAGCAGCGGCGCATGGCCTCGGCTTCGGACAGTCCCTCCGCGCGCATCGCCGCCACCACCATGTCGCCGATGCCGATGCCCGCCTCACCGGCGCCGAGGAACAACACCGTCTGGTCGGCGATGCCGCCGCCGGTGATGCGCGGCGCCGCCAGCAATCCGGCCAAGGCCACCGCGCCGGTGCCCTGGATGTCGTCGTCGAAGGTGCAGATGCGATTGCGGTATTTCTCCAGGATCCAGAACGCGTTGTTATTCGCGAAGTCCTCGAGCTGGATCAGCGCCTTGGGGTAGACCTCCTGTACCGCGTCGACGAACTCGTCCACCAGATCGTTGTAATCGGCATCCCGCAGCCGGTGTTGCTTGAGGCCGATGTACAGGGGATCGGCCAATAATTCCTCGTTTTCGGTGCCCACATCCAGGGTCACCGGCAGGCACTGATTGGGATGCACGCCACCGCAGGTGGTGTACAGGCTGAGCTTGCCCACCGGGATGCCCATGCCGTCGGCGCCCAGATCCCCGAGCCCCAGGATGCGCTCGCCGTCGGTGACCACGATCACCCGCACGTCCGCGCGCGGCCAGTTGCGCAGCACCTCGGCAATTTGTCCGCGATCTTTGGCGTTGATAAATAATCCGCGCGGCCGGTTGAAGATATGCCCATAGCGCTGACAGGCCTCGCCGACGGTCGGCGTGTAGATGATCGGCATGATCTCCTCGAGGTTATCGAGCACCGCGCGATAGAACAGCGTCTCGTTGCGCGCCTGCAGCGCGGTGATATTGATGTACTGCTCCAGCGGCGTCGGTTTGCGCCGGAAGTTCTCCATCACCCGCATCACCTGCTCTTTTATGGTGTGGACGTGCGGCGGCAATAATCCGCGCAGGCCCAGGGCGTCGCGTTCCTCATCGGTGAATGCCGTGCCTTTGTTCAATACCGGGTCGTGCAGCAGTTCGACGCCGGTGGGAATAGTACCGATCTTGGAGACCGTGGGGTTGCGAGATGTCGTGCTCATCATTGCCTGTGCGCTCTGTGTTGTCGTCACGTCGGCCGGATCCACCCGGGAAAGACCCGGCGCGAAATGAGTGAACAAATTTGATTATCCGGTTGCCGTCAGATCTATCGACCCACCGCAAACGGGCCCAGCGTGTTGCTTAGAGGATAAATTAATGCCGGCACCCGGCACAAATCACTTCGTCTCATTCCGATGGGGGGTGCCCGTGCTGCCACCGGGCGAATTTTCGCCGTACGCAATGCATCCGCAGCTGAAAGGTCTAATGTTCACTGGGTGACACCTGATGTTGCAACGCAACAATGCCGGGATTTGCGTAAATTGACGCGAAGCACCTTGCAGTCCTGCGCGAGTGGTCAATACTTGAGTTATAAGCCAACGAGTCTTGGGCCCACGCGGCCGCTGGCCGCCGAGGGTCAACCATGAGGAGATAAGATGACGGAAGTGTTGGTCGCCATGACCATTTCTTTCCTGATCGTGCTGCTGTTTCACCACTTGGTGCGATAAAGCCCACAGCCGGTCGTCGATTTGCTCAAGGTCGTGTCCCGCACGACTCAGGGATCTGCGTCCCCATCCGCGAATCAATCACTCAGACTGGCAGAAAACCAGCGACTTTGATCAACGGGATATAGAGCCCTCATACTTGCGGGTTCCACGGCGCGAACGCCACAACATCCCTTGATCAGAAAATCAAACCGCGACGCAGCGAATGTTCCGCAATCTGAGGACACACCCGGCGGCCAATCTGCTGCGTGAACGGGTTGATTATCTACGCTGGCGACTGGGCGCGCCGCGGGACACCCCGCCGCCGTTGTTCAAACAACGGCTGGTAAAAGCCTACGCCGCAAGATTCGAATCGAAGGCGTTTGTGGAGACCGGCACTTATTACGGCGATATGCTCGCGGCCTGTTATCGGACTTTCGAAGCGCTGTATTCGATCGAGTTGAACGAACACCTTTATCTGCGGGCGCAGCAACGATTTGCGCGGCATCCGAAAATTACGCTCATACCGGGAGACAGCGCGGTTCTGCTCGCGACCGTGCTGGACGCCGTTAATCAGCCCTGTTTGATTTGGCTGGATGCCCACGCCGTGCACGGGTACCGGGACGAGGATCACGCCATCACCCCGATTCAGCGGGAGCTCGAGCAAGTGTTGGAATCCGACCTCCGGGACTATGTGTTGTTGATCGACGACGCGCGACTGTTCGGGCACGCAAGGGACTACCCTACGCTCGCACAAATCCGGAAAAGCATTTTGCATCGCCACCCCAATTGGATGTTCGAAGCCGATGACGATGTCATCCGCGCCCACTCGCGGCGCTGAGCAGATACCGAGTCGACACATTAGGAGTTGAAGTCACGTGAGGGTTAAGCGCCGCAGGCGAACACGGTTTGTGACATTAGTCACAAAAGTCGCATTCGTCGATTTTTCAGCGAAAGTAATACCACAGTCACATGATTTTTTTATATAATCGACCCCGGTGGTGCTTGCGGGAACTTGACACAGGCACTCGGGGGGAGCACACCTTTTTCTACACACTCTAGAAGTACGTGTGCTGGTTTTCCGGTCGCCGTGACCGGCGGTGGTTTGCGCCGTAGTGCAACATCACCGCGACTCGAACAAGTCTGGTTAATTCGTAAGGAACATGAACAAAGCTACGCAGCTGCCGATACCGCTGTCGCGCATCGCGCCCACGAATCGTACCCATGAGTCCGCGGAACTCATTCCCTTATTCAAAAAGGTGGTCGAACGCCCCGTCGTACGCGGCAAGTTTCTGTACGCCGGCGACGAGAAGCTGTGGATCAAGGGGGTTACCTACGGGACTTTCCGTCCCGATGACGGCGGCGAGCAATATCCACTGCCGGAGGTCGTGGAGGGCGATTTCTTGGCCATGGCGCAGTGCGGGTTCAATGCGCTGCGCACCTACACCGTGCCGCCCCGCTGGCTGCTCGACATCGCCGAGAAACACGGCCTGCGGGTGATGGTGGGACTGCCGTGGGAGCAGCACGTCACCTTTCTCGAGGACGCCGCCACTGCCCGGACGATCGAACGACGCCTGCGGGAGGCGGTGCGCCCCTGCGTCGGGCATCCGGCCTTGTTGTGCTACACCATGGGCAACGAGATCCCCGCCTCCATCGTGCGCTGGCACGGCCATCGTAAGATCGAAAAGTTTCTGCACCGTTTGTACGATGTCGTAAAGGAAGAAGACCCCACGGCGCTGGTCACCTACGTCAACTTCCCGACCACCGAGTACCTCGATCTCCCGTTTCTCGATCTGCTGTGCTTCAACGTCTATCTCGAATCGCAGCAGTCCCTGGAGGATTATCTCGCGCGTCTGCACAACTTGAGCGACGACCGGCCGGTGTTGATGGCGGAGGTGGGCCTGGACAGTCAGCGCAACGGCGAAGAGACCCAGGCGATGGTGCTCAACTGGCAGGTGCGCACGATTTTCAAGGAGGGCTGCTGCGGCGCGTTCGTGTTTGCATGGACCGACGAGTGGTACCGCGGCGGCCACGACATCGAAGACTGGGACTTCGGGCTCACCCGGCGCGACCGCAGCCCGAAAATAGCCCTCGATACAGTAGCCCAGGCTTTGGGCGAGACACCGTTTTCGCCCCAGACCGAGTGGCCGCGGATCTCGGTGGTGGTGTGCAGCTTCAACGGCGGCAAGACCATCCGCGACACCATGGAAAACCTGATGCGGCTGGAGTATCCGGATTTCGAGGTCATCGTCGTCAACGACGGCTCCACCGACAACGTCAGCAACATCGTATCCGAATACCCGTTCACCCTGATCACCACCCAAAATCGCGGCCTGAGCAATGCGCGCAACACCGGCATGGAGGCGGCCAGCGGTGAGATCGTCGCCTACATCGACGACGACGCCTATCCCGATCCGCACTGGTTGAATTACCTGGCGCTGGCGTTCCTTAGCGGCGATTACGTCGGCGTCGGCGGGCCCAACCTGGCGCCCCCGGGTGACGGCTGGATCGCCGACTGCGTCGCCAACGCGCCGGGCGGCCCGGTACAGGTGTTGTTGACCGACCGCATCGCCGAACACATTCCCGGCTGCAATATGGCGTTCCGCAAAGACGCATTGCAGGCCGTAGGCGGCTTCGACCCCCGCTTCCGCGTCGCCGGCGACGACGTCGATCTTTGCTGGCGCCTGCAGGACCGCGGCTGGACCATCGGTTTCAGCCCGGCGGCGCTGGTGTGGCATCACCGGCGTAACTCCGTCGTCACCTACTGGCGCCAGCAAATGGGTTACGGCAAGGCCGAGGCGCTGCTGGAAGAGAAATGGCCGCAAAAGTACAACTCCCTGGGCCACATCAGTTGGGGCGGCAGGCTGTACGGCAAGGGACTCACCCTGCACGTGCACGCATCGCGGGCGCGGATCTATCAGGGCGTGTGGGGCAGCGCACCGTTTCAGTCAATCTATGAACCGGCGCCGACCCTGCTGGCATCGCTGACCATGATGCCGGAGTGGTATCTGCTGGTCGCCGGCCTCGCGGTGATGTCTCTGCTGAGCCTGAATTGGGCGCCGTTGGCGTTTGCCATCCCGCTGCTGGTGGTGGCGACCCTGCTGCCATTGTGGCAAGCGGTGCGCAGCGCGGCCCAGGCGCGATTCACCAGCGATGGGCAATCGAGTTGGCAACGCATGAAGTTATATGCAGTGACCGGCCTCATGCATTGCATGCAACCGGTGGCGCGCCTGCTGGGACGTATCAAACACGGCCTCACCCCATGGCGACGGCGCGGCGTGTGGAAGTGGGCCAGCCCACGGCCGTTGCGCACCACGACGCTGTGGCGTGAGGAATGGGAAGACCCCGCTGAAATATTGCGGCGCCTGGGCGATATCGTGCTGGCCAACGGCATGGTCACCGACAACGGCGACGAGTACGACTTCTGGGATCTGGAAGTCCGGCCCGGTCCCCTGGGCCGCGCGCGCCTGCTGATGGCAGTGGAAGAGCACGGCTCCGGCCGCCAGATGTTAAAATTCCGCACATGGCCGAAATGGAAAATGCAAAGTGTGCTGGCGGTGGCGCTGTTCATACTGCTCGCGGTGCTCGCCGGCGCCGACAATGCCTGGCTGTCCAGCAGCGTGTTCATTGCCGTTGCCGCCACCCTAGCGCTGCGCGGCTTATACGAGTCCTCGGCCGCCATTGCGGCCACCGTGAAGGCCATCAAGCAGCTGTAACTTAGGAATCTCCGGGCCTAATTGGCCACGCCTGTCATGTCAACGCGCCACCGTTACGCTCGAATGATGCCGTATATCATGCGGCAAAAACGCGGCCTCGCAGTCATTCTCATTCTGACGATAGTGAGTGCAGCGACGGCTGCCTTGATGCCGTGGCCCCTGAAGATCCTGGTCGACTACGCCCTGGGCGATGCGGAAATTCCGGCCTTCATAGAATCTTTCTTCGCCGCCCTATCAATTTCCATCGCGCCTATGGTGCTCATCTTTGCCGCCGCTATAGCGAGCTTTGCGCTATTTGCACTCAACAGCGCGTTGGATGTAGGTACTACTTGGACGTGGTCGGCATCCGGCATGCGCATGGTCTACGATCTCGCGCGCGACTTGTTCTCCCAACTGCAACGCCTGTCTCTGCTATTTCACGGACGGGGCTCCGTGGGGGATTGGCTCGCGCGCCTATCCGGAGATGTCTGGTGTACGTATAAGCTGGCCTCCGAGTTGCTGGTATCACCAGCTCAGCATATGTTTACGATATTTACCGTGACCGCACTGGCGTGGACGTTGGACCCATTGCTCACGATCGTTCTGTTAGCTGTGACCCCTGTGCTTACAGGTTCTGCTTTGTATTTCGGGAAGCGTTTGAAACGACGCTCACGCCAACAATTGGAGGCACGATCTCAGCTTACCAGCCTGGTACAACAAACCGTAACTGCAATACCCGTGGTGCAAGCCTTTTCGCGGGAGGCGACTAATAAGCACCGCTTCTCGCAAGTGGCGGGTCAGATTGTTGTCCGGGGTCAGCAAGGCGTGCTTATCCGTCACGCGTATACGTTTGTGAATGGCTTCTCCATGGCCGTAGGTATGGCGATCATTCTATATCTCGGGGGTCAACAGGTGCTGTCCGGTTCGATTTCGGTAGGAAGCCTGCTGGTGTTCACGGCGTACGTACAAACCCTGAGGGGTGCGTTTGGCGGCCTGCTTGGCGCGTACGGCAATCTCAAAGGCACGGAAGCAAACATCGATCGTGTTCTCGAGGTGCTGGACTCCGAAGAGACGGTGAAAGACAAACCCGGTGCACTCCCGCTACCGGCGATACAAGGACGCGGTATGGCGGTGCGGCTGAAAAACATCACATTCGGGTATGAACCTAACCGGCCCGTTCTCCACGATATCAGTCTGGATGTCGCGCCGGGAGAGACCATCGCACTGGTCGGGCCTACTGGTGTCGGCAAAAGCACTTTCGTCTCGCTCATCCCGCGGTTTTTCGATCCCTGGGAAGGATGCGTCCTAGTAAATGGCGTCGACGCCCGAGACGTGCAGCTTGCGAGCCTGCGCGCACAGATCGCATTGGTTTTGCAAGAGCCGTTCCTGCTGCCGATGACGGTGGCTGCGAACGTCGCCTATGGCCGTCTCGACGCAGACCGCGATCAGGTAGAGGCCGCAGCCCATGCGGCGAATGCACATGAATTCATTCGCCGACTGCCGAATGGCTACGACACGGTGATTGGCGAGCGCGGAGCGACGTTGTCGGGCGGACAGCGTCAGCGGCTCGCTATCGCCCGCGCATTGCTGAAGGATTCACCCATATTGATTCTTGACGAGCCCACTTCAGCGTTGGATCCCCAGACCGAAGCGTTGTTGTTGGAGGCTCTGGAGCGTTTGATGGCAGACCGAACCACATTCATCATTGCTCATCGGATGTCTACGGTGCGGCATGCGGATCGCGCCGTAGTACTGGGAGATGGGAAAATTCAAGAAAGCGGTAGCCACGATGCATTGATTGCAGCGCGCGGCAAGTATCATCGTTATTACACGCTCCAGACAGAGGATTCCGCTGGGAAGGCTGGGACGTGAATCGTTGGTGGTTACATTTTCTGCGTTTCGCCCGCCCCTATCGAGGCCGATTTGCTGCCGTACTAATGTTTCTGTTCCTTGGGGTACTGCTCAACATCCTCGCGCCCTGGCCACTCAAACTGATAGTCGATTACGTAATTACCGACCAGCCGCTTCCCGACGCGGTATTCTGGCTTACGGCCATGCCCGGCGGCGGTTCAAGCAGCGCTCTGCTGGCATGGCTGGCTTTGGGAACACTGATGATTTTTGTCAGCAGGCAGGTAGTCGCGATACTAAAAGCTTACATACAAACGGGCGCAGCGTCGCGTATGAAGTTTGACCTTGGTGTTGAGATTTTCGCGCATTTGCAACGCCTTTCGCTGCAATATCACGGGACCAAACCGGCGGGCGATCTGGTTCGCCGGGTCATCACCGACACCGACTGCGTTCGACATTTGTTTGTTCTGATCATTCTTCCGACTATCGTGTCAGTTGTGACAATCATAACGATGTTCATCGTCATGTGGCACCTCGACCGTACACTGGCTCTGCTCGCATTGGTCGCGGTTGGACCTCTACCCGCGCTGATGAAATGGCTGGCGCCACGCATGACCGAGCGAACCTACGAACAACACCAGGCTGAGGGCGAATTAATGGCCGTGGCGGAACAAACGATCAGTGCGCTGCCAGTGGTGCAGGCATTCGGCCGCGAGGCCCATGAAGATGAAAGGTTTCGTAACGTATCGACGCGCGCAATCCGCGCTTATCTAAGGACAATTGTCTCTCAGCTTCAGTACAAGATCGGCGTCAGCACTGCGACGGCTTTGGGGACCGCCGCAGTTATGGCGTTGGGTGGTGTCCATGTGCTGAACGGTTCGCTGACAATCGGTAGCCTTCTCGTGTTTCTCAGTTATCTGGCCTCGCTTTACACTCCAATAGAAACCGTCGCCTATCTCTCAACGAGTTACGCGGACGCAGCAGGCCGCGCACGCCGCGTGCTTGAGGTCCTGAACACGGAACAAGCCGTGAAGGAGGCGCCCGGAGCAAGGGGTCTTCCGGCGCCAACCGGCAACTTGGGTCTAGCGGTGCGGTTAGAACAAGTTTCTTTCGGTTATGAGCCAAGCCGCCCTGTGCTTGAGGACGTCACCCTCGAAGCACAGCCGGGTGAGACTATTGCGCTGGTGGGTGCGACCGGTGCGGGCAAGAGCACGCTGGTCTCTTTGATACCACGATTTTTTGATCCGTGGTCGGGACGCGTCTTGATCAGCGGGTACGATGTGCGTGGTCTGACTCTAGACAGCTTACGCAGCAAGATTGCTCTGGTGCTGCAGGACCCCTTTTTGCTGCCGCTCACAATTGCCGAGAATATTGCCTACGGCAGACCCGATGCACACCTCAGGGAGATTGAAGATGCAGCGATAGCCGCCAACGCGGATGAATTTATTCAGCGGCTTCCTGACGGTTATAACACAGTCATTGGAGAACGCGGCGCAACGCTTTCCGGCGGTCAGCGCCAGCGGCTGGCCATTGCGCGGGCCCTCCTCAAGAATGCGCCCATACTCATTCTCGACGAACCGACTTCGGCGTTGGACGCCGAGACTGAAATGTTGTTTCTCCAGGCCCTGGACCGCTTGATGGCCGACCGCACCACTTTTATTATCGCCCATCGCATGTCTACGATTCGTAATGCCGATCGCGTCGTGACACTACGAGATAGACGAATCATCGAGAGCCGAGCGAACGCTCCATCGGTAAACGATGACCATGGCAGTGACCAGTTGCCCGCGGTCCATGTTTAGTTCTATCCCCACGTCGGCGAGATTGCCGCCGTCAATCGCGCTGGACGAATGCTCAAACCCTGAGTGCATAATGACATTTAACGCCGGCATGGCCAACCGAGTGATCGACTCGGGGGAACTGCGACGGTGAATGTCTTCGTGCTTTCTACGGGGCGTTGTGCTAGCGAGACTTTCACGAGATCGTGTCGTCATATGACCAACTACACGGTCGCGCATGAATCCCATCGCGCAAATCGTGTTGCACAGGGGCAACTCGCATACGCATCGCTCAAATACCCGCCCAATCATATAGAGGTGGATAACCGCCTGTCCTGGTTTTTAGGGACGCTCGACAAGGAATACGGAGACACCGCGTTTTATGTACATTTGATCCGGGATCAACATGAAGTCGCGAAGAGTCTGGCACATCGGAGCATCGACAGCATTGTGTTCTCCTATGCCTGGGGTCCGCTACAGTATGGTCGCCACACGTTTGCTCTGTCAGATGAGTTCAAACTTCAGGCGAGTATGCAGTACTGGCGAAGGGTAAATGACAACATTGAGTTGTTTTTGCGGGACAAAACACAAAAATTGACCATCTGGCTAGCAGACATACAAGAAGTGTTTCCAAGGTTCTGGGAGGCTATCGGCGCGCGAGGAGACCTCGAGCGCGCTTTGAATGAATGGAACACAAAGCACAATGTGACGAAAACAACAAAACGAAGCTGGCATGCCGACGTTGAGCATTACTGCAATGCGCAAAAGGCAAACCAGGAAATCACACAATATATACCTCCCGGGAGCAAGCTAGTTCTTGTCGATGATCATGCGCTGGATACGAACATCTATTTAGAGAACCGCGAGTTGATATCGATGGGAGAGCGTAACGACGGGCACTGGAGCCCTTCGGCTGATGACGAGTCGGCGATTTGCGAACTCGAGCACTTGCGAGAAAAGGGTGCGCAGTATCTGGTGCTCTTGTGGCCATCGTTCTGGTGGTTATCACATTACAAGGATCTTGAACGATACCTGCGTGTAAATCATAAGTGTATTTTCAAGAGCCCGCGCGCGGTCATTTACGATCTCGATGCCGAGTCTGACTGACCGTTTTCCAGAGCAACGGTTGATAAAATAAACTATGGCCATTTTCAATCTCTTAATGGGTCGCATAAGTCGGCAATGCGCCGTTTTCGCGACACGCGTAGCGTCGGTCAGAGCTGCAATTGTCGTCAATACATTTGCTGTTGTTGCTCGGTATTCCGCCATTCTCAGGATCTGCCAGTCATTGTTCGTATCTTTCGCGCTGCGGGATATTGATGATACTGGAGCCGCAAATCGTAGAGGCGGGTGGTCCGATCCCAAACTTCTGATGCGAGTCACCTGAGAGCGAGAATGTCTCATCTTCGTCTCGTTCTCGGCAGTGGATCACTAGCGCGCTATTCTCAAGCCGGTGGTCATTGGAACGTTCTATTGCAGTATCTACTTGGATTAACGGCATTAGGCCACGATGCCACGCTATTAGAACTAGTCTGGTCGACCGGAGACTCTCAGCGAGACCATCAGATGATTTACGGATTCTTCGATCGTCTGCAGTGTCACGGGCTAGGTGAAAACGCAGTTGTACTTTTGTTCGACAAAGACTGCGAGGAATACGACCTGCGCTTCGCAACCACGTACGGTCGTTCTTATTCCGAGACCAAGGCGCTCATCAACACTGCAGATATGTTCTGGAATATTTGCGCTGCTGCGCAACAGCCACTACTGGATGAGTTTCGATACCCGGTGCTTATCGACCTCGATCCCGGACATCTCCAAGTGTCCGTTCCCCAGCAGAATGATATCCGCATCGATAAACACCAACGTTACCTGACAGTCGGTCTGAATATCAATGAGCCGGACTGTGAGGTCCCCAAGTTGGGCCACGAGTGGCACACGTTTCGGCCGTTCGTACACATACCTAGTTGGCCTCAACCACATAGACCTCATCTGGCCAGTCCTTTCAGTTCAGTGACGCATTGGAATTGGGGTGAACTGTGGCTTGACGATCGAATTCTTAGCATCTCGAAGCGAGATGCTTACTTGAGGTATCTGCAGTTGCCGCAACGCGCGAGCGGGTCTTTTGAACTTGCGATCCAGATTCATCCGGACGATCGATCGGGGGACAGGGAATTACTGGAGACGCATGGATGGCAGCTAACTGATCCATGGAAAGTAGCGGCATCTCCAGAGGCTTATCAATCCTACCTGCAACACTCCCGAGCCGAGATCTGTTGTGCAAAGCCGATTTATCAAGAGTTACGTACCGGCTGGTTCAGCGATCGAAGTGTGGCGTATCTGGCCTCGGGCCGACCAGTGCTTGCTGAAGATACCGGCTACTCGGCCCATCTCCCAACCGGTATGGGCATTGTCGCGTTTAATGATCTCGATGGCGCTGTCGCCGGAGTAGCTGACATTAACGATAACTACTCGCAACACACGCGAGCAGCTCGCGAACTCGCGGAATCATTATTTGACGCCAGGGGTTGTTTGGAGCAAATGCTCACAGCGTGTTTCTAGATTTGAATTCAAATCTAAATCTGTTTAGCAAGGGCAGTGGAATGCATCCACTTCCATTGCGGAATGCGATTAAAGGGTAAGAATGGTCATCGTACTTACCGGAGGAATAGGACGATCCGTAACGGGGGGGCAGGCCTGGGCCAACCTGCAATACCTGATCGGTCTAAGCATGCTCGGTCACGACGTCTTTTACCTGGAGGATTCCGGAGAATGGTCGGGTGTGTACAAATGGGAAAAGGAGGAGACGACCTGGGATCTCGATTATCCCGGTGAATACGTTCGATCGTGCCTGGAGCCCTTCGGCTTTGCCGAAAGATGGATGTACCGTGCGGGAGACAAATCGGCAGGCCTGCCTATCGATACGTTCCGGGAGGTTTGCGAACGAGCTGACCTCCTCCTCATTCGCGGCATCCCGTTTCTCTCCTGGCGACCGGAGTACGACCTGCCGCGCCGGCGGGCATTTATTGACATCGATCCCGGCTTCACACAGTTCCGCTACGCGCGGGGTGAGCCGGCATTTATCGAGACCCTCGATCGTAGTGAAGCTCTGTTCACGATTGGGCAGCGGATCGAATCCCCGGACTGTCCTATTCCCACGCTGGGGCGAAAGTGGCTCAAGACGGTATCTCCAGTCGTGCTACAGGAGTGGCCATTTGCGAATGACGTCGGCTCTGGACCATTCACTTCCATCATCCGTTGGCGAGGCATGAAGGACCTGAATTACAAGGGTGTCGAATACGGGCAGAGAAACAGGGAATTCGAGAAATTTTTTTCTCTACCAAGCCATACGAATCAGATCTTAAAGATAGCGGTCACGGGAGGCGGTAATAAACGACTCGCTGACAATGGCTGGCAAGCAGTCGACGGCTGGACCGTATCGAAAACACCGCAACAATATCGTCGCTTCATTCAAAGGTCGCGTGCAGAGTTTGGTGTTGCCAAAAACACTTATGTCGACACACGCAGTGGTTGGTTTAGCGATCGTAGTGTCTGCTATCTGGCCTCAGGCCGGCCTGTGCTGGTACAGGATACCGGCATCGCCAGCTGGCTGCCTACCGGAGAAGGCGTTGTCACGTTCAGCGACCTCGATGAGGCCGTCGCAGGAATTGAAGCAATCAACAAAGACTATGAGTCCCATCGAAAGGTAGCACGCGATCTGGCAACCGGGCATTTTGCCGCCGAGCGAGTGTTGCCTGCGCTGCTCGAGGCCGCTCTAGCTTGACGTTACAGAGGAATGAAGATGACCAAGCCCGATGACAATATCATTCGACCGGACGAATACCCGTCAGCCACACGCGGTGTAATTATCGTTTGGGGGATGCTCGCTTCTTCACCTTTCGGCGGTATGGTCTGGCAGGTCTATCATTACCTCGTTCCACTGCGGCGCCTGGGATTTGATGTTTGGTACGTGGAAGACTCAGACCGTCTTCTCTACGACCCCGTGACCTACATCCCTACGGAGAACTTCGGTGCCAATGTGCGCCTGCTCGCAAGTTTCATGGAAATGATAGGCCTTGGCGATCGCTGGGTATTTGGCCGACCGGACTCTAAAGCCGCTTGTGTAGGCGCGACCGATCGCTCGGGATTGAACAGGCTATACCGGGAGGCGGACGCGGTAATTAACCTGTGTGGCGCGCAAGAACTCGAGAACGTTGACACCAGCATAAAGTGCCTGATTTATCTGGAAACCGATCCTGTCTATAAGCAAGTTGAAGTCGCTAAGGGCAATCAAACTTATATACAAGAGCTCGACGCATACGACTATCTTTTTACGTACGGGGAAAACCTCGGCGCAGCGGATTGCCTCGTGCCTGTGGTCAAATATAGGTGGTTGCCGACACGACCCCCGGTTTGCGTCGATTTATGGCAAACGCGTACCAATCCTCCTGATGGGGCGGCCCTCACCAGCGTGGCAAACTGGAAACATAAAAGTAAAGACGTGATCTGGAACGGCGAAGCCTGGCATTGGAGCAAGCATTATGAATTCTTGAGATTTATCGACTTGCCTAACGAGTCAAGACTTCCGCTCGAGCTCGCGGTAGGAGCAATCAACGCAGAGGACCTGGACCGACTCGGCCAGTGCGGCTGGCGGACGATCGCATCTGGTACGCTAGAAGACCCAAAGTCTTACCATAGCTACATCAACAGGTCTTTGGGTGAGTTTACCGTCTCAAAAGAGCAGTACGTTCGTCCCCGAAGCGGATGGTTCAGCGATCGCAGTGTCTGTTACTTGGCAGCCGCGCGTCCGGTCGTTACCCAGGATACGGGTTTCGGTAAGTTCGTTCCGACAGGACAGGGCTTGTTCTCATTTCAAACTCATGACGACGCACTCGACGCGATTGCGCATATTGCCGACGAGTACCAGCGCCATTCCATTGCCGCCCTCGAGATTGCGCGAGAGTACTTCGAGGCCGAAAGAGTGGTGGGTGATATCTTACGGCGAGTGGGACTTCTATGATGCTTTATAACTCCGTCTCGGCGCCAAGCTCAGACTGACGATAATCTCGATAATTTTATGCCAGAACAACCGCGGATAATCGTAGGCGGTTTCCTGGGCCTCCTCGAGGCGGGCGGAACCACGTGGGACTACGTTCAGTACCCTCTGGGTTTCGCCGAACTCGGCTGCGATGTGTATTACTTGGAAGACACCGGGTTGTGGCCTGTTTTCCAAGAGGATGCCGGTGAGGCCGTTAGTTGCTCCAGAAACGTTTCTTTAGTTCAAGACATTATGACGTCGTTCGGGCTCGCCGACCGTTGGGCTTATCGTGATGCCGTCACCAACGAGACGTTCGGCATGAGCACGAACACGTTACGCGAAGTGTGTAACAGCGCCGACATATTCGTCAATATATCGTGCTCTACGGTGATGCGTGATGAATACCAGGCGATTCCCATGCGCGCATTAATCGATTCAGATCCCATGTTCACTCAGATGCAATATGTGACAGAGACCGCCTTCACGCCGGGCGAGTCCAGCATGCGAAATCTCGTGCACGCACATACCCATCATTTCACATTCGGCGAAAATATCGGCGCTGCAGATTGCCGCGTCCCTCGATGCGGTATTGACTGGCGCCCCACACGCCAGCCCATTTGTCTTGGCCACTGGCCCTACTCTGATCCTCCCAAACAAGCTAATGCCTCTTACAGTACGGTTATGAACTGGAGCGTGGTGCCCCCCGTGCAATTCGAAGGCGAAGCTTGGGGCCAGAAAAACGTGGAGTTTGAAAGACTTTTGACGCTACCCCGGTTGGTGGAGCCAATTGCTCTGGCAGTGGCGGTTGGACAGACTAGCGGCACTCCGTTTCCCACGGACCAAGCTCAACGTAATGGTTGGTCTGTACTCAATCCGCAGGAGACGGTTCCGGATTGGCGCAGTTATCGTTCCTTCATCCAGTCGTCCAGGGGTGAACTTTCGGTCGCCAAAGAGACGTACGTAAAAGCGCGCACTGGGTGGTTCTCGGGACGATCGGCATGTTACCTTGCATCCGGCCGGCCAGTGGTGACTCAGGACACTGCCTGGTCAAGGTATATTCCCACCGGAGCCGGTCTATTCGCATTCGACGATGCGACACACGCCGCGGAGGTCCTCGCTCGTATCGAAGCTGAGCCGGCTAAACATGCCCGTGCTGCGCGCGCGGTGGCCGAGGACTATTTCGACAGCGCGGTCGTGCTCGCTAAGTTTTTGGAACAACTGATGGATTGAATCACTATGAGTACGCCGCGCTTCCACGCACTGCTCCCAGGTGGTCGCCTTTCCGGCGACTGGTATCCGGGAGAAATTCCGAAGAACATTGAGATCGGCCCGAACTGTGTCGTAGATTCGACATTCTGTTTTAAGGAGTTTCGTTCGACAGCGCGTGTAGGACTTCGCATCGGAAGTAACGTCACGCTGTGGCGTACCTCTCTTGCCGCAGATGAATCCGGGACTATAGAAATTGGCAGCGACTGCTATTTGGCGAACGCCTCGCTGGTAGCCGCGCGCCGAATAATCATCGGCTCGCGAGTGTTCATCGCCGGGGGCGTCACGATCATCGACTCGGATTTCCATCCGCTCGACCCTGCAGCACGGTTGGCGGACACGATCGCACTATCTCCGGTCGGCGACCGCAAACGCCGACCTTCAGTTTCCGCTTCGGAAGTGGTAATAGAGGATGACGTTTGGATCGGTTACAACGCCACAATTCTAAAGGGAGTACGAATAGGTAGCGGCACGGTCGTATCCCCCGGGGCGGTCGTCGTCGAGGATGTCCCGCCCGATGAGGTTATTGCCGGAAATCCCGCTTCACTGGTGAAGTAAATTCCCGATGACTGAAGACCTCAAACACCTTGAGTACGACTGGTACGGAGGCGCCATACCTGCAAACATCCAAATCGGCGAAGACGTTTATATCGACAGTTCATACGCGTTCGCAATGTTCCTCTCAGCAAAAAAGCCTGGACTCATCATGGGTAAAGCCTCTGGCGCCTACAATCGCTCGACCTTTGCTATTGGCCCGCATGGACGGATTGATATTGGGGCATACACCTGTCTCAATAACACTTATCTTGTTTGCAATGACCGCGTCACTATCGGCGCTCACTGTTTATTCTCCTGGGGGGTGGTTGTCACGGACATTCCGTCCGGAATTAACTGCCCTGTCGTAAATCGTCGGCAGGCGCTTCGCGCCGCATCCCAAAATTCCAATCGTTGGCTGCCTCCTCCAGACGAATCCATGCCAGTCCTCATCGAGGATAATGTTTGGATCGGCTTTGGTTCGGTCATTCTGCCCGGCGTGACTCTGGGCGAAGGTTCAATTGTGGGATGCAAGACGATAATCTCAGAAGACGTCCCACCCTATTCAGTCATTGTTGGTGACCCCGCCCGGGTCATCAGGCGTTTAAATCCCGTTACCGACCGATGTTGATTAACGATACGTTTTCCAAAGTCTACGTTCTGAATCTCGATGCGGATTTATGGAAATATGAATTATTGAAACAGAAACTTGCCGAGCTGAATATAGAACATCAAAGATTCCCGGCGATTGACGGGAACACGATTAAAGAAGAATTTAATTATTACAAGGGAAGGAATTTGGATACCGCCCCAGGTTTCGAACCGCACAAATACGGCTTGTTTCGCAGTTACGGTGCGTTTGGGGTTCATAAGTCCTATATGACGATTTTTCAAGACGCCATCGCACACGGGTATGAAAGTATTATAGTGTTCCAAGATGACATCTACTTTCATAAAGACTTTGTGGAAAAATACAGTGATTTCCATACTAATATTATCCGCGCGGTATCGGATTGGCAGGTTCTGTACCTCGGGGCATCTCAAGTGTCATGGGACGGCGTCGACATTCGCAATACATGCTACGCGCCCACAAAACACACATATGGCCTTTTTGCTAATGCTTTTTCTGTCGCGATATTGAGTGGAATATTGACCGAGTTGGAAAAGAGAAACTACCAGTGTGACGGCGTGGTAAGGAACGTGGCGCTGAAGTACCACAATCGGTCATTTGTTTGTTATCCCAATCTCGTGATAGCTGACTTAACTAAAAGCAGAACCATGCCGAATCGCAATATGACGGAATATGCTAAACACCGGAGATGGGATCTTAAAGAATACGACATGGATACCAAGTATTATTAGGCGTCTTGAACTCAGACGCGACCTTCGTGGATTCTTGTGGAGCCGCCTAGACTTCGAATGCTACAGTTGTGCAACCGAAATACGGTACATCATGTTATCTATCCTGGATCGATCAGCCATAAGCTCGGTCAGCGTAGTGTTTTGGCGCCGAGCGCGCGCGTTGTCAGTCATGCATAGCGTTCACTTACGGCCATGACGATCGAAGAATCGCGTTTAGCTCTGACTGCCGCCTACGACGAGGCGGTTAAAGTCGACCTCTCTGAGATTGAACCGCCGCTCATTCCGACGGGATGGACCCTCGCACCCGATGCACTTCGCTTTCTGGTGGCACTCTGCCGGTGCTTAGCGCCGCGCCAAATTGTCGAATTCGGCTCCGGTTTGTCCACTCAGGCAATGATGTGGGCTTGCAGCCGAGCAAACCCAGACTGCCGCATCACGTCGATAGATCATGATCCTGATTATGCACGGACCACAATGGCCGCTCTTGAATCCACCCTGGAAAAGAATGCTGGCAAGGTGATTGTCGCACCCCTCGTCGCCCGCCAGTGCGCTGGTAATACGGTTCCGGTATACCACATCGATGCTCGTAATCTTGAAACTTCGCAACCAGCCGATCTGGTGTTTGTGGACGGTCCACCCCTGGCTTTGGGCGGCCGGCTGGGTGTCCTTTATCAGGCCATGGACTTTGCACGACCTGGCACAATCATTCTCTTGGATGATGCAGACCGAAAAGAGGAGAAGAAGCACATCGCCTTCTGGCAGACCTGTCTCGGCGATGCGATTGAGGTGCAGACGCTCCCCGGTTATGAACGCGGGCTAGCTGCGTGTATCGTTAATGAACCCGTACCATTCAACAAAGTCGACGGGCACCGCATGGAGATCACGGCTCGCGACTTGATCTCAGTGGTCCCATCAAACGCCACGATAATTTTGGTGGATGATGAGCAATGGACCGGATCGAAGATCGCATCAGTCAGGAGAACCATTCCGTTTCTTGAGCACGACGATATTTATCACGGTCCACCACCCAACGACGACACAGCGATCCAGGAACTGGAGCAAATGCGTGCTGCAGGCGCGGATTACATAGTCTTCGGTTGGCCTACATTCTGGTGGCTTGATTACTATGCGAATTTTCACGAACATCTTCGCGCGAACTTTCCATGTCTACTAAATAATGGTCGCTTAGTTATCTGGGACCTACGTTGAAATTGTTCTCGATGCGGTGCCATCCCGCCTATTACTATCACGCCACGCTTGGAAGCGCTAACACAATGTTTGACGTTCTTATTATCATCGCCCCGACGCGCAAGCAGAATCGATAACGGGCTGAACGTTTACCACTCTCGACAAGATTCGAAAAACTCTTTTAACGAAGAAAAGTTGCCCGCGCTGATCACACCAACTCCCTCGCTGTGGCAATAAATATCTATAGAATAGAGTCGTTGCCGATGATGATGCTATGTATCGAGGGATAGAGCGTGAGAACCAAAGAACGCCGGTTGTCGGATGATTAGCCACACTCCCAATAGCGAAAGGCTGCGCATCGTGGTCGAGGGTTTTATTGTACGCGGACCGTTAGGAGGAATGGTGTGGAGCAATCTTCAGTATTTGATGGGACTCATGCGGCTCGGCCATGATGTTTACTTCCTGGAAGATAGTGATGATTATCCTTCTTGCTACGACCCCAAACGAGACGTCACGGACGCTGATCCTACGTACGGAATCAAATTTGCAGGCCGAAGCTTGGATGCCATTGGTTTCGGTGACCGGTGGGCATTTTACGACGCCCACCGCACCACTTGGCTTGGGCCATGCGCCGATCGAATCAGCGAGATATGCGGGTCTGCCGACTTGTTGTTGAATTTGGCCGGTGCGAACCCGGTTCGACCGTGGGTACAGTCCATTCCCAATCGTGCCTTTGTGGATGAAGACCCGGCGTTCACGCAGATCAAGCATCTGTCGCAACCGGACAGAATGCACTTGGCATCGCAGCACACAGCCTTTCTGACGTTCGCTGAAAATATCAATTCTGATCAGTGCACGATACCCAGTGACGGCTTGCCCTGGATCCCGACGCGACAACCGGTGGTTCTGGATACCCTCCCGATAACTCCCGGTCGACCAAACGGGAAATTCACTACCGTAATGCTTTGGGAAAGCTATACGCCGCTCAACTACGAGGGCCGGAACTATGGTATGAAGTCAGAATCCTTCCGACCGTACATGGACCTTCCCACCCGCACTGCGGAGAGGCTGGAGCTGGCTCTGGGCGGTGGCAAGCCGCCGCGAGAACTCTTGCAAAAGAACGGATGGACGCTGATTGATCCTCGTCAACCTACAATAGACCCATCGACTTATGAGAGGTACGTCCGGGATTCTAAGGGTGAATTCAGCGTAGCGAAACACGGCTACGTCGTGAGCCGTAGTGGCTGGTTCAGTGAACGAAGTGTCTGCTATCTCGCAAGTGGACGGCCAGTGATCGTGCAAGATACGGGATTTTCGGATTGGCTGCCGACCGGCGTCGGGGTCATTGGATTTACAAATCCGGAAGAAGCTCTTGCCGGAATTGAGGACGTGGCGGATAGGTATAATATGCATTGCAAAGCAGCCAGAGAAATAGCTGAACAATACTTTGAATCCAAGACAATACTGATCGACTTGATTGATAAATCTATGAACAGTGGAGGTGCATGAGAGCTGCAAGCGCAGAGGAGCTTATACCTATCGGATAGGTACGTTCACAGCAAGTAAGGCTTTGAGTACCGGGAGAAATCGTGCTGCGACTCGTTACAGCAGTTGACCTAACGGAGCGCTGGATTGACTGAGCGAATTGCTATTGTGGTTGGTTTTATCGGCAAGTTACCCCTTGCGGGAATGGCTTTGTACAACCTGCACTACATTGCCGGATTACAGGAACTCGGGTACCGCATACACTACGTCGAGCGCCTGAACCATTCAAATGAATGTTACCACCCCGAAGCGGGGAAAATGACGGATAATCCGGATTATGCCCTTAGATTCTTGGCGAATGTACTCGCGACCTATGGCATCACGAATGGGAGTTGGAGTTTCATCGACCGGCAGAACCAATGCCACGGAGCTGGATGGCAAGATCTCTCGTCCGCACTCGACGAAGCTGAATTTGTGCTGACCCTCGCGGACCCAACATGGTTCGATGAACTGGAGCGATGCCCGCGACGCGCATTCATAGACGGAGACCCGATGTTTACCCAGAGCAAAATGCTCGACGGCGGTCTCGATGAAACGCTGTCTCATTACCCCGTTTTATTCACCTACTCGACCCGTATCGGTGCGCCTGACTGTGCGGTACCCAGCGCAGGACGGCGCTGGCTACCGGCTCGCCCTGTGGTTGCAACACGTTCATGGACCGCCTCACCCGCACGAGCCGGTCGTCCGATAACCACTCTGATGAACTGGTCGTCGGGTAGTGATGTGTATATTGGGGGGCAGGTGTATGGCTACAAGGATCGCTCGTTCAAGCCGTTCTTCGCTCTGCCTCGCCGTACCGACCAACCCTTGGCGGTGGCCGTGGGCGGTGCCGCGCCCAGGGATAAGCTGCGCGAGCAGGGCTGGGAGGTGATCAATCCTCTGCGCGTCTCGCTGGAGATTGATACTTACAAGAAGTTCATTGCAGACTCCGGCGCTGACCTCGGCATCGCCAAACACGCATATGTAGCTTCACGCTGCGGCTGGTTCAGCGATCGCAGTACTTGCTATCTTGGAGCCGGCCGGCCGGTTCTGCATCAAGACACCGGATTTGGCGACTGGCTCCCGACTGGAGAAGGCGTGTTATCGTTTACCACAGTCGAGGACGTCCTCGAAGGATTGGATCAGTTGCAGACGAACTACCGCCTTCACGCCAGAGCGGCGCGGGCCATCGCGGAAGAGCATTTCGAGGCTCGTACGGTTGTTGCGCAAATGCTCGATGCAGCGGAATTCAGCTGACATAGCGACTTCGCGAAGATCCTATGAGCCATCCGTTTCGAGTGTTTCACTCAGGCCGTATCCAGGAGCGCTCGCGTGAATCGGCACGGCGTATCGTGCCTTTGCTCGTGAACTGGTTTCAGCCGTCTAGCGTGGTGGATGTCGGCTGCGGGGCAGGTACTTGGCTGTCTGTCTTTCGCGACATGGGTGTTGTCGATATTCTAGGAATGGATGGATCGTGGGTGGACCAGAAAAACCTGGAGATTCCGAGTCAAAGATTTATCGCCTGGGACCTGCGCACACCCATACGGCTGCAGCGGGAGTTCGATCTGGTGGTGTCGCTGGAAGTCGCGCAGTATCTGCCGGAGGCCTGCGCCAATCAATTCGTAGACTCCTTGACACGGCTGGGAACGATTGTGCTGTTTTCGTCTGCCATCCCGGGTCAATGGGGAACGCACCATCGTCATGAACAATGGCCAGGCTACTGGGCTGAGCGGTTTCGGCAACGCGGGTATTCGGCCGTTGACTGCATACGACATCGGATCTGGGAGGATGATCGAGTCGACTGGTGGTATGCTCAGAACTCATTGTTGTACATCCATGAACACGTTCTAAAGACCTTACCCCCGCTCAATGAGTACAAATCGACCGAATCGCCGTTGGCCCTGGTTCATCCGCAACACTACGAACTCTACCGCTGGATGAACCGAACCCTGGAGGCGGAAACCACTGTCTACAAATTTCATTCACCTGGATCCACGCTTGCCTTGGTCGATGACGCCCAGTTTGGTGAGAGCTTTGCGTCCGGCCTGCACGTTGTCCGACTGTGTGATCGCGAAGGCAAATATGAAGGACCGCCTAAGGACGCCGAGTCTGCTATCTCGGAGCTCGAGCAAGCCGTTAAGCACGGTGCCGATACCATGGTAATCGGGTGGCCCGCCTTCTGGTGGCTCGAGTACTATGCCGAGCTAAGCGCGTACGTACACAAATTCTTTGAATGTTTGCACGAAGATGAAAATATCAAGATATTTAGCTCGCGAGCTGGCAGTCCACTTCGCAAACGAGTGCCATAACAATTGGAGTCAATACTAGGTGGCCACTTTAACGTATGGCAAATCCCCTCTAGATGACCCTGTCCGTGAAGATTATCTTGTATTCGGCAGTCCGCAGCTGCTCGAGGCTGAAATCAAAGAAGTCGTGGCCACCTTGCGCAGCGGCTGGATCGGTACCGGTCCGAAAGTCGCAGCCTTCGAGCGTGCCTTTGGTGAATATGTAGGGACACCGCAAGCGGTCGCCGTCAATTCATGTACCGCGGCCCTGCATCTTTCGATGGTTGCCGTGGACCTTCAATCCGGCGATGAAGTGATCGTTCCTGCAATGACTTTCGCTGCTACCGCCAATGCGGTTATCCACGCGGGAGGACGCCCTGTCCTGGTAGACGTCGACCGGGAAACCATGTGTTTGGACCCAGATGAGGTAAGTCGGCGGATAACGCCCCGCACCCGGCTGATCATGCCGGTGCATTTTGCGGGACGGCCATGCAACATGAACGCGATTCTCAGTATAGCCCAGCTGCATGGACTTATGGTGATCGAGGATTGCGCCCACGCCGTGGAGACTCTTTATCACGGTCGCCACGCGGGCACACTCGGCGATTTGGGTGCTTTCAGTTTCTACGTCACCAAAAACGTCATAACCGGCGAGGGAGGGATGATTACAACCGCAAAGACGGACCTGGCTGCGAGAATCAAGACACTCGCGCTGCACGGCCTGGATGCGGACGCCTGGAAGCGTTTCTCCGACGAGGGATTCAAGCATTACGAGGTTGTCGAACCCGGATTCAAGTACAACATGATGGATACACAGGCAGCACTCGGATTGCATCAATTGAAGCGCGTTGAACAAAACCTGATCCGGCGTCAGGAGATCTGGTCAAGATACGATCAGGCGTTCGCAGATCTTCCCGCTTATCTACCTCCGCCGGAGGAAAGCGGCACAAGGCATGCGCGCCACCTGTACACACTGCTCCTGGATCTGGAACAGTTGAAAGCCACTCGTGATCAAGTGGCGCTGGCCCTTCATCGACAACGTATCGGCACTGGTGTCCATTACCGCGCTTTGCACCTTCACAAATACTATCGCCAGACGTTTAATTATGCACCGCATGACTTACCCCATGCCGAATGGATTTCAGAGCGCACCCTATCCTTGCCTTTGTCACCTAAACTTACGGACAAAGATGTCGATGATGTGATCTTCGCGGTTCGGCGAACCCTTGAATATTACGCCCGCTAGATAGATCGATGCACCGTGAACGACCGCTGATTGCGTTCTTTGACTCCGCCGACGTATTTGAAGACTTTTACCCGCATTACAATGTTGGCCAGAAAGAATTCGCCACACGGTGGGCGAATGCGGGTTGTCATGCATTCCTAAGTATCATTCAGCGTGAGATTGGTGAGGTCACATGGTACGTCAGCTCTCTGGCTCCTGAAATTGAAGCCACGCACCACGAGGTGGTCGGTTGCCAAGTCAAGATGCTTCCCTCGTCCACCCTTCACCGCTGGCTGTGGAAGGCATTCTATCTCCCGAGGGCGGCGTGGCGATGGCAGACCGCCTATCGAGCGTTCGCCACGATGGCCTCGTATCTCGCGCCCGTGTCCTGGCCGTTGCTCAAGTCGCTCAGGCGGGATCAGCCGGACTTCTTATTCGTGGAAGGGTACGCTTCAGGGCGTTTCGATGTGCTCTTGTTGGCCGCGAGACTCCTGGGCATACCGCTAATAGGGTGGCACGCGGGAGGCGAACCGTCGGAATACCTCGGTGGCACGATTCGCCGATTCACCATTCCCCGGGCGGATCGCTTGATCGTGTCCGGTCAAGATGAGCTTGAAATGCTCACTCACCGATATCACGTACCGCCCATACGACTGTCGTTGATCTTGACTCCCATCGATATTGATGTTTACCGGCCACTCGATCGGACGACGGCGTGCCAACTTGCCGATCTGAGCAAAGATCGGCGTTACCTTTTGTTTGTCGGCCGGCTCGATGACACAATGAAGCGTATCCGCTCGATCATTCGCTGTTTCGCGGCGCTTACGGAGCAACACTCTGACGCCGATTTATTGATTGTCGGGGAGGGTCTGGATAGCGATGAGCTAAAGCAGCTCGCGGCTGAACAGGCCGGGAGGCGGATTCGTTTCCTGGGTTGGGTCTCGGAGGCCGAAACCAAAGCAGCATTTTACAATGCCGCGGAGTGCCTGTTGTTGGCATCGCGGCGCGAGGGTTTCCCAACGGTCGTGGGTGAAGCTATGGCGTGCGGCACCCCGGTGCTCAGCACCCAAGTAGGCGGGGTCAGTGAATTAGTCACGGAGGAAGAAACAGGGTGGCTGACGCCTCCCGGCGATGACGCCGCATTTCAGGCGAAAATGGCGCACGTGCTCGCCAATCCTGCCCATGTGGCGTCTCTTCGGCCCCGGGTCAGGGCCATGGCCGAGCGACGTATCTCACCGTCGGCGGTGGCGACTGAACTGCGGAAGTGTTTCGTTCCTCGGGGCGCTCGAAATGACTGATCGGGAAGCCAACACGGTGCTTCTCGTGACCGCGGAGGGCGAACTGCCGATCGGAAAGCGAGTCTGGGGTACCGGGGGATGGATCATGCCGGAGGAACGCGAAGCTCTCGACTGGCTCACTCTCGTTCGCTTGTTGGGTTGGAACGTGACCGTGACGTCAGTGTCATCGCTTGAGAAGCACAAATCTCTGGCCGGCTGCCGGTGGATCATCATCGCTTGCGATCCAGACTCGCTGACCAACGACGCGGTCGATCATCTGGCGGCCCGTTTGGCGGAAGAGCCGATTTTATTGGTTGCTCGGGCTGGCCGGATCAGCTCTCCGTTGTCCCGGTTAGCCGGAATCGCAGCGGGCCCGCAGACCGTTTCGGGACGCCGCCTGCACTGGCGGGGCCCCGGCCTGCACCGGGAATGGTCATGCCGCAAGGTACTGGACGCGTTGAGCCTGAACGCGGAAGGCGCTGTTGAACAGATGGCGACCCTCGACGGTGCACCGCTGATCACGGGAAAACGAGTCGGGCGGGGCACCGTTGCCTCATTGGCCTTCCATCCAAGCGAAGCGAGAGATACAGACGGCGCAGCTTCTGCCTTGTTACGACACCTGTTGATTTGCGGGTCATTCGGACCCGTTGCGTGGCTGGATTTTGAAGGGACAATGATCTTGCGAATGGACGATCCCGGGGGCGCGCAAAATGTGTACAGCCGCGAGTGGTCTTATCGCAAGCTCAACGAAGCGTCCTGGCGGGCGATTGGCGCCGAAATGGAACGACGCCGCGCATCCCTGGCGATAGGCTATGTGGGTGGCTGGGTCGACGACGGCGACAGCACCCGCGGAACTCTGACGATCGATGGTCGTGAAGCGATCCGGGAGCCGGGCAAGGTCTATCCCTCTCCGCTGGTGAAATACCATGATCTTGCGGGTTTCTTTCCGGGCGCCGTTTACGACTATCAGGCCGAGTATGCCGGAATTCAGGCGCTTCGCACCGCGGGACTGGCCGACGTCGAACTACACGGCTACACTCACATGCATCCCGATACGGTCGCTTGGAGCAAGGCTCCGGATCGACATGAAAACTGGCCGATCACCGCTTGGTATCGCGAACTCGGCCGGGAAGCACAGGCGACAATCGCCGCACGTCCACCCGAACAACATCCCCTGACGCTAGGCCTGGCGGTGCTTCAACGATACTTTGACACCGTTCCCACAACCTTGATTTGTCCTGGCGATCAGTGGGCTGACGACGCTCTCTGCCATGCGTTAGACCTCAGACTTCAGTTGGTATCCAGCTACTACCTTGCCATCCGCGATCAAGGGCGCTTCTGTTGGTGTCAGCATATTTGCGCGCCTTACTTGGACGCCCCGGACCCGGTTTGGTTTGATGCGGGACTGCCGGTGGTAGGGTACTTCCATGACTATGAACTTGCGATTCACGGAATAGCGTGGCTGAAAACCTGGCTGGGACAGTGGCAAGATGCCGGCGCAACAAGATTCATCAGTTTCCGAGACCTGGCCGGCCTCCTAAGCAGGCGAATCGCGATATGTGGAGATGCCGGCGGCTGGTGCATCTCCATGACTGCCGATCAAGCGATGCAATCGCTGGATCATACGATCCGCGTTGGTGTTTTCCACCCCGACGATAACTTACCGTCAAAGTTGACGATATCAATCGACAATGTCGCGTTGGTTTGCCCGGTCAGTAAGCGCGCTGCAGGTTTTGGCTCCGTTTGCATCGACCCGGCGGTGCCAAATCGTGATCCGGACGCGATGTCCTGACACGGCTATCCTACGCCATTTTTATGTAATCCCGAGTTCCATTTAATGACAAGGTTTCTGGGTTAGGCACACTGCAATTGAAATCCGGGAACTACACCAGAACCCGTATCATCAGGCGGCTTGATTCGCGCCGGAAACAATACTGCGGCCAAATTGCGTCATCCATCATCTCGGCACGTTCGAAGTAATCCACCGATACAATATGGAATATTTGTATGCGTCGGCTTGATCTGGGGTATTGATGTCACAGTAAATTCATGGAATTGTAACGACATGAAAAACCGCGAAATTGACCCTAATAGTGGTATAGTAAGATGGTCTGAGACAACGGTGACGTTGCAGTGGGAGCCCGGATGAGAGGACATCGACAAAATCCCTGTATGGTGCGGTGGTCGGTGGTGTTATGCATTGCTATGACGCCGCTATGTGCTCTGTCGTCCGTGGGCATGTCTTTTTACCCACCCATTGCGCTGCAACCGGCTCCGAACGAGAAGCACCCGGCGGCACAAGATAATCACGCCGGATGGCGAATTGTTGGCGCACCACAACAGCCGGAGATAGATTTAGAGGCCGCTACCGAACGCGTCTTGCCCGACCCGCCAGAGAAAAAGTTTCCACTGTCTCTCAATACCAGATATCAAGAGCATCGAGGCAACATGCCTGGTATTAAGTTCAACCCGGCTCAACCAAACACCTATTGGGACGTGAAGGTGAAGTCCGAGATCGCGAACACCGGACTTTCGACCGAGAGTGAACTCGCGTTCAGTTATTTCGATCCAGATGCCCGCGATGGTTTCGGCGATGCCGAAGATCGGTCGATGAAACTCGGTGTGTCAGGATCACAGGGTCCGTTCAAGTATGGCACCCGCTACCGTGCTGTGGGCAAAGACTTTCTCGCACGCACGCATAAAGAAGACAAGAATTTAGATAAAGATCAGGATCAATGGGAAGTATGGTCCTCGTGGTGGTCGGGAAGATTTGGAATCAGAGCGGCTGCGGTAACAAAACAAAACAACCTGGACGATGAGCCCGACGAACCGCGGATCAGGGAACAATTCGCGCAAACCACGTTGACTTATCAATGGTCCGACTGGCCCAATATCGGATACTCGTTCAGCTATGGTAACGGCACCAACGAGACCACTTACGAACCTGACGGCTACCGACCGATCAAGGGCCCGATGCAGAGTTTAGACAGCTCTTTGTACTACAGCAGTGACTCTTGGTACGCGTCGATCAATTCCTACCGGATCGATACTGAAGATAACATTTCTAATCGTGGTTATGAACTGACTGGCCACAGCGTGAGCGCCTCGTATTACCCATCTGCAAATTTCAATATCTCCCCGTTTGTCGGTATCGACGGAGCATCCTATGACGAGGACAATTCGCGTTCACAGAATCGATCGTTGTCGGTATCGTTGCGCCGTGCATTTCCGAAACGGCGCACGGCACTCAAGGGCCAAATCTCCTACTACGACGGCCGCAACGATACCTGGGGTCTGGATTATGACGGCGTGTATGCTGACGCGGGTATGACGTGGACTTGGGACAAGGATAAACCTAATAACCGCCGACTCGGGTTGTATGTTACCTACAATCGCTATCGTGACCGAATCTATGATGGAGGCGACGTGGACGATGTTACCGCTTGGATCGTGTTCAGACACGGGCAGAAGCGGCGGTCTTGGTCCGACCGCTCCGATCTTAATCGATATTTCGATCCCTATTCGGACTAGCTAACCCGATTTGCCCAGCAAATCCTTCGAAACGCGTAATACCTTGGTGTAGCTCTCCGCTGTCGAGCCAGTAACGCGATCGTCAATCACGTTTCAGTCACGTCCATGAAAACGTGGACACCAGAACAATACTTGAATCCATTAGCGCGGTAAGTACCTCATCTACAATGGTGTATGTGCTTAGGGAGACAGCGCTGCGGATTAGACACCGCATTTGATCGGTAAATTCATGAGCGCGCAGCCGACAAACCGCTCATCGTACATGCCGCAACTTGACTCGCTGCGTGCTTTAGCAGTTTCTGCTGTTCTTGTGCATCATCTTTTAGGCCGGGAGTATCTCCCGTCGTTCGTGTCCGATCTTTCTTTGGGATACTTAGGCGTACGCCTGTTCTTTGTTTTGAGTGGATTCTTGATTACCGGAATCTTACTGCAAGCAAGGTCGTTCGCGGACACCACTAATGAGTCGAGAATGCTGGTCGTGCGGCAGTTTTACATCCGGCGTTTCTTGCGCATATTTCCATTGTATTACGTGGTAATCTTCATAGCGCTTTTCGCAGGAATGCAGGAGGCACATGACGATTGGCCATGGTTGATTACTTACACATACAACATTCATCTTTCTATCGAAGGGTGGTATCCAGAGCATTTCGCTCATTTCTGGAGTCTATCGGTCGAAGAGCAGTTCTATTTGCTGTGGCCTTGGCTAGTGTTATTGGCACCGCGGCGCGCCCTAATTCCGCTAATAGCACTACTAATTTTAGTTGCCCCGCTCTACCGTTTGTACGCCATAACCCACGATTTTAATGGTATCGCAATTTACGTGCTCTCACTCTCGAGCTTTGATGCTCTCGGCATCGGTTCGCTACTAGCGATCGTATCCGAAAGGGGGACACTCAGATCAGCAAATCTGTTAAGTCGGTGGATGCTGTTGGTGGGGCTGATCGTTCTGGTGTCGCTGAGCATGACCCCATGGAAGGGAAAAGGCATTATCGCTCATATTTGCTTATACGAATTCGCCGTGGCGATGGTATTTGGATGGCTGGTACTGTCTGCCGCCAATTCCTTCCAAGGGGCCGGCGGCAAACTGCTTGAGTCACGATCACTTGTTTACATGGGGAAAATCTCGTACGGGATCTACGTCTATCATCTTCTCGTGCCTCCAGTAGTCCGAGCGGTTTTTGATGCCTTAGGAATAGAGGTTGAATATCAAGGGCCCACGGAGTTCGTTACAATGGTGGCGTCAACACTAGCAGTCTCCGCTGTTTCATGGCACGTGTTTGAGCGGCCGCTAAATAACTTAAAACGATTCTTCAGATACTCTGTAAAGGATTCAAATATCCAGCCGACGGAGTTCTGGTCATCGACAGACACTAAGCCAATGCGTTGAAAGACATCAGCCAAAGATTATCAACTTCGTAAGCGACATATCTTTTTTTTTCTATTCGGAAAAGCTCCCCTCACTCATCGGGTGGGTCCGACTATAGGATCAACCCCTATTGTTCATATCGGCGTTCGCCGCCATAAACTCCTCAATGATCTTCACCGGCACCGCGCCGACCTGTTTGGCGGCGAGTTCGCCGCTCGGGTCGTAGATCATGAACGCCGGGGTGCCGGCGAGGAACGAGCCGGTGAGTTGGGCGTAAAGCTTGGTCACTGCTTCGGCTTCGCCGATGAGGCTGGGGAAGTTGACCAGGTGCCGGTCGAGGAAGTCCTGGGCTTCTTTTTTGCGCGATGCGCCGTCCATGGAGATGCCCAGCACCGAGGCATCCTTGTCTTTGTGCGCCTCGTGGAAGGCCATGTACTCGACGACCTCGGTGTTGCAGATGTGGCAGTCCGAGGCCCAGATCATCACCACCAGCCATTTGTCACCGCCGGCGAATTCGTCGATGGTGCTTTGTTTGCCTGCGAAATCGGTGAGGACGACGCCCGCCTCCACAGCCGCCGGCACCGAGGGCTGGGATTTGGTTGGCTCGCCCGCCGCGGCCAGGTAGGGAACTAAAAACAGCAGCGAAACAGAAAAAAGCTTAGTCACGTGGGTGTTCACTATCGTTGGTCCTCGTTTGCAGTCTCATGCGTTTTGGTCGGCGGCACAGCCTACCGATTTCGCGTACGATCAGTCGGTCGTCTCTGGAGTGAATCCGTAGTGACATAGACCGCCAAAGAGGCGGGAATATTCCATCGAGACCGCCCCAATGCGGGTATTTTGCTGATAGGATACGTTGCCGGCGCCTCTTGCGGCGACGGTGCACGGCGCATGCGGACAAACACACACTGAAGCAAAGGTAAGTCGCGTGAAACGGGTTATTTTGGGCTTGTTAATGGCATCGCTCACCCTCTCGGCGAGCGCACAAGAATGGGGCTATACATACGACAAGAGCTGGGTGCGCTACCTGTACCCCCAGGACGAGCAAAAGTGGTGGTGGGACGATGCGTGGTGGAACGACGGCAAGATCCCTGCCCCGGCCAATCATGAAGTGGTCGTGGAATCAGTGTCCATCCCGGCCGGGGACAAGGAGATCCCCGCGTTTCTGTTCCGCCCCAAGGACGATAATAAGTACCCGGGGGTGCTGTTCGTCCACGGCCGCCGGGGCCTGGACGATCTGACCCTGCGCCATCCCAGGCGGCTGGCGGCGCGCGGTTTCGTGGTGCTCGCCCCGGATCTGTGGTTCGCCAATTTCATCGACAAGTTTCCCATCGAGCACGACGAGGTGGTGGAGCGCGACACCGCGCTCAGCATCGACTATCTGCTCGGCGTACCGCACATCAGTGGCGACAGGATATGCACCGTCTCCCACACCCGCGGCGGCTATGTGTCCCTCAAGGCGTTGGTCACGCACAAAAAACAGGATCAGGCGGTGGCCTGTTGGGTCTCCTACTATCCGCACCTGCAGGACCCGAACGCCGCGGAGCCGATGCAGATCTACAAATACGCGCCGGAGGCCGAGGATCTCAAGGTGCCGGCGTTGATGTTCTTCGGCGAGCACGAGCAGTATCAGCGCCACCGCCCGATCATCTTCGTCTACGAGAGCCTGAAAAAGAAGGGTCGGGATGTGCGTCTCATCGTCTACCCGGGCGTCGGCCGCGGATTCGAGTTCCGTCCGCCCAACGTGCGCACCTTCGCCGACGATCTCGCCGCCAAAGACGCCATGCAGCGCACCGCGGCTTTCGTGCGCAGGCACTTAGGGAAATAAACACGGATGAAAAACATTTGCCGCACGCCGCGACGCCGCTACACCAGTGGGCAAGAGATGGCGGCCCCGTGTCATGGTATTCGCGCATGGCGCTAGACCGTCGCGTGGCAGAGCAGAGATTCTGCTAGATGAATAGACATTTGCTTGCCGACATCGGGGGTACGCACACCCGTTGTGGTCTGGGCGGTGAGCGATACCTCGTGCAGCAGGTGCGCAGCTATGAGAATCGGGATTTCAAGGACCCGATCGCGCTACTCGAGCACTATCTGGCCGAGATCGGACTCCCCGATCCGGACGGTGTCGCGGTGGCGGTCGCAGCCCCGATTCGCGGCGGCGTGGCGCGATTGACCAACCTCGACTGGTCCATGGATGCGGCGCGAATGGCATCTCAATTCGGCGTGGACCGGGTGGTCCTGATCAATGACTTCGCCGCCCTTGCGTTTGCGGTTCCGCAACTTGGCAGTGACGATCGCGTGCAGATCGGCGGCGCGGCGCCGGTGGCCGGGGCCACGGTGGGCGTGCTCGGGCCCGGCACCGGACTGG
Organism: uncultured Gammaproteobacteria bacterium; assembly: GCA_947259175.1. GTDB lineage: Bacteria > Pseudomonadota > Gammaproteobacteria > Arenicellales > JAANXG01 > CALZGZ01. The sequence goes on along the minus strand of CAMYKW010000011.1, from coordinate 16,546 downwards.
GGGTGGCGGGGCTGGCGGCGTCCGGTGACCGCTGGGCGCCGATCAGTGGCGAAGGCGGCCATGTCACCCTGCCGGCGGTGAACGCGCGGGAGGCGCGGATCATCGAACACCTCCGCCGGCGCTTCGGACACGTGTCCGCGGAGCGGGTGCTGTCCGGTCCGGGTCTGGTGATCCTTTACGAGGCCGTGACCGGCGCCGCGCCCCACGGCTTGACCCCCGCCGCGATCTCAAAGCAGGCCATCGAAGGCGATCCGCAAGCCAAGGATGTGCTGGATCTGTTCTTCGCGTTCCTCGGCACGGTGGCCGGCAACCTGGCCTTGAGCCTGGGGGCGCGCGGCGGGATTTATCTCGGCGGGGGCATCCTGCCCAGGCTGCGGTCGCAACTGGTGCAGTCGGGTTTCCGCCAGCGCTTCGAGTCCAAGGGCCGCTTCGAAGACTACCTGAGCGAGATCCCGGCGTTCCTGATTACCGCCCATGCGCCGGCGCTGGTGGGGCTGAATGCTTACCTGCAGCAGTTGCTGCGTGAGGATTAGAACGCTGCCAGGCGTTCCGCCACGTGGGTCAACACGCGGCCACAGTCGTCGTTGATCTTCAAGGTCAACTCGGCGTCCGCGCGGGTGCGTCCGAGATTGATTGCGGCGATGGACTTGCCCTGCTCGATCGCCGCACGGCAGAAGCGGTAACCGGAAAACACCATCAGCGATGAGCCCACCACCAGCATCGCATCGCTCTCTTCCACGCGCCGGTAGGCGCGCGCTACACGGCCCCTGGGCACCGCTTCTCCGAAGAAGGTGACCGCGGGCTTGAGCACCCCGCTGCATTGCCTGCAATCGGGGACCCGCACCGCGTCCAGCTCAAAGTCCTCCAGATCGGCATCGCCGTCCGGCGCGGTGGTCGCGATCTCGGCTTGCAAGCCGGGATTGAGGTCCTGTAACGCGTTCTGGAACGCCGCCCGCGACTGGGTGAGTCGGCAATCCAGGCATTCGATCGCATCCAGCCGCCCGTGCAGGTCGATCACCCGCCGGCTGCCGGCCCGCTGATGGAGGCCGTCGACATTCTGGGTCACGAGCTGGTGAATATGGCCGCATGCCTCCAGCGCCGCGAGGGCGTGGTGGGCGCCGTTGGGTCGCGCGCGTTCGATAGTCGGCCAACCTAAGAGACTGCGCGCCCAATAGCGGCGGCGCACTGCCTCGCTGCGCACGAAGTCCTGGTACATCACCGGCTGCCGGTGCTTCCAGCGGCCCTGATCATCGCGATAGTCGGGGATGCCGGAGGCGGTGCTGCAACCGGCGCCCGTCAGCACGAACAGGCGGCGGTGGCGAAGCAGGTATTCAAGCAGTGAATCTGCAACAGGCCGTGAGGGGGTTTTTACCGGTTGTAACACGAGTGCAAGATTCGCAGGTGTGTTTCAGTGTTTGCGAAGCGTCGATGTTTCTAGGTGCAGTCTAACGCCTTGTGGCGACATCTATAATTAAAGCAACAGCCATTGCTGTACCACAAGATCCTGTTCCAACCATTTATATCATTCCGAGTCTGCTTGTTTTCAGTCAAGGATTCTCAAATGAATCGCGCTTGCTTGTGCCGTGCTCTGTTTACGGTAAAAAGCGCTGCCACAACTGGGTTCTACCTGTGGGAGCGGCCTTCCAGCCGCGACATTGTCATTGTGAGCGCAGTGAAGAATCTTACCCACGTCGACTACGGCAGTTTCGTCACAAGATCAAGATCCTTCGGCTGCCGCCTCAGGATGTCAATATGGATCGTTCGAACATCTCGGGATGACAATAAGGGCCGCCTTGGCGCAATGTCCGGCTTAGGCCTCGATCCTTTCCGCCAGCGGACGGAACTGCAGGCCGTAGAACATCTGCAGATAGCGCTGGGTCTCGGCGCGATCGAGGTCGCTGACGTACTTCCAGAAACCGTACACCCGGGACAGGGTCATCATCCGTTCGGCGTAGCTTTCCCAGGTGTAGCGTTCGGCGACCCGCTGCAGTCCGCCGTCGGAAATCTGCTGCCAGTGATCCGCGTCCTCAGCGCAGCGGCGCAGAAACTCGGCGATCTTTTCCGCGGCCTCATCACCGCGGTTGGGATCGATGTGAAATCCCGAGATGCCGTCCTCGATAATTTCCAGCGGCCCGCCGAAGCAAGTGGCAAAGGTGGGCAGGCCGGAGGTCATGGCCTCGATCACCGTCAGACCGAAGGCCTCGAACAGCGCCGGCTGGACGAAGGCGCCGCGATGATCCGCGACGCAGCGGTACAGTTCCCCGGCGAACGGCTTCTCCAGTTGCAGGCCCAGCCAGCGCACCTGGCCGTCCAACTGGTAATGCGTCATCAGATCGTGCATGCGCAGGATCTGCTCGCGTTCCTCGGTGTCGCCGGAGCGTTCCACCGCCACGTGGCCGGATATCACCAGCAGGTTCGCTTCGCGGCGCAGCGCCTCGGATTCGCCGTACCACTGAACGAAACCGGTGATATTCTTGATGCGGTCCATGCGCGCCATGGTGAACAACAGCGGTTTGTCCACGTCTTCGAGCACGCCGCGCACGTCGTTGCCGGCCTCGCGGCCGAATATCAAGTCGTCGATACTGTCCTTTAGATGATGCAGGCGCCGGTCGTTCTCGGTGTAGGGAAAATAGACCTCCGCATCGGCGCCCGGCGACACGATGTTGAATTTGGTGTCGTGGACGTCGATACCGTGCACGACCCGGTACAGCCCCGGCATGGTGAACGAAGCGTGGCTTTCGTATTGCCCGAGGGTCTCGTCGGTGCCGGCGATCTCCTGATAGGTGCTGGTGATGATGAAATCCGCGGCGTTCATGGCGATGAGATCGGCGGTGAACTGGCAGGAGAAGTGGTAGTTGTCCTCATTGTCCTGCCAGAACAGGTCGGAATACAGATACTTCGTCTTTTCCAGCGCGTGGGCGATATTGCACTGCGTGACCCCCAGGCGCTTGGACATCAGGGAAGCCACCAGATTGCCGTCCGAATAGTTGCCCACGATCAGATCCGGCCGGCCGCCGAGTTCCGCCAGCACTTCACGCTCCGCCTCCGTCGCGTAGCGCTCCAAGTAGGGCCAGATATCGAAGCGCGAGATCCAATGGGGAATCACCTCGCCGCTGCTGTTGCGAAACGGCACCCGCAGGATGCGCGCGTTGCTGGTGCCGGCGATGGCCTCGAGCCGCTGGTCGCAGGTGGTCCCCTCGGCCTCCGGTATCAGGCGGGTGACGACCACGATCTGCGGTTCTATGTCGATTCCCTGTTCGTGCAAGCGGCGCCGCATCTCCCGTTCCAGCGCCCGCACCTGATCCAGTATGTAAACCACCTGGCCCCCGGTGTCGGGCCGCCCGAGCACATTGGACTGGCCGAAGTATCCGTGGGGCGAGACAATCGCCAGCGAGAAAATCATCGGTACGCGGCCGAGAAAATGCTCCAACGCGCCGGGCGACGGCGCCTCGAGGATGTCCAGCAGCAGGCGCATGGAATCACGCACCCGCGCTGCGGTATTGCCCCATCCGGGTTCGAATCCGATCGCGCGCACCTCGTGCGCCAACGACGGCCACGGTGTGGACGGGTCCTGCCCCTTGAGCACGGATTCGGCCGATCGCAGCGCCTGACGCAGACCGGACACGTCGTCGACGCTCCCGTTCAGCATCAGTTGCTGGCTGCGGTATTTGTGCACGCGAAGAAAATCCAGAAGACGCTTATCCCCTTTTCCCAGATCGCGGAACAGTTGGCTGGAGAGATGGCGGTTCAGGAATTCGACCCCCCTGCCGATGGACTCCGACTCGTGCAGCTTGTAGAACTCACGGGAGAAGGGCTCCATATCCACCTCCAGCGCCCATGAGTCGTCCGCGTGGCCGGTGGCGAGCCGTTCCTTGAACGCCAGGAACGCCGCCGTGTCTATCGGCTCCAGATCCAGGGTGTCGATACTGACACGCAGGTAAATCCAGCTCGCGATACGCGGCCGCAAGGCGAAATATACCCAGGACTCGTTGAGCGCCGCCTCCTGACACCAGCTTACCAGAATCGCCAGAGGACTCGCGCGCAGTGTTCCGCCGCCATCCGCTTCGCAGAGTTGCTCGAACAGGTCGTGGATGTTGTTGCGCAGCAGAAACCGGGCGTCACCGGAGCGCAGCTCGTGAACGAACTGGGCCAGCTCGCCGCGACAGCCGCTGAGATAATCGATCGCGCTTCGTAACGTATCCAAGCTACGGTTCATGAATCCAACAACCCCCACTGCTCGATAAACGGCTGGTAAAAGCCTCTGTCCTGCACCGTGGCGCCGCGCACGCCGACGATGGCGCTGGCGAAGTCCTGCGCCCTGTCCAGGGTCAGTTCCAGCGGCCAGCGCTGCAGCAATCCGAGGGTAAAGGCGCTGCTGAACGCGTCCCCCGCACCTACGGTGTCGACCACCGGCTGCGCCGGCGGCGGCGCGACCACGGTTGTTTCGCCGTCCGCACCGATAACCATAGCACCTCGTTCGCCGCGGGTCACAATGAGCAGTTCCAAAGCGTGTCGTTGCAACAGATCCAGCGCGTTGTCCTCCAGCGCCTTGCCGGCATCGGTCAACAGCGCCAGCTCGTCCGTGTTGAGCTTGGCCCAGGCCGCGGCCGCCAGGGCCGCGTGCGTCGTCTCGGCATCCCACCACGGCGGCCGCAGGTTTACATCGACAAAGATCGGCACCTCGTGGGCCGCCTTGAGCGCCTCCAGGGCGCGGTGCGAATCCGCGCAGCGCAGCGCGAGGGTGCCGTGGTAGAGCAGCGCCGGCACGCCCGGGGGCAGGCCGGCGCCGTCGATATGATCGTAGGCGCGGCCGAAGACGATGTCGTAAGCCGGTTCGCCGTCATTGAATTGCACTTCCACGGTGCCGGTCGGATGCCGGGAGTCCAGTTGCAGGCCGGCGGTCGACAGCCCCCAGGCCTGCATCGCGCCGCGGATACGGCGGCCCAGGGGATCGTCGCCGACGCGGCTGATGAACACCGGCGCCTGGCCGAAGGCCTGTAGATGCCAGGCGACGTTAAACGGCGCGCCGCCGAGGACGATGTGGCCATCGGGAAACCGGTCGAACAGCACCTCGCCGAAGACAAAAGGAGTTTGTGCGCGCGCCATGCAGGGAGACCGCTCAGCGCATCCAGCGCGCGGTATAGGGGTGATAGTGAACGAGTCCCTCGAGGATGCCCGCGCTGTAATTGCCGTTCATCTCCAGAAATCCACCTCGTGCGCAGTACAAGGCGGCTTCGGCGTGTTCCGGATCACAGAGCTGCTGCGCCTCACGCCGCACCTCCTCCGTGGCGTTGGCGACCAGCACCGCCGGGATGTGGCTGCACAGCACACTCAGATCGTTGCCGCTGTCCCCGGCGAACAAGGTGTCTGCGTTTTCATAATGTAGACGATGCATCAGAAATTCTATGGCGTGGAGCTTGGAGGCGTGTTCCGGGAGCACGTCCACCAGCCCCACTTCCAGGGTCTCGTCGATGCTCCAGATGATACGGTAAGACAGACCGGCTTCCTCGAGGCGCGGGCCAATTTCATTCTTCAATTGCTCAACGTCGCTCGACTCGGGCGCGTAATAGCTGCTCTTGAAACGGCCCTGCTTGGTCTCTTCCTGAGGCTTCAATACAGTGAGATCGGCAAGCAACGCGTGCAGGGATTTGCCGTCGAAGCTCTTCCACTCGCCGGCGAGGGACTCGTACCAGGAATGCCACAACGCCCACGCGCCGTCGTTCACACTGTACACCGAGGTGCCGACGTCGGCGATGACGAAATCGGGCTCCGGTATCGCGTACTCCTCGATCGCCGCCTCGACCAGATTGCGATCACGGCCGGTAACGTAGGCTGTGCGCACCTCCGGCCGCGCGGCAACTAGAGCGAACCGTTCGCGCGCCCGCGGTGATTCAGGCTGCGGCCCGTTGGGAAGAAGCGTGCGGTCGAGGTCGGTGCAAATAAGCAGGGTGTCAGGCATCGAATTCCGCCGGAATGCGGCAAGCGTCCAGAAAGTCGTAGTGGGCGATAGCCTCCATGATGCCGGCGGCGTACGCGCGGGTGGCGAAGTAGATCCGGTCCGCATCCGCGAGTTGTTCGAGCTCTTCGTCGTGGCGGTTGGCGACCACGGCCGCCAGGGTGTTTCCCCGCATCATGTCTTCGTCGGTGCCCGTGCCTCCCGCGGCCAGGATGTGATCCAGGGGGATATCCCACAGGGTGGAGAAATAACGCAGCGCCAGCCCCTTGGACGCGCGCACCGGAACGATATCCAGGTACTGTCCGAAAGAGAGAAAGGTGTTCACCGACTGATCCGCCTGATGCAACAGGCTGTTGATCTCGTCGATGGACGGCGCTTTGCGCGGGTTGATGTAATAGCTGACCTTGAAACGGCTGCGCTCCCTTCTCGGTTGCAGCTCGAGGCCGGGGATTTCCGCCAAGGTGTCGCGCACTACGGCCGGGTTCCACATGTAATCGATATGGCGCGCCCAGCTCTTGTCGACGCTGAGCTGGGGCGCGTAATAGATCTCCGTTCCGACGCTGGTGATCAGCACATCGGGTAGCGGTATGCCGTAGCGCTTCATCACCGCCAGCGCCGATTCGAGACTGCGGCCGGTGGCGATGCCGAAGCTGATGCACTTGCGGTTCTCGAGAATCAGGTCCACCAAATCGGACAGCGCCCGTGGATCGCCGAGCAGATTTTGGTCGATGTCGGTGAACAAGGCGCGATCGTGATACAGCATCGGCCGGCGTACCCGCGGCGTGCGCGGCAGGTTTGCCGTACCCTCGAGCAGCGGGGTGATGGTGTCGATAAAGCGGCGCGCATGCGCCTGCCACGAATAATTCTCGTGAACCCCCTTGAGCCCATTGTGCGACAAGCGGCGCCAGACGGCGGCGTCGGAGAGAATCTTGAGCAGCGCCTTGGCCATGGCGTTCTCGTCCAGGGGATCAATGAGAATGCCGTTATTGCAGGTGGCGACGATGTCCTGGGGCCCGCCGTCTTCGGTGGCCACGATCGGTAATCCGCTGGCGGCCGCCTCGATCAGGGTCAGCCCGAACGGTTCAGTGAGCGCCGGGTTGATGAACACCCCGCTGGATGCGGCGGTCAGGCGATAGATGACCGGCACCTCATCCGGCGAGTGGTGCTTGGGATAGGCCACTTTCCCATACAAGTCGTACTGGTCGATCAGCAGGATGATTTCGGTCAACACCCGCTGGGCGCTGCTGTCCATCTCCTGTATGTCGTTGCGGTTGCCGGCGACGATGACCAGATTCGCCACCTTCTGCAGTTCGTCCGACTCGCCGTAGCACTTAATGAGGGTGGCGATGTTCTTGCGTTCATCGGGCCGCGACAGCGCCAGGATCATCGGCTTGTCGGGGTCACGCAGAAATCGATTGATCTGTGCCGCGATCGGCGCCCCGGCTTCGTCCCCGGTGGGCGGAGAAAAAATATTCAGATCGGTCCCGGGCGGAATGACGCGCATCTTTTCCGGCTGATAAAAATCGTAGCGCGCGTACTGGTCGTCGATCTCATTGTGGGTGCTGGCGATCACCAGTTCCGTGGCGCCGAGCGCGGTTTCCTCGGCGTCGATGCGCCGCGACATGTTGTACTGCTCCTCCACCTGCACGGTCTTCAGCCCCGCCGCCAGCAGCCTTCTTCGCTTCACCCTGCCCAAAGAATGGCCGGTGTGCACCTGGGGGCGGCCGAGCAACGCCGCGACCCGGGTGCCGACGTAACCGGCGTCTGCGTAGTGGCTGTGAATGACATCCGGTGATTGACCCGCTGCGCGCAGATATTCCACCGCGTTGTCGGCGAAGGTGTCTAAGTGGTCCCACAATTCCTCTTTACGGACATAAGCGTCGGGCCCGGCGTCGATGCGCACAATATTGACACCATCGCCGAGGCTTTCCTGCGGCCGTGCATAATCGGCACTGACGTTGCTGTCGACGATGCGGCGGGTGAGCAGATCGATGCGCGCGACCTTGGGATGTTCACCCAAGGCCCGCGCGAGTTCCACCACGTAACGGATCTGGCCGCCGGTATCCGGGTCGCGGCCAAGCTCGAGATTATGCCCACGGATCAGTCCGTGCACGCTGATCAATACCAAGTACAGTCCTTGGCTGGAATCTTTTTTCGCCATAGGCCTCCTGTGATACGCAATTTCAATTCGTTTTGCAAACTTTCCGTGGGCACGGTTCGCAACCGCGACGGATCGCGCCTGCAAAACGGTCCCACAGAGGTCTGGACTACACTCAAGGATATGTACGAGACCTGCCCGGAATGTGATTACCGGCGACAAGCCTCGGATGAGGGGCCCCTGGACCGGTGCCCGCGCTGCGGTCTGATCTTCTCCAAGTGGATGAAGACCCGGTTTCATGTCGACACCACGGTGCCGGGCAAAGAGGAATCCACCGCGAGGTTTTTCCAACGGCTGAAGGCGACGGTTCTCTATGTGCCGTCTCCCATCGACCCGTTGGTTTTCTACGGCCGCCTGTTGTTGTATGTCGCATTCGTGGTCTGGGGCTTTAGGTTCATCCAGATGTCATTTACAACCAACGAGATCGGCGCCTCGTTCATGCACAACGTCAATCTGGTGTTCCACGAGGCGGGACACTGGATCTTTCGCCCTTTCGGGAATTTCATCACGGTCCTCGGAGGCACCCTCGGCCAGCTATTGATGCCGCTGATCGCACTAATCGCGCTGATCCGCCAGAACCGGGACAACTTCGGCGCATCCCTGGGGCTTTGGTGGTTCGCACAAAGCATGATGGATGTCGCGCCTTATGTGAACGATGCACGCGCGGGGCAATTGATGTTGCTCGGCGGCGTCACCGGCCGGGACATGCCGGGGGTGCACGACTGGCACAACATCCTGTCGACCCTGGGGTGGCTGCATCTAGATCATCGCATCGCCGCGGGAATCGATTTCACCGGCGAGCTGTTGATGTGGCTGGCGTTCCTGTGGGGGGGATATATCCTGTACCTGCAGCGTCGCGAATTAAGACGTTGACATTCACGCTACGGGGTTCATGTACCTCGATAGTTCCAATTTCCGCTCAGCGAGCTAATAAAACTCCACGTAAACCGAGGAACCGAGACGCATCGCATGGCGCAGGAACAGCGTGAGAAAAAGCGTCATGCCGAACATCTCCATGACCTCTTCGATGGACTTCGAATAGTGTTCCACCGCACGCTTCGACCAGTCGGTGTTATCGAGTAGCAGCACATAGCCGTCGTCCAAACCTTCCACGTAATCGAGAAACACGGCAAACGCGAGGGTGCCCAGGGCCGCCACCACCGTGAAACGCTCCAGGCGCGTCGGCAGTTCACGCCACAAGAAATACAAGATAAATAACCCGAGCGCCGCAAACAACGGGCCGACAAAGACCTGCCAGGCATAACTGGGATAGGCGCTCAGCGGGCCTTGCATGAAATCAAACTCCCGGGACGCGGTGCCGAGGCGCTCATGAATCTTGGCACCATCGTCCGCCGACATGTAAATAAACGCAAGCGCCAGCAACAACCACCCGATCCGGCGCCAGGTGGCCCCGTCGATCTTGCTCACCAGGGCGAAATTGATCAGCGCAGTCGCGCCGATCAAAAAAGTCTGTGTCACTCCGAACCATGAAGGCAGGCTGCCCTCGCGGGCGGTGTTGAATATCCGGCGTATCGCCCGGATATCGGAGCCGCGCTCGTGATTAATAACCATATCGAGTATGAAGAACAGGATCTCGGCGGATACGCAGGCGATGAATACGACGATCAACACGCGCCGGGCATCGATGGCAAAACTCAACCTCGCCGTCCCCGCATGGTTAACCGGGCGCTGCTGAGGGGAATCCGCTGCGTTGGAATCAGTCATGGCAGTCCTTGTTGAAATCCGCTGTCAGTATTCGATTGATCGGGTTGATACGACTCTCGCCGGGTGTTAACAATCATGCGCCATCGATAAAAACCGGCTGCTGCATTGTGTGAACTATAAAATACTTCTAGCAGGGTCTACGCGAAACTGAAAGCGTGCCCGCGCGCCGCTACCAAACCCAATCGGCGATAAACACATTGGTCTCGCCGCGCACCTTGCCGTTGCGGTTCGACGCAAACACCAGTTTCTTCCCGTCATGGCTAAACATCGGGAAACTGTCGAATCCGGGATAATTGGTCACACGCTCCACTTTGCGCGTTTCGAGATGGAACAAGAACAGGTCGAAGTTGCGGCCTTTGGGATTTTCCATGTTGGACGCGAATATCACGTACTTGCCGTCAGGGTGCCAGTACGGCGCAAAATTGGCGGCGCCGTTGTCCGTCAGCTGGATCGGTTCGCGGTCGGCGAGATTCATGATGAAGATCTCCAGATTGCCGGGCCGGATCAAATCCTGGGCCAGCAGCGTTTGGTAGTCGCGCAGCGCCTTGCCGGTGGGGCGCGACGCGCGCCACACGATCCATTTTCCGTCCAGGGAAAAGAACCCGCCGCCATCATAACCAGGCATGGCGGTCAGCTGCTCCACCCCCGAGCCGTCCGGATTCATCAGATACAACTCGAGGTCGCCGGAGCGTACCGATGTGAACAGGATCTTGTCTCCGTTGGGCGAGAAAACCGCCTCGGCGTCGTAACCCGGCGTTTCGGTCAAACGTTGCACATCGCCGCCCTCCGGGCCCGCCTTGAAAATGTCATAGCTGTCGTACAGCGGCCACACGTAGCCGCGCGAATAATCGGGTTTCGGCGGACACGCCTCGCCGCCCAGATGCGTGGACGCGTAGACGATGGATCGATTATCCGGCGCGATGAACGCGCAGGTGGTCGCACCCTTGCCCGAGGACACCTGACGAGTGTTGGTTCCGTCGGCGTTCATGCGGAATATCGCATCGCACGCGAGGGTGTCGCGGGTAGACTGAAATATCAGTTCGCGCCCGTCACGGGAGAAATACGCCTCGGCGTTTTGTCCGCCGAAGGTCAGTTGTTTAATGTTTTTCAGGTGCGCCTCGCCGAAATCAATCCCCGCCGGTTGTGGCGCACCGCTCCCGCTGGCCGCCTCGGCGGCGGGAAAGAAAAGCAGCATGGACATGAACACAATGATTAGATGCATCACAGTTTCCTTGGTTTCCGATAGTTCGTGTCAATCGTTATCGCCGGCCTCACCGGGCCGCCAGAGTCGTGGTCACGGTTTGTTCGCGGCCGTCGCGCACAAAACGAATCACCACCCGCTGGCCGATGTTCAAGGCCTTGAGGCGCTCCGAGTACGCCCGCAGGTCGCGGATCTCGTTTTCGTTGATGGCGACGATGATATCACCGGCGCGCAACCCCACCTGCTCCGCCGGCGTATCCGCGCTCACCCCGGTCAAGCGCACCCCCGGGCCGGTGAAGGCGAAATCCGGCACCGTTCCCAACAGCACGCGCCGCCCGGCGCCGCCATTGCGATCGCGCTGGGGGCCGCCGGTCAGCGTCGTGTGCAGCGCGTCGGGGCGGGCGGCGAGGTACTCCAGCGTCTCCTTGACGACCGCGGCGACTTTTACCAGCCCCGCCTCGTCGATCTTGTCCGCGGTGTCGCTCGGGCGGTGGAAGTCGGCGTTGGCGCCGGAGAAGAACTGCACCGCCGGCACCCCCAGATCCAAGAAACTCGTCTGGTCGCTGGAACCAATATCATCGGCCACCGACTTGATCGGCACGCCGGTGACGTAGCCGGCGCCGCGAAAGATGTGCACCCATTCGCGCGCCGAACCGGTCCCCAGCACCAACAGGGGATCGTTTCCCAGGCGCCCGACGGTATCCAGATTCAGCATGCCGATGATCTTGTCGGTGGGGTGGGCGCCCGGATTGCGCACGTAATGGCGCGAGCCCAGCTTTTCCGCCTCCTCGCCCGTGAGGGCGACAAAGATCACGCTGCGCGCCGGCCGCCAGCCGGAGCCCAGCACCCGGGCCAGTTCCAGCATCACCGCAACACCGCTGGCGTTGTCATCCGCCCCCGGATGCACCTGGCCTTCGTTGCCCTGACGCACGTCCGGCCAGCCGCGGCCGAGATGATCGTAATGGGCGCCGAGCACCACGCTCTCGCCGGCGAGCCGCGGGTCGCTGCCCGGGAGCACCGCGATGACGTTGCTGAGCCGCACCTCCTGGTCCAGCCCATCGACCGTCTCACGCCAGGTCTGCAGGTAGCCTCCCGAATCGCCGCCCGGTTGCAGTCCGGCCGCACGAAACTGCGCGGCGATGTAGTCGGCGGCCGCGTCCAGCTGCGCGCTTCCCAACCCGCGGCCGGCCATCGCCGGCGCCGCCAGGTGGTCGATGTCCTGCCGCATGCGCTGCGATGAAAACACCGGCGGCAGCTCCGCCAACGCCTTGCGCGGCGCCAGTTTCGCGGTGCCGGACGCGGCGCGTTCCGCACCCGGCGACTTAACGGCGAGCGACATCGGGGAGCCGATCACCGGCCACTGGCCCTTGACGACGTTCGCCGGTTCGTCGCCGGTGAATCCCAGGTAGCTGTACTTGCCGTAGTGCGGCAACTTGCGTCTCAGTCCCGGTATCGCCGCGGCATGGTCCGTGGCCACCCAGGTCAAGGCCTCGGCCGGATCATCCGGGTGCCGGGTGACGACCACCAGCGAATGCTTGTCGCGGCGCAATTTTTCGTCACCGATCTCGATGACATCGTTTTCGTCCCGGTACGTGTAATCCGACAGCGCTTTTTGCACCACGGGACGAAAGCGGTTGTCCCAGCCGAAGATCCACAGCGCGCGGCCGGTGGGCAGCTCGTTGATCTCGTCATCGGTCTTGACCTCGAGCTGCGACCCGCGCTGCGCCGCCCATGAGCGTGCCAGGGTCTGGTAGGCGTCGCGCACCGGCGCGGACGCCTTTGACGGCAACACGATCAGGGCGCGGCCGGCGCCGAACGCCTGGGTGAGGGCGGGTGGGATTTCGTTGCGGTCCAGGCGGCGGAACACGTCGAATTCGGGGTCTACGTCGAGCCGCACCGGTCGCGCCGGCAGGGCAAGCTCGATGCGCTGACGCTTGCTCGTCACCTCGACGCGGCTCTGAAACGCGGTGTCCTCGCCCGCCAGGCGCACCGCGACAGGCACCGAGAGTTGATAAGCCTCGCCATCCTGGGTCTGCTCGAGCACGGCGGAGAGAACGAACCCGGCATCGCCGTCACCGCCCTCGGTCACCTGAAGATCCTTGATGCGCAAACTCGGGGCGCCGATACGGGTCACCCACTGTTGAAAAAAACCGCGCAGCGGTTTCTGGCTGACCTGTTCAAATACCGCAGCCACGTCATCGTAGGACGCGACCTTGAATCGATACCGGCGATACAGCTGACGCAATGCATCGACAAAGGTCGCGTCACCCAACTCCCGGCGCAGCATGTGGAACAGCATCAGGGTCTTGCCGTAGCCGACCGCCTCGGTAACCGAGCTGTGGCGGCCGCGAAACTCGGTCAATGGAAAATCCTTTTGATCGCGTACGTAATCGGTGTACTTCTGCAACACCTGCCGCCGGTGGGCCACGCCCTGCCCGCGCTGCTCCTTGATCAGGTGGTCGGCGAGGTAACTGGTCAGGCCCTCGGCCCAATTTCCCCGTTGATAGTCCACGTACACGCCGTTGCCCCACCAGTTGTGCAGGATCTCGTGGGGATAAGAGGAATGTAGAATGAATGGGAAGCGGATGACGCGCGGCCCCAGCAAGGTGAACGACGGCATGCCGTAACCGGTCTCCCAGAAATTCTCCACCAGCGCGAACTTACGATACGGATAGGGACCGATGAGATCGCGATACAGTTCCACGTACTGCTTGGTCGCCTGGAGATACTTGGCCGCGAGCGCGGGATCCGCATCACGCAGAAACACCATCGCCTGCACGGCGCCGGCCGCATCGGAGTACTCGGTAAAATCCCCGGCGATGAGATAAATCTCCTCCTGGGGGGTGTCGATCGCCCAGGTGTCTGTGACTTGTGCGCCGTGCTGCCGCCGTTCAGAACGCAGCCCCTGGGTTACCGAGCGCCACGCCGCGGGCAGCGTCACCTCGAGGGAAAACGACAAGCCGGTGTCTTCGAATTGCGGCACCCAATGGGTGGCCCCCGACAGGACCGCGCCATCCGTCGATATCAAACCGGGCGACACGCTGAAGCTGCGCGCATACTCCTCGCTCAGTTGCCGTATCGGATGATGGATCCTCCCCCCGTATTCCAGAGTGAATTCGCGCCCGCCCGGGCTCAGCTCTACGGTGACGCGCTCCAGCGGAACACCGCGGTTCCCGGCCGGCTTGACCGAAATCAATCGGGCGCCGCCTGTGGCCTTGGGCTGCATGCCGGCGTGTAACAGGAATGACACGGTTCGCGGGGTATCCGGCGGCAGGGTGACTCGGTCACGCACGCCGATGTGGTGAAGCTAGCCTGCTGGATGTGAACGACGCGCGAAGGCGTCCTCCACCGCGCCGCTTACGGCATCCGCTGAACACGCCCATTCACGGAACCAGAACAACGCGGATGACGAGCACTTGGGCGCTGCGGCGGTATTGTAGATGAGGAGACCGGGCGCGGGACACTAAACCAGCGCGCCGCCCATCAGCACATTACTGGCGAACAGCATAGCGGTTATGCTTCTTATCCATTGCGATTTCCTATCCCTCGCCCCCCAGGGACCTTCCCGACCTCAAGACCCTCAGCGCACCCAAGCCATGGGGCTCCGGCATGGCATGAATCCGAGCTTAAGAAAACCCGCTCCCGGCCGACACATGAGGATGTTAATAGCCAAATCTCTAGTTATTTATTAAAAGTATTATTTAACTATAAGATATTTATGGTATATTTATTTCTTTACCTGACCCCTGGGAGATCCTAAGTGAAGACGTTCGGTGCCCTATTATTTACCCTGTTCCTGATCGCCTGCGACGGCAGCACCGTCACTGAATCCGCTGCGGCGGGCGGTGAAACCGGCAGCGGCGGGATTGGCGGCGAGCCCTCCAGTGCCAGCCGCAACGACGCAACGGGTGCCGGCTCTCCGGCAACCTCGATCACCTATAGCGGTACGGCCGATGTGACGCTGAGCGCCCCCGGCTACCCGGTTACAGACAAAAGCACCCCTGTTACGGTTGTGATCAC
The DNA here is from genome assembly GCA_947259175.1 of uncultured Gammaproteobacteria bacterium. GTDB lineage: Bacteria > Pseudomonadota > Gammaproteobacteria > Arenicellales > JAANXG01 > CALZGZ01. The sequence goes on along the minus strand of CAMYKW010000011.1, from coordinate 1,486 downwards.
CGGCTCGAGCGTGAACTTGACGGCGGAAGGACGGACAGTCTCGACTGGTTTGAACGGGAATACCTTCAGTGTCGACACTCCGATCAATGAATCTAAAGACGGCATCAGTTGTTCCGGAGCTGCCACGGTAAATGCCACGGTCAGTGGCAGTACTATCTCGGGTCCGCTAACAGGATCGGGAAACTGCAATGTTGGGGGCCAGAATGTTCCCGTCACGGTTGTCGGCAAGATTAATGCTAGGTCCTAAAGGCATCCCACACTCGAAGCTAACAATGCTAAATCAGATAAAATTCATTGCCAGATTCGTTGCGATCTCTATTTTCGTTCTCCTTTTAGGGTCGTATTTATCCGCGTTCGCAACTGAGAACGGTTTTTACTTTGGACTTTCTTTAGGTCAGTCCGACATTGTAAACCCCGAAAAAGTGGATGAATTTTGTGCAACTGCCGGTATTGTCTGTGGTGATGAAGAGAAAGACACTGCGGTTCAGGGCATCATCGGTTACCAGATCAATAATTACCTTGGCGCAGAAGCTACGGTGTTTGATTTAGGTGAGCCGGCCCTGTCCACCGAAGCACCCATCGCGGCAAATGCGACGGTCAACGTAAAAGGCGGTACGCTTTCCCTGTTACCCCAAATTCCCATCAGCAGTATTGGCGCAATCTACGGGCGACTGGGCGCCGCAGGAGGTGAAGTAGAACTGGTTGCTGAAGCCCCTTCTATTCCAAGAAGGGAAAGTGCCAGCGAAACTGGTGCAACGATCTTATGGGGGGCGGGTGGTGCCGTCAACCTTGCAAACGCAACCATTCGGCTTGATTGGCAACGATATGCATTCAACGAGACATTGGCCTTGGCCGGCGTGGATGTAGAGACACCTGACATCAATGTTTATTCAGCTACCTTGCTATTCAGATTTCCAAAAAAATAATTATAGGAGCCTTATCCGTTCATCGGCTTATGAAGATGCGCCACGCCGCCGCCCTGATGTCGCTGGTTCTGGCCGCGCCGCTCGGAGCGCAGGAAAGCTGTGCCGATGGCGATGGCACCTGGGTAGTGCGCGCCTGTTTCGATGAACCGCTTACCGAACACCGGTACGGTCATGACGTTCTCGGCGGAACCCCCGAGTGGACGCGCCTGCGATTCCATCTCGGCCCACTCGGGCAGGATCAGGCCGGCGGCGAGCCGGTGCTCACCATTCCCATGCGGGATATGATCATCGAGGACATCGCGCCGCGGGTATCCGACCTCGACGGTGATGCCAGGCCCGAGGTCGTTTTCGTTCAGAGCTCGTATACACGCGGCGCCCGGCTCGCGGTCGCGCGGCTCGACGGCAGCCTCGTTACGACACCTTTCATCGGTACCGCCTACCGCTGGCTCGCGCCGGTCGGTGCCGCGGACCTGGACGGCGACGGGGCCTTCGAAATCGCCTACGTTGACCGCCCTCATCTGGCGCGAACGCTGCGAGTATGGCGTTACCGCGGCGGCCGG
>CAMYKW010000010.1 GCA_947259175.1 uncultured Gammaproteobacteria bacterium | reverse complement strand
GTTGGCAACTAATGGTTTGCGGTTGGATTTACGAGGAACTCCGCACCTCGGCATGCACCGATGGTTTCGCGACCCGCGTCGAAGCCTTGTCGCCCCCATAGGTTAGATATGGTGACAAGTATACGCGAATTCCAGCCCCGCAGGTGGGGACCGCACCCCGAATCCCGCGCCCGACTCAGGGTTTAACGCGTCATTTTATGCAGCCGTTGCTTGTCCCGCTCCCATTCCCGCTGCTTGATGGCGGCGCGCTTGTCGTGCAGTTTCTTGCCTTTGGCCAGCGCGATCTTGAGCTTCACCCGCCCCGCTTTCCAATACAGGGCCAACGGCACCAGGGTGTAACCGCGGCGTTCCACGGCGCCCACGAGTCGGTCGATTTCCGTGCGGTGCATCAACAACTTGCGGGTGCGGGTCGCGTCTGGGTGCACGTGGGTGGAGGCCGACACCAGCGGCGAGATGTGCGCCCCGAACAGGAACAGCTCGCCATGGCGCACGATCACATAGCTCTCCTTCAGTTGTCCGCGCCCGTCGCGCAGGCTCTTGACTTCCCAGCCTTCCAGCGCCAGGCCGGCCTCGAACTCCTCGTCGATGTGATAGTCGTGCCGCGCCTTCCTGTTGAGTGCGATGGTGTTGGACTTGGGTTTAGGTTTGGTGTTCTTTTTGGCCATACAGTGAATGTCCCCCTTTCTCCAACACTAAAACTAATAGATCGGCAGCGTCATTGGCGTTTTACGCTAAACTGGGCGCCCATCAAACGCTGCTTCTCGATCCCAAAAAATTCAATCCGATATGGCTACAGCGGACGTCCACATTAATTATGTCCACGCCCAGTGGTCGTCGCGCTGGGTGTTCGTGCTGGCGGCGACCGGCTCGGCGGTGGGCCTGGGGAATATCTGGAAGTTTCCCTACATGGTGGGTCAAGGCGGCGGCGGCGCGTTCGTGCTGGTGTATCTGGTGTGTATTGCGCTGGTCGGGATTCCCATCATGATGGCCGAGGTGTTGCTGGGGCGCCGGGCGCGGCGCAGCCCGGTCAACACCATGCGCGTTCTGGCCCTGGACGAGGGCGCAGGCGCCGGGTGGCAGTTCGTCGGATGGCTCGGCATGGCCACCGGGTTTCTGATTCTGTCGTTTTACAGCGTCGTCGCCGGATGGACGCTTGCCTACGTGTTTCGCACCGCGAGCGGCGTGTTCGCGACCCAGGACCCGCAGCAAATCAAGGCGCTGTTCGGCGTATTCGTCACCGACCCTGCAAAGGTGCTGATCTGGCACACCTTGTTCATGGTCACCACCACGGTGATCGTCGCCCGCGGCGTGCAGGCGGGCCTGGAGAAGGCGGTGCGATTCATGATGCCGGTGTTGCTCATCCTGCTGCTGGCCCTGGTGTTTTATGCCATGGGCAGCAGCGGGTTCGGACAGGGCATTGAGTTCCTGTTCAGCACTGACTTTTCCCGGTTGACGCCGGGGGTGATCCTGGGCGCGATGGGTCAGGCGTTTTTCAGCTTGAGCCTGGGCATGGGCGCGATCCTGATCTATGGCTCCTACCTGCCGCAGAGTGCGTCGATCGCCGGTTCCACGTTCATGATCATCGCCGCCGACACGGCGGTAGCCCTGCTGGCGGGTCTCGCGATTTTTCCAATCGTGTTCGCCAACGGCCTGGAACCTGCGGCGGGTCCGCCTTTGATATTCGAAATCCTGCCGATCGCCTTCGGGCAGATGCCGGGGGGCGGGTTCTGGGGCACCTTGTTCTTCGTGTTGCTGGTGTTCGCCGCATGGACCTCGGCGATCTCGTTGATCGAGCCCGCGGTGGCGTGGCTCACCGAGACCCGCGGCTTCCGCCGCATGGTCTCCGCGGTGCTGACCGGCGGGCTCGCGTGGCTGCTGGGGTTACTCACCATCATGTCGTTCAGCCACTGGGCGTTCTCGTTCCGCTTCTTAGGGTTGGAAAAAACCAATGGATTTTTCGACATTTTCGATATCCTGACGACAAACATTACACTACCGGTGGGCGGGATCCTGATTGCGGTATTCGCGGGGTGGAAGATGCAACGGCCGCACTTGCAGGACGAATTGCGTCTCGCGAGTCGCGCCGGATTTGAAGTATGGTTGTTTCTGACCCGTTTCGTGGCCCCGGTTATGGTGGGCCTGTTGTTGTTGTATCTATTATTTGGTCATTATTTCGATGCATAAAATTGAGCGTTCGGCATTGGTGCCCTACAGCGCGCAGGAGATGTACGCGTTGGTCGCCGACATTCCCCGCTACCGGGAATTCCTAAACTGGTGTGATGACGCCAATGTGATTACGGAGGAGGGTGATGCCGTGACCGCCTCGATCAAGATCGCTTATAAGGGACTGAAGAAGTGGTTCACCACCAGAAACACCATGAAACCCTTCGAGTCCATCACCATGAAACATGTCGAGGGGCCGTTTCGCCATCTCGAGGGCGTGTGGCGATTCACCGCGCTGGACGAAACGGCGTGCAAGATCGAATTGGACCTGCATTTCGATTTCGACAACAAGGTGGTGGCTGCCCTGGTGGGACCGGTGTTTTCTCACATCTCCAACACCCAGGTGGACGCGTTCCATAAGCGTGCGCAACTGGTCTATGGCAAACGATAAGAAGATCCGTGTCGAGATTGCTTATGTCGAACCCGGGCGGCAGGATCTGCGCACGCTCACGGTGCCGCTGGGCAGCGATGTCGAGTACGTGCTGCATCGATCGGGCTGTATCGAACGCCACGGACTCGATTTGCGCGTCAACAAGGTAGGTATCTTTGGCCGCCTGGTGACCTTGGACCATGTGGTCACCGACGGTGACCGCGTTGAGGTGTATCGTCCGTTGACTGCCGATCCCAGGGAAATCCGGCGCCAGCTTGCCGCCCAGGGCAAGACCATGGGTCGGAGCCGCGGTTAGCGCGGACTATTTGCTGAAAATCTTGTCCCAGCCGCGGCTGAAGAATCCCTTTTTTTGCTTGGGCCGGGGTTCGGTGACTTTGGTGCCGTCGGTGGACGCCTCGGCCTGTGCGGGCAGGGCGGTGGTATCCCCGGCGACGACGTCTCCCTGGATCTCGTGGAAGGCGTCGTTGTCGAATACGATAGTGATGCGCCGGTGTTCGGTCTGTTTGGAGCGCCCCGCCCGGAAAGAATAGTAATACTCCCACCGGTCGTTGTGGAAAGGATCCACAACCAGGGGTGTGCCGAGCAGGTAACGGACTTCGCGCTTGGTCATGCCTATTTTCAATTGCTCGAGCTGTTCGGCGCTGACCACGTTGCCTTGCTGGATATCGATTTTGTACGGACGAATGCAGCCTGCGACCAGCACCGCGATGCACAATCCGATGATGAAGGGTAACCGTTGCATGAATATCTCAGCCGTCGAATTCCGGGATGATAACGAATGCCGCCCGGCGGGTAAATCGCGGCCCGGGGCGGCGGCGGTCACAGGTGCTTCAGCACCGCGGTTTCGTCGCAGTGATTGAATTTGTAGCAGGAGACACAGATTCCCCACACCTTTTCCGGCAGCGCATCCTTGGGCACGACTTCAAATCCCCGCCTGCGGAAAAAATCGGGTACGTAGGTCAGCGCCATCAGGCGTTTGAATCCACGCCCCCGGGCGGCGGCGATCAAATGGTCTACCAGGCGGCCGCCGAGTCCGCGCCCGGCATGGTCCTCGGCGATCATCAGACTGCGGATCTCGGCGAGCTCGGGGGTAAAACCCTCCAGCGCCCCGCAGCCCGCGACTTGGCTGTGTTCCTCGATCACATAAAAATCGTCGAGCTTGTGGCGGATGTCGTGCAAGGTTCGTGGAAGCACATTGCCCAGTGCGGCGTAACGTTCCATCAACGCGCCGATAGCGGACACATCCCCGGGGATTGCGTGGCGAACCCCCGTCTGCGGAGTATTTTCAGGGATCGAGTCATTCATGCGCGGTACTGATTTTTCGAGTTGCCGAGGTTTTCAGTTGGATTCATTCCACCGCGGACAGCGCCGGCGGTTTCGACACATTGTCGCTGCGGGACAGCATCTCACTGGCGTGCGCCATGGTCTGATCGGTGATCTTAACACCGCCCAGCATACGGGCGATTTCCTCAACTCGATCATTATCGCCAAGCGGAACGATGGACACGCGGACACCGTCGTCATCGTGTTTCCTGACAACGTGGTGATGGTCTCCCTGCGCGGCCACCTGGGGCAGATGGGTGATGCAGATCACCTGGCGTTTTTGCGCCAGTGACCGCAGCCGCTGCCCTACGATCTCGGCCACGCCTCCGCCGATGCCGACGTCCACCTCATCGAAAATCAGCGTGGGCACCCGTCCCACCCCAGCCGTGATCACCTGAATCGCCAGGCTGATGCGGGACAATTCTCCGCCGGATGCGACTTTCTTCAGCGGCCGCAGCGGTTGGTTGCGATTGGTGCTGACCTGAAAGCTAACGTCGTCATAGCCGAAGCGCGTGGGTAGCGCGCGGTCCCGCCTGGTTATCGTCACCTCGAAGCGGCCGCCTTTCATGCCCAGTTCCTGCATCTGCTCGGTAACGAGTTCGGACAGCTTTGCCGCCGACGTTTGCCGTTGCTTCGAGATTTTGTCGGCGGCTTGATCGTAGCGCGCCCGCGTATCCTCGAGGGCGTTGCGGACGGATTCGATACTCGTGTCCGTTTGTTCAAGCGCCGCCAACCGGCCGGTCAGTTCCTGATGGATGGCCTTCAGTTGATCCGGCTCGCACTGGTGCTTCCGCGCCAGCGCCAGCAAAGTGCTCATGCGTCGTTCCACTTCTTCCAGACGCTGGGGGTCGAGCGCCACGCCGTCGCCCAGCTGTCGCAGATGGGTGGTCGCTTCGTCGACATGTATAGACGCCTGATTCAACAGATCGACAGCCTGTGCCAGTCCTGGTTCGTAGTCCAGCAAACCTTCCAGCGCATGCACGCACTGGGTAACGGTGTCGGTGACCGCGTGTCGCTCTGCATCGTAGAGGCGCTGGTAACACAACTCGATGCCTTCCCGCAGTTCGTTGGCATGCGTCAGTTTGGCGTGCTCTTGTTCGAGTTGCGCAAACTCATCGTCGCTTACGTCGGCCTGTTCGAGCTCGGAAGTCTGAAACTTCAATAAATCGATGTCGTGCAATCGAGTCGAGGACGCATTGTCGAGATCGTCCAGTTGCGCTTGCAGTCGTTTCAGTTCTTCATACAGAACCACCAGTGTGCCGACGTCCTCGACCCGGGAAGCGAAATCATCAACGATCTGGCGTTGCGCATCGGTGCGCAATAGCGATTGATGTTCGTGTTGACCGTGAATGTCGACGAGCCGTTGACTGAACTCGCGCAACAACTGCAGGGTGACCGGACGCCCGTTGATAAACGCCTTGGTGGGTTTATCGCGGTATACCAGGCGGCGTAACACGCAACCGTCCTGCTCATGGAGTTCGTGTTGCTGAAGCCAATTCGCCGCGTCGCCGCCGTGCTCAAGCGCCACGCTGGCGTTGATCTCGGCTCCATCGGCGCCATGGCGGACGCTGTCCGCATCAGAGCGCGCGCCCAACGCCAGCATCAGCGCATCGACCAGGATGGATTTACCCGCGCCGGTCTCGCCGGTAAGCACGGTCAATCCGGATTCCAGATCAAGTTCGAGCCGCGGGACGATGGCGAAATCGCGAATGAATAAAGACGTCAACACCGCCGTTAGATGGCCTCGCCCCAGCCGAGCTTTGATCGCAACGCCGCATAATGGTCATGATCCAGCGTACGCACGAAATTCACCGTCTCTTGGGAACGCCGCACGCGTATTTTTTCGTCGCCGTCGAGGTGGAACACGATTTTTCCATCCAGTGAGACATAGGCGCAGCGTTCGCAGATATTGATCAGGTTGAAGTCGATAATACTAGAGGCCCGCAGCGCGATAGGGCGCTGTGACAGCATGTGCGGGCAGATGGGTACCATGATCAGCGCTTCGAGCTGTGGGTGCATGATCGGGCCGCCGGCGGACAGTGCATAGGCGGTGGATCCAGTGGGCGTGGCGACGATGATTCCGTCCGCGCGCAGTTTGGTGACAAAATCACCATCGACGTAGGTCTGAATTTCGATCAAGCGCTCCATGTCGCTCTTGCCGATCACCATATCATTGAAGGCGTTGTCGGAATAAATGACTTCGTCGTTGCGGATCACCTCGGCGTTCACCATCATGCGTTGCTCGATTTCGTACTCTCCATCGAGAATCCTGCCGATGTCCTCGTGCATTTCGTTGAGGGAGATGTCGGTGAGAAAACCCAAACGGCCCATGTTGACGCCCACCAGCGGTACGCTGTAGGGCGCCAATGATCGGGCGACGTGCAGCATGGTTCCATCGCCGCCGACGACAATGCTCAGATCGATGCGATGTTCGATGTCTTCGTCGGATGCGTCCGCGGCCAACGCGGTGCGAATCTCCTGCGCGGTGGTTTCACCCACCAGCACCTCGATGTTGCGGTAACGGAGGTATTCAGCGAGGCTGTTGATCGCATCCCGGACACCGGGATCTTTGTATTTTCCGAAAAGACCGATGGTTTTGAATTGTTTTGGCATTGGAGTGCGCCGTTCTTCTTGAGACCCTGACGTTACTGATGCGACCAGCGGCCGCTGCGTGGGGATAGTGCATTCTCGTTGATTTTCCCGATGGAGTGAACTTTTTCGCCATCGGTGGGTGCGCCGTGCGCCCGGCCTGTTCGACGTCGGCGGTTGGATAACCACGTTCGGCAACGCCGATATTGACAGTCCGGCGGTACGTTGATAGCGTGTTCGATTAGCACTCCAATGAATGGAGTGCTAAGAACGGCACGTATCCAGCTCAACCAACATGATGCTCAACGATCGCGCGGAATCACTGCTCAGAACCCTGATCGAGTTGTACATCCACGAGGGACAACCGGTAGGTTCGCGCACCCTCGCGCGCCAGATCAAGCTCAACCTGAGTCCGGCCACGGTGCGCAACGTGATGTCGGATCTGGAGGACCTCGGCCTGATCCACGCACCGCACACTTCCGCCGGGCGGATACCGACGCAGAAGGGCTACCGGTTTTTCGTCGATTCGTTGTTACAGGTAAGACCGCTGGAGAAGCTGACCCTCGAGGAGATGCAAGGTAAATTCTCCAAGGAGCGCGATCCGCAGTTGTTGGTCGCCAGAGCTTCCGAACTGCTGTCACAAGTGACCCAATTCGCCGGCGTCGTACTGATACCCGGCCAGCAGAATTCCCTGTTCCGCCAGATTGAGTTCGTCAGGCTGGCGGCGAATCGCGTGTTGACTATTCTGGTTACCGACGACGGCCGGGTGCAAAACCGGGTGATACCCACCGACCGCTCATATTCGGCGAGCGAACTGATCGAAGCGGCGAATTTTTTCAATGAGGCTTACGGGGGAACTTCCTTGGCGGACGTGCGCCGCGGGCTGCTCAAGGAAATGCAAAAAGATAGCGACGAAATGCACAGCATCACGGCGACTGCCTTGGCGGTGGCGGGCAAACTGTTCGACGATGAGGATGACGGCAGCGACGCGGTCATGCTGAGCGGCGAAGAGAATTTGTTGAATGTTCCCGATCTGTGTCAGATCGAAAAATTACAGAAGCTTTTCGATGCCTTTAAAACCAAGCAGGATCTGCTGGATTTACTGGATCGCAGCATGCGAGTCAGTGGCATCAGTATTTTCATCGGCGAGGAGTCGGGTTACCGGTCTTTGGACGACTGCAGTGTGGTAACCGCGCCCTACGACCATGACGGAGAAATCATCGGGACCGTGGGCGTGATCGGACCGACACGGATGTCCTACGAGGACATTATTCCCGTCGTGGACGTCACTGCTCGCTTGTTGAGCGGCGCGCTGTCCACCGGCTCTGATCGCTTGGAATAAGCGCTAACCAATAAAAAGAGCTCTCAGCGGCCGGCGCTTGCCCGGTGTGACCACGAAAAGTTCGGCCGGGGCGCCGCCGGCGGCTTGAAATACGCCTGCGATGCCCCCAATTCGAGATAAGCACAGGTACGGAGTGATGCAATAGGTGAAGAAAAAACCCAAGGCGCAAAGCCAACCCCAGACGGAAGAACCCATCCAGCACAGCGAGCCGGCCGCGACTGCTACCTCCGAGGCGACGCCCGACACCGAGCCGGCACCCGCGGCGGAAACGGTCACCGGGGACGGAGAGGCGGTCGACGTAGAGGACTTGCAAAACCAGCTCGATAACGCGACCGCAGAGTTGGAGCGGTTCAAGGACAGCTTCCTCCGTGCCAAGGCGGAAGTCGAGAACACCCGGCGCCGGGCTGACAACGAGATCGCCGGTGTGCGCAAATACGCGATTGAGCGGTTTGCCTCGGAAATGCTTACGGTTCGCGACAGTCTGGAGCTGGCGCGGGCGGTGGACCTCGATACGCAGGATGCGAGTGCCTTGCAGCGCATGCTGGAGGGACTGGAGCTGACTCTGAAACAAATGGACAGCGTATTCGAAAAATTCGCTATTCGTGTGGTGGCCCCGGAACCGGGGGAAAAATTGGACCCGGAGCGGCATCAGGCGATGAGCATCCAGGAATCCAGTGATATCGAGCCCAACCACATCGTGTCGGTGATCCAAAAGGGGTACACGCTCCAAGATCGCTTGATCCGGCCGGCGATGGTGATTGTCGCCAAGGCGGCCGAGCCCGCGGCCAATGAAACGCCGCAGCAGGAAAAAGCTTGAAAAAACCGGATTGAGACCCAATTTTATTAACAATTGATTCATTGAAAAGGCACATTGAGTTTTAGGGGAAACCACTATGGGAAAGATTATCGGCATTGATCTAGGCACCACGAACTCCTGCGTGGCGGTGATGGAGGGCGACAAGGCCCGGGTCATGGAAAACAGCGAGGGGGACCGCACGACGCCGTCGGTGGTGGCGTATACCGATGACGGCGAGGTATTGGTGGGGCAGCCGGCCAAGCGCCAGGCGGTCACCAATCCCCACAACACCTTGTTTGCCATCAAGCGCCTGATCGGCCGTAAATTCGACGAAGACGTGGTGCAGCGCGATATCGGTCTGATGCCTTACAAGATCGTTAAAGCCAGCAACGGCGATGCCTGGGTCAATGTGAACGGTAAAGAGATGGCGCCGCCGGAATTGTCGGCGCGAGTGCTGCAGAAGATGAAAAAGACCGCGGAAGACTACCTCGGACAGGAAGTCACCGAAGCGGTGATCACGGTGCCGGCCTATTTCAACGACTCGCAGCGCCAAGCCACGAAAGACGCGGGTCGGATAGCGGGCCTGGACGTGAAACGCATCATCAATGAGCCCACCGCCGCGGCATTGGCCTACGGCCTCGAAAAGCAAAAGGGTGATCACAAAATCGCGGTGTATGATCTGGGCGGCGGTACCTTCGATATTTCCATCATCGAGATCGCCGAAGTGGATGGCGAACATCAGTTTGAAGTGTTGTCGACCAACGGCGATACGTTCCTGGGCGGCGAGGACTTCGACCGCCGGGTGATCGATTATCTCGCCGACGAATTCAAAAAAGATCAGGGGATCGATCTGCGCGGCGACCCATTGGCGATGCAACGTCTCAAGGAGGCGGCGGAGAAGGCCAAGATTGAGTTGTCTTCCGCGGTACAAACCGAGGTGAACCTGCCTTACGTTACGGCCGACCAGAGCGGACCCAAGCATCTGACGATGAAGGTGACGCGGGCCAAGTTGGAGTCGATGGTCGAAGACCTGATTCAGCGAACCGTGGAGCCGTCCAAGATTGCGTTGAAGGATGCCGGCGCTTCCGCGGGCGACATCGATGACGTGATTCTGGTCGGAGGTCAAACGCGGATGCCGAAGGTTCAGGAGACAGTAAAGAATTTCTTCGGCAAGGAGCCTCGCAGGGACGTCAATCCGGACGAGGCAGTGGCCGTAGGCGCGGCGATACAAGGCGGTGTGTTGGGCGGTGAAGTCAAGGATGTGTTGCTCCTCGATGTGACTCCTTTGTCACTCGGTATCGAGACGCTTGGCGGAGTCATGACTAAATTGATCGACAAGAACACCACCATCCCGACCAAGGCCAACCAAGTGTTTTCCACCGCGGACGATAATCAGACCGCGGTGACTGTGCACGTGCTTCAGGGCGAGCGTGAAATGGCCAGCGGAAACAAGTCGTTGGGGCGGTTCGACTTGAGCGACATACCGCCGGCGCCGCGGGGCATACCACAGATCGAAGTCACCTTCGACATCGACGCCAACGGCATTATGCATGTTTCAGCCAAAGACAAGGCGACGAACAAGGAAAACAAGATCGTAATCAAATCCAGCTCGGGTCTTAGTGACGATGAGATCGACAAGATGGTCAGTGACGCGGAGGAGCATGCCGAGGAAGACCGTAAGGCCAGAGAGTTGGTGGACGCCCGCAATCAGGGCGACGCCATGGCACACAGCGTAAGCAAGTCGATCAAGGAGATGGGTGATAAACTCAGCGAAGACGAAAAGAGCAAGATCGAAGCCGCGCTCAAGGAGTTAGAGGAATCCATGAAGGGAGACGATACCGACGCGATCAAGACCAAGACCCAGGCGGTAGCGGAAGCCAGCCATCGCCTCGCTGAGGAGATGTACAAACAGGCGAGCACCGAACAGGGGGAAACCGCGGAAAGCGAAACCGCGGGAGAGGGCGCCCGGTCGGAAGACGAAAATGTCGTGGACGCGGAGTTTGAGGAAGTCAAAGACGACAACAAGAAGAGCTGATCGCGCATTTCGCTGGTGGCAAGTTCCAGGACAGGCGTGGACGGAAGCCCACGCCTGTTTTGTATGTGACAAAAGTAGATTTATCCGGGTGATGTCGCGAATGTTGAGACGAATGAGCCCGTTGGTCGGTGATGGCGGACGCTGGAACGGTTATGGCAAAGCGTGATTATTACGAGACACTAGGCATTCAACGCAACGCGTCGGAAAGCGAGATCAAAAAGGCGTACCGACGCTTGGCTATGAAACATCACCCTGATCGAAACACCGGTGACGAGAATGCGGAGGCGAAGTTCAAGGAAGCCAAGGAGGCGTACGAGATACTGAGCGACGGGCAAAAACGGGCCGCTTATGACCAGTTCGGACACGCAGGTGTGGACCCCTCCGCCGGGGTTGGCGGCGGATTCCATGGTCCGGGCGCAGGTGGCTTCAGCGACATCTTCGGAGATATATTCGGCGACATCTTCGGTGGCGCCGGCCCGCGGCGCTCCCGGGGGCGCGCGCGCGGCGCCGATCTGCGCTATAACCTGCAGCTATCCCTCGAGGACGCAGTGCGTGGAACCGAAGCCAAGATCCGTGTTCCCACCTCGGTGGTGTGTGATCGTTGTGACGGTACCGGCGCTTCGCCGGGAACCGCCCCGGTATCCTGCTCCACGTGCGGCGGTGCGGGGCAGGTGCGTATGCAGCAGGGTTTCTTCTCCGTGCAGCAGACATGCCCGGCGTGCCGGGGCAGTGGGTCGGTGATCAAAGATCCCTGCGGCCGTTGCCATGGGTCCGGTCTGGTCAAGGAAACCAAGACCTTGTCGGTGAAAGTCCCCGCCGGTATTGACGAAGGCGATCAGATCCGCCTGGCCGGTGAAGGCGAGAGCGGCGGCAAAAACGGTGTTCCCGGCGATCTGTACGTGTCGATTCAAATCAAGCCGCACCCGATCTTCAAGCGTGATGGTGACGACCTTTATTGCGAAATGCCGGTGAGCTTCGCGACCCTGGCGCTTGGGGGTGAGCTCGAGGTGCCCACGCTGGACGGCCGGGCGCGGATCAAAGTACCACCCGAGTCGCAGACCGAGAAGCTCTTTCGCTTGCGTTCCAAGGGCGTTCGCAACGTGCGCGGTGGGCGTGTCGGAGACTTGTACTGCAAAATCACCGCGGAAACACCGGTCAACCTCACCAAACGCCAGAAGGAGTTGATGAAAGAGTTGGAGGGAACGGTTCGTGACGGCGGTGCGCGCCACAGCCCCCGCGAAAGCTCGTGGACCGACAAATTGCGTTCGTTCTTCGACGATCTGGTCACCTGATACCGTTATTGCCGTCTAGCCGGTCGACCAGGGTGCACAGATCCCGCCGCATGGCGGAGCGCTCACGTTTAAAATTCCTAAAACCCGGCGCCACGGACTGGCGTCATCCCTGCCGGGGTGGTGGGATGGAGATCCAGGCCGGCGCGCTCGTTGTCTCCCATCCCACCGGAGTTCAGCCCGTTAAAGAATCGCTTCCCGTATGCCGATAGACAACAGGGGCGCGCGGAACTTCGAACGTGCAAGCCTTTTATGTACCGCGGGTGTGTGCCGGCGGCGGCGAAATACCTGCAATATCAGGAGCCATGCGAAATGAACACCACTATAACGGCGGCGGTTCAATCGAGTGGGGATCACTCTATTCGCGAGTACGTTCATGAATTTGTCGCTAATCTAAAATCCGGCAGGCTGAAGCTGCCCAGTATTCCGGACGTCGCCGTCCGTGTGGGACGCGCCGTTAACGACGCGAATACCGATAGCGAAGACATCGCCCGCATCATACAGATGGACCCGACGCTGACCGTGCGCCTGCTCAAGGTGGCAAACAGCCCTGCATACGGCGGTCGCGGAGCGATCGAGAGCTGTACCGATGCAGTGACGCGATTGGGCCGCGGAACCACGCAAAACTTGATAATAAGTTTCGTTTTGAAAAATTCGTTCCACACGAACTCTCCGGTGTTGCGTGACCGTATGCGGACTCTGTGGCGACACAGCGCGCGCGTCGCCGCTTTATGTCAAGTACTCGCCAAGATGACTCCCGGCCTGTCGCCGGATAAAGCGATGTTGGTGGGGGTATTGCACGATGTCGGCGCCATCCCGCTGTTGCGAGCAGCCGAGTCGCACCCGGAGCTTGCCGAGCGGCCGGAAATGCTCGACCGGCTGGTGTATTTACTGCAGGCGCGCGTCAGCGCAGCGATTTTGCACAAGTGGGAGTTTGCAGGGCTGTACGTTGAAGCGGCGTTGCACTCCGAAGACTGGACCTACGCGGGTTCACAGCAAGCTGACTACGTCGACATACTCATCATCGCGCAACTGCACGCCTACGTCGGGTCGCAGCGATCGACCCGGCTCCCGCGCATCGATGAGGTACCGGCCTTCAAGAAACTGGCGTTGGGCGAATTAACGCCACGCAACTCGCTGTTGATCCTGGACGAGGCGGAACAGGAAATTCACGAAGTCGAGAAGATGCTCGATGGCGCCCATTAGCGTTAACGGATACGGATGACTCAGCTCAGTGCCTGGCGTGAAAGGCGCCCTGGAATGTGCGCATGCGATGCTTGAGGTGCATCTCGAACAACGTTACGCCGACTTGTTTCAACAACGCGCGTACCTCGTGCTTTGAAGTCGAATACATCTCCCACTGTGGGTGGTCGAATCTCATATGACGATTCCGGCACGCGTGCGGTAACGTTCCAGAGACTTCTATTCGGCGGGCCAGACCGCTAAACGGTCCTTTGCGGTCGTTGGTCCCGCGCCGCCGGGTATGGGTTTAAGCCGTGTGGTTCGCAACCAGAGCGCCGCCGCAACTGCTACCGGCGCCGGCGGTGCACCCGAAACAGTGCCGGTCCACGGCGATCGGGGTCTCCTCCAGCGTATGGGGATCGATGTCCCACAATTGGCGTGGACCGTGATCGCCCAGGGGCAGCGCCAGCATCTGATTGAAGTCGCAGTCATAAACCCGCCCCAGCCAGTCGACGCTTAGCACATGGCGGCACATCAGATTGGGAACACTGTCCCGATTGAAATTTTCCACCAGCAATTGCTGATAGCTGCGCGTCTGGCCGGTACGCCGCAGATAATGCGCAAAACGGTTTATCGGAAGGTTGGTGAGAGTGAGTAAGCGGTTGAATCGAATGCCGAAGCCGTCGTACAGACGGGTCTTGTAGTCGCTTTCGAGTTGGTCCTGGGCGGGGGGCAGAACCGCGCCCCCCGGGTTGTAGACCAGGTCCAGATGCAGATCTTCGTCACGGCCATAGCCGTGCCGATTGAGCAGGCGCAGCGCCTCGATGCTCTTGTTGAACACGCCGTCGCCGCGTTGCTCGTCCACGTTTTGTTTCGAGTAACACGGCAGAGAGCAAACCATATGCACGCGCCGCTCGGCGTACCAGGCGGCCAGATCTTCCTGACCGGGTTCCATTAACACGGTGAGATTGCAGCGCGAGTTGACCTGGGCTCCCAGAGCCAGGAGGGCGTCTACGAACTTGCGAAAGTTGGGATTCAATTCCGGGGCGCCGCCGGTGATGTCCGCGCGGCGTAAACCCGCGGCGGCATACCATGACAGGATGCGACTCATGGTCTCCCACTGCATGATTTCGGTGCGCTTCGGCCCGGCATCGACATGGCAATGGGAGCACGCCTGGTTGCACAACCTGCCCAGGTTGACCTGCAGTTCCCGCAGTGGCGCGCGGGAGAGTGTTCCCAGACCTGTGCCCCGCAAGGCGTCGTCGAACGTGGGGCCGTAATTCGGAACCGGTTTGTTAATCGAGTTGATTTTCATGTGTCAAATATGAACACGGGAGGGTGAACCACCCTCCCATTGCAACCAGGTGCAGCTTCGGAGATACATCAATAACCGGGGCTGTCCATGTATTTTTTGCGAATAAAATGATCTACGGAGATCTTTCCCGGACCGTAGAAAACCAATAATAGCAGCATCAACCCCCAGAGTTGATGCTGTTGCACTCCCGCCTCGTTGAGACCGGGATAGGATATGACCGCTACGATGTTGAAGACAAACAAGACTATGGCGGCAAAGCGGCCGCCCAGGCCGATCGCCAGGAATACCGGAAACATCAGCTCGGTAGCGGTTCCCAGGTACGCGGCGGTTTTATAATCGATCAACGGCACGCTGTACTCATACTGGAAAAGCATCAAGGTGCTCGGGCCCAGGCCGATGAATGGGAAGTCCTCTCCTATCGCGATCTTTGTCAGGCCCGCTTTCCAGAACACGTTCGCCACCCACAAGCGAATGCCCAACAGGCCCAAGGGGCTCAAGTATTCGAGTCCGCGGATTATGGGCTTGGCGAGGTTGGCGACTGCAGGGGCGATAGACATGGTCGGGTTCTCCGTTTCTGGTGTGGCGTGAAATATACGCAGTGACTACGCCAGGGCGAAACCGACCAGCGTGTGGTTCTGCACATGTTTAACCAGAGATCGGTTCAGGTCGAAATCCGGTTCACGCGCCAGCGCCGCTTCCGCTGCCCGGCCCAGGGTGCATCCCGCGCTGAGCGTGTCGAGAAACCGGTACTCGGCGGGGGCAAGCCGGTGAAACTCGATCTGACCTTGGGTCCGCAGGACCAGCACGCGGTCGCCGGACGCCGATAAATCCACTGTTTGGCCCGCTTTCCAGTCCGGCTGATTAACTTCCCAGATGCGCACCACCGGATAGGGTGATCGCAGCAGGCGCCGCGCCGGATGGATGGTAAAGCGCAGCGACTCGTAGGCCGCGGGATCGACGGCGGCGAGGGATTGCGGCGCCATCGGCGCGTGACCGCCCGCGTGATAGACCTCGTGCCGCGCCCACTCCAGCCGCGCGACGTCGGGTAGATACCGGTGGTCCTTCGCGGGCGGGAATTGACCGAGAAAGCGGGCGAAGTCGCGCCCGAATCCATGCAGGTTACCCTCGGTGGAGGGGAATTTCCGTGTATAGCGATGCGCGGCGAAGCGGAAGAATCCTTCACTCACCAGCTTTTCCACCACCGGGTAGGCCGCGCGCAGCGCCTCTGTTAAGCTGGTAGCGTGGTTGTTGCGATAAATCTGTACGCGCCGCATTCCCGGAATTCCGTCGGCGCATATCCACGGCGCAAGCTGCATCGCCTGTTCCGAACGCAACGACTCCCCGAAGGCTTGTTGCAACTCACGCAACCCGGTCATGGGCGGCCTCCAGGACGGCTTGCGCCTTATTCGCCTCCTCGAGCAACACCGTCAATTCCGGTAAGTCGGTGTCCCACTCGATTAAGGTCGGTTTGGGGCCGAATCGGCTCACGGCGCCGCGGTACAGGCTCCAAACCTCGTCGCACACCAATTGATCATGGGTGTCGATCAATATACTGCCGTCCTCGAACTCATTGACGGTGTGTCCGGCCAGATGTATCTCCTTCACCAGCTGCGGGGAGACGCCGGCCAGGTACGTTTGCGCGTCAAAATTGTGGTTGGTGGCGTTGACAAAGATGTTGTTCACGTCCAGCAGTATGCCGCAACCGGATTGAAGCGCGACTTCATTTACGAACTCCCACTCGGGAATCGTCGAGTGCGTGTACTGGAGATAACTGGACACGTTTTCAACCAGTATTTCGCGCTGCAGCCGATCTTGGATTTGACGCACCCGGTCGACGACATGGTGCAACGCCTCCGGTGTATAGGGCAACGGCAGCAAGTCATTGAAGAACGTGCCGCCGACCGAACTCCATGACAGATGTTCCGAGATCAGATCCGGT
Source organism: uncultured Gammaproteobacteria bacterium (assembly GCA_947259175.1). Classification (GTDB taxonomy): domain Bacteria; phylum Pseudomonadota; class Gammaproteobacteria; order Arenicellales; family JAANXG01; genus CALZGZ01. The sequence goes on along the minus strand of CAMYKW010000010.1, from coordinate 46,779 downwards.
TGGTAATAGTCCACCAGCTGTTTAAGTCGCCGCGTGTGCGCCGTGCTCAACGGATCCACCGAACCCAGCGACATGCCCACCCCATGAAAACTCAGCGGATAGTCGGCGCGTATCGTTTCCAGATAGCGATGGGGGACGCCGCCCGATCCGAAGTAGTTCTCGCTATGAACTTCGAAGAAACCCACTTGCGGCCGGTTTGCGATCACCGCCTGGTAATGCTCGCTGCGCAGACCGATTCCGGCTCGCGCCGGAATCGATCGCACTGCAAACTGTTCACATCGCGCGGTCACGTCTGTTCAGGCACCGGCCTTGGTGTTGCCGCCGACCAGCTTTTCGCAGGTGCCTTTGGGTACAAACAGCCACGCATCTTTCTGGCCGTCTTTGGTCGAGGTTCCGGCGCACGACGAATTCGCGGTTTGGCAATCGTTCTTTCCAGCCTTTACCACGCCGTAACATTTCTCCATGTCTGCGGCGTTGGCGGGCACGGTGGTGCCGGCGATGCCCAATAGCATCAAGCTGGAAACAGCGGTGCTGACGAGGGTTTTGGTGTTAGTCATGAACTTCTACTCCTGTTGGTTAAAGGTCTTTTGACGGTCAAGACCCGCCATTACGAATCTGAAATATCCGTCTTGGCCAATCTGACTCGCTACCGAGTCAAAAGTTTCTTGTCCGTTACGGGCGAAGACCGGGCGTTGGGCTCAAATCTTTCCCGCCCTCGGAGGAACGGTGGGGACAGTGCGCGGATGGGTGAAAAACGAGAGGCTTAATCCGCACTTCTTGCCAGGTGCCCAGCGACTATATCTTGGTAAGCCGAACCAGTCCTGCGCCAGCGTCCGGGATCCCGGTGAGAAAAGCGGGTTAAGTGATTTCGCCGCAGGCGAATAAACCCAGGACCGTGGAGTACTGATAAAGGTGGCTGCCCCCGGAAAGGGGTGCGATTTCCCCGTTGCCGTAGAAGCCGATGAACGGTAATTCGGGATGCTTTTCTTTCAACAGTTCAATGTCTCTATCCCCGCTACCGAAAAACGAGGGCCCGCGGCTGATGCAGGGAAACATCAGCGCGAACTCAGGGGGCACGCCCAATTCTTCTGTACCGCGTTCTATCGCCATGGTCATGCCCCGTTCCGCGGTGAGTTTGTCGCGTATAGCCCAAAACAGGCGCTCCCCCTGGGTCAACGGATGGGACAGAGTAATGGAACTGTCCTGGGGATTGGCCGATACGATGTGATCCAGGCGAAATCGGCCTTCCCGGATCGCGGTGTGCGGATCCCCGAAGGTGACGCCGCACATCAGCATATGCAGCGGGATGCGCTCCATGCGACGCACCGACGCCGGCAGCGAGTTTACCAGCACATTCAAAGCCGGATAGTTGCCCAGGCGCCGGATGTCGAATCCCTGCACTTCCGCCACTTCCAATGGCGCGGTCAGCGCGCGTACGCCTTGTCCCACGGTAACTGCATGGCGGACTCCGTGGATTACGGCGTGGGTATGACCGTCGCGCACCACCCGGGCGCTGTTCCATACCGAAAATGGGCCGTGACCGAATTCGTCCGTGGACAGTGCGCCGATGCGGCCCACCGGGGCATCCAGCCAGTGGGTGGAAAGGCCCCCGGGGGTGCTCAGGCTCAGCACCAGTGAATCGCCGGAATCTTCCAGCACCGGCGACAACGACACGTCACCACCGAGTACCATCGCCACCGCCCCGGAACTGTCCAGCAGCCACTCCTGATCGGTGAGCAAGCCGGTTCCGGTACAGCCGAACACCTGTGTGCAACCGGCGGTTCGCGCCGCTGCGGTGAGCGCCGGTTTGGGGTCGTGGGCGAAATCCGATGTCAGGAACAGAAGCACGCTGTTGGCCGTGGTCAATCCGGCCTTTTCCAGGGCCTGGGATACCGCGTGTTCGGCGTGCCGGGAACGGGCCGGCGTACCGTAGCTGATGCCTGTCGCTACATTTGAACAGCTCATTATGCGGCTTTCTCCCGATATTCGCACAGATCGTTGATGACGCAATCGCGGCAGCGCGGCTTGCGCGCCGTACAAGTATAACGCCCGTGCAGAATTAGCCAATGGTGGGCGTGCCGTTGGTACTCGTCCGGGACCACTTGCAAAAGGCGTTTTTCCACCGCCAACGGTGTTTTCCCGGCGGCCAGGCCGGTGCGATTCGCGACTCTGAAGATATGCGTGTCGACGGCGATGGTCGCCTGCTCGAACGCGGTATTGAGGATCACATTGGCGGTCTTGCGACCCACCCCGGGAAGCGCCTCCAACGCTTGTCGTGTGTCGGGCACACGCCCGTCATGGCGGTCGATCAGCATGCGCGCCGCGGCGACAATGTGTTTCGCCTTGTTGTTGTACAAACCAATGGATTTTATGAACGGCTTTAATCCACGGACCCCCAATCGGGCGATTTGTTCCGGCGTGTTCGCGGCCTTGAATAATTCACGCGTGGCTTTATTAACACTGACGTCAGTGGCTTGCGCCGAGAGGATCACCGCAACCATGAGCTCGAAGGCGCTGCGATACTTGAGTTCGGTTGTCGGCGCCGGATTTTGAGCGCGAAGCCGTTGGAAAATGTTTTTGCGGTGTTGCGCGTTCACGATGGGCCGGCGCGTTTCGCCCTGACCCGGGCGACGGCAGCCTGGATCTCGTCCTTGATCGTCAGCCGATGCGTGTGTCGTGCCGTACGTCTCGCTTCCCGCTGTGCCTTACGTCGCGCTCGTTGCGCCGTAAGCCTTCGCAGCCGGTCCGCGGCCCGTCGCCGGAAGCGCTCGGTCTCCAGCGGAGAGTACTCCGGCCAGCGCCAGTTTTCGCCCGGCGTGGGCATGCCGGCCGGACGCAGCTCTATGCAATCCACCGGACAAGGTGGTAGGCATAATTCACAACCCGTGCACTCCGTTTCGATGACGGTATGCATTTGCTTGGCTGCGCCGAGAATCGCATCCACCGGACACGCCTGGATGCAAAGCGTACAGCCTATACATCGACTTTCGACGATGAACGCAAGGCGGCGTGGGCGGTGTGTGCCGAACGACGTATCGAGCGGTTTGGGTTCAACGCCCAACAGCGCCGCAAGCCCGCCGATGGTATTGTCGCCGCCGGGCGGGCATTGATTGATTTGGGCGTCTCGTGCCGCCACCGCATGGGCATAGGCGCGGCAATTCGGATAACCGCATTGGGTGCACTGGGTCTGGGGAAGCCATGCGTCGATGGCATCGGCCGCTCCCGTTTGCGGCGGCGCGGAATCGTGGGGCGTCATCTCCATCGGTTGCTGCGATTCGTGGGCGGCGAGTGGACCGGGATTATTTTACCCTCATGCCCGGTTGCGCGCCGTCGTCGGGTGACAGCAGCCACAAGTCCTTGCCCCCGGGTCCGGCGGCCAGCACCATACCCTCGGACACCCCGAAGCGCATCTTGCGCGGGGCCAAATTGGCCACCATGACCGTGTAACGCCCCGCCAGTTCCTCGGGTGGGTAGGCGGATTTTATCCCGGCAAAGACGGTGCGCTGCTCGCCGCCAAGGTCCAGGATCAGCTTCAGCAGCTTGTCCGCGCCCTCGACTCGCTCGGCCTGGGTGATGCGCACAATGCGCAGGTCCAATTTGTTGAAATCGTCGATGCCGATCGACGCGGCAATGGGTTCCGCCTGGAGGGGCCCGGGCTCGGCGGCGGTGCCGACGGTTTGTTTGGAGGCTTCAATCATCGCTTCAACCTGCTTGTTGTCCACGCGCCGCAGCAAATGTTCATAGGGTTTGACCCGGTGCCCGGTCAGTGGGTGTCGCACGTTGTGCCACCCGCCGGCAGTGACGATTTCGCAATCCAGAAATGCTTCGACCTTGCCGGCAGTGGCGGGTATGACCGGTGACAGATAAGTTATTAAAACGCGGAACAGATTGAGACCCATGCTGCACACTTCCTGCAGCAGATCCTCCTGGCCTTCGCGTTTACCGATCTCCCAGGGTTTGTGATCGGCGATGTATTGATTGGCTTGATCGGCGAGCGACATGATCTCGCGCATACCGCGGCTGTACTCCCGGCGCTGGTAACACTCGGCGATGTGTGCTCCCGCGTCGACGAATGTCTGATAGAGCTCGGCATCGTGCACCCCGGCGGCCAGATACCCGTCAAATCGTTTGCTGATGAAGCCCGCGCAGCGGCTGGCAATATTGACGACTTTGCCCACCAGATCGGAATTGACGCGCAGCACGAAGTCTTCCATGTTGAGGTCCAGGTCTTCGACCCGGTTGTTCAGCTTGGCAGCGAAGTAATAGCGCAGGTATTCGGGATTGAGGTGATCGAGATAGGTGCGCGCGGTAATAAAGGTTCCGCGGGATTTCGACATCTTGTGGCCATTCACGGTCAGGAAACCATGGGCAAATACCGCGCTGGGCTTGCGGAATCCCGCGCCGTCGAGCATCGCCGGCCAGAACAAGGCGTGAAAGTAGAGAATGTCCTTGCCGATGAAATGATACAACTCGGTGCTCGAATCCGGGTCCCAAAAATCATCGAATTTCAAATCGGACTTGTCGCAAAGATTCTTGAAGCTGGCCATGTAGCCGATTGGCGCATCCAGCCACACGTAAAAATACTTATCCGGCTGGTCAGGGATCTGAAAACCGAAATACGGGGCATCGCGAGAAATGTCCCAGTCCCGCAGCCCGACGTGGAACCATTCCTGCAATTTGTTCTGTACTTCCGGTTGGAGATGTTCGCCCCGCGTCCAGGTCTTGAGCATGTCTTCGAAATCCTTGAGTCTGAAAAAAAAATGCTCGGACTCCCGCTCGATAGGCGTGACGCCGGACACAACCGAAACCGGATTGATCAAATCGGTGGGGCTATAAGTCGAGCCGCACACCTCGCAGTTGTCGCCGTACTGATCCGCGGCGCCGCATTGCGGACATTGTCCTTTGATGTAGCGGTCGGGCAGGAAAATTCCTTTTTGCGGATCAAATGCCTGTTTGATGGTGCGGCGCGAAATATGGCCATTGTCGCGCAGGCGCTGATAGATGAGCTCCGAATATTGTCGGTTTTCGGGCGAATGGGTGGTGTGATAATTATCGAATGCGACCAGGAACTCGGCGAAATCCGCTCGGTGCTCGGCGCCGATACGGTCGATCAGCTGCTCCGGCGTGACGCCGTCATTCTCGGCGCGCAGCATGATGGGCGTGCCGTGGGCGTCATCCGCGCAGACATAGTAGCATTCGTGACCGGCCAGACGCTGATACCGCGTCCAGATATCCGTTTGGATATATTCCACCAGATGCCCGAGATGAATCGGGCCGTTGGCGTAAGGCAACGCGCTGGTGACCAGGATTCGGCGGTTTTCTTTGGGCATGGGTCGGTAATCGTTGAGTACGTCCCGTGGGCGCGTAACCGTACCAGTTTCGGTTAGTTAGAGCCAATGACAGCGCAGCAAGTCGGACCCGCTGTCGATAATTCCGGTTTATCGCCGGGCAGGTTCGTTTGATCTTGATGCGCGATGACATTTGTCGGCCAAAAGTGTACGATCCGCTCCCCCGGAACGCTGCTAATTCGAGTGTGTCAACAACGAGGTACCTATGGCGGTTACACAAGCCCAAATTGAACAGACCCTGGCGACGATCATCGATCCCCATACCGATCGCGATCCCGTCAAGGGCAAGAACGTGAAACACATTGCAATCGACCAGGGCCAGGTCACTGTGGACTTGCAGTTGGGTTATCCGGCACGCAGCTGGATCGACGAATACGCACGGCAGTTGAAGGACCAGGTCGAGTCGGTTGAGGGTGTGGAAGCGGCGACCATCAATGTATCCACGGAAATCGCGTCCCATTCGGTGCAAAAGGGGGTGAAGCCGCTGGAGGGCGTCAAGAATATGATCGCCGTGGCGTCAGGCAAGGGGGGCGTCGGCAAGTCCACGGTAGCGGTCAATCTGGCGTTGGCGTTGTCGACCGAAGGCGCCCGGGTGGGCATTTTGGACGCCGACATCTACGGTCCCAGCCAGCCGCGCATGTTGGGCATCAACGCGAAGCCGGAGTCAAAAGACGGCAAAAGTATGGAGCCCTTGCACAGTTACCACCTGCAGGCGATGTCGATCGGTTTTTTAATCGACGAGGAGACGCCGATGATATGGCGCGGCCCGATGGTGACTCAGGCCCTGGAGCAGTTATTGAAAGACACCCGCTGGGCGGACCTGGACTACCTGGTGATCGACCTGCCCCCGGGGACCGGCGACACCCAACTCACATTGGCGCAACGGGTGCCGGTTACCGGCGCGATCATCGTGACCACCCCGCAGGACATCGCGCTGTTGGATGCGCGCAAAGCGTACAAGATGTTTGAAAAGGTCGAGATCCCGGTAATCGGCGTGGTGGAAAACATGAGCACCCATGTCTGCAGCCAGTGTGGTCACGAGGAACATATCTTCGGTGAAGGCGGAGGCCAGCGGATGGCGGAAGAATACGGGCTGTCCTATCTCGGGGCGTTGCCATTGGATATCCGCATACGCGAGGACACCGATGGCGGCAAACCAACGGTGGTCGCAGATCCGGACGGCGCTGTGGCCAAGGTTTATAAAGACATAGCGCGGCGCACGGCGGGAAGGCTTGCAGCGCAGAAAAAGGACTACAGCGCCAAGTTTCCTTCCATCGTCATACAGAACTCCTGAACTATTTTCAAACAGACGGGCGGATACCGTGCGGCCACCGCCAACCGTTGCCGAATTCCTGGATCTTGCCGATCAGGCCATCTTTGAGATGGACGAGTTGGCGGTCTGCGCCGAAGAGGACATGGATGACGAAATGGCCGATCTGGTGCAAACTTTTCGTGCCCTCAGTCATCAGCTGAGGCAATTGCACGATCGGGTCGATCGCGGCACGCATCAGTTTGCGGATGGTGAGGATCTGCCGTTCATGGGGCTGGTGCGCAGGTATCGCCGCGTCATACCCATTTACCAGATTTTCGATCTGCTGAATCAAGCCCACCGGCAGGGCATCGCGTGAGCCGCCTTCAACTGCGGCAATGGCCTCACCGCCGTTTGCTACTTTCAAGAAGGCATTGCTGCTAACATTTTGCCATGCCTGGAAACAGCTTCGGAAAATTATTCTGCGTAACCACCTTCGGCGAAAGTCATGGGCCCATGTTGGGGTGTATCGTCGATGGCTGCCCGCCGGGCCTGCCGCTGTCCGAGGAAGACGTCCAAAGGGACCTGGATCGGCGACGACCGGGGCAATCGCGCTACACCACCCAACGGCGGGAAGCCGACCGGGTGGAGATCGTGTCCGGGGTGTTCGAAGGTGCGACCACCGGAACGCCGATCGGCTTGTTAATTAAGAACCAGGACCAGCGGTCGCGGGATTACAACGAACTCAAAGACACGTTTCGGCCCGGTCATGCGGACTACGTGTATGAGCAGAAATACGGCGTGCGCGACTACCTGGGCGGTGGGCGCTCGTCCGCCCGTGAAACCGCCATGCGCGTGGCTGCCGGAGCGATCGCCAAGAAGTACCTGGCGGCAAAGGCGAACATCGCCATTCAGGGCTATCTCGCGCAGTTGGGGCCGATTCGCATCGCCCGCTTTGACCGCGAGCAGATCGGCAACAATCCGTTTTTCTGCCCCGATGCGGACAAGGTGCCGGAGATGGAAGCTTATATCGAGACCCTGCGCCGCGAAGGGGATTCCGTAGGAGCGCGCATCGGGGTGGTGGCCAGCGGCGTGCCGGTGGGCTTGGGGGAGCCGGTGTTCGACCGCCTGGATGCGGACATCGCCCATGGCATGATGAGCATCAATGCGGTCAAGGGTGTGGAGATCGGCGCCGGTTTTGCCAGTGTCGAGCAACGTGGATCCGAGCACCGTGACGAGATGACCCCGCGGGGGTTTATAACCAACAACGCCGGGGGCGTCCTGGGCGGCATCTCCAGCGGTCAAGACATCGTGGTCAGCCTGGTACTCAAGCCCACCTCCAGTATTCAGGTGCCGGGACGGTCTATCGACCGGCGCGGCAATCCGGTTGAGGTGGTCACCAAGGGTCGCCACGATCCGTGCGTCGGCATCCGCGCAACCCCGATTGCCGAGGCCATGTTGGCGCTCGTGTTGATGGATCATTTGTTGCGTCATCGCGCGCAAAACGCGGACGTCGCCTCCAGGGTGCCGGTAATTCCAGCCGGTGTCGCGGACAGTTAAAGTTCAATTTGCTAAAGCTGGAAATAATCAAAATAAATTAATCAGTTACAAGCTTATTCTAAGCTTTCACTTTTATTTTTAACCGCCGTCTTTACATGCCATATTGGCGCCTGTCCGGGTTTTATTTCTTCTTCTTCGCCTCCCTCGGCGTACTCATCCCTTACTGGAGCCTGTATCTCCAGCATCTCGGTTTCAGCGCCCTGGAGATCGGGCAATTGGTGGCGTTGCTTCTGGCCACCAAGATCATCGCCCCCAATGTATGGGGTTGGCTCGCCGACCGGTCCGGACGCTGCATGCCCGTGGTGCGCATCGCCACGCTGCTTGCAATGCTTATCTATGCGGTGGTTTTCTGGATCGACAGCTTCTGGGGCATGGCGTTGTTGATGGTCGGATTCAGCTTCTTCTGGAACGCCTCGCTGCCGCAGTTGGAGGCCACCACCATGAAGCATCTTGGTGATCGCGCCGACCGCTACGGCAAGATTCGTCTCTGGGGTTCGGTGGGATTCATAGTCCTGGTGCTGGGGGTGGGGCCGTTGCTGGACCGCTACGGCCCGGCGGTGATTCTTCCGGTATTGATGTCATGTTTTGCCGGCATCTGGCTGGTGAGCCTGATCATTCCTGAAGGACCGGGGACCGGGCCCAACGCACAAGGCAGGCTGCTGGGCGTGTTTCGCCGGCCCGAGGTGGTCGCGTTCTTGTTCGCCTGTTTCCTCATGCAGGCCAGCCACGCGCCGTTTTACACCTTTTTTTCGATCTACCTCGACGGCCATCACTACAGTAAAACGGTGATCGGCGCACTGTGGGCATTCGGGGTCATTTGCGAAATCGGAATCTTTCTGGTCATGCATCGAATATTTCGGCGCGTGTCGCTGCCCGCGGTGTTGGCCGCCACGTTCCTGGTCACCGCATTACGCTGGGCAATGGTCGCCCTGTTTCCCCGTTACCTGACGCTGATGGTGATCGCTCAGGCCCTGCACGCGGTGACGTTTGGCGCCTACCACGCCACCGCGATGCAACTGATTCATCGAGTCTTTCAAGGCGCCCATCAGCATCGTGGTCAGGCCTTGTACAGCAGTATGAGTTTCGGCGTCGGCGGCGCGCTGGGCAGTTTTTACAGCGGATATACCTGGGAGCATCTGGGGCCCGTCGCCACCTTCGCGATCGCCAGTGCGCTGGCGCTGGTCGGCGCAGCGCTGGTTTGGATCTGGATCCGGCCGGTGTTTGCAGCTGCGCGGGTTTAAGCCGCATTTCTTACCAGGATTGCGGATAACGGCGTATGGATTTGGTAAAGTCTGACGTCTGTCGAAACGGTGTTTAACCGCGATTGAAGCGCTGTGATTTGACGAGGCCGAACCGAAGACAAATTCCCGCCGCCCATGCCGCTGGTATGCTATCGGGTGCGGCGTAACGGGAGGATGGTTGCCGGTGCTGCAGGGTGGTCAATGTGCCCGGCAAGGCCGGCGCCGTCGTCGAGCAGTTCCCGCACGGTCCATCCGATGTCGTCGATGAGGTTGATTTGATCGACATCGGCACGGTTGGACTGGCTCAACCGCGCCCGCAGATTGCCCAGGGCATTGAAGGTGCCGGCGGCGTGCACCGGGGCGTCCAGGTGACCGCAGCGATTGGCCTTGTAGATGGCGCGAACCAGTTCGTTCACCAACTCGTGGTGAATTGAATCCGGTCCGATAAACTCATGAATGTCGGTCGCCCGAGTGCGCACCGGTATCTGATGGCGACCGATCTCATCCGCGAGGTGGCGGATGAGATCTCGGAACGTCAGTGGCCCATCGGAGCGTACGATACTGCTGTTTTGCATTGCCTTACGAAATCACGAATTACTCGTGGTAATATCTTTGTTGCCTGATTCGACAGCACAAACTTTATCATTGAATTAGATGTGACCACTATGGCCGGAAAGACCTTATATGACAAGCTGTGGGATGCGCACGTCGTGCGTCAGGACGATGACGGCACGTGTTTGTTGTACGTTGATTGTCATCTGGTGCATGAGGTAACGTCGCCTCAGGCGTTTGAGGGTCTACGGCTGATGGGCCGCCGTCCGTGGCGGCCGAACGCCAATCTCGCGGTCCCGGATCACAACATACCGACCACACACCGCGACGAGCCGATCAGCGATCCGGTATCCAAACTGCAAGTCGATACGCTGGATGATAATACGCGGGAGTTCGGTATCTTGAAGTTTGAGATTGACGATATACGCCAAGGAATTGTTCATATAATCGGGCCGGAGCAGGGCGCAACCTTGCCCGGAATGACCGTTGTTTGCGGCGATTCGCACACCTCTACCCATGGTGCGCTTGCCACTTTGGCGTTTGGAATCGGAACCTCGGAGGTCGAGCACGTGCTCGCCACCCAGTGTTTGACCCAGAAGAAGTCCGCCAACATGCGCATTGTGGTCGACGGCAAGTTGACGCCCGGTGTCACCGCCAAGGACATCATACTGGCGATCATCGGGCACATCGGTACCGCCGGGGGCACCGGTTACGCAATCGAATACGCCGGGTCGGCGATTCAAGAGCTTTCCGTTGAAGGGCGCATGACGGTGTGCAACATGACGATAGAAGCGGGGGCGCGTGCCGGCATCGTCGCGTGCGACGACAAGACCCTGGATTACGTCTCGGGCCGTCCCTACGCGCCGCGGGGAGAGATATGGACGCGTGCGTGCCAGACCTGGCGAGACCTGCATAGCGACCCGGACGCTGTGTTCGATCGCGAGATCGCCTTGGATGCGGGCGCCGTCGAACCGCAGGTCACGTGGGGCACGTCACCGGAAATGGTGGTGCCAATCAGCGGCCGCGTGCCGGATCCGGACACCGCCGACTCGGCAAAGCGGGAGGGGCGCGCCCGGGCCTTGGAATATATGGATCTCAAGTCAGGCACCGCAATCGAAGACATCCGCTTGGATAAAGTGTTTATCGGTTCGTGTACCAATGGGCGTATTGAAGATCTGCGTGATGCCGCGCGCGTCGCTCGCGGACGCAAGGTGGCGCCCAACATCAATCTGGCGATGGTGGTGCCGGGGTCCGGATTGGTCAAACAGCAGGCCGAGCAGGAAGGTCTCGACCGCGTATTCAAGGACGCTGGTTTCGAGTGGCGCGAGCCGGGGTGCTCGATGTGTCTGGCAATGAATGCCGATCGGTTGGAACCGGGCGAGCGTTGCGCCTCGACCTCGAACCGAAACTTCGAAGGTCGCCAGGGCCGCGGCGGCCGCACCCACCTGGTATCGCCGGCGATGGCGGCTGCGGCGGCGGTGTCCGGGCATTTTGTCGACATACGTGATTTTTGAGCATGGAAAGATTTACCGAATTTAGCGGATTGGTGGCGCCGATGAATCGCGCCAATGTAGACACCGATGCAATCATCGCCAAACAGTATCTGAAGTCGATCAAGCGTACCGGCTTCGGACCGAATCTGTTTGATGACTGGCGCTATCTGGATCCAGGCGAACCGGGGCAGGACCATACGAAACGGCGCGTCAATCCCGACTTCGTGCTCAACCAGGAACGGTATCGCGATGCCCGGATTCTTCTGGCGCGCGAGAATTTTGGTTGCGGGTCATCACGGGAACATGCGCCCTGGGCGTTCCTGGATTATGGTTTTCGGGTCTTGATCGCCCCGAGTTTTGCCGATATTTTCTACAACAATTGCCTGAAAAACGGGCTGCTGCCGGTGGTGCTGCCATCGGCGGCGGTGGAAAAATTGTTTGCGCGGGTCGAGTCCACACCGGGTTACCGGTTGAGCGTCGATCTTCAAGCGCAGACGGTGACCACGCCCGACGGTGAAACCCTGTCTTTCGAAATCGACCCGGCGCGAAAACATCGTTTGCTGAATGGTCTCGACGATATAGAGCTGACCTTGCAGCACGCCGACGACATCCGCGCTTATGAAACCAGGCGCCGCGAACAGGCCCCCTGGTTGTTTTTGGGCTTCGACGCATAGGCGCACAGTTCCGCGAGTTTCTTTCACCGGCCGGGAAGAACAATCCCCGGCCCATTCAAAATTGACGGATTCTGGAAATGGCTAAGACCATATTGTGTTTGCCGGGTGACGGCATTGGACCCGAGGTCACCGCGGAAGCGATGAAATTGCTCGAGTGCCTGGGGAACGATTTTGGGTTGTCTTTGCGTATCGAGCAGGGCTCGGTCGGGGGCAGCGCCTACGATCAGCACGGCGTGCCGTTGCCGGACGCGACCCTGGAGGCGGCCCGTGGCGCCGATGCGGTGTTGCTCGGCGCCGTCGGCGGTCCCAAGTGGGAAGCGCTGCCTTACGAGTCGCGCCCGGAACGTGGACTCCTGGCATTGCGCGCCGAACTGCAATTGTTCGCCAATTTGCGACCGGCGGTGACTTACTCGCAGCTTGCCGATGCGTCCAGTTTGAAGACGGAACTCGTATCGGGACTCGACATTATGATCGTGCGTGAGCTGACGGGTGGAATCTACTTTGGCCAGCCACGGGGAGTGCGCACCGCGGACAACGGGGAACGGGAGGGATATAACACCCTGGTTTATCGCGAATCGGAAATCGAAAGAATTGTGCGCGTGGCGTTCGATGTTGCGCGCAAGCGAAATCGGCGCGTTTGCTCCGTGGACAAGGCAAATGTTCTGGAAGCTACGGAACTGTGGCGCGAAGTGGCGACGTCGACCGCAAAGGAGTACTCGGACGTCGAGTTGACTCATCTGTACGTGGACAACGCGGCCATGCAGTTGGTGTGCCGACCCAAGCAGTTTGACGTGATCGTCACCACCAACATGTTCGGCGATATTCTTTCGGATATTGCGGCCATGTTGACCGGTTCCATCGGGATGCTACCGTCCGCCTCGCTGGCGGCGGACGGTAAGGGTATGTATGAGCCGATTCATGGTTCGGCCCCGGATATCGCGGGTCAGGGGGTCGCCAATCCTCTGGCCACGCTGCTGTCGGTGGCGATGATGCTCCGCTACTCCCTGGACGAGGAACGCCTCGCAGGGCTGGTGGAAACCGCCGTGGAGCGAGTGTTGGACAGCGGGTTGCGTACCGCCGATCTCGTCAACGCGGGGGGGCGGTCGGTGAGCACCGCGCAGATGGGTGATGCAGTGGTGTCCGCGTTGCGCGATCTGTCCGGTGGATCTTAAGCAAGCAGCGATTAGGAAAGGGAAAGATGGCAAAGCGATACAATGTGGCAGTGGTCGGCGCCACCGGCGCCGTCGGAGAAGCAATGTTGGAAATCCTGGAGCAACGAAACTTTCCGCTCGCGGACATTTTCCCATTAGCGAGTAGCCGCTCGGAGGGCTCGTCGATCATGTTCGCCGGACGTGAACACAAAGTCGGCAATCTGGCGGAATTCGATTTCAGCGGTGTTGATATCGGATTATTTTCGGCGGGCGCATCGGTTTCCGCGAAATTCGCTCCCATTGCGGTAGAGACGGGGTGCATTGTCATCGATAACACTTCTCAGTTCCGTTACGACGACGACATTCCCCTGGTGGTGACGGAAGTCAATCCGGAAGCGATAGCTGAACATCGCAACCGCGGCATCATTGCCAATCCGAATTGTTCCACCATTCAAATGGTAGTCGCCCTCAAGCCGATCTACGATGCAGTTGGAATCGAGCGCATCAACGTATGCACATACCAGGCGGTCTCTGGTACCGGTAAGCCCGCGATGGAAGAATTGGCGAGCCAGACAGCAGCGCTCCTGAATGGTCGGAAAATCGAGCCGAAGGTCTACCCGAAACAAATCGCTTTTAATGTATTACCTCACATTGATGTTTTCCAAGATAACGGCTACACCAAAGAAGAGATGAAAATGGTTTGGGAGACACAAAAAATTCTCGCGGATCCTGATATACGGGTAAATCCGACCACGGCGCGGGTGCCGGTGTTCTACGGTCACTCGGAAGCGGTGCACATCGAAACCGTTGACAAGATCACAGCGCGGCAGGCCCGCGACCTGTTACAGCAGGCGCCGGGCGTGAAAGTGATCGATGAACGCAAGGACGGTGGTTACCCCACGGCGGTGACCGACGGCGCGCATCATGATGCGGTTTTCGTGGGTCGAATTCGCGAGGATATTTCCTGCTCGCGGGGCTTGGATTTATGGATCGTGGCGGACAACGTGCGCAAGGGCGCGGCTTTGAACAGTGTACAGATAGGTGAACATTTGATAAAAGCTCATTTATCGTCTAAGAGTTAGTTAACAATCATCAAGAGCATTGCTAATATACTAAGCTAACTACCAGTGAAAAAGGCGCTTTTCTTACTGTGACCAACCTTGCCGGCGCGCTGATGCACACCCGAGATTCCAGGATGAACTCATGGTTAACGACAAGGTTTCAACAACTAGTGCAATAATAACAGTTGCTTATATGCATTTTCTTGCGTGAGATGCTCGCTATGCTGACACGAACTAACCACAGACCGCTACGGGGACTATGCAGCGTCGCGCTTGCCGCGTCGAGCTTGCTGGCGTTTGGCGATGCCGTTGCGCTGGGACTGGGCAAGCTGCGGGTGAAATCCGCCCTGGATGAGCCCCTGGTGGCGGAAATTGAGTTGACTTCGGTGCAGGATGCCGAACTCGAAACCTTGAGGGCGCGGCTCTCGTCGCGGGAAGACTTCGTTCGAGCGAACGTGGACCGTCCCGAGTTTCTCGGCGCTCTGAAGTTTGATATCGCCACGGATGCTCCCCAGCCTTTTATCAAGATAACCACCGAACAGGCGGCCAGGGAGCCGTTTTTGCATCTGCTGGTAACCGTTGAATGGGCGGGTGGCGAATTGATCAGGGAATATACTGCGTTGCTCGACCCGCCAACGTACGCCCTGGATATACCCGCTTCGGTGAGCAGCCCGCGGACGGTCGCAGAAACGGCACCGGAAGCGCCCAAACCCGCTGACAAGGCCCCGGCGCCTGCGGTGCCGACGCCTGTGGTTCCGGCCGCCGCCGAGGCGACGACGGATGTGGCGCCGCCGGTATCGGGTGTTCGCAGCGGAGAATATGGTCCCACACAAGAGGGCGACACGCTGTGGGCTATCGCGTCGAAGCTGGATGTCGGGGACGCGCAGACCAATATCTTTCAAATAATGATCGCGCTGCTGCGCGAGAATCCTAATGCGTTCGTCGACTTCAACATCAACCGGCTTAAAGTCGGAGAGATCTTGAAGCTGGAAGATATCGATACCGTTGCGGAGATCACCGAGGACGAAGCGAGCAGCGTATACACCGCCCATCTGGAAGAGTGGCAGTCGTACAAGCTGGAGATCGCCGCAGCGAGTCAGGTTGCGATGGTCCCGGCGGCGACGGCCGAGGCCCCGCCGCAACCGGTGGATACCGCGGCTGCGGAGGATACCGCGGCCGAGCCGGCGGAGGCCGCACCGCAGGTGGATACCCAGGAAGCCGAAGCCGCTGCGGATGAAAGCCCGGCGCAAGAGGAGGCGGAAGCCGCGCAAGCCGAGACGGCGGAAACGGACGTGCTGCGTATCGTGCGGGCCAATCTCGACGAGGCCAAGGAGGCGGCGGGGCAGGCCGCTGACGGCGGCACAGCTGATGCCGAGGCCCAGGCGCTGCGTGAACAGATACAGCTGTTGGAGGAAACGCTTACGTCACGGGAGTTGGAGAACAAAGAGTTGCGCGAGCGCGTGGCAATGCTCGAGGGTCAAGTGGAGAAGACCAATCGCCTGATCGAGTTACAGAGCGAGCAGATGGCGCAGATGCAGCAACAGGCGGCGGCGGAGCCGCAAACCCCCGCTGCACAACCGGCGCCACCCGCGCCGGCGACGCCAGCGGATAAACCGGCGGCGGCGCAAGAAATCACCAAGGCGGAAGTGAAGCCGGAAGCAAAACAAGCGGTCCAAGCGGAGGTCAAGCCCGAAGCCGCGGCAGCGGCGGCGCCCAAGGTGGCGGCGCAGCAGCCGGCAGCCAAACCAAAACCTAAGAAGCCCACGCGGGTGGCGACCAAGCCGAAGAAGTCCGTTCCCTGGTGGCAGGACATCCTCGACAGCCTGTTCTCAAGTTGGCAGTACTTGGTGGGACTGGGCGTTGCCGCGGTGGCGTTGTTGGTGGGCCTTTTGCAAATGATCCGCCGCCGACGCTCGATCGCCGAATTTGAGGAGAGCATTCTGACCGGAAGCGTGTTGGACGGACAAACCGACACCACCGACACCACGCGCGCGACAGCGGCTACGGATACGTCATTCTTAAGTGATTTTGGTATGGCCGGTATGGGTACGGTACAGGCTGACGAAGTCGATCCCCTCGCCGAGTCGGAAGTTTATCTCGCCTACGGCCGCGATGAGCAGGCGGAAGAGGTACTCAAAGAGGCCATCAAGAAGGATTCCGCTCGCCACGAACTCAAGTTGAAACTGTTGGAAATCTATCAGCAGCGGAACGATCTCAAGGCGTTCGAGACGCTGGCCGAAGAGCTGTATCCGGCGGGTGATCAAGGCGACCCGGTGATCTGGCAACAGGTGGTCGCCATGGGCCGCGCTATGAATCCGCATAATCCGTTGTTCAGCCAGGAACTGCCGGCGGCGGTCGCTGCCGCGGGCGGTGGCGGTGGTGAAGAGCAAGGCGCCGAACAACAGGCTGTTCCCGGTGACATGAGTCCTGAGATGGTCTTGGACAGCTCGCTGCAGCCGTTTCCGCAGCCGGAGGGCGGTTCGAATCTCGAGACTGAGTTGGACACACTCCGAGGCGAGGGCGGTGCGCAGCCCGCGCCGGATGAGGATATTTCCGCTGGCGGTGAAGCGCCGGCGGCGGCGATGGGCGAGGACCTCGCGGCCGAACCCGCACAAGCGGCGCCGGCGGGAACGGTAGAGGAACCGGCCGCAGACGAACTCGACGACGTAGATTTTGAACTGGATTTTGAAGAACTGGAGGCCGAGATCCAGGACCACGCGGAACCGGAAGCGCTGGAAGAAGACGTGGCGGCAGGCCTGGACTTCGATGTCCCGCCAACCGCGCCCGGCGCCGATAGCGATGATGCGCCAGAGCAGCGAGTGGCGAAAGTCATGCCCCTGCCGGGAAACAAGAATGTGGCGTCGGCATCTGCGGTTGAGTTCGCCCCTGAACCGGCGGCGCCGTCACAACCGGCCAAGTTCGCAACTTCGGCGGATCTCGATGAGATCCCGGTCGCCGGCGTTGAAGCACAAGCGGCCGCGGCAGACGCCACGTCTGGAGACATAACAACGAATCTCGAGGAACTCGCGGCGACGGTGAGCAATATGGACGGCGTGGAAACGGGCGCCGCGGATGCAGAACAATGGGACGAAGCTGCGACGAAACTGGATCTTGCCCGCGCGTACATCGACATGGGTGATAAAGATGGTGCGCGCAGCATTATTGATGAAGTGCTGAAACAAGGTAATCCCACGCAACGCACCCAAGCGCAGGAGTTGGCCAACCAACTGAGTGGCTAGCGGGGTCGTTGGCGCCGCGAGCGAATACGCAAAAGCGCCGCAGCGGTGCGATAATCACCCGTGTTGTGCCCCAAAGTCGTGGCCGGCGATCTCTGGTTGTATGTCCCCGGTGATGCTAAAGGCGGGCGATACTATAGAAAAAATCACGGCAAGCGCCAAACAGGGTGGGATGGTACAGCGCGCGGACTGTTATGCGATTGGCCGTCGGAATTGAGTATCGAGGCAGCGGATTCCAAGGTTGGCAACGGCAACATGGTGCTCGCAGTGTGCAGGCCTGTGTCGAAGAGGCCCTGGGCCGGGTTGCTAACCATGCGGTCGCAGTGGTCACTGCAGGCCGCACTGACAGCGGTGTACACGCGACCGGGCAGGTGGTGCATTTCGATACCGACAGCCGGCGCCAAGCCTACGGGTGGCAGCGGGGCGCCAATTCCTGGCTACCCGGCGACGTAGCGGTGACATGGGTATGCCCGGTGCACGACGATTTCCACGCGCGTTTCAGCGCACTGAGCCGCAGTTACCGCTACGTGATTCTCAATCAGAAAACTCGTCCCGGCGTGTTGCGCGGTCTGGTAGCCTGGGATTATCGTCCCCTGGACACGCAACGCATGCGTAACGCGGCCCTGCCGCTGCTCGGCGAACATGATTTCAGCGGTTTTCGCGCCGCAGGTTGCCAGGCGAAATCGGCGACGAGAACACTGCACGCGCTGGATGTCCGCCGGCACGGGTCATGGGTGTGTATCGACGTTCGCGCCAACGCCTTTTTGCAGCATATGGTTAGAAACCTGGTCGGGGTGCTCGCCGCCATTGGTGCGGGTGAACGGCCGCAAGAGTGGGCCACCGAGGTACTGGCGGGACGCAACCGACGTTTGGGCGGGGTAACCGCGCCCGCGTGCGGCCTGTATCTGACTGCGGTCGAATATCCGTCGCCAATCGGCATTCCCGAGCCGCCGGAGCCGATTCGGTTTTGGTAGACTAGCCGTCCATCACATAGACGTGCTTCGTCCGCCGACGGTAGACAACATTCGTCATGGTCATCGCCGCCCGAACCCGGGTTAAGATTTGCGGAATCACCCGCGCCGAAGACGCACTCGCGGCGGTTGCGGCTGGTGTGGACGCGATCGGTCTCGTGTTTTATCCGCGAAGCCCGCGTTGTGTGGATATCGAGAAGGCGCGTAATATTCGCGGTCAGTTACCGCCGTTTGTGACCGTGGTGGGTGTGTTCGTAGACCAGCCGGTCGATCAGGTGCGGCGAGTGGCGGACCAGTTGTCGCTGGATCTGTTGCAGCTTCACGGGAATGAGTCGCCCGAACAATGCCGCGGCTATGGCCGGCCTTATATCAAGGGGATACGTATGCGGTCCGATGTGGACCTGGCGGATATTGAACGCGCCTTTACCGATTGCCGAGGATTGCTGTTGGACGCGTATAAACCAGGAATCGAAGGTGGCACGGGAGAAACTTTTTCATGGAAACGTATCCCCGCGACGATGTCAAAACCGGTAATATTAGCCGGTGGGCTCAATGCGGATAACGTTGTTGACGCCATTGGATCGGCGCGACCGTACGCGGTCGATGTCAGCAGCGGCGTGGAGCAGGCGCCGGGCGTAAAAGATGCGCAGAAAATCGCGCGCCTTGCGCGGGCGGTACGGGAGGCGGACCGACTACAGCAATGCAGTGGCAATAAGGGTTGATTATGGCGATTTCCAGTCAGGCGATGGCGTACAACTTCCCCGACGAGCGGGGACATTTTGGTCCCCATGGCGGTATCTTCGTCGCCGAGACGCTGATGCGTCCATTGGCGGAACTGCGTGAAGCATATGAGGTTTTTCTAAAGGATCCGGAATTTTTGGCGGAACTGGATGCCGATCTGCAACACTATGTGGGACGGCCGTCGCCGCTGTATTTCGCAGAGCGGTTGACGCGTCATTACGGTGGCGCCAGGATCTATCTCAAAAGAGAGGATCTGAATCATACCGGGGCGCACAAGGTCAATAACACCGTCGGCCAGATACTGCTTGCACAGCGTTTGGGAAAACGGCGGATTATCGCCGAAACCGGTGCGGGTCAGCACGGAGTCGCCACCGCAACCGTGGCGGCGCGAATGGGACTCGAGTGTGTGATATACATGGGTGCCGAAGACATTCAGCGCCAGGCGATCAATGTGTATCGCATGAAACTGCTGGGAGCGGAGGTCGTGAGCGTTGAATCCGGATCGCGGACTCTCAAGGATGCGCTCAATGAGGCGCTCAGGGATTGGGTGACCAACGTAGACAACACGTTTTACATCATCGGCACGGTTGCCGGGCCGCACCCGTATCCGGCCATGGTGCGAGATCTGCAAGCGGTCATCGGCCGCGAGACGCGCGAACAGATCCTGGCCGCGGAGAAACGGCTTCCCGACGCCCTGGTCGCTTGCGTCGGTGGTGGTTCCAACGCAATCGGACTGTTTTATCCGTTCATCGGCGATTCCAAGGTCGCCATGTACGGCGTAGAGGCTGCCGGCGAGGGGATCAGCACCCATCACCACGCCGCCTCGTTGTGCGCCGGGAAAATCGGTGTGCTGCACGGTCAGCGCAGTTATTTGTTGGAAGATGAAAACGGTCAGGTCATTGAGACCCATTCAATCTCCGCCGGATTGGATTACCCCGGCGTGGGACCTGAGCACGCCTGGCTCAAGGACTCCGGCCGCGCGCGTTATGTTGCGGTGACGGACGACGAAGCACTTGAGGGTTTCTACACTTTGACCCGGAAGGAGGGGATTCTTCCGGCGCTGGAGTCCAGCCACGCCCTTGCCTATGCCGGCAAATTGGCGAAAAAGCTGGGATCGGAACAGGTTGTTGTGGTCAATTTATCCGGACGGGGCGATAAGGATGTGCACACCATAGCCACGCGCGAAGGGATTTCGATCTGATGTCGCGGCTGGGTCTCATGTTCGAACGCTTGCGCAATGAGCAAAGAGCGGCGCTGATCTCCTATATCACCGCCGGCGATCCGCGTCCGGCGGCAACGGTCGAGTTGATGCGGATCATGGTCGAGGCCGGCGCTGATGCCCTGGAACTTGGTGTCCCATTCTCCGACCCTATGGCCGACGGCCCGGTCATCCAGCGCGCCAGTGAACGCGCGCTGGTTCATGGAGTCGGCATCGGCGACGTATTGAAGATGGTTGCAGAGTTTCGCAAACAACAAACCGACGTGCCGGTAATCTTGATGGGTTACTTGAATCCGGTGGAAGTAATGGGGTATCGAATCTTCGCGCAGCGCGCCGCGGATGCCGGAGTAGACGGGGTGATCACCGTGGACATGCCGCCGGAAGAGGCCACGGAACTGCGCGCCGCGCTAAATGCTCATGGTGTCGACTCCATCTACTTGTTGGCGCCAACCACGGTCCCGGAACGGGTGCGCATGATCTGTGATCGTGCGAGCGGATTCGTTTACTATGTGTCGTTACGCGGAGTGACCGGCGCCGGGCACATCGACTTGTCCGAGGTCGAAGGCCACGTGCGCGAAATCAAACAGCAATGTAAGCTGCCCGTGGGGGTTGGTTTTGGAATCGACAGTCCGCAAGTCGCCGCTGAAATGGCACGCTTTGCGGATGCCATCATCGTGGGCAGCGCCGTGGTCAGGCGCATCGAACAGGCCGAAGGGGACCTCCAGCAGATTCGTGGGTCTTTAACCGAGTTTATCTCGAGTCTGAGGGAAGCCGTTGAAAAAAAACCACAAGTTGTCGCCGCGACGCCATGAATTGGTTCGATAAGATACTGCCGCCGAAAATAAAGTCCAGCACCGGGCTTGGAAAGCGCGGCGTGCCGGAAGGCTTGTGGACCAAGTGTCCGCAATGCAGCGCGGTGCTTTATCGCGCGGAACTGGATCGGAATCTGGATGTTTGCCCGAAATGCGATTACCACATGCGCATCGAAGCCGCGCGGCGTCTGGACGTTTTCCTGGATCGCGAGCCACGGGAAGAGATCGCCGCGGATTTGCGTCCGGTGGATTCGCTCAAGTTCAGGGACAGCCGGAAGTACAAAGACCGATTGTCAGAGGCACAAAAGAAGACCGGCCAATCGGAGGCGTTGCTGGTGGTCAAGGGAGCATTAAAGCAAACCCCGATCGTGGTTGCGGCATTCGAATTCGAATTTATGGGCGGTTCCATGGGTTCGGTGGTGGGGGAGCGTTTCGTGCGTGCGGTCACGATCTGCGTCGAACAACACATGCCCCTGGTATGTTTCTGCGCGAGTGGCGGCGCCCGCATGCAGGAGGCATTGTTCTCACTCATGCAGATGGCGAAGACCAGCGCCGCGCTGACGAGGATGGGTCAGCATGGAATTCCTTTCGTTTCCGTGCTTACCGATCCGACCATGGGCGGTGTGTCCGCAAGCCTTGCAATGCTGGGAGACGTTATTATCGCCGAACCCAATGCGCTGGTCGGTTTTGCCGGCCCGCGGGTCATCGAACAGACTGTCCGTGAGACGCTGCCTGAGGGTTTTCAACGATCGGAGTTTCTGCTCGAACACGGCGCCATTGACCTGATCGTGGACCGCCGTGAACTGCGCGACAGAATCCACGCCCTGGTGTCGATGTTGATGGGTGCGCCTAGGGAGTTTGGACGCGACGCCAAGGCGGAGGCCGCCGGCCGCCAGGAAACGTTGCGTGACGTCGAAGACGTCGCCGGTTAATCCTCGCCGTACACTCGAAGACTGGTTGACGCACATCCAGTCCGTCCACTGGCGTACCATCGACATGAGCCTGGAGCGGGTGCGCCGGGTGCTCGACAATTTGCACATCCAACCGCTGGAATTTGTCCTGGTAAGCGTCGCCGGAACCAACGGCAAGGGTTCGAGTGTCGGCATGCTCGAAGCCATCCTTGCAGAGGACGGTTATCGGACCGGCGCATACACGTCGCCGCATCTGGTTCACTATGGGGAACGGATCCGTGTACAAG
This sequence comes from uncultured Gammaproteobacteria bacterium, assembly GCA_947259175.1. Classification (GTDB taxonomy): domain Bacteria; phylum Pseudomonadota; class Gammaproteobacteria; order Arenicellales; family JAANXG01; genus CALZGZ01. The sequence continues at coordinate 24,273 of CAMYKW010000010.1, read as the reverse complement.
GCACACCGGCGGCGGAAGCGGAATTGTGCCGCGCATTCGAGATGATCGAAGCGGCCCGGGATGATGTGCCGTTGACCTACTTCGAATTCGGCACCTTGGCGGCACTGCTGATTTTTCACAACCACAACGTGGACGTCGCATTGTTGGAGGTCGGCATGGGTGGTCGCTTGGACGCAGTAAACGCGGTGGACGCGGACGTCAGTCTGATTACCAGCATCGCTATCGATCACGTCAACTGGCTGGGACCGGATCGGGCGCGGATCGCCGTCGAAAAAGCGGGCGTTATGCGGGCCGGCCGCCCGGCGGTGGTTGCCGATGCGGAGCCGCCGCCGGCATTGATCGAGTACGCGCAGCGGTTGAAAGCGCATCTGTATTTGTTGCGCCGAGAATTCGATTATCAGGTGCGGGGCGATGTTTGGGATTGGTCGGGGCCCGGGCATCGGCGGCATCGCGCGTTGCCCAAGCCGGGGTTGATGGGCCAGTGGCAATTCCGCAACGCCGCGGGTGCCTTGATGGTGCTGGAGTGCCTGGCGACACAACTCAGCGTTAGCTCCGAGGCGATACGCCGGGGATTGAGATCGGTCAATGTGCCGGGGAGATTTCAGGTGCTTCCGGGGGGGCCGGAGATTATTCTGGACGTCGCTCATAATGTGGCGGCGGTGTCGGCTTTGCGCGATCAGTTGCGTACCCTGGGAGCGCGGCGCCGTACCCTGGCCGTATGCGCGATGTTGCGAGACAAGCCCGTTCGGGAGGTCGCCAAGTTGCTCTCGGACGACATTGACCAGTGGTGGGTGGCGCCGATAGACGACCCCCGCGGAGCCGGCGGCGAGGAGCTGTATCGCGAAGTATTTCATGGCCTGGGCCCCGGTGCCGGGGATAAGGTGGCGTCATGCGTATCGGTCACGGAGGCCTTTGAACGAGCCCGTGCCGCGGCGCATGGGGACGATCGCATCCTTGTGTTTGGGTCGTTTCACACCGTGGGTGATATAATTGCCCATCTGAATTTGCCATCCGTGTAGCCTGGATATTGCACCAAGGATCCCGAAAGCTGGCGAAAGGTGCGTACGACTGGACGCCGCGCTGGAGCGAAACCCGTACCCGTAGCAATGGGTGGAGTGAAGCGCAAGTTGAAGGCGTTCGCTATCGAGCCGGAGCCGGGCTACAAAACGCAAGTCAAGAAGATGTGCGAATATCCTTTATCAATCACGCTAATCGACCTGATTCTAGCCGCCTTGGTGAAAGTTTCGGGCTAACCTGCAGATTGCAGCAAGACCGCCAAGATAAAGAGCTGATGTTGTTTGTAATGTCGAACTCATGCAAAGTTCGGTCGGGCGGTTTGCGACCGCAACCGCGATTTTCTCTCCATTATTCCGGGAACTGTTTACCGAAATCCACGGCTTGGCTGGCAGATTTGTTGGCAATCAGCGCTGCAACAAGGATGGCATTAACAGCGACGGAAGCCGCGGTGCGACGGACGGATTAAAAGAAATGCCGCAAAATCCCTCTATCAGTGATTCCAGTTTCGAGCTGAAGCATCGCATTGTTGGTGCGCTGATACTGATCATTCTCGGTGTGGTCATATTCCCAATGATTCTTTCCGGCCCGAAGCCCGCCGCCGACTTGGCATTGAACGATTCCGCGGCGGAGAATCCGGATACCAAGGTGTTTATTTCCAAGATTACTCCCATTGGCGGGGCGACACCGGATTTGAAACGCGAATCAACGCGAGATTTTCCGGATACCACGCCGGAGTCTAGACCCGCTGCCGAGCCGAAAGCGGTCGCGACGCCAAAACCGGCGGTCAAAAGCGCTGTGGCCAGCCCGGCGGCAGAGAAGAAAAAGCAGGTGCCGGACGCGGCTAAAAAGAAGACCAGCACACCGAACAAAGCCCGAAAAGCGGAACGCACGGCGAGTGCAAAAGCAACAACAAAGCCACTCGACAATACTGTCGAACGCGGTTGGATCGTGCGCATAGGAACGTTCTCGCAACCGGAAAACGCCGCCCGCATTATGAATTCACTCAAGGCGCTCGGTTTTAAACCGTCTTCGGAACGCGTGAAAACCAGCAGAGGGCTGTTAACGCGGGTGTGGGTGGGTCCCTACGCACAGCGAGTCGAAGCAGGTCGCGTGCGGTCCCGAATTCAGCAGGCGACAGGTGAAAAAGGACTCATCGCGGCGTATCCATAAACAAGTCGCGGTCCAGCAGCCTTACACAATGAAAACAGACGAGGTGAAATGCTCAACGGATTAGATTACGTGATCTTAGCGGTGATAGTCGTATCCGCCTTGATTGGTTTCGTCCGTGGTTTTTTTCGTGAAGTGTTGTCTTTGATCTCCTGGATTCTGGCATTTTGGGTCGCGTTCACCTACGCATCCAACGCAAGTGTGTATTTTGCGAAATACCTGGATTCGACCACGTTGCGAGTCGCGGCGTCATTCACAGTGTTGTTTATCGGTAGTCTGTTAGTGCTCACTGTGATCAGCTTCTTGCTATACCGGTTGCTGTCTGTTTCCGGAGTGAGTGGAACCGACCGCATGCTGGGAGCGTTGTTCGGTTTTTTTCGGGCGGCGGCGATTGTCGCGGGTTTCATGCTGGTCGCTGGCGTAACCCCCCTGCCTGAGGAGCCCTGGTGGCGGGAGTCGATGATGATCAAGTACTTTCAACCGCTTACGCTGTTGCTGCGGGATTTGTTGCCGGCCGCGGTTTCCGAGCAACTGATTGCAAAATGATGCCGATACGCATTTCGTTGATCGCGACCAATGGATTAAACTCTCGTTTCCGGATGGTGCGCGCGACTTCTCGATCCGACGAGGGAAAGCAAACTGATTTGGTTGCGGTGTCACAAGTGGATTGTCGGGTCATAACGTTCAATTGCAAGCGTGGGGGACGGCCATGTGCGGCGTAATCGGGATCCTCGGCAGGTCGCTCGTAAATCAGCCGATTTACGAGGGTTTGACCGTAGTTCAGCACCGCGGCCAGGATGCTGCGGGAATTATTACCAGCGACGGCAAGCGCGTGTATCTACGTAAAGATATTGGTCTGGTCCGGGATGTCTTTCGCACCCGACATATGCGGCAACTGCAGGGCAACATGGGCATTGGCCACTGCCGCTATCCCACCGCCGGGACCAGCTCCCCGGCGGAAGCCCAACCGTTCTATGTGAACTCGCCCTTTGGTGTAGCGCTAGGACATAACGGCAATCTCACCAATGCCGCGGAATTGCGTGAACAGTTGTTTCGCGATGACCTGCGCCACTTGAATACCACCTCCGATTCCGAGATCCTGTTGAATATTTTGGCCCATGAATTGCGGGAAGTTCTCGGCCAGGGACGCACCCGACTGACCGTTGACGATATATTCCGTGCGGTCACCAAAGTCTATCAACGGTGTCGTGGCGGCTATGCGGTGGTGGCGATGATTGTCGGCCATGGCATTCTCGCATTCCGCGACCGCTTCGGAATACGGCCTCTCATCTATGGCCAGCGCGACACCGAGAACGGCGTGGAAACGATGATTTCTTCCGAAAGCGTCGCGCTTGACGTGCTCGATTTTACTCTGGTCAACGACATACAGCCGGGTGAGGCGGTGTTCGTGGATAGCAAAGGGACCGTGCACACGCGGCAATGCGCCGAGAACCCAACACACGCGCCCTGCATCTTTGAGTTTGTATATCTGGCGCGACCGGATTCGATTATCGACGGTATTGCCGTTCACAAAACCCGACTCCGTATGGGAGAAAAGTTGGCGCATAAACTGATGCGTGAATGGCCCAATCACGACATCGATGTGATCATCCCCATTCCCGACACCAGCAGAACATCCGCGCTGCAAATGGCCTATGAAATGGGACTGAAGTACCGGGAAGGATTTATCAAAAACCGCTACATCGGGCGTACGTTTATCATGCCCGGCCAGGCGGAGAGGAGACGGTCGGTGCGTCAGAAGCTCAATGCCATAGGATTGGAGTTCGGCGGTAAAAACGTCTTATTGGTTGACGACTCGATCGTGCGAGGCACCACGTCGCGACAGATAATTCAAATGGCGCGGGAAGCTGGCGCCAAAAAGGTTTATTTCGCCTCGGCGGCTCCACCGGTGCGCTATGCAAACGTATACGGTATTGATATGCCGGATGCCGATGAATTGGTCGCCCATGGTCGATCGGAAGCGGAGGTGGCGAGAGAGATCGGCGCCGATAAACTTTTTTTCCAGGACCTTAAAGATCTCATCGATTCGGCGCGCGAGGGCAATCCATCGATAAGCAAATTTGACACTTCATGTTTCGATGCTTCATATATCACCGGTGATGTCAGCGAGGACTATCTGATCGACCTGCGCCGGGTGCGTAGCGACGAAGCCAAATCCAAGGCCAGCCTTTTGGATCTGGGTGAAGTAAATAGCTACAGCTATTCCTGAGTTCCCGGCATGCAAGACTCCGAAAATCGGTACTCGTTTTCTACCCGCGCGATTCGAGCCGGTCATCGGCGTACTAACGAAGGAGAACAATCGGAACCTATATTTACGACCTCCAGTTTCGTCTTTGAAAACGCCGCTCAAGCGGCGGCGCGTTTCGCCTATCAGGAAGAAGGCAACGTTTACTCAAGGTTTACCAATCCAACGGTAAGGACATTCGAGGAGCGGCTCGCGTCGCTGGAAGGCGGCAGCAGCTGTGTGGCTACGGCGTCCGGGATGGCGGCGATCCTGAGCATGTGCCTGGGCTTGCTCGAGGCGGGGGATCATGTATTGACCTCCCAGAGTATCTTTGGAGCTACCCGGCTGCTGTTCGCGAATATCATGAGTCGTTTTGGCGTGGAGTTCGATTTTGTCGCACTCGACGATGTCGACGCCTGGCGGAGAGGGATGCGCAAAAACACCAAATTGTTGTTTCTGGAAACACCCGCCAACCCTTTGACGGAGCTTGGCGACATCGCCTCGCTTGCGGAAATCGCGCGCAGTAAAAACGCCTTGTTGGCGGTGGACAACTGTTTCTGCACACCGGCATTACAGCGCCCTCTGGATCTTGGCGCACATATCGTCATCCATTCGGCAACCAAGTATCTGGATGGTCAGGGGCGGTGTGTGGGAGGTGCGGTGGTTGGTGACGAGGAACTGGTGGGAGAGAAAGTCTTCGGCATATTGCGCACTGCGGGGCCGTCGATGAGCCCGTTCAATGCCTGGGTATTCTTGAAAGGCCTGGAGACCCTGCAACTGCGAATGCACGCGATCAGCGAGAACGCCACCAGACTTGCGCAATGGTTGACCGGGCAATCGGCGGTCAAAAGGGTGTATTACCCGGGATTGGAAGACCACCCGCAATACGAATTAGCGTGCTCGCAGCAACGGGCCTCCGGCGGTATCGTATCCTTCGAGGTGAACGGCGGCCGTGATGCCGCGTGGCGTCTCATAGATGCGACTGAGCTGTTGTCTATAACTGCGAATCTCGGTGATGTAAAAACGACGATCACCCATCCCGCCAGCACCACCCACAGCCGCTGGACCGAAGAACAACGGGAATCCGCCGGGATTACTGAGAACTTGATCCGTATTTCGGTTGGACTGGAAGATATCAACGATATCATGGCCGACATTCGGCTCGGAGATTAACGATGCCGGCGTCTGGATTGGTTGAATGCGTGCCGGCGCGGCCCGCGCTGATCTTTTCATTATTGGCGATGATTGCTTACAGCTGCTTGTCGTTCGGCGCCGATTTCGGTTCGGGGGCCGAAGAAACGAAGGACGCGTCCACTTTGGTATGGTTCCAGGAGCGTGAGCGCGGCACCGAGAATTATCTTGTGCGCATGATCGCCAACAACCGGTTCCTGCGCATTGATGATGGGGAAAAATCCAGCGGTTTCGTGTTGTTCGACCGAGGACGAAAAACCATATATAGCGTTGATCACGACAACCGATCGGTGTTGATATTGTCGGATCAGGGGATCGCCCAAGACAAACCGGAGCGGTTTGAGCTCCGGGAAGAAGAACTGATTAGCGAAGGGAGTCCGTCGATCCTCGGCGCCGAAGTCAAAGTTCATCGTTTTTATACCAATGAACAGCTTTGCTTCGAGGTGGCATCCGCTCGAGGTTTGTTGGCGGACACCGTCGAAGTCTTGCGCGATTTTCACCGCGCGTTGGCGGCGGAGCAGTCCGTGACGGTGCAGCAAATGCCCAAGGATCTGGTATCGGATTGTGATCTGTCCGATATGGTGTTGGTGCCGGATCGTCATCTCAAGTTCGGCTTTCCGGTTCGGCAGCAGGACTACAATGGGAAATTCAGGGAACTGCGTGATTTTGATCCCAACTTCAACGCAGACCCGAGATTATTCGAGCTTCCCGTAGGCTACCGCCGCGTCACTACCCAGGGCCTCAGGGGGTAAGCGACAATTTATCCCCCGAGTACTGCAATACGCTACTCCGCTCGTACCAATCGCCCAATACAATCCGCTGCACCGGAGCCCCGTCAATTCGGAATTGATGCACGGCCGGTCGATGGGTGTGACCATGGATCAGGGTGCGCACGCCAAAGCTCCGCATTACGGATTCGACGGTGTCTTGATTTACGTCCATGATCGCCATCGGCAAAGTAGATTTGTTGAGTTCGCTTTGCGCACGGGCGTCGGTGGCGAGCGCCATGCGCTCCGCTATCGGTTTGGCGAGAAAATCCTTGCGCCAGGAGGGTTGAGCCACCAGCGCCCTGAAATGTTGATGTTCCTTGTCGTCGGTGCATAGACTGTCGCCATGCATCAGCAAGATGCGCTTGCCGTACAAATCGACGACAGTCGGATCCGGCAATAAGATACATCCGGTTTCACGCGAAAAACGCTCGCCCACCAGAAAGTCGCGGTTACCCGGCAAAAAGTATGTGGTCACACCGCCGTCATGCAGGTGTTTGAGGGCGTCGATAACGCCGCGATGACCCAAGTCGGCGGCGGCGTCGTCGCCGATCCAGTATTCGAACAGATCCCCGAGAATATAAAGCGCCTGGGCGCGTGTCGCCTGATTCTCGAGGAAATCGAAAAATTGTCCGGTGGATTGCGGCCGCTCCGGCGCCAAGTGCAGATCGGAGATGAACAGCGTGGTCACCTGAGACCACCCTCTGCGAAGCACGCGCGACAGGCCGGCGGTTTCACTGCGTGGATTGTCGCGCACGTTCCCGCCATGGCCGAGGGCCGGGCATTGGCGGGCAAGCCCGCGGCGTTTTTTCCGCTGGCCGGGGGCGGGGAAAGCAATCGATGTGGTGTCCTGGGGGCTGCATTGCTCGAATTTTCCAGAAACCCCCCATTGCTTGCAATGCTCGATTTCTTTCGCCTGCGCCTCGCACCCCGGGGGAAAAGATTCCTGCGAGGGGTAGTCGGTTGCCGGCGTGCATTTTGCGGTCGCCTTTCCGCGGCTCCTCCGGCCGTGCGCCGCAAACACCCATCGTAATGCCGATTCCGTGGAATGACGTCTTTCTCCAGCCGCAAGCGCCTGCCAGGAATAGTCGCGGGGGGCAGGCTAAATTGCTGATTTACTTGAAGGGTTCCCGGCGGCTATACTACGCGGCTGGGGCCCGGTCACGGGCTTTTTTTATCATGTGATTAGGAGCGTTCGGTGGAACTGACTGGTGCTGACATCGTCGTCCGGTGCCTGCAAGACGAGGGGATCGAATACATATTCGGTTATCCCGGCGGCGCCGCTTTGCATATTTACGATGCGCTATACAAACAGGATAAAGTCAAGCACATCCTGGTGCGCCATGAACAGGGCGCCGCCCATGCCGCGGATGGGTATGCGCGAGCCACCGGTAAACCCGGTGTGGTGTTGGTTACGTCGGGACCTGGAATCACCAATGCCGTAACCGGAATCGCCACCGCCTACATGGACTCAATACCGCTGGTGGTGCTTTCCGGCCAGGTGCCGACCCATTTGATCGGCGACGACGCGTTCCAGGAAGTCGACGCGGTCGGCATCACACGCCCGTGTGTCAAACACAACTTTTTGGTCAAAGACGTCAATGACCTGGCGGAAACCGTGAAGAAGGCGTTCTATATTGCCGCCAGCGGCCGACCTGGCCCGGTGCTCGTGGATATCCCCAAGGACGTCACCGCCGAGAAAACCGAATACCTGTATCCCAAGTCCCTGACCATGCGGTCTTACGCACCGGTGAACAAGGGACATCCCAAACAGATTAAACGGGCGGTGGATCGCATACTCGAAGCCAAGCGTCCCATCATTTACACCGGAGGCGGCATCGTCTCGTCCGAATCCGCCGAAATATTGATCGAATTAGTACGTACGCTGGGTTATCCGTGTACGAACACGCTGATGGGACTCGGTTCGTATCCTGCGGACGACCCCTTGTTCCTCGGTATGTTGGGGATGCATGGAACGTATGAAGCAAACCTGGCCATGCATGACTGCGACATGATGCTCGCCATCGGGGCGCGGTTCGACGACCGCATCACCGGAGAAGTAGCCAAGTTCGCGCCCACCGCGAAGATAATACATATCGACATCGATCCCTCCTCGATCGGCAAGAATGTGGCGGTAGAAATCCCGATTGTTGGCGATGCCAAGCTGGTGATGAAAGACTTGCTTGCCGAAATAAATAAGCGTGATAAAAAGCCCGATGCGGACGCGTTGAAACGTTGGTGGACACAGATCGAGAAATGGCGGTCGATTGACTGTCTGTCCTACGATCGGGACTCCGATCTGATCAAGCCCCAGTATGTCATCGAAAAGCTTTTCGAAATTACCAACGGCGATGCCTTCGTGACTTCCGACGTTGGGCAACACCAGATGTGGGCCGCTCAGTTCTATGGCTTCAAAAAAACACGACGCTGGATAAACTCCGGTGGTTTGGGAACGATGGGCTTTGGTCTCCCTTCGGCAATGGGTGTTCAGCTGGCGCATCCGGAAGAATCCGTAGTCTGCGTGACCGGCGAAGCCAGTGTCATCATGTGCATTCAGGAATTATCCACTTGTAAACAATATGACCTGCCGATAAAGATGGTGAATCTCAACAATCGGTATATGGGGATGGTTCGCCAGTGGCAGGAATTCTTCTACGATCGACGGTATTCTCATTCCTATATGGACGCTTTGCCGGATTTTGTTGCCCTCGCCGAGAGCTTTGGCCATGTGGGCATGCGTATCGAAAAACCAGGTGACGTGGAGGGTGCGCTGCGGGAGTCCTTGCAGTTGAAAGACCGGCTGGTATTCATGGATTTCATTACCGACCAGACCGAAAATGTGTATCCGATGATTGCCGCAGGCAAGGGACATAATGAGATGCATCTCAAACCCTCCAACGGTGAGGCGCCTCCAGAGCGGGAGTTGGCGTAGTGCGTCACATCATCTCGATCCTGCTCGAAAACGAGGCAGGCGCGCTTTCCCGTGTCGCCGGCTTGTTCTCCGCTCGCGGGTACAACATCGAATCGCTCACCGTAGCTCCCACGGACGATCGCACGCTATCCAGAATGACGGTGGTTACCTTTGGTTCGGATGAGATCATTGAACAAATCGTAAAGCAGCTCAATAAACTCGTGGATGTTGTTAAGTTACAGGATCTTACGGAAGGGGCGCATATAGAGCGCGAATTGATGCTGGTGAAGGTAAAGGCCCTGGATCACGCACGCGAAGAGGTGAAGAGGCTGGTGGATATCTTCCGCGGGCGCATCATCGACGTCACCGATTCCACCTATACTCTGGAGCTTACCGGAACGGTGGAAAAGCTCGATGCCTTCGTAAAGGCGTTGGATGTGACTGAGATCATCGAAGTCGCCCGGTCCGGCGTCACTGGTATTGCGCGTGGAGACCGCGCGTTGAGTGTGTGATTCAAAGTGATCGAGCAACAACGAGGTAGAGATGAAAGTCTATTACGATAGTGACGCAGACCTGAACATAATCCGAGATAAGAAAGTGGCGGTTATCGGTTACGGTTCGCAAGGCCATGCACATGCCAATAATCTCAAAGACAGCGGCGCGGACGTGGTCGTGGGTCTGAGGAAATCATCGGATTCGTGGCGCAAGGCTGAAAACGCCGGTATGACCGTGTTGGAGGTCGCGGGAGCGGTTGCCGAAGCCGATGTAATCATGATTCTGGTTCCGGATGAAATGCAGGCGGAGCTGTATGCCGGCGAAATAGAACCGAACATGAAATCTAGTGCCGCATTGGCATTCGCGCACGGCTTCAATATTCACTTCGGATTCATCACCCCCCCGGCGGGTATCGACGTATTCATGGTGGCGCCGAAGGGGCCGGGGCACCTGCTGCGGTCCACGTTTCAGGAGGGTGGCGGCGTGCCGTGCCTCATTGCCATACACCAGGATTCGTCGACGCAGGCTCGTGATGTCGCGTTGTCTTACGCCGCGGGAATTGGGGGAGGCCGATGCGGCGTGATTGAAACGACGTTTCGCGAAGAGACCGAAACCGATCTTTTCGGCGAGCAAACGGTTCTGTGCGGCGGAGCGACATCGTTGATACAAGCAGGATACGAGACCTTGGTCGAAGCCGGTTATGCCCCGGAAATGGCTTATTTTGAATGTTTGCACGAGCTGAAGCTGATCGTAGACCTGATTTATGAGGGTGGTATCGCGAACATGCGCTATTCCATCTCCAATACCGCGGAATACGGGGACCTGACACGCGGCCCGCGCGTCATCAACGATCAAGTAAAGGCGGAGATGAAAAAGATCCTCGCGGAAATCCAGTCCGGTGATTTCGCCAAAGAATGGATGGCGGAGAACGCTGCGGGCAGACCGCGCTTTCAGTCGTTACGCGAATCGGCGGCGCAGCAACCCATCGAAAAGGTAGGTGCGCGGCTTCGTGGGATGATGCCATGGATCGAAGCCGGCAAAGTCGTGGATAAAGATATCAACTGAGCGGCATTGCCCCTCGCCGGTGGCACGCATTGGCCGGTGACACAGGTACCTTCGCGTCACCACAACATTAATCGTGATTCGAGATACACATCCCCCTTTGGCCAAGGAAGGATGGCTGCATATCGCATTCACTGCAGCAGCCGCGGTCCTGGTCTATATTTTCTTCGGTTTCTGGTGGTCTCTACCGCTATGGCTGGCGGTGCTGTTCGTTGTGCAGTTTTTCCGCGACCCCAAGCGTGTAATTCCTCAACGGCCTAACATCGCAGTGGCCCCAGCGGACGGCAAAGTGGTGTTCGTGGGGGCGGCCACGGATCCGTACCTAAATCGGGCAGCGGTGAAGATTAGTATCTTCATGAATGTATTTTCCGTACATTCCAACCGCGCACCTGTCGCCGGTCGCGTTGAGAAAGTCTGGTACTCCCCGGGGAAGTATTTCAATGCCGTGCTGGATAAGGCCTCCGAGCTCAATGAGCGTAACGCGATTTGGCTGAAGACGGAAAACGGCGAGGATGTTGTGTGTGTACAGGTGGCAGGACTGATTGCAAGGCGTATACTGTGCTATGCGGAAGCGTCGCAGCACATGCAGCGCGGCGAACGCTACGGGTTTATACGATTTGGTTCCAGGGTGGATGTGTATCTGCCCGAGGGCTTCCAGACCCGCGCCCGGCTGGGAGACTGGGTGAGCGCGGGAGCGGATGTTCTGGGCCAGTTTACTCCGTAACCTGAGGCTAGGGATGTGCATCGATCATTGCGCCCGGTCGGCGAAATCGAGAATAGACAGTTCTGTTATGACAAACGTGATCAAGACCCGCTGCTGCACGGTTACCGATCCGCGGTGCAACGAATGAGTCGATCCGAGCGATGACCGCCGAACACGAACTTAAACCTCAGGAACCGCTGGAAGTTCCGGCGAAACGCGTTGGCCGCAAGGGCATATATATCCTGCCCAATCTGTTTACCACCGCCGGCTTGTTTGCCGGCTTCTACGCCATCGTACAGGCGACTAAAGGCCAATTCGAGACCGCGGCGATCGCCGTATTCATTGCCATGGTGATGGACGGCCTGGACGGTCGGGTGGCGCGCCTTACCAGCACCAGCAGCGATTTCGGCGTCGAATACGACAGCTTGGTGGACATGATTTCATTCGGTCTCACCCCGGCACTGGTGATGTACGAATGGGCGCTGATGCACACCGGCAAATTGGGATGGCTGGTTGCGTTTCTATACGTTGCCGCCGCGGCGTTGCGGTTGGCACGTTTCAACACACAGAAGGTGAACGACAAGCGCTACTTTCAAGGTTTGCCGAGTCCCGCCGCGGCGGCGCTGCTGGCGGCATTTGTCTGGGTCATGGACACCTATGGCCTGCAGGGCAGGGGCATGCAGGGGCTGGCGCTGATTTTGACATTTGCCACTGCGGCGGCGATGGTAAGCAACATTCGCTACCGTAGCTTTAAGGATCTCGACCTAAAAGGCAAAGTGCCATTCGTTGCTCTGTTGATCGTGGTCCTGGTATTCGTGCTGATTGCATTTGATCCCCCGCGAGTGCTGTTCGTGCTCTTTTGCGGTTACTTCGTATCCGGACCTATCACCGTATTTGCGACCAAGTTGCACAAACGACGCACCGCCAACAAGCAATCCTGAACGGCGAGATAGCACTTGAATTTTGTAATACGACAAGGCTACACTTGGACTATGAGTTCCAGACCCAACTCCGCAAATTATCTTTCAGTCCCCGCCCGCGACGCGGGTGGCCTCCGGCGTGCGCGATTCCTGCTCCCCACCCTGCTGCTGCGCCGCTAGGCGCATACATACCCTTCCCATATTCCGAATACTGATGGTTTCGCCTCAACAGCGAAGCTAAGGCATGAATGAATCTCGGAGTAAGACCATGAATGAGCAGCTGATAGTATTCGACACCACTTTGCGTGATGGTGAACAAAGCCCTGGGGCCTCTATGACCCAGGAAGAAAAAATTCGCATCGCCAAAGTTCTGGAAAAGATGCGGGTGGACGTTATCGAAGCGGGTTTTCCGGCCGCCAGCCAGGGAGATTTCGAAGCAGTGGCCGCAGTCGCGGCGCAAATCAAAGATAGCACCGTTTGTGGATTGGCCCGCGCCGTAGAACACGATATCGATCGCGCGGCCGAGGCGGTCAAGCCGGCCGCGTCATCACGCATTCATACCTTCATAGCCACATCGCCGATCCATATGCGGGAAAAACTTCGTATGGAACCCGACGAAGTGCTCGAGCAAGCGGTGTGGGCGGTGAAACATGCCCGCCGGTTCACCGACGATGTAGAATTCTCCCCGGAAGACGCCGGACGATCGGACCTCGATTTTCTGTGCCGCGTGGTCGAGGCGACCATCGCCGCCGGCGCGGGCACTATCAATATACCGGACACCGTGGGGTACAACGTGCCTTCCCAGTTCGGTAACGTGATCAAACAACTTATCGCGCGGGTTCCCAATTCGGACCAGGCGGTGTTTTCGGTGCACTGTCATAATGACTTGGGGCTGGCGGTTGCGAATTCGCTGGAAGCGGTGATGAATGGAGCGCGTCAGGTGGAGTGTACCGTGAATGGTCTGGGTGAGCGGGCCGGCAATGCATCTCTCGAGGAGATAGTCATGGCCGTGCGCACGCGCCAGGATGTGTTTCCCTGCGATACCCGTTTGGACACCACGCATATCGTACCGGCGAGCCGTTTGGTTTCCAACATTACCGGCTTTCCGGTGCAGCCGAACAAGGCGGTCGTCGGCGCCAATGCGTTTGCGCACGAGTCGGGTATACATCAGGATGGGGTGATTAAGAAGCGGGAAACTTATGAAATCATGCGTGCGGAGGATGTCGGTTGGGTGGCGAACAGAATGGTTCTGGGCAAACATTCCGGACGCAACGCTTTCAAGACCCGGCTCAAGGAGTTGGGTGTGGAGTTCAGGACCGAGGAGGAGCTGAATTCCGCTTTCTCGCGCTTTAAATCCCTGGCCGACAAAAAACACGAAATCTTCGATGAGGATTTACAGGCGCTGGTTACCGAGGAGGGACTCGAGCAGGAGGCGGAGCGTTTCAAGCTGATTACTCTTCACGTTTGTTCGCAAACCGGTGAAACGCCGAAAGCCACCGTCACCCTGGCGGTAGACGGAAAGGAAACTACGTCCGTTGCCGACGGCAGCGGGCCGGTGGACGCGACATTCAAGGCGATGGAAAAGATTGTTAACAGCGGCGGGCAGTTGCAGCTGTATTCAGTGAGCAATATCACCAGCGGCACAGACGCCCAGGGAGAAGTCACCGTGCGTCTGGAGAAAGGCGGGCGCATAGTTAATGGTCACGGTGCTGATACCGATATCGTTATCGCGTCGGCAAAATCTTATATCATGGCGTTGAATAAACTGATTAACCACAGTGACCGACAACATCCCCAGCACAGTCAACCTATATAATAGGAATGCGTAGATCTTCGCCGTAGCGATGGATTTCTACGATCGACAGGCTATGTTTGGACTATGCAACGGTTGAGCGCTCGTCAACGGCGCTGCCTCGATGCCATGGCAATCCAGGTATGGGAGGCACGCGCCACGGCGGCCGACACCCGGCCGTCCCGGGAGTCGGCCGCGCCTGAAGATACCCGCGGCGGTGAGGAACACCGGGGCAACTGGCGGCCGCTGCAACAACAGGTGCAGGAGTGTGTCCGCTGCGAACTCAGCAAGACCCGTACACATACAGTATTCGGTGCGGGCAACGAGTCGGCGGACTGGATGTTTGTCGGCGAAGCCCCGGGCGCCGAGGAAGATCGTCAGGGTTTGCCGTTTGTCGGCCGTGCCGGACGTTTACTGACCGCGATGATCGGAGCACTCGGGATGAGCCGCGAAGAGGTCTACATAGCGAATGTGCTCAAATGCCGACCGCCGAACAATCGCGATCCGATGGGCGCAGAGGTGCGCGAATGCGAGTCCTACCTGCATCAACAGGTTGCACATGTGCGGCCTAAGATCATCGTCGCGTTGGGAAGGTTCGCGGCGCAATCGTTGGTAAAAACAACGCGTCCGATCGGCAAACTGCGTAACCAGGTTTTTCAGTTCGAGGCGTCGGAAATTCCGTTGATCGTGACTTATCATCCCGCGTACTTGCTGCGCAATCCCCTCGACAAACGGAAAGCGTGGCAGGATCTGTGTCTGGCGAGACGGATTCTGGATTCCGCATGAGCGCGCTACCTACGGAGATCAGGCCGTATTTCCGACCCATGCAGCAACAGGATGTCGAGCGGGTGGTCGCTATCGAACGCCGCGTCTACGAGTTCCCGTGGACAGTCGGGATATTTAAGGATTGTATCAAAATTGGCTATGTATGCCGGGTCTTTGAGAGCGACTCTGATATTGTTGGTTATGGCATCATGTCGGTGGGTTCGGGGGAATGTCATATTCTCAATTTGAGTGTGGCGCCTGATCATCAAGGACATGGGCTGGGCAGGTTGATGGTTGACCGTCTTGTTGCGATCGCGAAACGTAACAAGGTCCGCATCGCATTTCTCGAAGTCAGGGTATCCAATAACAAGGCGTTCAACTTGTACAGCGGCATGGGATTCAACGAGATCGGTCGCCGCGAGGACTACTATCCCGCGTCCGGGGGGGCTCGGGAGAGCGCGCTGGTGCTGGCCAAGATGTTGTATTGAAACTAAGCCACCCAGGTTCTTAATTCTGATAGATCAGGATCTTCTGCCCGAGACGCAGGACGTCGTTGACCCGGATGGCGTTCCATCTGGCCAGTTGCTTTACGTAGACATCATGGCGTTCGGCGATCGCCCACAGGGTATCCCCGGAGCGTACCCGATATACCGTCGCACCGCCTCCAGTAGAACGGCGTCTCTTTGCGCGGCCGTTGGTTTGCCGAACTGACGCATAACGCCGATGTGAAACGGGTATCAGAAGGTCGCGGCCTTCGCGAAGGTATGATCCGCGCACATTGTTGGCGGTCTTGATGGAACCGATCGTAACTCCGTAACGCCGGGCGATGGTGCTCAGCGTGTCGCCGCGGCTAATACGATGCCGCAACCAACGCATCCGCTGGTCCGGGTGCAACATGGCGATCTTTTGTTGAACGTGGCGGCGCTTCGCTACCGGAACCAATAGACGGTGCGGACCGTCGGGAGCCGTTGCCCAGCGGCGAAACGCAGGATTGAGCTTGCGCAGTTCAGATTGCGGAATGTCCGACAATTCGCTGATCACCGCGAAATCGACCTGGGTTTTCGCGTCCACTTCTGCGAAATACCGGGTATTGCTGATGGGATCGAGCCTCAATCCGTAGCGGGCGGGGTTCAGGACGACATGCTTCAACGCAATCAGCTTTGGCACGTATCTTCGTGTTTCCGCCTTCAGCCGCAGATGTGAATAGGCCGTACTTCGCCCGCGCTTGCGGTTGTAGGCAATCGCTTTACGCACGCGGTTTTCTCCGGCATTGTAAGCCGCCAGTGCGAGAAACCAGTCACCGTTGAATTCCTTGTGCAATTTCTCGAGGTAATTCAGCGCCGCTTGTGTCGACCGTACTACGTCACGCCGCCCGTCGTACCACCAATTTTGTCGTAGCCCGTAGTGCCGGCCCGTCGCAGGAATGAATTGCCACAGACCTGCAGCGTGGGCGCGCGAGTACGCGGTGGGTTTGAACGCGCTTTCGATGCCGGGGAGCAAAGCGATTTCCATCGGCATATCGCGTTTTTCGACCTCTTCCACGATATAGAATAGATAACGGCGAGCCCGCTCCACCACGCGCCGGACATAATCGGGGCGAGTCTGGTACCAGCGTTCGTAATGGTGCACGTATTGATTGTCGAGGGCAGGGAGGGAGAAGCCGGCGCGAATGCGGTCCCAAAGATTGTTGTGAACGGTTGCCGCAGGCTCCGCGATACGCAGGTGGGGGGGCGACCATCCAGGCGCGTGCTGCTTGGTGTTCGCAGACGCGGATTCCTCATTTTGCGCCTGCATAGCATACTCTGGATTCGACGGCTCGGGTGACGGGGGATAAGTCGCACAGCCCCCCAGCGACATACCCCACAGCAGAATCCCAAATATCTTGGTTCTTATGTTGCCCATAGATGTCCCTGGGGCTGAAATGGTACGTTTCTAACTGTTCTTAGTCAATTGTAGACCAGCGCTTGTATCTGTCGCCATCGATGTGTAAAAACTCCTTTATGAAACCGGGGCATGAGACGACTGTGCAATGGTATACGACCGACTTGGGTCGTTCCCTGGTCGGGGCGGAACGCGAGCGCTTGACTCGATTGCTCCCTGATCTGTATGGGCCGATCGCGCTACAAGTATCCCGCCATGGATATCCGCGAATGCTTGATGCCAGCGAAGCGGTATCGCATGTTTACCTTGGTGACCAGTTTGAAACCGAGGATGAGGATGTCAAAGTGTCCGCGCATGCCGAACAGTTGCCGTTCGACGCCAAATCTATTGGTATAGTATTACTGCCCCATGTTCTCGAATTCAGCGAACATCCGCATCAAATTCTACGCGAGATCAGTCGCGTCCTGGTGCCGGAAGGACATTTGGTGTTATTGGGTTTTAACCCGATGAGCCTGTGGGGTTTGCGTAGCCTGTTGGCGGGGGGGGACGAATATCCATGGTGCGGGAGATACTATCGTCTGGCCCGGGTCAAGGACTGGCTGCAACTGCTGGGATTTGAGATGAATGTTGGCGCGATGGTGTATTATCGGCCTCCGGCGTCGTCCAAAAAACTGAACCGGCGGTTTATGTTTCTTGACCAAGTCGGTGATCGTTGGTGGCCGTTGATGGCTGCGGTATATATATTGGTTGCGCGTAAGCGTGAGATCGGCGTAACTCCGATAAAGCCAAGCTGGAAAAATAAGAAACAATTAAGGCCAGGCCTGGCGGAGCCCGTGACAAAACAAAGCGAAACGTGACTCATGTAGAGATCTACACCGATGGCGCTTGCCGAGGGAACCCCGGCCCCGGAGGCTGGGCCGCGATATTGCGAAGCGGTGGACATGAAAAGGAACTCAAAGGTGCAGTCGCCGACACTACAAATAATCGCATGGAAGTGATCGCCGCGATTAAAGCGCTGGAGGCGTTGAAGAAAAGATGCCGAGTCACGCTTTTTACGGATTCGAGTTATTTAAAGAACGGTATCACTCAATGGTTGCCTCAGTGGAAACGCCGGGGCTGGCGAACGGCTAACAAAAAGCCGGTGAAGAATATGGATCTATGGCAACGTCTGGAGAAGCTGTCTACCCGGCACGAAATCGAGTGGCACTGGGTGAAGGGCCACGCCGGAACCCCCGGAAACGAGCGCGCCGATGAATTGGCGAACCAGGCAATCGACCATCTTTTGTTTGCCCCGGAGGCAACATGAAAACCCGGCAAATCGTTTTGGATACGGAGACCACCGGCCTCGATCCCGACCTTGGGCACCGCATCATTGAAATCGGGTGTGTGGAAATCATCAACCGGCGACGAACAGAAAATACTTTTCAACAATACTTAAATCCGGATCGCGCGATAGACGAAGGCGCACTCGAGGTCCACGGCATTGACAACGAGTTTTTGGCGGACAAGCCCCGTTTCTCGGATATCGTTGAGGATTTTTTGGAATATGTCCGTAATTCGGAGTTGATTATTCACAACGCAGCGTTTGACACCGCGTTTCTCAACCGCGAGCTCGAGGGACTTGCAAGGGATTTAGGGGTGATCGAGGATTATTGCACGATTCTCGATACCTTGGCGTTGGCGCGTCATACTCATCCAGGTCAGAGAAATGATCTCGATGCTTTGTGCAAGCGCTATGATGTAGATAACTCGCAGCGCACACAGCACGGAGCGTTATTGGATGCGGAGATCCTCGCCGATGTCTATCTGGCGATGACCGGGGGGCAGACCGCATTGCTGCTGGATGGAATTACCTCGGGAGCGCGAGCGGTCGCGGCAACCGAGAAAGGACGCGCTAAAAAACACCAATCTTTACCTGTGATTATGCCGTCACAGGAGGAGTTAGCGGCCCACGAGTCCTGGGTGAGGCGACTGGAGAAGGAGACGGGTGAGCCGTGTCTGTGGCGGCATATCGAGGAGCAGTCGTAAACCTCATCCGCAGCGGCTATACTGAGTTAGTGGCGGATTTCGGGCTGAGGGTTTTGGTTGATTGAATCAGGTGATTAATTCCAGTGAGCGTAATCGTCGCAAATTTGTTGGACGCTGTGTCAGTCCCGGGAAGCAGCCTCACGGGCAGATCTCTGGCACATGGCACTTTTTCCGGAGTCAATCTCTCCGGTGTCCGATTGTGCGGTGTGAATTTTCGCGGTGCTGATCTATCACGCACGGATTTGACCGAAGCTGATCTGTCTGGAGCGGATCTTTCGGGTGCCGACCTTTATCAGGCGAAACTATGCGGTGCGCGACTGTTCGGAGCGGATCTTTCAAACGCTGATTTGACGTCGGCCGATCTCACTGGCGCCAATCTCGCCGGCGCAACTCTGATCAGTACAACTCTGTCCGGGGCGTGTTTACGCAAAGCCTCGATGTCCGGAGCAAACCTGCTATCCGCGAACTTGTACGAGGCGGATTTGCGCGGCGCAAATTTGGCCGGAGTGAATTTGTCACAGTCGAATCTGGTGTCGGCAAGTTTGTCCGGGGCCAATCTTTTTGCCGCGAAGCTGATTGGAACGCAACTCGGTGGCGCCAAGCTGGACGGCGCCCAGCTGGATGGGGCGGACCTTTCCGAGGCTCGGTTGAATAACGCCTACCTGCTGAAAACCAACCTGTCCGGCGTCGAACTGCAGCAGGCAAGCTTGAATCATGCGACCCTGGAAGAAGTCAACCTTGCCGGAGCCGACCTCACCCGCGTCAATTTAGGCGGAGCAGATCTGAGCGGCGCCAATTTGTCGCGCGCTGATCTGGGATTTGCCGACTTGACCGGCGCCAACCTGACGGAAGCTGATATGTGGTCGGTAAAGATGCGCGGTTCGAAATATCCGGCCACCGACCTCAGGGGTACTAACCTTCGCGGCACCGGCGTCTACCAAGCAACCGCCTTATCCCAATTCCCGGATATTGTGTATTCCGCGAACACGCGGTGGGATAACCCGGGTCAGCCGTCGCGCGTCAGTGTTCACGTGACCAATTTGAATTTGTCATCAGGGCCGCAGCCGCCGCGCATGTCCAGGCGTCGGCCTGCTACGTTATTTTCCCGCGCCGTAAAACTGCTCAAGCGGTAAATTTTCTAGCTCGCAACGGGCGACTTAATACACCACCTCGATACCCAGTCCTTTGTTACGCAACAGCGCAAGCATGCCGTTTGCCCCAGGTAAATGCAGGGCGCCGACGGCAACGAATGCGTTACCTTCGCGTAACCGTGGATAGATCCTGTCTACCATATTGATGTTCCGCTGGAAGATGAGTCTTTTTTTGATGCGATTTGCGAGGCCGCCGTTTTGGTCGAGATAGCGGTCGGTGACGGCAATAAGGGCTGCAAGATCCCGCTGCAGGTAAGCCTGAGTAATTTCCTCGATGAGGTTTTGTAATTGCTCATATTGTGCAACGGATTCTGCAACCAGACTGACCTGATCGGCCATGCTCAACTCATCAAACACGGCCACCTGTTCCTCTAATGTCTCAAGACCGTGAATAGGTTTGTCCTGAAGCCGGGCCTTCTCGTGTAATACACGGTCGAGGAACATTCCGGATTGTGCTTTCGGGGCGCTGAGCAGCACCGAGACCGCCCAGGGCTTGAACTTAAGCGCTACCGGACCGGGAATACCGCGCTGTTGCAGTAACGCTCGGGTGGCGGCGAACAGATCGGCGCCCAGAATGTCGGAAAGGGACCGTCCGTCGTCGAGGATCATCTTTGTCGCCACGGCGGCAAGGCTCGCCAAGTCCAGTTTGGCTTCCAGGGTGAGGCTGTCACTTTGCTCAAAAGCATTCGCGACGACGTCCGGGAGCTGAGTGACCCGGGGATCATCAACGTGCATAGTGCCGAACAGGTAACTGGGTTTGTCGCCGGCCCCGGATATTCTCCACAATAGGCCGTGTGTGAACTGTGGCCGCACCGCGTTGTGTTGGAGGGTGACCTGACGATCGTTTTCGCGGGCGACAACCGCATTGTCCACCTCCAGCATCGTATTGAGGGGGCCCGGTGCCTGCGAAAAGGCGGATTGTGTGACCAGCAACAGGTAAAGTAATGTCGTAATCATGGGTATCGTGACGTTAAAACACTGAGACACCATGGTCCGGAAGACCAGTTTTCACCTTAGACGAAAACATGCGTCGTGAAAAGAAAGGGGGTTGGACGGGTTAAATGAGCGCCACGACGCTTGCCGGCGACTTCGCGCCGGGGCCGACCAACCCATCACCACACGAGTATGGGAAGAAACAGCAACAGGCAGAGCAGGGCCACGACGAACAGCACCATAAATGAGGATTCGGGCGTCCTGGCCGCCACGCTGTGAGGCCCTGCGTAGCGGCTGAGCAACGCCAATATTCCCTCGAGCCGCAGCCTCCCTTCCGCCTCAACCCGACGATACGCCGCCGTCACGAATTCCACCGCCCGATCCGCCGCCCACGGTCCCAGTTTGCGGTAAAACCAGTCAACGTCCAGGGTGATGGTGAGAGAGCGTTTCATCAATGGCAGCATGAGGAAGAAGGCGAGTCCCGAAAAAAGCAGCAACTGCAGCATATTGACAACGTGCGGCACAGTATACGGCACGTACTCGACCGGGTTGGGCAGCAGCGCGTAAAGCGGTTCCGGCCAGACGCCGAGGGTGATGCACAGTGAGGCAAATAAAATCATCGCTGCCCGCATGTGCCAGGGTGGGTCCGGTGGACGCAGGCCGGAGTCCTTTTGGAAGAACACGAACCAGGGGAATTTGATCCCCGCGTGAAGAAAAACTCCTGCGGAAGCGGCCATCAATAGAAACCAGGTCATCATGAGATGCTCGTCCGCCGCCGCCTGACTGATCATCGATTTGCTCACAAAGCCGGAAGTCCAGGGGAATGACGAGATCGACAATGCACCGATCACCCCGCAAATCATGGTGATCGGCATACTCTGAAACAGGCCGCCCAAGTCAGTGCACTTGCGCTTGCCGGTCTGGTAGAGCACCGATCCCGCCGACATCAGCAGCAGCGCCTTGTAGATAATATGGGTAAATGCGTGTGCCGCCGCCCCGTTCAACGCCATTTCTGTGCCGATTCCGGCACCGGTTACCATAAACCCGACCTGGTTAACGATGCTGTAGGCGAGAATGCGGCGCATATCGTTCTCCAGCAGCGCATAGATGATCCCGTAGAAGATCATGAACAACCCGACGAAGATTAAAATTTCGGTCCCGGGAAAGGCGCGGATCAGGACGTACACCGCCGCCTTAGTGGTGAACGCGGAGAGGGTGACCATCCCACTGTAAGATGCCTCAGGGTAGGCATCGGCGAGCCAGGCGGACAGCGGTGGTGCGGCGGCATTGAGGAGTACGCCGGCGAGAATCAGTCCGCCACCTAGGGTGCCGGCGTCCAGCCCTTCGATGGCGAGCGAGCCGGTATTCACGAGGTGTACGACGATGCCCGCAAGCAGCAGTGATCCACCGAAGATGTGCACCATGAAGTAGCGCATGCCGGCACGAACCGCCCGCTGTTCCTTGGAGGAGATCAGCACGGTGGTCGAGGCGATAGCCATGATTTCCCAGAACACAAACAGCGTGATGAGGTCTCCGGCCAGCGCGACACAAACTGCGCCCCCGGCGTATATGGTTGCCGCGACCAGCTCTAAAGTGCTTTTTTGGCGCAAGGCAAATATACCGCCCCCGACCGCCATGAGCGCGAAGATGATACCGAACAACCGTCCAAGTGCGTCGCTATTGACCGGCACGAGCTCGTAGTCAAGAACCTGCAGGACCGGTGAAGCGCCGTTGGGCAACGTCCACACCAACCACAGGGTCATGACTGGTAGACCGATGAGCATCACGGCGCGAAAACGCCGTGGTACCGCCGGCAGCAACAGGGCGCCGAGGACGAGCCACACGCCCGGGGTGATCAGGCTAATCGATGTCGTCGTCATAATGAGTATCGGGACGCTTCAGCCACATGCCGAGCAACTTGGCGACGATCACCATTGCCACGCAGGTCGCGAGACCGTACCACGCATAGAAGCCGAAGGTTCCTTCCAATCCGAAACTCGGATGCCCGTGGACGAATGTGTCGGCAAGGACCAAAGCCGCGAGCACAACGGAAAACCCTATCCACAGCAGGCGGATGGTCCTCGGCCGGACCAGCCAATGTTTAGTCTCTTGCGCTGCCATGGCCGGAGTATAAACTGGGATTACGCTCGACAGGGAGGTTAGGCCGCGCGCAACCGCCGCACGCGCGGTCGTTGCCCGAGGCAACGGCTGAGTGGGTCTGCCGTGGTAGTTGCGGTTTCATGCTCATCCGTTTAATACAGCAGTGCCGGAAGTCGATACAACAGGCCGGGAAACAGAAACAAGATCACGCAACCGACGGCGGTGAACACCAGCGCGAACACCATCGGCAGGGGGGCCTCCTTGATCCCTGTTGCCGTCGGCTGACCGGGCGATTTGCCGAAAAATCCGTAAATGGGAATCGGCAGCAGATAGGCGATGTTCAACAGCGAACTGACCAGCAGCACGGCCAGCATGATCCATTGACTCGCCTCTAAGGTGCCGACGGCGAGGTACCATTTACTCCATAGTCCGCCAAAAGGGGGCAGTCCGATGATACTCAGCGTGCCGACCAGCATCGCGCCGTAGGTGAAAGGCATCACACGTCCGAGGCCGTTCATCTCGCTGATCCGTGTCTTGTGGGTTGCCACGTATATCGCACCTGCGCAGAAAAACAGGGTGATCTTCCCAAATGCGTGCGTGGCGATGTGCATCGCCGCGCCGATTACAGCGGTCGTATTGACGAGCATCGCACCCAGCGTGATGTAGGCGAGCTGACTTACGGTCGAATACGCCAGCCGGGCTTTCAGATTGTCTTTCTTCATTGCAACCAATGACGCGGCAAGCAATGTAAATGCTGCGATCCACATCATGATCGTCGATGCGTTCGTGTCCCGCAACAAGTCGATACCGAAGATATAAATCGTTACTTTGACGACGGTGAACACTCCCGCTTTGACAACCGCGACGGCGTGCAACAACGCGCTGACCGGGGTGGGGGCGACCATTGCCGAAGGCAGCCAGCGGTGGAATGGCATCAGCGCGGCCTTGCCGATGCCGAACAAATACAGCGCCAACAGCAACGGAAGTAGTCCGGGGTCGACCCGGTCCCGCAAAATACCGCCTTTGACGAAATCCAGCGTACCGGCCGCTTGCCAGGTCCACAGCATAGCGAGAAGCAGAAAACCGATCGAGGTGCTGATAAGCAGGACAAGATAGACCCGGGCGCCCTGTTTGGCCTCATCCGT